>CAKQGY010000021.1 GCA_934234055.1 uncultured Alphaproteobacteria bacterium | reverse complement strand
CTTCATCACCGACATTGATGTTAAAACCGGCTTTTTTTAAATGAGATTTTAATGCCGCAAATACCTCAGCCCCCATACGAATGGCATCATGACAAGTTTCAGCGCCAACCGGCATAATCATAAATTCCTGAATATCAATGGGATTATCCGCATGTCTGCCGCCGTTTAAAATATTCATCATCGGAACGGGTAACACATGGGCATTCGCACCACCTAAATATTGGTAAAGCGGTAAGCCCGCCGATATGGCAGAAGCCTTGGCTGCCGCAAGAGAAACAGCCAAAATCGCATTTGCGCCCAATTCTTCTTTATTTGGTGTGCCGTCCAGGTCTATTAAAGTTTTATCTATTTCACGCTGGGAATCGGCTTCCATGCCGACCAATTTATCTCCAATCACTGTGTTTATGGAATCTATAGCCTTTAAAACACCCTTGCCATCGTATCGCTTCGGATCATCATCGCGACGTTCATGAGCCTCGTGCACACCGGTGGACGCACCGCTGGGTACTGATGCACGTCCCAAAGAACCATCCGCCAAAATCACATCAGCTTCAACCGTCGGAACGCCGCGTGAATCCAAAATCTCGCGACCGTGGATATCCAAAATTGTTGTCATAAAATCCTCCTTACACAGGAGTATTTAGGGTTGCTTGGCGATTTTGTCCAGTGCCATCAGTTTTTCCAATACCGCAGGCATATCCCGTAACGGAATCATGTTGGGACCATCGCTGGGCGCCGAATCGGGATTTTCATGTGTTTCAATAAAAATACCCGCGATCCCCGCCGTAATTGCTGCATCAGCCAAAACAGGAGCAAACTCACGCTGGCCACCGCTAGACACCCCATTGCCACCCGGTTGCTGCACCGAATGCGTCGCATCAAAAATAACAGGGTAACCGGTCTGCTTCATAATCGGTAGTGAGCGCATATCCACAACCAATGTGTTATACCCGAAACTGGTTCCGCGCTCGGTCAATAAAATGTTCGTATTACCTGTGCTTTCAATTTTGGCGGCTACTTGTTTCATATCCCACGGAGCCAAAAATTGACCCTTTTTGATATTAATAGCCTTGCCGGTTCGACCTGCTGCCAACAATAAATCTGTCTGGCGACAGAGAAAAGCCGGAATCTGCAAGATGTCCACAACCTGCGCCGCCGGAGCACACTGATATGGTTCGTGAATATCGGTAATGGTAGCACAACCGAATTTAGATTTAATATCCGCGAATGCCTGCAACCCCTTTTCAAGACCCATACCACGAATACCGTTCACGCTGGTGCGATTGGCTTTATCAAAAGATGCCTTGAACACAAACGGAATTCCCAAGCGGTCGGTCAGATTCTTTAACGCCTCTGCCATTTCCATGCCGTGTGAGAGGCTTTCCATTTGGCAGGGCCCCGCAATCAACACAAACGGTCGATTATTGCCAAAAATCAGATTTTGAACGGTAATATCTTGCACATATTCCTCCTAAAACTATTCGCCTTGGGTTTGCGAGGTCACCGGAGCCAAATTGACAGGCTGATCTGCTGAGGAATTTTTAGCCATTAAAACAAGCGATAAGCTGGTGACAATAAAGCATGCAAAAAAGATACTGGTAAGCTTGGTCAGCAAATTACCGGCTTGACGGCCCGTCAAAAAACCGTTGGCCCCTTGTCCACCGCCAAGACCGCCTAAAGCCCCCCCCTCGGATCGTTGCATTAAAACTAAAATTGTGATGGCAACAGCCAGCATAATGTGAATAGCAAGAATAACAGATTGCATTTTATTTTCCTTTCTTAAAATTGAGTTTCGGCAATTGCCCAGAAATCTTCGGCTTTCAAGCTGGCACCGCCGATTAAGGCACCGTCTACATCAGATACAGACAGTAATTCTTTCGCATTAGAGGGTTTGACTGAACCACCGTATAAAATCCGCATTTTATCGGCAATATCAGTGCCCAGAACTTTGGCCAATTCTGCCCGGACGGCCCCATGGATTTCGGCAACATCGGCCGTTGTGGGGACTTTACCCGTCCCGATTGCCCACACTGGTTCATAAGCAATGACGCAATTTTCAGCCGTCACGACAGTCGGTACAGATCCGCGAATTTGAGCCGTAACCACATCAATCGCGCGGCCGGCTTCACGCTCTTGTAAAGTTTCGCCCACGCAAATTACAGCCGTCAGCCCCGCCGCAATCGCGCGTTCGGCCTTGGCACGAACGATTGCATCCGTTTCCCCGTGCATTGCACGACGCTCGGAATGGCCGACAATCGTATGAGTCGCCCCCAAATCACGAACCATTTCAGCCGACACATCGCCGGTATAGGCACCGCAGGCCTTGGGTGCAACGGCAACATCTTGGGATCCGACATTAATCGTGTGCGGTAATTCTGCCACCAATCCCAACAGGTTCATCGGCGGACAAATCAGCACATCAAACGGCAATTCTCCTTGGGCTTTGGCAAACACCGCTTTAGCCAGAGCCAAGCCTTCAGCTTTCAAGCCATTCATTTTCCAGTTTCCAGCAATCAATTTACGACGCATTTTTACTCCTTTTGTTAAAATATGTTCCTTTTTACCATACTTTAACATAAATATCAAGTTAAAAGATTGACTTTTTTTATTCGGACTGTTATGCTAAAAGTATGTGGAAAAGGATAATTCTTGTTTTAGTGGCTTTTGGGGCCGGAGTTGGTTGGGCCGATTCGTATGTTCAATGGGATCGGTTGGCTAAAAATGCGCCCTTAAGTGTGGCCGATTCGCCCAGGCAGTTAGTATCTTACCTGACGAAAAACGCGACAACAGAAACCCAGAAAGCACGCGTGTTGGCGGCGTGGATGGTTTATCAAGTGCAACGTGACGGATATCGACGCAAGGTTTTAATTCGGTTTTCAAACAAGAATTTGCCTGCGCCAAAAGCCTTGGATAATCATACTTTTCAGACTCGAATCGGAACTTCGCAAGATTTTGCCTCACTTTATCAAGAGTTATGCGCCCTGGCCGGATTACAGGCCGTGATCATAGACGGATTCGTCGGCAATGATATTCAGGCCTTTCGGTATAATAACGCCTATTACCAGGCGGCGGAAGTTGCTTTGTCGCAATGGTTGGGCGAAAACAATACTTTACAACGGTATCGGGCATCTTGGAACGCGGTGAAAATCAATGATACTTGGCGGTTGGTGGATACCTATAAGATGATTGCCAACGACGACCTGTATGTCGCGCAGGATATTCAAACCGAAGCGGCGATGAAGCGTTTTTTAAAAAAGCGGCAAGAACATACGCCGCGGCCAAATGTACTGGCGATCGGAAAGCATATTGATAATGCTTATTTCTTTGCCAAACCCAATCAGTTTGTTAAAACGCACTTTCCGTTGGATTCCAAATGGCAGTTGCTGGCCGTGCCGCGGACTTGGGCAACATTTGTGGGACGGACGAATTAAGTCTGATCCAAATCCGACAGATTCGCCAAAAAATCAGCCGGACAAACATGTAAAACTGCCAATATATCCAGTGTTTCTATCAGGTCCAAACGGCGCTCGCCGTGCTCGTATTTTGAGACATAGGATTGCGGACGACGCAGGGCTTTAGCCAAGGCCGTTTGGGTTATATGCTGATGTTTGCGAGCCCGAATCAAAGCCTCTAAAAATCGGCGATAACGCAGTGTAAAAACAGATTTTGTCATGTCAACCTCAATTTTTTCTTGACACGTAGGATATTCTATTTTAGTATTTATCCCAAAATAGGATATTTTTGACAACAAAAAGAGGTGCTTAAATGAAACAGGACAGGATGACAGAGAAAAACGAATCCGGTCGTTCTCTCATCGAAATGCTGGGGGTCTTGGCTGTCATGGGCGTGCTGACAATTGGAGCGATTGCCGGGTTTAACTATGCCATGAACAAGCAACGCGCCAATGCGACCGTGAACTATGTCAATCAACTGGCCATTGAAGGGAGCCGGCAAATGCTGGC
>CAKQGY010000020.1 GCA_934234055.1 uncultured Alphaproteobacteria bacterium | reverse complement strand
CTTAATGAGTATCCTTTCACTCTCCTTCTTCTTTCCTCCCTCCTTTGCCCCCTAAGCACTCGCTTGGGGGGCTTTCTATTAAAAAAGAGAGAATAAAATTTTTCCCTTGACACGCATTTTGAATTAGGGTATAGTGGGGGAGATGACAAGACAAAGGTGTAGACATTTTCCGGTTCAAAAAGAAGGGCTTGACATGCGTAAAACCCTTATAGTACTACACACACACACACACACACACACACACACACACACACATGTAGTTCTGGTGAGAAGAAAATTTTGAGCGGCAGGCCGACTTTGGGCGGGCTGCCGCTTTTGCGTATTTGGGACTAAATAATGAAAAGGAGCCTACTATGAAATTTAAACACTTAAATCAAGATGTCATTGTGAACGTAGTGAAACAATCCATAGTCAAAGATTCTTTGTTGAGTGGATTGCCACGCCCCGCAAGGGGGCTCGCAATGACAAGGGGGCAGATTGAATCGGGTCGGTCTATGGTGGAGATGCTGGGGGTTTTGGCCATTATGGGAATTTTAACCATCGGCGGCATCGCGGGGTTTAATTACGCGATGGATAAATCCAAAGCCAACGATATCTTGGACGGCGTGAACAAACGCGCAATTGCTTTATCATCCTATACGTTGCTGGGGATGAACATTTCAAACACGACGCTGGATGCCGAGTTTAGCAACCGAATCGGCGACGCGACGGTGGCTTTGTCCCCGGATGGAGCCGGTTTTAAATTAACGGTCTCGGGCTTAACCAATTCGGTTTGTGATAAAGTCTTGGACAACGGGTTGAAAATGGCGTCCCAGATTTCTTTGGGGGAAACGACGGTTTGGGAACAAGGTGTTAAATCCGATCATACTTGTGCCGAAAAAGATAATGAAATCGTGTTTGCGTTTAATGCTTCTTTGGATGGGACGCAAAAAGCCGGTAGCGGTAGCGGTGGTGGCGCGGCTTGCGGTTATTGTCAGCATAAGGAAAATAATACTTGTGTCGCCGATGTAGCCTGCGACAACGGGTGCCCGGGGGATAAACCGATGAAAAACAGCGCCGGTTCTTGTCTGCCTTGCAGCTATGAGCGTGGAACTCTTATAGATCTAACCGAATGCCAAAAATGCTCTAATCGCATCATGAGTTACAATGGTTATTGCTTCCCTTGTGACTCTGACTCCGGAATCATGACAAATGATGAGGCAGAATGTGCTAAATGCTCGAATCGCTTTATGGGCGCTAATGGTATTTGTCAGCATTGCAATATCAGCGGTTCAGTTGCAACAGATGCGCAAGAATGTGGCAGATGCCCCAATCGTGTGGTGCTGAGTAACGGAAGATGTGCCCTGCCATGCCCCGCGGGACAATTTATGGAAAACTATGGTTATATGCATTGCTATTCTTGTAGCATTGCGGATACCATTCCCGCCGATGCGGCCGAATGCGCCAAGTGCCCTAATCGTAAGATGCAAGAAGACGGAACATGTGTCCTGAAATAATGTCCGGCAGATGCTCTGCCCGAGTAAGGAGGGCTCTCTTTTCGGGCAAGTTGCCGAAGGTCTTGTTGCTTGGGTGGCAGGTGGTGCGCGGGTGTGTAGCAATTCAAATGATACGTGTGCAGTAGGTCAGTTCCGGACAGACGACTGAACCGATCGTCGGCACAGATGAGGGAAACGGAGTAATCCTACCTTGAAGTCCGTGGAACTGAAAAACCCGTAAAACGTAGGACAGTTGAGGCTTGTTGGTGGCGGTATCAAGATACCGCACTAAAAAATAACGCAAAATCAATAAAAAAACACTTGACATTTGCGCTTTTTTCGGCTATAAATATCACGTCTTTACATTTATAAAGGATTAAACTATGACAATGAAAACAACAAAAACTTTAAAGCCGGCCGATTGCGATATCAAATGGTATTTGATTGACGCGACGGATTTGGTGCTGGGTCGTTTGGCCAGCCAAATCGCGACGATTTTGCGCGGCAAGAACAAACCGTGCTTCTCTCCGTCTCAGGACTGTGGCGACTATGTTGTCGTCGTCAATGCGGATAAAATCCAACTGACGGGTCGGAAGCTGGAAAGCAAAAAATACTATCATCACTCGGGCTATATCGGCGGAATTCATGCCGAGGCTGCCAAGGATTTAATGCAGGAAAAACCGGAACGCGTCTTGATTAAGGCCGTGGAACGGATGCTTTCTCGCAACAGCTTGGGCGCTCAGCAAATGACGAAACTGCGTGTCTTCGCCGGCAGCGAACACCCGCATACGGCTCAAAACCCGATCGTTTTGGATATTGCCTCTAAAAACCGCAAGAATAAAAGGAGCGTCTAATGGTTAAAGTAGTGAAAAAGACATCAAAACTGGCTGACTTGAAAAAAGAAATGACAGCAGCGGAAACGCCGGTCGTCACCGAAGTCGCCGAACAACCGGCCGAAGCCCCTGTGGTGCGCGAACCGAAAAAAGATAAGCTGGGGCGCTCGCAATCCGTCGGTAAGAAAAAGAATGCGATTGCCCGCGTGATTATCAAGCTGGGCAAAGGCAACATCACGGTCAACGGTCGCGAAATGAGCAAGTATTTTCCGCGTCCGGTGCTGCAAATGATCATCAAACAACCGTTCGCAATCACTAACCGCGAAGGCCAATTCGATGTGGATTGCACCATCTGTGGCGGTGGTCTGTCGGGACAAGCCTATGCTTTGCGCCACGGAATCAGCCGTTGCTTGGATATGTTTGAACCGGAATTGCACACGACTTTGAAGAAAGCCGGATTCCTGACACGCGACTCGCGTATTGTGGAACGTAAAAAACCGGGCTTGTCCAAAGCGCGTAAACGCTTCCAATTCAGCAAGCGGTAATTGGAAACGATATAAAAATCGTTATTTTTCAACGGGTTGTGTGTTTTTCACAACCCGTTTTTTTGTGTGGACACTTTATCATTGCGCCGTGTAAATAAGGGCCTGTCAGTATCGGACAAAATCCAAGTTTCCGATTTTCTGTCATTACGGCGCCATCAGATTGTGGTAAGCCGCAATTACATAACGCCGGTCTCCGTCATGCAACTTTTCCCGTCTGCGCTGACCGTTCCGGTGCACAGGCGACAATAGCCTCCCTCCCAAGTTCGGTTTCCACAGGCCAAACACGATTCTCGATCACCGCTGAAATCGGTTCCGATATCACACCGGATACATTGTGCATAATAACTCCGCGAAAATCGAACTCCCTTGCATTGACGGGCACAATCCGGCCCGTAAACAGGTCCTATATTTGTATCACTTGTATCGCAAGGGACACAAGCACTGCCCGACCAGACTTCGCCGTCGGGGCACTCACCATGACAGATTTGGTAAGCATAGGCATCAGACAAGACTTCTCCTTTGCATAAATAGCACTCTCCCTCATTTAGACTGGCATTGCCCCGCCAATACCGGTTTGGACACGAAGCACAATCCTCTATCGTTGAAGTTGTATGACCTTCTGTATCGCAAGTCACACAAAAATCGCCGTTAAGAGCAGGGAGACGTATTCCGGAGCATTCTGTCCGACATGTTTTCCGCAGGACATTCCAAAGGACAATTGCGGAATCATCACAGGGTTTACACCCTTCTCTGGACCAAACTTCGCCGTCTGGACAATTGCCCTGACACACGGTTTCTCCTTTTACATCTTCCACAACCTTGCCGTTGCAATAGGGGCAAGTTCCCCACGCTGGATCGCCGCCCGGTCTAAAATATCGATTTGAGCACGCTAAACACGAGGTTCTATCAGCAGCATGTTGCCACCCGCCACCAGCGGTATCGTTGCATGAAACACAGCGTGAAAAGTTCTGATAGTAAAAACGTTTTCCGATACATTTTTGGCATTCGGCCGGATCCACATTATCTATGGTATTGCCCGAACACGGATGACATTTCCCTTTGTTATCTTGGAATTCCTCGGCCGGACAGGTTTCACAAGATCCACTCACACAATTCGGGGTATCGCCGGGGCAGGCGGAGTCGGTATCGGTGCAAAAGCCGCGCTGACAGGTCTGACAACCCGTGCAGCCCTCGTCGCTTGTGCACCGCGTCCCCGATGTTCCCCGCGACAAACTATCCGTAAAGATAAACGACATCGTATTCGTTTCTTTATTGCAATCCTTGCCGTCCTCGTTGAT
>CAKQGY010000019.1 GCA_934234055.1 uncultured Alphaproteobacteria bacterium | reverse complement strand
GTTGTGTCGGGATAGTCCAGCAGGGACAAATGATTACTCCCCGCCAGCATTTGCCGGCTCCCTTCAATGGCCAGTTGATTGACATAGTTCACGGTTGCATTGGCACGTTGTTTGTTCATGGCGTAATTAAACCCGGCAATCGCTCCAATTGTCAGCACACCCATGACAGCCAAGACCCCCAGCATTTCGATGAGGGAACGGCCGGATTCGGGGGGAGTGGCATTCGTGTTTAATGGATTGCCACGCGTCCAAAATGGACGCTCGCAATGACGATTCGGAATGATGCGTTTAATGGATTCTTCGGGCCCAATTCCACCTAAGCCTTGAACGGCGTGCGCGGGGCGAACTTGTTCAAGGCAAAGGTTCATTGCTTTGCGCGCTTGGACCGGCCACCGGCAGGTCCTCGCTGGCGCAGTGTTCAGAATGACAGGTTGATGGATGTGCCTCATACGATTACATGCTCCTGTGAAAAAATCGCCTTTGGTGTCTAAGGCGACTGGAAGTTTGCACCTACTCGTAGAAATAGTGTGGCATATTTGCCACCGGGCTTATTTTGCCACCTTCCAGCCGAAACTGAAAGGTGTTTTACATCAACGGTGCGTTGATAACTACGAAAAGAGTGCAAATCTTCGGGGCAGACACCACCCTGCCTTGGTGATCAGTATATAAAACTTTCCCGCAATTTTCAAGCGTTATTTTTGCCTAAAATGAAAAATTGACAGGACAAGGACTTAAAGCGGGCAAAAATACTTCAAAATATACAAGGCTACCTGATGCAACGGATAGTAAAGATAAAAACCCCACCACTTGATAACGCGGGAGCCCCTGTCCACGCGAATGACATACATCAATGTCAGCAATGTCAATACCGTGATGAGAACCGGAAGAACTGCGTAAAAATTGCAAAGTGCTCCGAATATCAAAACATTTAAGGTGTTGAGCCGGCTTGGGCGACTGAACCACCCATAAAGCGTGATCAGCAGGCAAAAACCGGGGAAGCTGTAATCCGTGGCGATAATCCCACTCATCATCAAAAGCATCAACAGCAGCAGCCAATACCCCTTCCAAACCAGACTGGTAAGCCGAGCGTCCAGGAACTCGGCGGCTTGAATAAAAATAACCGCCCACAAAAATGTCAGCAAAATATTGTTGACCTGATCCGTATACAGGTGCAAAATCAGCGAAGTAAACACCCCGAAAACCGCCAGGCGCACAATGTACTTTCGAACAGGGTGATATTGATGCAGGTTCTGAATTAACAAAAACCCAAAAATCGGGAAGGCTGTGCGGCCGATGGTGTCGTCTAAAATCTGACCGACGCCGAAAATCTTGGAAAAATGATCCAAGGTCATGGCTAGCAGCGCAAAGACTTTGATAGCCTCGGCCGGAACGGAAATTTTATGCGATAACAATGTCATACTCATGCGCGAGATAATAGCATAATCGGCGGAAAAATGCAAGAAAATCAAGAAAAATGAAAAAAAATTAAAAAATGCTTGACAAGCGCGTTGTCTTTTGCTATAATCCACACCCGAAAGCGAATGAGTGTGTAGCTCAGCTGGTAGAGCACCTGACTTTTAATCAGGTGGCCCTGGGTTCGAATCCCAGCACGCTCACCAATAAAATCAAGGACTTACAAAATGGTGTAGGTCCTTTTTTTTGTTGCGTGGAAAGCAGCATAATGGTTGTCAGAATCGTGGGGATTGTGAATTATGAGTGGAGGGGGCAAAAGTCAGTTAACCGTTGGGAATATCCCAATCGCGTTCTTTAAGTTTGCCGGTTTGGTAAAACTCGGTGATTAAATTGATGAATTCTTTGAAATCCGGGTTCTCTTTGGCAATGCGGTCTATCATAGCCCAATCAAGCGTTTGCTTCTTGGGTGCTGGTATTAAAATATCGCTTTCGGGAGGATTATCTTTGTTAAGTTGGATAAGCCCTATTTGATGACCGCCACATAAAATCTGGAGTTCAGATTTTACTCTTTCATCAATTTCCGGAGCGACCAGGTAGGAATAATTGGCCCAACTGGAATTTGAAACAGTTTGGAAAAAAGATTCTCTGACATTGGAACGGTTGATTACAAGCTTGACCTCAAAAGACCAGAGGGAGGTTTTGTTAAAGGCTTGTTTATTGGCACAGTTGATAACTTCACCGCACCAGTCTTTTGATAAGTTTTGAACGCCGACAATATCAGGGTGCAACCATTTATTTCCGTTTTTCCCTTTTAAATTTGAGGATTTTTTCTCGTCAATTCTTTTGGGAAAAATTTTGAGTTCATCGATTTGTAAATATTGGCACAGCAGAGGATAGAGAGCATGTTCTGGTTGCTCGTTTTTTCGGGTTGGTTTTTCGGCTTCAATAATTTCCTGTTCATCGGTTTTGGTTGAATAATAATATTTTCTGGGGCGATCGGCCGTCATTTTGATGCTGTCTGATTTTTCCAGAAATTTATTTTTATGAGCTCCTATTTCTGCAACCAGCTGACCGATTAAAGCTTCGCGGGTATTTATGGGTGTAATGGTCGCTTTGCTTCTCTCCATTTTGGCTTGGCAATCCGTCGGTTTCAGAGTCGCTACTTTTTCGGCCAGCTCGCGGGCGGTGAAATGTTGCTCGGGATTTTGTTTCAAAATGTCAATAACGGTGTTGCATAAATCAAGTGCCATAACGGGGTCCTTTCAGAAAAACAGAACAAGTTTAACATATAAAAACAGAGAATGCAAGGAATGATTTTTAATGCTTGACTTTTGGGCGCACAGTATGTAATCTGGTATAAGTTAGTGGAGAAGTCTGATGAGTGAAAAAGAAAAAATGCTGAAAGGTGTGCTATACGATGCGAATAATGATGGTGCATTGATTGTGGAAAGAAATGCCTGCAAGCAATTGTGCTTTGAATATAATGCGATACCTTGTGACAAGAAAGACAAAAGAACGAAAATCCTGCAAAAAATTGTTAAAAAGATAGGTAAAAACGGGCAAATTGAGCCGAACTTTTTTTGCGATTACGGGTATAATATAGAAATAGGCGATCATTTTTATATCAATCACAACAGCGTTTTTCTGGACGCGGCTTTGATTAAATTCGGGAATCATGTGTTCGTGGGGCCGAATTGCGGCTTTTATACGGCCAGCCACCCGCTGAGCGCAAAACTGCGCAATCAAGGCTTGGAAAAGGCACGGCCGATTATCGTGGGCAATAATGTGTGGATTGGCGGGAATGTATGTGTTCTGGGAGGTGTTAGCATTGGCGATAATACCGTTATCGGAGCGGGCTCGGTCGTTGTTAAAGATATTCCCGGCAATTGTGTTGCGGTGGGAAATCCTTGCCATGTTATCAAAAAAATATCAATGGATTGACAATGTATTTCAGATATGGCGAGCGGGAGATAAATTACTTAAAATCCAAGGATAAAAAATTGGCAGCTGTGATTGATCAAATCGGTAAAATCAATCGCACCGTGGATACGGATCTGTTTGCCTCGGTCGTGCACCATATTATCGGGCAGCAAGTCTCAACAAAAGCGCAACAGACTATCTGGAAACGCTTGACCGAACAAGTGGGCCCTATCACTCCGGAAACAATCGGAAAGGCCGATATCAAGGCGTTGCAATCCGTCGGTATTACTTTCAAAAAAGCAAATTATATCAAAGACTTTGCAACGAAAATACAAAACGGAATTTTTGATATAAATGCCGTTTGGCAAATGCCGGATCAAGAGGCTGTGGCCGCTTTGTCCGGTCTGGACGGGGTCGGTGTGTGGACTGCGGAAATGATCCTGCTTTTTTGTATGCAACGACCGAATGTGTTCAGCTATGGCGATTTGGCGATCTTGCGGGGGCTGCGCATGCTGTATCATCATAAAAAAATTGACAGGAAATGGTTTGAAAAATATCGTAAACGCTTTACGCCGTATGGCAGTGTGGCCAGCCTTTACCTGTGGGCTGTGGCCGGCGGGGCGATCCCGGAGTTGAAAGATAAAATGTTCCGGTGATACTTATTTCAGAACTTGGGTAATCCAGGCCTTTAAGCCGCGGGTGCTGTTGTTCCGGCCGACCCAACCGTTTTGCTCTACAATACAGCCCGAACATTGTGCCGTCATGTCGGAAATGGTTCGCTGTGCCGCGCCGCTGCCGGCCGTGATAAAGGGAATAACACGCTTGCCGGAAAGATCATAAGAAGCCAGGAAACTGCTGACCTGTGGCGTGATGGTGCCCCACCAGTCGGGTGAGCCGAGAAACACGATGTCGTATTGCGCGATGCTGTCAACCGTGGTGGACAGCTTGGGACGGTCGCCGGATTCAATCTCCTGTTTGGCCAGGCGTGTCATGGCTTGGTAAGAATCGGGATAAGTCTGCTCGGCTTTAATCTCAAAAAGATCGCCGCCGACTTGATCGTGAATAGCCCGAGCAACCTCTTGTGTATTGCCGCTATACGAATAATAAGCGACCAGGATTTTCGGATTGCCCGCGTCCGGTGTATTGTCCTGCGATAAAGCCATAGGGGCCGCAAATAACCCCGCAACGAATGCACAGAATGTCAGTAATTTTTTCTCCTTGATTTGTATTATTCTAGAACACCCATTTAAGACCGGAGCGGAGGTCGGAGCGGGGGGATTGATCCCAATAATGGCGGGCTTGGCCATAAA
>CAKQGY010000018.1 GCA_934234055.1 uncultured Alphaproteobacteria bacterium | reverse complement strand
TACTGGATACTATCAGGACGGTGTATTGAACGACACGTTTGGTAATACCTTGTGTTATAAGTGCACAGCTTGTCCGGAAGATGAGACTTTGGCAGCAGGAAAATGTGGAAAGGCCAAGACCGAGGAAGGGCAAAACGGATGTCCGGATCGGACAGTCTATACCGACATCGTGGATATGGGGGATTGCGGGAAGTGCCAGAACGGGCAAGTGGTGGCTGACACCTCAAAATACAATACCGGTTGTCAGACCTGCACGGCTGAAAATGCCTGGAACAAACAAAATAAAGCCGAAGGGACGAGCTGTGGTACCTGTGGCAAATGCGATAATGCCGGGGCTTGTCAGGGTGATGGTGAAAAGCAAACCTATACTTATAACAAGTTAGTTGATGGGGTTTGCACACAAGTGAGCGAGTCTTTCTGTGCGGCGGATGCGCCAAGCGATCAATGCACAACAACAACTTGCGTGAAGCTGTATAGCGGGAAAAACAGCACGGGTAAAGAAAGGGGAGAATGCTGTGATGATGAAAATGTGCTGATTGCCAAAAAAAACGCTCTGAGTTATGGCCAAGTATTATTCTCGGGCTATAAAGAGGGAACTGCTACGCAATACGGCTGCTGTCCGAAAGAAAGAGCACTAAACTCCGAAACCTGTTGTTTAACATCTCAGGAAGCGACGGACACAAAATGCTGTGCCAAAGCCAAAGTCTATACCGAAAACGGCATTAAGAAATGTTGTACAGGAACCGTTTATGCCAACAAAACAAAATGCGCTTTACCCAGACAGTGTGTCTATAATGATCAAGAAGTTTATGATTTGCCAAGTAATATCGTGGTGCCTAATTTTGCAATCGGGGATGGGGGACAAACCAAAGATCTGGCCTCAGGGGGACCATATGAACGAGATGTTTATATATCTGTCTCATCCCGCTATCTGGATGACTACTTATGGATATACATAGATGGAAACAATATCTGTAATCGGCATTGTGGAAGTGGATGGAATGTTCAAACAGGAATATATCGTATCCCTAAAGGCAAAACATGGAAAATGACGGTTAAAGGAATTGCAAAAGGAACGGTTGAATCTATAGGGACTGTTATTTCGTTTTCCTGTCCATGAGATAATACCAGATTGGCGTGGGGCAAGGAGACTTGCCCTACGCAATGATAAGAGAGAACACTTTGATTATGGATTGCCACGCGTCCAAAATGGACGCTCGCAATGACATAAAGACTTTTTGATTTGCGGATTCTTCGGACACAGCTGGCCGTGCCACTCAGAATGACGGTACGGATCAAATGCGGGGGATACTATTTTATGGTCGCATAAAAAAATCACTGGACAAATCAAAAAAAAAAGAGTATAAAATGCTCACCATTTTTCTAACTTTAACGAAAGGATTTTTGAAATGGCTAAAACAAAAATGCTGGACGGTAATGAAGCTGCCGCTCTGGTTGCACATAAATTAAACGAAGTTTCAATTATTTACCCGATTACCCCGTCGTCGCCGATGGGCGAATGGTCTGATCAATGGGCCGCCGCGGGTGTTAAAAATATCTGGGGCAAAGTGCCCGAAGTTCTGGAAATGCAATCCGAAGCCGGCGCTATCGGTGCCGTGCACGGGTCTTTGCAAGCGGGTTCTATTACAACAACTTATACCGCGTCGCAAGGCTTGCTGTTGATGATCCCGAACTTGTATAAAATCGCCGGTGAATTGACACCGTTCGTTATGCATGTGGCCGCTCGGACTATTGCCGGTCATGCGTTGTCCATTTTCGGAGATCACTCGGATGTGATGGCTTGCCGGCAGACAGGATTCGCAATGTTGGCTTCAAACTCGGTGCAGGAAGCACACGATCTGGCCGCGATTGCGCAAATGAGCACTTTCCTGTCCCGCATTCCGTTTATGCATTTCTTTGACGGGTTCCGGACCTCACACGAAATCAACAAAATCAACCTGATGAGCGATGATGACTTGAAAGCCCTGATGGAAGGAATTCCGACTGACTTTACCACTAAGCACGCATTAAAGCCGGAAAATCCGACAATCCGCGGGACGGCTCAAAACCCGGATATCTTCTTCCAGACCAAAGAGGCCGCGAATAAATACTATGACGCAGTGCCGGCCATCGTGGAAGATTGTATGCGCAAGTTTGAAAAAATCGTCGGGCGCAGCTATCACATTGTGGACTATGTCGGGGCTGCCGATGCCGAACATGTTGTTGTCGCAATGGGCTCGGGCGTGGAAGTATTGGAAGAAACAGCCAAGGCTTTGAACGCCAATGGTGGCAAATACGGGGTTGTGGCCGTTCATTTGTATCGTCCTTTCCCGAAAGAAGCCTTTATCAATGCAATTCCGGCAACGGCCAAATATATCACTGTTTTGGACAGAACAAAAGAATCCGGTGCGTCGGGCGAACCGCTGTATCTGGATGTTGTGTCAACTTTGGCGGAAGGTGTTAAAGGCGCAATGCCCAAAGTTTTGGGCGGGCGCTATGGTCTGTCGTCCAAAGAATTTAATCCGGCAATGGCTAAGGCTGTGTTCGAAAATACAACCAAAAACCACTTTACGGTCGGGATTGAAGACGATGTGACTCATTTGTCGCTGGACTATGATCCATCGTTTGATATTGAAGGTGATGATGTGTCGCGCTGCGTGTTCGTGGGCTTGGGTGCCGACGGAACCGTTGGGGCAAACAAAAACTCTATTAAAATTATCGCCGACGGTGAAGATTACTATGGGCAAGCTTACTTTGTGTATGACTCAAAGAAATCCGGCGGTATGACAACTTCGCATTTGCGTTTCTCCAAAAAACCGATCCGGGCACCGTATCAAATCCAAACGGCCAGCTTTGTGGCGTGCCACCATATGCCGTTCTTGTTCAAGACGGACATCTTGACTTTTGCGGCGCAAAATGCCGTGTTCTTGATCAATACGCAAGAACCGGAAGACAAAGTTTGGGAAAGCCTGCCGCGTGAAGTGCAACAGGAAATCGTTGACAAGAATATTCGCTTGTTCGCGATTGATGCTGTTGATGTGGCGCAAAAAACAGGTATGGGTCGCCGAATCAATACGATCATGCAAACATGCTTCTTCGCTATTTCCGGCGTGTTGCCCAAAGAAGAAGCCATTGCCAAAATTAAAGCCTCTATCACCAAGACCTATATGAAAAAAGGTCAGGAAATTGTGGATGCTAATATCAAGGCTGTGGATGCCTCGCTGGCACACCTGCACGAAATTAAAGTGGGGCCTGTCAACTCAAAACTGACACGTCAACCGGGTATCCCTGCGGGTGCTCCGGAGTTGCTGGAAAATGTGACTCGGCCGATCATTGAAGGGCGCGGTGATAAATTGCCGGTCAGTGCTTTTGAATCAACCGTGGACGGGACTTGGCCGACAGATACGGCTAAATACGAAAAACGGCGGATTGCAACCGAAATCCCTGAATGGGATCCGGCTTTGTGTATCCAATGCGGTAAGTGCGTGTCGGTTTGTCCGCATGCAGCCATTCGCGCCAAGGTCTTTGATCCGGCCAAGTTGGCAGAAGCTCCGGCAGGATTCCGCTCGGCCGATTATAAGGCCAAAGACTTCGTCGGCCAAAAATGGGTTGTCCAAGTCGCTCCGGAAGATTGCACGGGTTGTTCTTTGTGCACACAGGTCTGTCCGGCCAAGAGCAAGACCGAGCCGGTGAAAAAGGCTTTGGTCATGACGCCGATTGAAAAGAATCTGGACGCGGAAATCGCAAACTTTAAGTTCTTTATGGATTTGCCGGATGCAGATCGCCACGCTTTGAACCCCAAGATGATTAAGTCTGTTGCCTTGATGCGGCCGTTGTTTGAGTTCTCGGGGGCTTGTGCGGGTTGTGGTGAAACACCGTATGTCAAGATGATGACACAACTGTTCGGCGATCGCCTGATGGTGGCGAATGCGACGGGGTGCTCGTCCATCTATGGCGGGAACTTGCCGACGACACCGTATGCCAAAGATGCCAAAGGTCATGGGCCGGCTTGGGCGAACAGTCTGTTTGAAGACAACGCCGAATTCGGTTTGGGTATGCGCACTTCCGTGGATGCCAAAAATGCCTTTGCGGCGCAGTTGGTGACGGAAATGGCCGATGAAATCGGGGCTGATCTGGTCAAAGGTTTACTGGAAGCCGATCAATCCACCGAACAAGGCATCACTGAACAACGGATGCGGGTGGAATTGCTGAAACAAAAGCTGGCAACCATGAACACACCGAAAGCGAAATTACTGGCCGATAATGCCGATTACCTGATCAAAAAATCCATCTGGATCCTGGGCGGTGATGGCTGGGCCTATGATATCGGTTACGGCGGATTGGATCATGTGCTGTATTCGGGTAAGAATGTGAACATTCTGGTTCTGGATACGGAAGTGTATTCAAACACCGGCGGGCAACGCTCAAAGGCGACACCAATCGGGGCCAGTGCGAAATTCGCAACTTCCGGCAGCTATTTGCCGCGGAAAGACTTGGCCATGATTGCGGCTTCGTCAGGCGGCGTTTATGTCGGGACGATTTCGTTGGGTGCCAAAGATTCACATGCTTTGCAAGTGATGAATGAAGCCGAATCATTTGACGGACCGTCTTTGATTATCGCTTACAGTCACTGTATCTCGCACGGGTATGACATTGGCAAGCAAGGCTTGGAACACCAGAAATTGGCTGTGGAAACGGGCTTGTGGAACTTGTTCCGCTATGACCCGCGGCGCAAAGCTCAAGGTCTGAATCCGTTCCAGTTGGACAGCAAACCGACTCGTCCGGTGGCAGACTTTATGGCGACCGAAACACGGTTCAAGTTTGTGCGTCAACAAAATCCGGAACATTATGAAGAATTGGTCAAGAAAGATCAGGCTTGGATTGACGAGCGTGTGGCTTTCTACACCAAAATGGCTGAATAATTCCGATTTTCGGATAAGCGAATATCCCCGCCCATCGGACGGGGATATTTTTTACTTGACACAGGGGAAAAAAGTTGATATAAAGGGGGTATTATTTTATTAAAAGGAGACATAAAAATGCCAATTTATAATCAATT
>CAKQGY010000017.1 GCA_934234055.1 uncultured Alphaproteobacteria bacterium | reverse complement strand
GTCGGTATGTGGTTTGAAATTAAAGCCACGGCGGACAAAGACCCCGAACCGCCCTTCCACTGTAAAAATGATCAGGATTGCTATAACGAAAAAGGCGCAAATTATGTCTGCAAACTGCCGCGAGGGGTATGCGAATTATCGTGCCCAACCGGGCAAATTGCCGTGGGCGGAGAGTGTCGCGGATTGCAATGTAAAAAGAAATCGGAATACAGTTATTACTGTTATGTCAACGGGAAACTGTGCGGGAGCAGTTTTGTCCCCAATCCTGTCAACAAATCCGATTTTGGAATGGGGATTTGCTATCCCGAATTTTGCAACGGATTGGGCGAATGGACGCAGGTTTCACTACCCTATTCCGGGTTCGGATGCACGAATAAGGACTACTTTTGCGCGCCGATCAACACACGGAATTTTAACGGATTATGGGTTTGCTCAAAGGCCGGTAAGCCAAATGTCCCCTGTTGTCGCGGATACGGGTTCGGGCATTGCGATCGCGGGGATTGCGATGAAAGTATCTGTGCTCAATTCGGCGGGACTTATATAATCAAGGACACGCAGGGCGGGTGCCGGGTGACACGCAACGACCACACCGCGCAGTGCGTCCCGTGGGAGGGGACCTGGTTTTGCAACTATCCGAATAATGGCGGGTGGACCACAGATCCGAATAATCTTAACTTCTGTGGCAACTGCACACCGGCGGAAATTGATGCGGGGACATGCGGCACTTGCTTTTCGGGTGAACGGCAATGTCCGGCCGGAACCTATGACGCCACCCTGGGGCGGTGTGTGTTTGAAGTGAACGGACAAACGATCAGTTGCAACTTTGACAAATACTGCTATTACGGGAATCAGAAAAACTCGGAACGGTGCGGATACGGATGCAGTATGAAAGACGGCACTTGCTATGTCGGACGCTGCGACAGCACGTTCTGCGCGGCCGGGGAGACTTTCGTCTATAACCGGCACAGGGGCGTTCACGGCTGTCAAAGCGAACACAACGGCACTAAATTGTTCTATGATTTCAGCGGCGGTGTGACGGGATTCCTGAACCCTTGCTATATTGCGAATACGGGCAAAATGTGCGGGGCGCAATGTGATCAGGCGTGCTCGTCGTGCAAGGTCTATTATGATGAGGCCTGTGCCCCCGCGGGGATGTGCGTCCCCAACGGCAGTGTTGTGGAAAACTGCACCTGTGGCGGCAGTATGTCCAAGGACGACAACGGCGTGTATCGCTGCTGTGAGACCGGGCATATTTACGCCAACGGCGGCTGCACCCTGCCGATGTAGGAGAAGATAAGGAATTGCATGATTGCGGATTGCCACGGGACAGACTTGTCTGTCCCTCGCAATGACGATTCAGAATTATGTGCCTGGTGGATTGCCGCGTCCCACAAGGGGGCTTGCAATGACGGCGACGGGAGGATTAAAAATGGCGGGGGTTGCCGGTCGGATCGGACCACTTCTTGACAAACTCGGTCAATTCGGCATTCGCGCTGTCGGGTAGAGCCACAGACAACTTGGCCAGAAAATCACCCTTGCCCGTGACGCCCTTGCCTTTCAGGCGCAGGGTCGTGCCGGAAGTGCTGTGTGGCGGGACTTTGACGGCAACCTTGCCCGACGGGGTCGGAATCGTAATCTTGGCTCCCAAAACGGCCTCGGCCAAAGTAATGGGCACCGTTAAAATCACATTGTTCCCCTCGCGCACATAAAGCGGGCTGGGTAAAATACGCATCCGCACCATCGCTGCGCCGCCACCGACACCCTGTCCTTTGAGCCGCAACACATAATCGTCCGTAATGCCGGCAGGAATTTTAATCTTGATCCGCTTGCCGTTATTGAGCGTGACAGTTGAATCACCCCCCGTAACGGATAAATCAAACGGAACAGAGAGCTCGTAATCTACATCTTGGCCACCGCCACCCGCAAAACCGGCCGAGGAGGCGCGGCGCCCGAATCCGCTCATACCGCTCATATCACCGAAAATATCCGAAAAGTTAAACCCGCCGCCGCCAAACATCGCCGCGAAATCTTCGGGATTGATGTTGTGCGTGCGATACTGAGTCCGGCCGTCACCAAAACCGCCCATACCGCCCGCGCCATAGCCCCCCGCTCCGAACGGAGTCGGGTTGCCGTTCTCGTCAATCAAACCGGCATCAAAACGTTGACGCTTGTCCTTGTCGGAGAGGAGCTCATACGCGGCCGAAACAGCCTTAAACTTCTCGGCGGCCTGCTTGTCCGGGTTCACGTCGGGGTGCAACGTGCGCGCCAGCTTGTGATAAGCCTTCTTAATCTCGGCATCGGTTGCCGTTTTGGAAATACCCAGTAAATCATAAGGGTTAGCCATTATTTTGTCCTTTTCTGTATTATAATATCATAATATGATATAATATAGTCTAAAAAATAAAAAAATCTATGGAAAAATGAAAAAAAAGAGTGTAAAATAAATTTATGGAACAAGAAATACAGAAAAATAATCAATTGATGAAACAGGCAAGCTATGCGTCTTTGACGATGGCGGTATCACTGATCATCTTGAAAGCAATCGCTTTTTTTATAACGGGATCGATGGCAATCCTGTCGGGATTGTTTGACTCGGTGCAGGACTTGATGACTTCAAGCGTCAATATGCTCGCTATTCGACAGGCAACCGAACCCGATGACAAACATCACCGATTCGGTCATGGCAAAGCACAAGCAATCGGCAGCTTGGTGCAGGCGTGCATTATCTTTATGGCGGGCACCTTTCTGATGATTGAAGCAATCAAACGTTTCTTGAACCCCGAGCCTTTGGAGCGCCTGGGCTGGGGGGTGGTCGTGACGGTTATCGCGGTTGTGGCGACGCTGGCGTTGGTGAAGTTTCAAACCTATGTCGTGCACAAGACGAACTCGCTGTCCATTCACGCAGACAAGGCTCACTATACCGGCGATGTGATGATGAATATCGGGATTTTACTGTCTATGCTGGCGACATATTATCTGAATTGGCTGTGGGTGGATTCGGTGTTCGGAATCGGCGTGGCACTGTATCTGTTCGTCGTGGTGTATCAGGTGATTCATGCTTCGTGCGAAATGTTGATGGATACGGAAATGCCCGAGGATTTTCGAAAAGAAATTAAATCTATTGCGCATTCGTGTGCCAAAGTTCATCTGGTGCATGACCTGAAAACACGGCGGTCTGGCGATCGAGCGTTTGTGCAGTTCTGCGTCCATTTGGATGGAAATCTGACCCTGTTGCAGGCCGATGAAATTACCGATAAAATGGAGAATCAGATCCGAAAACGTTTCCCAAACACCGAAGTCATTATTCACCCGGAACCCGAAAGGAAAAATATATGATTTCGGAATCTCAAACGGCAGTTATAAAAGCCTTGTCAAATCCCAAAACCTATGCACATCACGCGGCCGAAATCAAAATACGGCAATCACATATTGCCTTGCTGTTCCTGGCGGGGGATAAGGCCTATAAATTAAAACGCGCGGTGCTGTATCCCGAGGCAGACCTGTCCACACGCGAAAAGAGACGCCTGGCCTGTGTGCACGAAATGAAACGCAGCGTGGTTTATGCGCCGGGATTGGTGGAAAAAATTGAGTCGGTGCGACGCCTGAGCGACGGGCGGATTGTCTTGGGAGGGACGCAGGGTGAAGAAGTGGATACCGTCTTGGTGATGAAGCGAATCTCGGACAAAGAATTGTTATCCAATATGCTGCCCAGTCCCGCATTTGATCGGTTTGAAGCCATGGACTTGGCTGAAAAACTGGCGGATCTGCACAAAAAAGCTAAAGTCTTGAAAAACAAGTGGGGCGTGGATACGATTAAACGCATTATCTTGGAAAACGAGTCGGTGTTGTCGTGCTTTTGCCCCGATATTTTTGACAAGAAAGAAGTGGATAAACTGACGCGCAACAGTCTGGCAGCGTTGGCCGAACAGGGAAGCCTGATCCGCATGCGCCAAAAGGCCGGCTGTGTGCGCAAATGTCATGGAGATTTGCTGCTGTCTAATATCGCCTATTCTGATCACCAGTTCCTGTTTTTCAGCCCGATTGAATATAACGAAAATTTGTGCTGTATTGATACGCTGTATGACTTGGCCGATGTGCTGATGGACCTGGAAGCACACGGGCAACGGCGGCTGACGAATATCCTGTTTAACCACTATATGGCCTATACAAACGATATCGGCGGGTATCCGCTGTTGCCGCTGTATCAGGCTTTACGGGCCGCCAATCGCGCCGCGGTCAGTGCCAAAAAATCCACGCTGATGCACGGGTGGGATCGGCGGCGGACAATCCGGGAAGCTCGGCGCTATTTCAACTTGGCGAACGGGTTTGTGTCGGGGTGCTGTCCGGTCTTGATTGCCTGTGGCGGTCTGTCGGGTAGCGGGAAATCCCGGGTCGCACGCGAGTTGGGGGGGCTGTTGGATCCGGCACCGGGGGCGGTGATTCTGCGCGACGATATCGTGAAAAAACAAATTATGGGCCTGGCCCCGCATCAGACTTTGGACAAAGCCTGTGATACACCGGCCTTTGAGGAAGTGGTCTATGATGTCCTGCGCGGACAGACAGAAATGGCTTTGTCGGTCGGATCGTGTGTGATTTTGGACGCTTTGTTTTATAACCCGGCCGAGCGGCAGGCGGTGGAAAACCTGGCCGCGGAAAGCGGGATTCCTTTCGTCGGGCTGTGGATGGAGGCGCCTCTGGCTGTGCGAGCCAAGCGGGTGGAAACGCGCCTGCGCAACCCTTCGGATGTCAAGGAAAAAGAAGAACTGGACCGGCAGTTGAGATTGAAGCTGGGCCCGATCGGCTGGCACAAAATTATGACGGACGGCCCCAAAGAAAAGACGGTGCAGCGGGCTTTGCACCTGGTCAAAAAAGAGGTGAAAAAGTTCCGCCGATAAGGGGGCGTGCAAGAATGAAGCGCGGGGTGATTTGATAATTTTTGCGGATTTTTATAAAAAAGGCTTGCATTCTGAAAAAAAATGGTGTAGTATTGTTTCCACGATGCGCCCGTAGCTCAATTGGATAGAGCATCTGACTACGGATCAGAAGGTTGTAAGTTCGAATCCTGCCGGGCGCGCCATTATAAACACCGACCCGTTCGGTGTTTTTTTTGTGCCCGATTGAGAGCACGCACAGCCTTTGTCCGTTTGCTCGCAAGCACGGCACCCCAAGCACCGCAGGCAGTCCAAATGCCAACGCGGACGGCCCCCCCCCAAAAAAAAACACTTCTGCCGGGGGCGTGTATAAAAAGTTAAAGCCTCTTTCCGGATATATAAAAAAGCATTTTTTTTATTGCTTTTATCCTATAATTTTGTTAGTATCTCTTTATCAAGGAGAACTTCTATGAAAAAATTATTATTAAGTACTTTTTTGGCGTCTTGTTTGTTTTACAATACTGTAAATGCCACTGAATTAACAAAGGCTTTAGCAGAAAATAAGCCGTTAGCTGAAATTCAAAATCTTATTAAAAATGGGGCAAATGTCAATCAAGCAGATGAACAATCCGGTGCTTATCCGTTGATGTTAGTGCAAGATAATGCTGTTTTTTCAGAATTAATTAAAGCGGGGGCGGATATAAACGCCAAGACAGAATATACCTCTGTGTTTCAAGAAGCCTGTGCGAATGGAACATTAGAAATGGTTCAATATTTAGTTAAATCCGGTGCCAATGTTAATGAACTGATCGGCGATGAGAATATGAAAAGCACCCCTTTAATATCAGCCTTACGTAATAAAGATCCCAGAGTGATAGAATTTTTAATTCAATCGGGAGCCGATGTAAAAAAAGAAATTCCATCCCTATTTGGAAATGATTCCGCATTAAAATCTGCCATTATATTAGACGCAAAACCGGAAATTATAGAATTACTTATAAAAAATGGAGCTAATATTCATAAACAAGATAAATATTCGGATTCTTCTTTCTATGAAGACATTGTTGAAAACAGCTCTTATCCGGAAGTCATATCTATTTTTCAAAAAGCCGGGTTGGATATAAGAAAAGAAAATTTGAATTACCTCTTTTTGCAAGCTATAAAAAACCAAAAATCTATGGAAATGGCTAAGTATCTTTTACAATTGGGAGCAGACCCTAATGTTCAAGCAGAACACTTTTTTTACAAGCACCCAATTAAAGACGATTATCCTATTATCGTTGCCGCTAAAGCAGTGAAACCAGACGCTTTAAAATTTCTTTTAGAACAAAAAGTCAACATTCATGTAAAAAATGAGGACGGGAAAACACCTCTTCAATTATTACAAGCAAATGAGTATCTAATTAAGGATCCCAATTATAACCAATACATAGTGGCTCTGGGGGGGACGGCTTTATCCGATATAGAAACGCAAAAATCAAAAAACAGTATGAAATTACTATCAGAGATTAACTATGAAAACACAACAGTAGAGGGAATCCAAAAACTTATTCAAGAGGGCGCAGACGTTAATTTTAAAGATCAATATGGCACCTCAGCTTTAATAAAAAGTGTTGAAGTGGTAGACGAAAAAACCTTTAATGAATTCAAAAAAAATGGTTTTTTTACCACTACTTCTGATTATAACTCTTATCTAAAAAAACACTTGGATATAATTGATTTATTGCTAAAAAACGGTGCCGATATAAATACTCAAAATAAGTATGGCCAAAATTTATTATTTATTGCCATTAAATATAATCAGCCCACCGTTTTAGAGCATTTATTAAAGCAGGGGATAGATGTTAATACCGCAAATAACGCAGGGACAACGGCATTGATGGAAGCTGCATCATCTGCAGAAGATACCCAAATTATAAAATTATTGTTGCAATACGGAGCAGATAAAACCATCAAAGATAATAGAGGTAAAACAGCATCTCAATACGCTGTCTTTAATTTAAATCAGGAAGTTCACGATTTATTAAAAATATCTACACCAATTCAAAAATATAGCTTACCGGCTTCTGCAGAAAAATATTATTCTGAATTAAAAGAGGGTATTCTCAAGGAAATGGTTTTACCAGTGGTTCAAAATACAGTGAATGATCCATCCAAAGTTTCATCTGTTATGAAAAAAATTGAAGACTCAATTGATATGGAACAGGTTAAATCTGATTCATGGCCTTGTTTATCAAAATTACCAGAATCAAAATGGAAGTCAGCAGAACAGTGTTTTAAAGGCTTTACAATGGATTTAATACAAAAAGTAGTTATGTTTACTTCAATGGCTAATGGTGGTGAAAATGCCGATCTAAATGATCCAGAAACGGTATTATCTGTTATTAGAAAAGGAGCAGAAGTTGGCGCCAACAAAGCCATGATTCAACATTATGCGAATTCAGTTGTAATGGATGCCTCTATGTTATCTGTTTTAGCCATTAGCGCCGATGGCGGCCAAGGAAAGAATATTTCATCATCAGATGCCAGCGAATTTAATAGTAGAAAAATTGCTTGCGGAGCAAAGTTATTTGCTAAAAAAGATGGAACTGTATCTATTGATTTCCCAGAGAACTGTGAACGTATGGAAGAATCTGATAAAAGATTTACTTTTACAGTTGATGATGTCATAGAAGCAGTGAAAAAAGATAGATATTCAACGATAACCTGCACAGGGCATCATTGCACTTGGAGACATAAAAACGCTCAATAACATTTATTGTTCATCTTAAACCTCCAAGCTTCACAAGGTTGTGGTATTTTAACTTTTGGCATCATGCAGTCAGGAGTTTATCATTGCATCATCCTGTCTCGGGGATTGGCTTTTTGGATAAAGCGGTTCAAAGTGATCGGTTTGATTTTCATAATATGAGAAACAGTGCTTTTTATACTCACTTTACAGACGGATTTTTTTCTTGACAGGGTATAAGACATATGTCATAATATGCTATGGAATGAGTGAGCAGTCAGCAGAGAGGTATCCCCGATGAAGCGGCAAAGGACATATTC
>CAKQGY010000016.1 GCA_934234055.1 uncultured Alphaproteobacteria bacterium | reverse complement strand
ATGAACAAGCAACGCGCCAATGCGACCGTGAACTATGTCAATCAACTGGCCATTGAAGGGAGCCGGCAAATGCTGGCGGGCAGTAATCATTTGTCCCTGCTGGACTATCACGACAAAACACCCAGTGGGTATGGGGTGGAACTGGGGCTGTTAAAAGATACAAATGCTTATTTTGAAGTCTATGTCAAAGAGGTGCCCGAAGCGGTATGCAATCAGATTCAAACGATGGCCGAGGGGTGGCGGGGACTGGATACCCTGTGGATCAACGAGGACGGCCAGGATTGCAATAAAGAAACGAATACGATGTCGTTTATCTTTACGGATAGTTTGTCGCGGGGGACATCGGGGACGCGGTGCACCAGCGACGAGGGCTGCACGGGTTGTCAGACCTGTCAGCGCGGCTTTTGCACCGACAACAACGACTCCTGCCCAGGTGATACCCCGAATTGTGTGAGTGGGCAATGCCAAAAATGTAAAGCAGGATTCCTGTATCACAACGGTTCTTGCCGCAGTTGCACCAATCGTTACGGATATAGCTATCATACGGAGAGAAGTGAATGCTTGACCTGCACTAACAGCTTTGTACCATTGGAAGAGACAGGTGATGATGTGACTTGCTTTATGTGTCCGGGAACGGTCAGTGCGGATAGAACCGCTTGCGATTATCATTGTCCGGCGGGACAGTATGGGTTGTATCGTAGTGCCTCGTGCGCGGATTGCACAGCAGAAGGAAACACCTATTCCACCAATGCGACTTTCAAAAGTGAGTGTGATAAATGCAAGGGCATTCGGTTTTGGAGACAAAAATACTCTGAATGCTATTTATGTAATACACCGAGCTACATGTATGGTGCAACTCGGGAAGATTGTGAAACTTGTCCGAATCGGTATTACACGGCAAGTGGGGCCTGTCATTACTGTGCGGCAGGGGTTGTGATTGACGCCGGCGGAAACAGGACTTGCCCGACGGCAGAATGCCCCGAAGGTGAGATTTGGACTTCGGTGGGGTGTCAACCGTGCGACACATATGAGACTATCTATGACGCAGCAGATTGCCTGACCTGTGCGGGGCGATATACGACCAATAACGGCCTTATCTGTCGATGGTGTAATGGGACGGTGAGTGAAGATGGGACGACCTGCCTTACGGAGTAAGAGTTCGAGGCGGATTTTCGTCCCGGGTATGAGGTATTCATATTTGATGGATTGCCACGCGTCCAAAATGGACGCTCGCAATGACGGCAGAGAGATGGCACAAGAGTTGATGGATCCTTGTTCGTTCAGCCCGGAATGACAAAAGAAAAAAGAATATCCTCTTGCCTTTTGAGAAAAGTAATGCTATAATAGCTTTGTTCGGCATCAGTCGAACTATGATGTTAAACGAAAAACGAAATAGATGTAGTGGACTCGGGGGCGGTACCCGACACCTCCACCAATGGGGGTGAAACAGGATTGACACGCATAGTAAAGGTTTTCTCTTACATCCGGCATGGTAACCACCGTTATCGGGCTAAACAAAATAAATGCAAATGATAATTTTGCTCCGGTTGCTTTGGCCGCTTAATCGCGTCTGAAATAACCATCAATTCCAAAGACATTTGAGCGCTTTGGTGGGGCGTCCCAAGGGGCCCAGCAACAGAACCCTTGGGGCTTTAACCAAGGGATCGTATGACAAAAAATTACAAACCTTTTCTGCAAAAAGCTTTCCGCGTGGTCGTGCGTGATGTGCTGGCCGATGTGGCTCAGAACGGACTGGACGGCGAATCGCACTATTTTATCACATTCCAAACAAATCGACCCGATGTCATTATACCGGACTTTGTGCGGGCGCGCTATCCGAAGGAAATGAGCATTATCCTGCAAAATCAGTTTTCAAACTTAACGCTGCAAAACGATTCGTTTTCGGTAGTCCTGACTTTTGGCGGAATCAATGCAACCTTGGTTATTCCGTTTGATGCTATTAAAATCTTTGCCGATCCGGCAGCGCAATTTGCCTTGTCCTTTGAACCGGAAACACCGGAAGCCAAGCCCGAAAAAGCGGCCGATATTGTTGACCTAACCAGCCTGCGGCAAAAAAAATGAAATCAAAACATTCTGTGCGATTGATGGGACATGCAACCAGCCTTTCTTTGGAGCCTGAATTTTGGGAGGCCTTGGGACGTATTGCGGAAGAACAAAATATATCCGTAACGGAACTGATCCGGCGGATAGACTGTGAACGAACGGGGAATTTATCCAGTGCGCTGCGCGTTTATGTGTTGAACACCTTATGGCAGCAAGTGCTCAATATACGCAATAATGCCAAAAGTTCCCAGAAAATAATCCAACACAAATAATCCCAAAATAACGCGATAAACCGCAAATATCGCAAAAGATGAACGCCGAACCCAACGCATTAAAAAGCGAATCACCAAAAGCCCCATAATTGCCGACAGAGCTGTGCCCAGAGCGACATCGGGAGTCAAAATACGATTGAGTTCGTTATTCTTCCAGGCATAATAAAAAGTATAAACCACGGCGCCACCGATGGTCGGAATAGACAGTAACATCGCAAAACGAGCGCTTTCACGGCGGGTAAAACCCAAAGCCCGACAGCAGGTAATGGTAATACCGCTGCGACTGACACCGGGGACAAGCGATAAAATCTGAGCCAAGCCGATACATAATGCATCAGCAACCGTCATAGACCGCAAATCGGAATTAGCCGACGGAAAACGATCCGCCAGCCATAGCAATAACCCGAAAATAATGGAAGCCCCCGCCACAATCACCGGAAGGCGCAAACGCGAAATCATATCCATACCCACCAGCGGTACAACAATGACAATCGGGATTGTAGCAATACATAAATGTTTGAACAAACGACGTTCGGATCCATCTTTATCCAAGTTAAATATCATCTTACGCAAGTCTTCTTCAAAATACAGCAATACCGCCAATAATGTGCCAAAATGTAAAGCGACATCGGAAAAAATTCCATGCTGCGAGAAACCAAAAGTGCTGACCAGTAATAAATGGGCCGAAGAACTGACAGGCAAAAATTCAGTAGCACTTTGGATAAAGGCAAGTAAGGCACTGATGAGGAATACAGACGACATAATAACTCCTTTGTTCAGGTTATCATAGACGGCTTTTCGGCGCCTGTCAAGCGTTTTATTTCTAAAATATCACGGCTGATATCCGAAAGGGACGCCAGCACCGTGCCAACCTCTTGATTAAACAAGGCAGGATCAGATACTTTTTCATTCAAATAAACACGCAAGGTCGCCCCGTTGCTACCCGTGCCGGACAAGCGCACCACGATTCGAGCACAATCGTCCAGCTCAATACACAGGGCTTGGTTTTTGGCGACTTCACCAGTAATCGGATCGGTATAGTTAAACACAGACGCTTGGGTAATTGTTCGACCGGAAACCTGCGTACCGGCCAGAGTTTTAATCTTGTCCGACAGATTTTGAATCAAAGCATCACCAGCCGATTTTTCAAGATCTTCGTAATTTTCCAACCGCGCAAAAACACGGCCATGTCTGCGCCACATACTTTGCGTGATTTGCGCAACGGTTTTACGAGTCTTGGCCAAAATTGTCAACCAGCATAATACTGCCCAAATGCCATCTTTTTCCTGCAAGTGAAACGAACCGGCACCAAAACTTTCCTCGCCACACAGAGCCACTTTGCCAGCCGTCAAAAGATTCCCAAAATACTTCCATCCCGTCGGCGTTTGATACAGGGAAATGCCCATACTTTTCGCCACAGAATCAGCCGCGAATGAAGTCGGCATAGAGCGCGCGACACCTGTCATCTTACCATGGTAAAACGGAATCTTGTCCAGATACTGAGTTAAAAGAGCCAAACTGTCCGACGGGTTTAAGAAAAACGATTTACCCAAAATCATATACCGATCGCCATCACCGTCACTGGCCGCCGCAAAATCCGGCGCATTCTTGGAATACATCAATTCTACTAACTTGTGTGCATGGGTCAAATTCGGCTCGGGGTGAAGACCGCCAAAATCCGGCAGCGGAGTCGCATGAATAACGGATCCCTTTTGAGCACCCAAAATCTCTTCAAAAATATGAACGGCATAAGGACCGGTAGCCGCATTCATCGCATCAAACACCATTTTGAAACCGTCTTGAAAGAGGGCTTTAATTTCGGAAAAATCAAAAATCTGTTGCATATAAGCGGTGTAGTCATCAACGGAACTGATGACTTGAATTACCGTGTTGCCGAAAGTTTGCTCGCCGATTTGGGATAAATCTATATTCGGAATTTTAACCGTCCAGTAATGATCCAGTGTTTTAGTGCGCTCGTAAAAACGCATCATCATTTCCTCAGAAGCGGGACCGCCGTGTTCATTATCGTATTTAATCCCGAAATCGCCGTTGGGGCCGCCGGGGTTATGGCTGGCCGACAGAATAAACCCGCCAATGGCACCATACTTGACAATCACATGCGAAGTCGCCGGCGTAGACAGCAATCCGTTTTGACCCACAATAATTCGGCCGAATTGATTGGCTATGGCCATTTTTAAAATGGATTGAATCGCCTTATCATTGAAATAACGGCCGTCGCCGCCGATAACCAGAGTTTTACCCTCTATCTCTTCCAAGCTGTCCAAGACCGACTGAACAAAATTTTCAACATAATTGGGCTGGCGAAAAACGGAAACTTTTTTGCGCAGGCCCGAAGTGCCTGTTTTTTGATCCAAATACGGCGTGGTTTGGACAGTGGTAATATCCATAGCATAATCCTTTCGTTGAACACTTGGGATATGTATAGCACGACTTTACGCCGAAAGCAAGTCTTCTCCCCAGATATTTTTCAAAAGTGCCGATAATTCCTGGCGTGCAATGTTGGAAGAAATTGTGTGAGTCGCATGCACATTACTTTCGTGGAAATCCAGCATCGTCAAGCCCTTTAAGAACAATTCCCGAAAGACCACACGCTCCGAAATACCACCGGCCACAATAAAATGAATCCGACGCGACAAAGCATTCAACAAAATAGACATATTTTGCGAGTTTTTGCTTTTACTGTATAAAAGACGGTTACGCACAACCACCCAATTAACGGGAGGCTTGCGCTGCATCATACGCTGTTGCCGAATTTCCCAAACGGTTTGAGCAAAATGGCTGGGGCCTTTGATCCGCAGATTATCCCCGTCCACCAACGCCAGCACGTCCAAATCCACCAGCGAATCATTCAAAGGAGTAACCAAACTATCAGCCAGAATCATGGCCTGTTGGCCCAGTTCACTGTGCGAGCCCGGCGTGTCAATGACAATCGCGTCCACTTTGTCCAGCAGTTTGTCAACCTGGCCACGCAGCGTGTAAATCCGATTGACCTCCTCGGTCCAGCAGGTATGTTCCGGCAACGGCAGAGGAACATTGCGTTCTTTCGCAAAGTTTTTACGATTTTCAATATAGTGCGTTAAACTGCCCTGATTGGCATCCAAATCAAAAGAAGCCACTTTTTTACCGGCACGCAACAATGCCACAATCGTATGCATTGCTAATGTCGATTTTCCCGTTCCACCTTTTTCGTTTGCAAAAACAATTATTTTAGCTGTCATTTTTTTGTTATCCTCTTTGAAAGCGTGGAATTTTATCACAAAAAAGCACCGATGTCAACAGATATCAGTGCTTTTTGAGACAGATTTTTCAAATTATTCGCGTTCGTCCCGCATATTGACGCCACGCTTAATACCAACCGGGTGACGGGTTTCCACCATAATCGGCTCTAAACCAAGATCTGACGGCACATGATTTCTGAAACTATGATAGTGTTTATACTTGGCTTCAGCAGCTTTAAATCGCGCTGTCTCGCCCAAAAACGGACGAAACAGATCAAACTCTTGGGCTCGGCGATCGTCCCGGCAAACACCCCGCGGCGTGGATAAGCATACATCTCCCGCCATACGCATCAGACCGTAATAGGCCTTTTGTTTAATCGAGCCCGGTTCGGCTTGAAGAGCCTGATCCTTAACCATGCCACCGGCAAGAGCTATGGCTTCGTGCACACCGGTAAAAGAGCGAGCCTGACGCAAATCGGGTAAATAGGACATCAACTGCCGCGCTTGGGTCAGAGTAATATCGCCCCGATCATGCCATTTACGATCCCAGGCATGAACAATAAAACGCCGGATTGTGCAAATGCAATCGGCGGTTGTTCTGTCCTTGACATGTTCCAACCGTGCAAAGGCGGCTTCAATATCTAATTCTTCGGGTTTTAAGTTTCTTTCAATAATGTCAGTCATGATTCTTTCTCCTTGTATAAAGTCATTATAGCACAAAAATCCCAAAAAGTCAAATCAGCCCCTTGAAACACAGCTGAAATGCCCTATATGTCAACAATAAAATGGTATGCAAAGGAGTGCTTTATGACCACAGAAAAAATATCTTTTCAGGCAGAAGTTGCCAAGGTGTTGGATATCGTTATTCATTCACTGTATTCTAATCATGAAATCTTTTTACGGGAGTTGGTGTCTAATGCTTCGGACGCGTGTGATAAACGGCGATATGCCACTTTAACACACCCGGAATTAACCTCGAAAGAGCCGATGAAAATCACCATTACACCAAACGAAAAAGAAAGAACTTTGACCGTGACAGATAATGGAATTGGTATGAATAAGGAAGATCTGATCAATCACTTGGGGACGATTGCTCGGTCCGGGTCGGCGGAATTTATTAAAACCCTGACAGGGGACAGACAAAAAGATATGGCCCTGATCGGACAGTTCGGGGTGGGGTTTTATGCCTCATTTATGGTGGCGGACAAAGTTGTTGTGCGCACCAAAAAAGTCGGCGACGCTATCGGTTGGGTTTGGGAATCGGACGGTGCCGGAGCCTTTACCATTCAAGAGGATCAAGAAATCCCCTATGGCACTTCGGTTGTGCTTTACCTGAAAAAAGAAATGACAGATTACCTGGAACCGATACGCATTCGACATTTAATCAAGCAATACTCGGATCATATCGGGTGGCCGATTGAACTGATGCAAGACGGCAAAGCAGAAGTCATCAATGAAGCGTCGGCCCTGTGGACACGGCCTAAATCCGAAATTAGCGAGACACAATACAAAGATTTTTATCAATCTGTTGGACATTCGTTCGACAATCCGTGGATGACGCTACATTATAAAGCCGAGGGAATTATTGACTATACAGCCCTGCTGTTCATTCCGACACGGCCGCCGATGAACCTGTTCCAACCGGACAGAAAATCAGGTATACAACTGTATACCAACAAGGTTTTTATCACCGATGATGTGCCGGAACTGATGCCCTATTTCCTGCGCTTTGTGACGGGGGTAATTGATACCAATGATCTGCCGTTGAATGTCAGTCGGGAAATGCTGCAAAAAACACCGATTATGGCTAAAATCAAAAAAGGCATTACCCATCGGATTTTGGGAGAACTGAAAAAACGGGCGGACAAACCGGATGATTACAAGATCTTTTGGGACAGTTTCGGATTGGTTTTAAAAGAAGGACTCTATGAACCGACCGATGAACGCAATGACATTTCGGATCTGTGTCGCTTCTATACAACGAGGGGAGAATATGTATCCTTTGCCGAATATGTCGGACGCATGAAAGAAGGACAGGAAAATATCTATTACCTGACGGGAACGGATTTGGAAACACTAAAAATCAACCCGCAATTAGAGGGATTTGCTTCGCGCGGGGTGGAGGTGCTGTTGCTGACAGATCCGATTGATGAATTTTGGGTGCAAACCTATACCGAATATCAAGGTAAAAAAATTATATCCGTTATGCATGCCAAAGATGATTTAGTAAAAATTAAATCAGAAAGCGCAGATAAAACACCTGACTTGGACGAAATATCGAAGCAAGCCCTGATAAAACGGATTAAAGAAATTTTAGGCACGGCGGTGGCCGAGGTGCATATGACCGATCGCTTGACAAAAAGTCCGATGGCTTTGATTACACCCGAGGGACAAATGAGCCTAAATTTGGAAAGGCTGATGAAAGCCAACGGACAAAAAATCAACTTTAACAGTGAACGGATTTTGGAAATCAACGGGCATCATCCCATAATTCAAAAACTGGCCAGCCTGCTGGATAAGGCTGAATCCAAGAGCAAAGTCACCGACGGAATTTGGATCTTATTTGATCAGGCTTTGCTGGCCGAGGGCGAATCCCTTAAAAATCCGTCGGATTTTACCGAACGACTGAACCGATTCGTTATAGACGGTTTGGGCTAAATCTGGTGCGAAAAACGCTCAAAAATCGTCTGGCCTGCATAAACAGCATTCAAGCCAAGTTCTTCCTCTATGCGTATCAGCTGATTATACTTGGCCAAGCGATCCGTGCGTGAGAGCGATCCGGTCTTAATCTGACCACAACCGGTGGCAACAGCAAGATCGGCGATCGTCGTATCCTCTGTTTCGCCCGAGCGATGTGAAATAATCGCGGTATACCCTGATTGATGGGCTAAATCTATGGCATCCAGTGTTTCACTGAGTGTCCCGATTTGATTGACCTTAATCAATACAGAATTAGCAACTTTGGCATCAATACCCTCTTTGAGACGAGACGTATTCGTAACAAATAAATCATCGCCAACCAGTTGAATCTGATGGCCTAATCGCTCGGTCAGTAAACGCCACCCGGCCCAATCATCTTCGGCAATACCATCTTCTAGCGACATAATCGGATAATCTTTCATTAATCCCGTATAATAATCCACTAGTTGAGCTGCGCTTAGAACCTCGCCCTCCCCGGATAAATGGTATTTTCCCCTATCATAAAATTCACTGGATGCGGCATCAAGCGCAAACACTATATCCTCCCCCAAATGATAACCGGCCGTCTCTACTGCGTGCGACATAAAATCAAGCGCTTGATGGGCGGATGCAATGGCAGGGGCAAAGCCTCCTTCATCACCGACATTGATGTTAAAACCGGCTTTTTTTAAATGAGATTTTAATGCCGCAAATACCTCAGCCCCCATTTCCATCGCGTCGCTGATTACAAAACCGTCAAAGCCGATTTCCTGCCGAATATAGTTCATCACGCGCGG
>CAKQGY010000015.1 GCA_934234055.1 uncultured Alphaproteobacteria bacterium | reverse complement strand
GAATATGTCCTTTGCCGCTTCATCGGGGATACCTCTCTGCTGACTGCTCACTCATTCCATAGCATATTATGACATATATCCTCAATACTGTCAAGGAAAAATTATCGTTCAATCGGTTTGTATTTTATTCTGTGCGGTTGATCGGCCTCTACACCCAATCGCCGCTTGCGATCAGCCTCATATTCGGCATAATTTCCTTCAAAAAAGACGACTTGACTATCTCCCTCAAACGCCAAGATATGTGTTGCCAAACGATCCAAGAACCAGCGATCGTGTGATGTAATAACGGCACACCCCGGAAAGTCCATCAAGGCCTCTTCCAACGCCCGTAAAGTATCCACATCCAGGTCATTTGTCGGCTCGTCCAACAGCAGCACATTCGCCCCGGATTTCAGCATTTTTGCCATATGCACACGGTTGCGTTCTCCGCCGGACAAGACACCTACCTTTTTTTGCTGATCGGCTCCCTTAAAGTTGAATTGCGCCGCATAAGAGCGCGAGTTGACTTCGCGTTTCCCCAGCGTTAGGATATCCAGCCCGCCTGAGATTTCCTGCCATACAGTATTATTGTCATTCAGGGCATCTCGCGATTGATCCACATAGCCCAATTTAACGGTATCGCCAATACGAAACGAGCCGTTATCGGGCTTTTCCTGCCCGGTGATAATGCGCATCAAAGTTGTCTTACCGGCACCATTGGGGCCTATCACACCCACGATTCCGCCGGCCGGTAGATTAAAGTTTAAATCTTCAAATAACAATTTATCGCCATAGGCTTTTTTCAAATGTTCGGCTTTCAACACTAAATTTCCCAAGCGTGGCCCCGGTGGAATAATAATTTGCGCCACATCAGGAGCTTTTTCCGTGGACTTTTTCAAAAGCTCCTCATACGCTGTGATACGCGCTTTGGACTTGGCCTGTCGCGCTTTTGGTGATTGTCGCACCCATTCTAATTCTTCGGCCAGGGTTTTTTGCCGATTCTTTTCGGCATTTTGTTCTTGCTCCAAGCGTTTTTGCTTTTGCTCTAACCAACTGGTGTAATTGCCTTCATAGGGGATTCCTTCTCCGCGATCCATTTCCAAGATCCAGCCCGTCACATTGTCCAGGAAATAGCGATCGTGTGTGACCATTACCACCGTCCCGGTATAGTTTTTTAAGAAAGTTTGCAGCCAGGCAATCGATTCTGCATCCAAATGGTTTGTCGGCTCATCCAGCAGCAGCATATCCGGTTTTGACAGCAGCAATCGGCACAAGGCCACGCGTCTTTTTTCGCCCCCCGAAAGTTTATCTACGCCCCAATCTCCCGGCGGGCAACGCAAAGCGTCCATAGCAATTTCAATTGTGCGTTCCAACTCCCACCCGTTGCAGGCGTCAATTTTTTCTTGCAGTTCGGCTTGCTCGGCCAGCAGTTTATCCATATCAGCATCAGGGTCGCAAAAAGCCGCATTGACTTCCTCCCATCGTTTCATCAGGTCGCGCACTGTCCCCACGCCATCCATAACATTTTCCATAACGGTTTTTGTAGAATCCAGTTGCGGTTCTTGCGGCAGATAGCCGACTTTGACCCCGTCGGCGGCCCAGGCTTCACCGGTATAATTTTCATCCAGGCCGGCCATAATTTTTAAGAGCGTTGACTTACCGGCACCGTTTGGACCCAACACTCCGATTTTGGCTCCTGGGAAAAAAGACAGCCAGATGTGTTTCAAGACTTCTTTTCCTCCCGGAAAAGTCTTACATAGGTCTTTCATGACATAAATATATTGATAGGCAGGCATATTTTGTTCTCCTTATTTTATTTTAAATACTTTTGTTTTTGTAAATGAATTAATAATTGCTTTTATATCTCTCGTTTTTATATTTATAACATCGATATCTTGATATGGTTTCATATAAAAGCGGCGGCGAGCTTGATTATAGGGTTGTTCAATAATGTGAGACAAAAAGTTCAAGATTGCTCGGGTTGAATATTTGTCTAATACATTTTGTTGAAAAACAGGTTGCTCAAAGATGGATTGATATAGATTATCATCTTGATCAACGTGTATGACATAATTTTTCAAATCTTCCAGAGACGAAAAATCATGGGCATTGATAAAGGCTCTTGGGTTAAAATCTTGTATGACCAAAGGATCCCCATAATAAATAGGTATAGTATCTGAGATAAAAGCATCTAAAATTTTCTCAGTTGTATATCCCGGGGCATAGGTATTTTCAAAAGCCATTGTAAACTTATATTTTGATTGAAAGATAATTTTATCTGCAACAGGACCTCCGACATTATTTTGCCATTGTCCGCCTGATGCGAGTGGCTTGTATTCATTCAGCATATTAAAAAATTGATTTCTAATTCCGTCGGTTTGTTTGCTATTACTAATGACTGTTGCACAAAATGGGCGAGAGGTTAAGTCAGATGAAAATGAGCGTTTTTGTGCCCGTTTAACCCCGGCCAGGTTGAATGCCCAAAGTGGCAGCCTCATATAACGATCTTGAAATGAGAGGGGGGCAAAACCAAATGCATAATCACAACAATTAAAATTAGGAATAACATTTTCACCCGTATAGTAAATTCGGATACCATCAAAAGAATGGTGTTCTTGCCCGGCTGTAGCATAGAATAGATAATCGGGAGTATCCGAGATAATTACCTCATATTTTGTTTGTAATAACTTCGTAAAGAGGTGTGTCTCTGGATTAAAGTTGTCTCCGAAATCGCAATAACCTATTTTAATTTGTTTCATCAAATAGCCTTCCTTCTGGATTTAAAATCAATATACTTTATCCGAAAATCCCCTAAAAGTCAAGGCTTATCCGATACCGAACATAAAAATCCCCCACCACAGGGCAGGGGAGGTTGATTTAACGGCCGGAGCCATAGAAAAACTTGTTGGCTTCATAATATGCCCAAGCTGCCGCTCCCAGCAAGGCTGTCCACAGGGCAATGTCTTTCCACGGATACTCGCGTTTATCGCCGGGTGCAGGTGTCTCGTTATTTTTGGATTGCACCGATCGTTCTTGCTGCCGTTTCAGATCCTTGATACTGACTTTCCCCAGGTCGCGAATGACACGATCCGCAACCAGCAGAAGTCCTTGATTATCCGATGATTTTGTGCTTCGATAGCTTTCTGTTGCCGCCAAAGTATAAGCTATTACCGTGCTTAAATTTTTGGTGTTGGCATTATTTTTAATCATTTGATCTTGGGCTGTTTGTCGGATTACGAAAGCTGCCTGACGAGCTTCTTGCGGGTGTTGGCTCAGCCATTCTTGTTGCTTTGTTACGGCAAATCCGATGCTGGGACCAAAGGCACGCATTGCGGCCAATTGTTCTTCCTGCGTCAAAGGTGACAACACATCGCGCATATTTTGAACATAATTGTTGACTTCTTGGATAACTGACGGCATGTACATACTCATCACATGCAAGGTCTCTGTTTTGTAAGTTTCCGGATTGATGACATTGATTTTCGGATCAAACAGTTTCAGACGTCGTTGCGCATAAAAATCGTCTGCAACTTGTTGAATCGTCTTATTATTATCCGACATGGTATTGTAGATATAATCAAACTCGGTTGTCATCAGACGGGGCATAGCATCTTTAACGGTTGTGTTGCGTTTATTGGGTTCACGCATCGCCCGCCACTTTCCCTCTACCGGACGGTTGGCCTTTAACCATTCGGGGGCTTTGGTATGTTCTGTATCCACCACGAAAGTGATGTCATCTTCGTTGGTTGTCGTTTTTTGATCCCGGACATTTACAGGCACTGCTTGGGCTTGCACAGTGGCAGTATTTTCCGGAGCGCGTTGTTCTTGTTTGACCGGTTCATTTTCTTGGAATTTTGTTTTGCTGGCGATACTGTTGATCATAAAGCCCAATGCGAACATAGCGGTCATACCCAAAGTGATAGCGGTTTTATTCATGTATTTTTTCTCCGGTGTCGGTTGTTGAACGTTTTTTTCGGATTGAGCCTGCATTTGCTCACCGGTATGGATAATTTGCCCCATCGGCATACGATACATTTTGTGGAACACAGATTTTGTAATTTTATCGGGGCTGTCCAGCTTTAACAAGACGGCCAAATCAGCTTGCGCCTTGGATGTAAAAGCCGATTGTTCGTCCTTTGCTTTATACTTCATTTTTAGGTAATTCCCGAACGGCTTGGCCCAACATTGCCGAAAATACATATAATCCGTCCGTGAAGCCAGATATTTATTGGGCGCAAAGTCCACAGACATCAAGTGTTCAAGCTTCATTTGATAATGCACCGCTTGAAACAAGATATTTTTGTATTTCAAAAACTCGTCAAAAGATTCGTGTTTTGGCATAACGATTCCTCCTGCTGATAAGAGTCAGTATAGCACAAAATCCGAAAAATGTCAAACCGGACTAGATTTTAGCCTTGATATTCTGCGTTTTTGCATAGAACGATCGCGCCCGGTTGGGATCAATATCCAATCCGATTTCGGTCGGAGCACCGTCTTCCAAGGCTCTCACAACCAACTCCACGGTATCCAGGGATAGCCGATCACCGATTTCTATATCCGTCAATTCATGTGTCATAAAATCGGCAATGCCGGTGTTGCAGATCTGCTCGGGCACTTTGATACCATACAAGGCCGACAGTTCACCGAAAGTCGTGGTAGGTTCAATCGGAAAGTCTCCGAAAATATCGCGTGTTTCTTCTGCTGTTGCATTTTCACCATCGCCATATAATCGATCCAACGTATCCCGTCGACTGTTGGATGGTAAGAAGACATATACTTTGTCTCCACTTTTCAGGCGCTTTAACACACCGCCTGCAAAATAGGCAATCCCCTCACGCACAACCAAGCTCGGCTCGGCCCAGCGGGGAATCTTTGTCCCTTGCACAGCCGGGCTCGTGTCCGTCAATTGATATAGAATCAACGAACTGTCCGCCAGTCCCGGTAAGTCTAATTCTGCCTCGGCCGGATCGGGATGTGTGCTGGGCACTGCCACATGGCACAGCCGTGCCATTTTCGGGATAAAGAAACCTTGAATAGACAGGCTCATCAGCACCATTACGAAAATGATATTGAAAAAGGCGTCCGAAAAATCCAAAGCATACACCACTGGCATCAGGGCCAGCAATATAGAAGTTGCTCCGCGCAGTCCCACAAACGAGATAAAGTTTTTTTCCTGCGCCGAATATTGCCGAAAGAAGCTTAAAATCAACCAAACCATCACCGGCCGTGTGAACAGCATCAAAAGCACTCCCAACGCCAACGCCGGTTGCCAATAAGCTTTTAATCCCGTAACCGTCACGAACAACCCCAAGCAGGTAAACATTGTAATTTGCGATAGCCAGGTTAAAGTTTGTTGGAATTTGGAAATCTGTTGTCTGGCTTGGATCTTGCAATTCCCGACCAACAGACCTGCGATATACACGGCCATATATCCCGACCCGCCCAGCATATTCGTGATAGAAAATCCGATCAGAACCAACCCCGTCACAAAAATCGGATACAGGGCACTTTCCAATTTAACCCAGTTGATAATTATTTGTATCAGGCGCCCCAGCATATAACCGGCTCCCCCCCCGATCAATAATTGTCCCAGGAATAACAGCCCCATCGTTGTATAGGATAATTGCTCCCCAGACAGTTGCTGCTGAATCAGTGTAATGCATGACACGGTTAAAAAGATAGCCATCGGATCATTGGCACCGGATTCCACTTCCAAGGTCGCTTTAACTTTTTCGCGCAGGGTAATGCCTTGCGAACGCAGCAAGAAGAACACGGCTGCCGAATCCGTCGAACTGATAATAGAGGCCAATAAAAACGCAGGTATCCAATCAATATGCAAGATCCAGTGCGCAAACGGGGCCAACAATCCCGCTGTCGCAATAACCCCCACGGTTGCCAGTATCAAAGACGGCTTGGCTGCCGCGCGATAGTTTTGCATTTTTGTCTGAAAACCGCTGTCAAACAAGATCAGAGCCAAGGCTAGTGATCCGATGAAAAAGCAGATTTTCGGCCGTCGCAGGGCTTCCAAGGTTTCAAACCCGCCGGTTCCGACCACCAGTCCCACACACAAAAAGATCAGAATCAATGGGATTCCCGCCCGTGTGGAAAACAGGCTGGTTAAAATGGAAATGCACAGCAAAACCGCAAAAATCAGAATTGGCAGGTTGACAAAATCCATGGAGCTTACACCTCTCCTTTACGTCGTCTGGACCGTTTTTTCAAGGACGATAATTTATAACTGACCGCGGCCGTATCGCGTCCCGATTTGGCCAAACGATTATACATACGCTCAATCTCTTTATTTAAGTAGGCCGTTTCAATTTCGTCCATCAATTTTTGTTTGCCGGTTTTGGAATTACAAGCCATAACCCGATCTTTATCATCCAAAATCCACGATATAGGTTTATCCGGATAAGTTTCTTTTTGCGCAATCACATACGGTAAATCATAGATAATGTGCTCCACAGCCTGGCGTGCTTCGGATTTATTCATACATCGTTTATAGTATCGCCCGATCATTTCAAAGGCAATTCCGGCCTCCATGCAGTCATCAACGACGATAAACGGCATCGGATCGGAAAACCCCTTCATATTCACTTCTTTCAGGTATTCCAACAAATGGTGAAAATACCCGTCAATGTTATACATAACAAAAGGCTTAAAGTTCAAGAATCCATCCTGCATTGCCACACAGTCATAGGCCAATTCGTCCAAAGTCCCCACACCACCCGGCGTAAAAATGACAAAGTCAGCATTCAGCAATTGTTGCTTGCGTTCTTCCAAAGTATGTGCCACAATGATATCCGAGACTTGGTCCAGCACCTCATCGCTTTGGTAAAGTGCCAAATATTCTTTTGTCGTTACCCCCTGAATCATTTTGTTGGATTGTTGCCCCTTTTGAGCCCAGGTATCTAATGCCCCTCGTGCTACGGCTCCCATAATACCGCGCGATGATAAGCCGAAATCCAGGCGATAGTCATGCCGTCCGATTTCTTGTCCCAGTTTAAAAGCTTCATCCGTATAGAGTTTTTTATTTCCCGAACGCGATCCTCCTGCCACGAAAACACGCGTTGTTCCTTGTTCATTTTGGGCAAGGAATGCCGTGGCAACTTTCCCCGGTTTTTGTGATACCGGTTTATATTTTTTTTCTTGTTCCATCAGGCCTGAACCCCGATCTAAAGAGAGTTTATTTGCGTTTTTCATGGTTCTCCTCATACTTTATAATGACACTATAACACACTTTTATAAAAAAATGCTAGTATTTATTTTAAAAAAGTGCTATACCCATATTATTATTTTTACAAGGAGAATGAAAATGAAACGGATTATCGGACTTTTAATTGTTATCGGATTAGCCTATGGCGGCTATTATGGATATATGATGTGGCAGGCTTCTCATACGCCTGTTTCACGTCAGATGCCGGCACAATCTGTTGATGTTATTACGGCCAGTGAACATTCTTTTACGCCCGAAGCCGAGTTTGTTGCCAAAATTCAATCTCGTGATAACGTTGGATTACGGGCACGGGTAACAGGTTTTTTACAAGAAAAACTGTTTAACGAAGGCGATTTTGTGAAGCAAGGGCAACCGCTCTTCTTGATCGAAAAGGTCAATTTTGAGGCCCAAGTGCGTCAGGCCGAAGCCAATTTGGCCAAGGCCGAGGCCGCTGCCGTCAATGCCAAAGCGCAATATGATCGCTCTGAAAAATTGTTCAAGACCAAAGATATTTCGGCAGCCAAGTTGGATGAAATGAAAGCCACCTATGCTTCTGCCAATGCTACGGTTGCTCAAATGAAAGCAGCTCTGGATTTGGCGCGCAAAGATTTAGAATATACAACGATTGTGTCTCCGATGGATGGTAAAATCGGCGAAAAGAACTTTTCGGTCGGTGAATTGATCGGTCCCAGCTCGGGTGTGTTGGCCGAAGTGGTCTCTACCAATCCGATTGATGCCGTATTTTCAGTCAGTGAAAATCAACTGTTACAACTTCAAGAGCAATTCGGACGCGAGGAAAATGCCACTGTTCAATTTATTACCTCTAATGGTAAAACCTATCCGCAACAAGGCACAATCAAGTTTGTGGACATTGCTTTGGACGAAGCGATGAATACTTTAAAGATGAAAGCCAGTTTCCCCAATCCCGAGAATCATCTGATCGCAGGACAATATGGGCGCGTGCGCTTGACGGCGAATCGGCAGCAAGAACGGATTATTATTCCGATGAAAGCTGTTCAACGGGATTTAAGCAGTGCCTACGTCTATTTGGTGAATGCGGATAACAAAATTGAAAAGCGAGAAGTCAAAACCGGTTTGGAATTGCCGGATTTTCAGGTCGTGATTGAAGACGGGCTGACCGGTGGTGAGCAGATTGTGATAGCCGGCTTCCAAAAAATTGCACCGAATATGATGGTTTCCCCCAATCCCATGCAAGGAGAATAATCTATGATAGCCGATTCTTTTATTAAGCGTCCGCGTCTGGCAACGGTGATCTCGTTGGTCATTGTGATGGCCGGTATTTTGGTGATCAATGCCCTGCCGGTAGAGCAGTATCCGAACATTGTTCCCCCCTCGGTTTCGGTGCAGGCTGTCTATCCCGGAGCCAGTGCCGATGTAGTGGAAGAGTCTGTGGCTCAACAAATTGAGACGGCCATTAACGGTGTTGAAAATATGCTGTATATGAGCTCCACCAGTTCCGATGACGGATCGTATAATTTAACGGTTACGTTCAAAATCGGAACGAATCCGGATATTGCGGCCGTAAATGTCCAAAATCGGTATAAAACGATTGAAAACCTTCTGCCCGAAGAAGTGATTCGCCAAGGCGTCACCATTCGTTCGCGTATGTCTTCCATGTTGCAGGTGTATACGATTTCCTCGTCCAACCCCGAGCATAATTCGGCATATCTGACCAACTATGCGTTGATCAATGTTAAAGACGAAATCGGTCGGATCAACGGCGTTGGCGAAGTATTCGTGTTCTCTACTCAGAATTATAGTATGCGGGTTTGGCTGAATAATGATAAGTTAAAGAGTTTGAAGCTCTCCACCAATGATGTGTTGAACGCTATTAAAAGTCAAAATCTCCAAGCTTCTTTGGGCCGAATCGGGGCAATGCCGACCACGGCGGATCAAGAGTTTCAATTCTCGTTGACCACAAATGGCCGCTTGTCTACACCCGAAGAGTTCGGGGAAATTGTGATTCGGGCAAACAAGGATGGTTCGTTCTTGCTGTTGAAAGATATTGCCCGCATTGAATTGGGCGCCAAATCCGAAGCGATGGAGGCTGTCTATGACGGCAATCCGGCGGTCGGATTTGCGATTTTCCAATCTCCCGGATCCAATGCTATGGATGTGGCGACGGCTGTGTCCCGTAAAATGGAAGAGTTGCAGCAAAAGATGCCTGCGGATTTTAAAGTCGATACTTTGTTTAATACCGCCAAGTTTGTTGAATCTTCCATGTCGGAAATTGCTCAAACGATTATAGAAGCCTTTATTTTGATCGTGTTGATTACCTACTTGTTTTTGGGCACATTGCGGGCGACTTTGATTCCGACTCTGGCCATTCCGGTATCACTGATCGGGGCATTTGTCGGTATGGGTTTGTTTGGCGTGACAATCAATACCATTTCATTACTGGCTCTGGTGTTGGCAATCGGTGTCGTGGTGGATGATGCGATCGTTGTGGTGGAAGATGTTGAAACCGTGATGAGCGAAAATCCGAAACTCAAACCGGCCGAGGCTGTTAAGAAGTCTATGGATCGTATTACGGCGCCGATTATAGCCATTACGATGGTGTTGCTGGCGGTGTTTGTTCCGGTTGCATTTACGCCGGGAATTTCGGGCTTGCTATATCGCCAGTTTGCCATAGCCATTGCGGCGGCGATGGTGATTTCGGGGATCAATTCGTTGACCTTGTCACCGGCAGTAGCCACGATTATTATGCGTCCGAATCAAAAACCGTTCAAATTTGTTTCTTATTTCCTGCGGTTTATTGATTGGCTGCGTAACGGTTATTCCGGTGTTGTGCGATGGTTGGTTCCGTTCTCCAAAGGCGTCTTGATTGTGATGATCTTATTCGGTTTGGGCGGATATTGGCTGATTAGACATACCCCCAGCGGCTTTTTGCCGGCCGAGGATCAAGGCTCCTTTATGATGGAGGTTCAATTACCCTCCGGCACCTCATGGAATCGAACCCGCGAGGTTATGGGAATTGTCGCCGAGCGTGTCACCCAGATTCCGGAAATTGATTCCTATATGATGATTACGGGCTATGGTATTATGTCCAGCGTTCAATCGGCCAACAACGGTTTCTTTATTTTGCATTTAAAGCCGTATGACCAGCGCACAGCCCCCGGCCAAGATGTCAACAGCATTATCCGTAAGTTGTATATTAACACTATGGACATTAAGGAGGCGCGTATCTTCCCGTTCAATATGCCGGCGATTATGGGTATCAGTATGTCCTCGGATTTTGAGTATATTTTGCAAAGCACGACGGGTGCCTCTCCCGAAGAGATGATGGGAGTGGCGAATAAAATTCTGGCCGCGGCCAAAGAGGACCCGCGTTTGGATCGTGTCAGCACTTTTTACACCGTGGATTCGCCGCGTGTTAAACTAAACATTGACCGTAAAAAGGCCTATGCCTTGGGTGTTTCTATCTCGGATATTTTTGCGACAATGCAAACAATGCTGGGTGGCACTTATGTTAATGACTTTAACCTGTATGGTCGGGTCTGGGAAGTGAATGTCCAGGGCGATGTGATGGAACGACGCACATTGGACGATATTTTCAAAATCAACATTCGTAACAACAAAGGCGAAATGGTGCCTTTGCGCTCGCTGGTTACGGTTGAACGCACCATCGGTGCCCAATCCATTCAGCGGTATAATAACTATCGCTCTATCAAGATTAACGGTGCACCGGCCGCAGGGCAAGGATCCGGCACTGCGATGCAAGCTATGGAGGAAATCTCGGCTCGTGTTTTGCCTGCGGGGTATCAATATGAATGGACAGGTATGGCCTTACAGGAACAAGAAGCCGGTAACACAATCATTCTGTTGTTCGGTATGGCGTTCTTATTTGCCTATTTATTCTTGGTGGCTTTGTATGAAAGCTGGGTGCTGCCGGTATCTGTGATGATTTCTATTGTTGTGGGATTCTGCGGTGCGGTTGCAATGCTGTTCTTCCGTAATATTACGAATGACTTGTATGCTCAGGCCGGTCTCATCGTGTTGATTGCTTTGGCGGCCAAGAACGCGATTTTGCTGGTTGAGTTTTCCAAAGATCAGCATGAAAAAGAGAAAATTGCTATTCGTGAGGCAGCAGTCAACGGGGCGCATATGCGTTTCCGTGCGATTATGATGACGGCATTTTCCTCATTGATGGGCTTTGTGCCGTTGGTTTTTGCCACGGGCGCAGGTGCGATGGCGCGTCAAGCAATCGGGTCTTCAATTTTCGGAGGGCTGGCCGCTGCATCCTTTATCGGTATTTTCTTTGTGCCGCTACTCTATGTGTTTTTCCAAGAAACCGTAGAGCACTTCTGGCATAAAAATGCCGATGAGTAAAATTCAGGAGCACCCGTCCGGGTGCTCCTTTTTTATTTACAGATTTATATTCTTTCTTTTTGGTTGCGCCGGCGATAAAACTCGCTAAGTGCCATTCGCTCCCATTTCTTTGGATTTGTCAGACGCAGCTGTTCCAATTGCCACCGCCGGGCTTCTTCTTTAATGCGTCCCAGTTCGGCCAGCACCGGATCCGATTGCGCACCGCCGCACTTTGCATCAAGTGCTTTCATATGTTTCTTCATTGTCAATCCTATAAAAAAATCCCCAGCAGGGGATAAACTTTGGTGCCCAGAAGAAGACTCGAACTTCCACCCTTTTGACAGGACTAGCACCTGAAACTAGCGCGTCTACCAATTTCGCCATCTGGGCAACACGGGAAGTTTAGCCTATTTCTTTCCGAATGTCAAGAGATTTTTTTGCGCTTTAATATAAAATTTTCTTTGCTTTTTTGAAAAAATAGTTTAGACTGAAAAATCATTACAAAAGGAGAACTCATGACACAAGATTATCAATTCCCGACCGAAGAAGAACTGAAACAGTTAAAATTAAACTGGAAACGCTATATTTTACCACCTATTCACCCCGAGGGGGTCAAGATTTTGGCTGTTGAAGCTGTCATTGTTGCCCTATTGGCTTGGCTGTGGTTGGGGTTTTTGTGGCTGGGTGTACCTGTTTTGGTATTCTCATTTTACTTTTTCCGAAATCCTGCCCGTGTAACACCCGATGGGGAAACGCTGATTATTGCGCCGGCCGATGGTGTTGTCAGTAATATCAAGTCTGTTCGCCCTCCGCGTGAGTTAGATTTGGGCGATGAGCCGATGACTCGGATCAGTATTTTTATGAGTGTGTTCAGTGTTCATGTCAATCGCTCGCCGGTATCGGGAACAGTGCATAAATTAAACTATCGTCCCGGTGCGTTTGTCAGTGTAGCTGATAAGGACAGTGAGGATAACGAGCGCCAGGAAATTTCGTTGATTGCGACCAACGGTCAAAAGGTCGGTTGCATTCAAATCGCGGGTCTGGTTGCCCGACGTATTTTCTGTCCGCTGAAAGAGGGGCAAACCCTGAAAGCCGGCGAAGTGTTCGGTATGATTCGGTTCGGCAGTCGGCTGGATATCTTCTTGCCTCATGGGGTCTATCCCAAAGTCAAAATCGGGCAAAGTATGGTTGCCGGTGAGACAATTTTGGCCGATATGGCTGATTTGGAAACAAAGTAAAGGAGTTTATCATGGTTCGTCAAGTGCGTCAAAAAATGCCTAAAATAGTCCCTGCTGAGGTCAATATCCGACCTTTATTCCCGAATGCTGTTACGATGACGGCGTTGGCGTTCGGAGTTTCTTCTATCAATATGTCCCTTTGGGGCAATTGGGAGTGGGCGGTTGCGTTTATTATGCTGTCCATGGTGTTCGACTTTTTGGACGGTAAGGTTGCCCGTATGTTGGGCGTTTCTTCTCGATTCGGAGC
>CAKQGY010000014.1 GCA_934234055.1 uncultured Alphaproteobacteria bacterium | reverse complement strand
ACAAGCGACGAGGGCTGCACGGGTTGTCAGACCTGTCAGCGCGGCTTTTGCACCGATACCGACTCCGCCTGCCCCGGTGATACCCCGAATTGTGTCAGCGGGCAATGCCAAAAATGCAAACCCGGTGAGTTTGCCAACAAAAGCGGCAAGTGTTGGTCCTGCGATTATGCCAATGTTGTTAGCAACACTGATCCGAGCGAATGCGATAGGTGTATCGGGAAACGCATTCACGACAGTGGTAGCACTTATTGTTATCATTGCTCTCAAAAATCCATATTTTATGGTGTTCAAAAAGAAGTATGCCAGGCATGCCCGAACCGATATATATCAGTTATAGAAAATGCAGAAACCGGAAAAGTGAGGTGTGAGTATTGCAACGGAACGGCCGTAGATATTGAAAATGGCAAGCAATTATGTCATGGCAATTGTCCGGCCGGTGAAATCTGGGTTCCCGAACGAATCTCTTGTCAGCGGTGTGATGATTCGGGATATTTTACCAGTATTGTAAAATCGGATTGTATTAATAACTGTCTGGGCGAGCGGTTTTACCAAAAGCGCTATCACAAATGTCTTCGGTGTGATAACACAACCACTATTTATTATGATGCGGATCCTGAATCGTGTCTGGCATGTCCGAATCGGTATATGGATCTCACTGGGACTTGCCATTATTGTGGGCCGGGCGTGGTAATTGATGCCAATGGAAACAGGACTTGCCCGCGCGAGGAATGCCCAGCCGGTGAAATTTGGAGCTCCATAGGGTGTCAACCTTGCGATACCAAGAAAACTTTATGGGATACAGTGCGTGCCGAATGCCTGGCCTGTGGGAATCGTTATAATGTTCTGCATGGCGATCACTCTTGCAACTTCTGTGCCGGAACGGTCAGCGCGGACGGAAACACCTGTATCACCGAATAAAAATTGACTTGAAGTTAAAAATCAGGCGGAAGTAAGCGTATCCAGCGGCCAGCGCGGACGGGCACGAAAATCAAAGGTATCCGTCAAACCCAGGCGATATCGTTCCAGTCCGGCCCAGGCAATCATCACGCCGTTATCCGTGCAAAGCCCTATGGGCGGAGCCGAAAAAGTTAAACCGTTTTTATCGGCTAATTCTTGAATCATTGCACGCACCGATTTATTCGCCGCTACACCGCCGGCCACCACCAGATCTTGGGCATTCGGATAGCGCATGCGAAATGTTGCAATTGCATGGGTCAGACGATCCTGCATTTGGCGCACAACCGCACGCTGAAATGAAGCACAAATATCGCTGGTCATTTGCTCGAACAAGGGCGCATTTTTTTCAATGCACACACGAACCGCCGTTTTCAAGCCCGAAAACGAAAAATCACAGCCGGCCCTGCCCCGCATCGGAACCGGAAAATCAAAAGCCCGCGAATCACCCTGCATCGCGCGTTTCTCTAGATTCGGACCGCCGGGATAACCGACATTCAACATCTTGGCAACTTTGTCAAACGCTTCACCGGCCGAATCGTCAATCGTGCCACCCAAGCGCTCGTATTGACCAACGCCTTTAACAATCAGGACTTGACAATGGCCGCCCGAAGTCAACAGCAATAGATACGGAAATGCCACCGGGTGCGACAGGCGCACTGTCAGGGAATGCCCCTCTAAATGATTGACGGCTATAAATGGCAGATCATGGCACAACGCAATCGCTTTGGCTGTCATCACGCCCACCAGAACGCCTCCGATCAAGCCCGGGCCGCCAGCCACCGCCACAGCATCCAAGTCGGAAAAGGTTTTGCCGGCTTTGTCCAGCGCTTCTTGAATCAACACATCGCACTTTTCCAAATGGGCACGCGCCGCAATTTCAGGAACGACTCCGCCGAAACGACGGTGTTCATCATACTGGGACCAGACAACAGACGACAAAATCTGGCGATCATCATTCACCAAAGCGCATGCCGTTTCATCACAACTGGATTCAATGCCCATCACTATCATTTTTTCTTTTTCCTTTTCAACATAATTTCCAACGCTCCGCCCCCGTTCAACCAACGCACCTGGTTGATCCGATCACGGAAAAACGGAGTCGTCAGCCAGCCTGATACTTCACGATGAATCAAACCCTCATGCTCGCGGCTGCCCTTGCCGGTGATGACGGTGATCAGTTTGGTATTCTCGCGAATATGTACTTGAATAAAGCGACGCAAAGTCTGATACGCCTCCTCTACCGTCAGGCCGTGCAAATCCAGCGTCGTCATTAACTCACGCGCCGGAACAGCATGCACACGCAGGCGGCGCGGAAACGGGATCGGCTCGGTCGCACGGGTGCGAGTCAACGGTTTTAAGGTCTGTTTAATGCTTTCCCACAAAGACAAATCAGATTGCGATAACATAGCCCCCTCCCCTAGTCCGGCAGCAGTAAATAATAACGACCGGGACGATTCATACGACCCGCCTCGTTAAAAGCATCTTCTCCGTGGCCGAAAAAGTAATCCGCACGAACACCGCCCTTGATCGCATTACCGACATCCTGCGCAACGACAAGCGTGCGAATCGGATCTCCGTCGGGCATCTCGGACACCAACCACATCGGTGTTTGCATCGGGATATACGTGCGATCCACCGCAACGGAATGATACGGCGTCAGCGGCACACCCGCATGGCCAATCGGTGTTTCGCCCTGAACCTCACGGAAGAAAATGTACCGCTTGTTGCGTGACATCAGACGCCGCGCCTGATCCGGATGAGCCTTTAACCAGGCACGCATTTGAACCATGGAATGACCGGCCTCATCCAACAGGCCCTCGGAGCGCAAAATCTGACCGATACCGGTAAAAGGACGATTATTAGACCCGGCAAAACCCAAATGAATCTCGCCATCGGGCGTCAACAGGCGGCCGGATCCTTGAACATGCAACAAAAACAAATCCACAGGCGAATCGGCCCACGCAATAATCGGAGCCTCAAAATCGGGGTTGTCCTCTATATCAGCACGGGTATCATAGGTTTTTCCTTTGCTGTAATCCGAGGGCAAACCGTAAATGGGGACTTGGGTATCGGAAACACGGGTGCGCGTGCCGGTCAGTTCGGCCTCGTAATAGCCTGTAATCGTGCCGGTCGGGCTGCCGTAAGATTTAACCTGATACGGGGTTAAGTGGCGCTCTAAATACCGGCGCAATTTTCGCGAAGATGCATAACGATACGAAGACAAGCCCGAACAAAAATCCTGCCACGCCCGAGTCGGTTTTTGACACGCATAAGCCAACGCCGGATAGGCATCATTCAAATCATCATCCGTCCAACCCGGCAGATCAGAATATGAGGCCTTGGTTACCTGAAAGGCACGCCCCTGGGACAACGGATGGGTAGAACACGCCGTCAGCAACAACAACAGACAACCGGCGATTATCGGGCGCATGGCGTTATCCGGCTTTGTGTGGCGGCAATCAGCCATCGATCCGTTCCAATCCGGCGAAAAATCCAGGTATCCGTCATTTGAGCAACACTCATCGGATCGCCTTCAACAACTTGTCCATCGGCATTTTTCAGCAGATTAATCTGCTCGGTTTGAAAACAGACTGTGATTTCACTGTTATCGGGTTTGCGCTCTAAAATCCGGACCGAATCAAAACAGATCAGCGAAAAATCCATTTTTTGCTTTTTGGCACGGCGGGCCAGAATATCCCGCTCAAATGATTGATAAACCTCGGGGGACAGGGCCTGTTTTAATTCTTTCAAATCACAATTGACAAACGCCGTCATGGTCTTTTGAAAAACCCATTTGGCCGCCATTAAAAAGGTATTTTCGTCCCAGGCCGGTTGTTTCTTGGTTTGCGGGACCACCCGCATTTCCAAAACCTCACCGGTATCCTTGGATACCAAACGGATTTTATCCGACGGAAAAGTCGGCTTTTGACGCAGTGCACGATACAGCTGCCAAAACAGGCAACCGGCAATTAAAGCAAGACCCAAAGTTTCAAATGTCATTTTTTTCCTTTACAAACAGAATAAATCACTGTATAACTATATTGCTAATATAACTCCAATTTCAATTTTTTTTCAAGAGGATTTTACAAAATGGCAGAAAATAATGAAGAAAACAAGACCGGAAGCATTCAAATTAATGCGCAATACATCAAAGATCTATCCTTTGAGGCACCGGCTCTCCCGATGATTTTAACCGAGCTGAAAACCGCGCCGGCAATTTCGGTGGATATTGATGTGAAAGCCAATAAAGGCGGGGATAAACTGTATACCGTGGATCTGACCGTTAAGACCAAGGCCGTCAAACCTGATGACCAAAAAACGGTCTTTCTGTGTGAATTGACCTACGGCGGGTTGGTGACGCTGGATGTGCCGGCAGAACATGTAGAACCGCTGTTACTGGTGGAAATACCGCATTTGCTGTTCCCGTATGCACGAGCGATTATTGCGAATACGACTCGGGAGGCAGGGTTGCCGCCACTACAAATCAACCCGATTGATTTCGCAGCCCTTTACCGGCAAAAATTAGCGGCACAACAACCGGCTAAGTAAGTCTGATTCAAAAAAGAAACACACCAAAGAGGAAAAAAGTTGATTTTTTCCTCTTTTTGGGATTAAATGAAGGTAAGAAAGGAGTCAGACTCATGTGGATGCGTATCGTTTTATGGGCAATCTTGATCGGATCGGTGTGTATGGGATACCTGGGGATCAAGACCGGTTCGGCAACAAATGCCGTTATCGGTATAACTGTTTTACTGTTTGGCGGACTGACACTTTACTTCCTGGTAAAAATCTTTTTAAGCTTTGGCTTCGCCGTGGTTAAAATCTTGTTGCTGGTAGCTTTGATCGCGATTGTGCTGTTGTCGGGTGTCAAAGGATGCCAATACCTGATGTCCAGCGGCAGTCAGGTCAACCAAGACCAGCCCGAGGCCATAGAAGCCTTTACCGCCGAAGCACAAGGCCAAGGTTTTATGGACAGAATATCATCGTTCTTTTCCCTCTCGCAACACGGAGCAACACACAATCAGGGACAACCGGTTCAATCCGCCAAAGCACCCGTGCCGGCCGGAAATATACCGCCCCCCCTGCCCCAACGAATCAAAGGGAAAGTGACTGATGTAAGGTCGGGATATTTCTTCAAAATCGGAACGCACTATATCAAACTTTACGGCATTGATACACCCGATCCGGCGCAAACCTGCTTGGACAAGCATAAAAGGGAATACGGCTGTGGACAAAAAGCCAAATTGATGCTGGAAAAATTGATTCTGAACAAGCAGGTCTTTTGTCAAGTTGCCGGTGGAGATTTTAAGGGGAATTATATTGCGACCTGCAAAATCGGGGATTTTGATGTCGGAGCCAGTATGCTGTCGGCCGGATGGGGCGTTGCCGATCGGCGCGCCAGTGCGGTTTATATCCCATATGAGGAAAAAGCACACAAGAAAAAACTGGGGCTGTGGGCCGGCAAGTTTATTGCTCCGTGGGATGCTCGTGAAAAGCGTGAAACCGAGGCGACGAAAGCCAATGCAAAACAAAACAAAGGATTTTGGGAGAGCTTGTTTGAATGACCGTTTTTATCTCTGATTCGGAACAAGAAACCGCCAAGATTGCCGAACAACTGGCCAAAACCGTGCGAATTGGCGATGTGATTGCGCTTTACGGCACATTAGGCGCCGGAAAAACAGCCTTTTGTCGGGGGTTTATTCAATCCTTAACGCAGGCAACCGAGGTGCCAAGTCCCACTTTTACCCTGTTGCAGGTCTATGATACGCCAGCGTTTCCCGTCTATCACTTTGATATGTATCGCCTGAAAAACCCGTTGGAAGCCTATGAAATCGGAATTGAAGATGCTTTTGCCGAGGGGGTCTCTTTAATTGAATGGCCGGAGAAATTAGGCAACCTGTTGCCCCCAAAGCATATCTCCGTTTATATTGACATTATCCCCGAAGGACGACGCATTACCATAAAAGGAAGCACACTATGACACGAACAGAACTGTTGCATCGGTTTCTGGCTCAAAACGGGCTGGATACAGCAGAGAGAATCACTTTGGCCTCGGATGCTTCGGCACGCACCTATGATCGGTTAAAACAAAACGGAAAATCGTATATTCTGATGAACGCACCCCCATCCGAAAATCCGGCGCAGTTTGTGTTTATTACGGAGTTATTGGAACAAGCCGGGGTGCACCCGCCTCATATTTTTGCCAAAGACTTGGAAAACGGTTTTTTGTTGCTGGAAGATTTCGGAGATAATACTTTTTCCCGGCTGTTGGCACAAGGAACGAATGAATTAGACCTGTATCGGCAAGGGGTTCAAACTTTGATCACCCTGCAACAAAATATCCGAATACCCGATTCGGGTGTGCCGATCTATGATGCCAAACGTATGTTAAACGGGGCTTTGTTTTTACCGAACTGGTTTGGGAAATATGCGGTGCCGGGCGGATTGGATGAACAAGCAACAAAAGACTTTGTTCGGATATGGAGGCCTTGGACCGAGCGATTAGCAAAACTGCCACAATCACTGGTGCTGTTGGACTATCATGCCGATAACCTGATGATTACACCCGCAGGGGAATGCGGAGTTTTGGATTATCAAGATGCTTGTATCGGGCCGGCGACTTATGATTTGATAAGCCTGTTGGAAGACGAACGACGTGATGTATCCGAATCGGTGCGACAGGAATTGATTGAAGATTATTTTACCGGCCGACCTGATATCGATACTCCCGAAATGCGAGAGACTTTGGCATTGGTCGCTATGCAGCGGCACACGCGGGTGATCGGTATTTTTATGCGCCTGTATCAACGCGACGGCAAAAGCAAATACCTGAATATGATTCCTTTTGTGTGGGAATTAGTAGAACGGCATCTGAATGAACCGATGTTTGCCCCCTATCGCGAATGGATTGAAACCCATATTCCCGCGCATGTGCGCCATACTGTTTTTCAAGGAGAACACCAACAATGACACCTGCTATCTTGATGATTCTGGCCGCCGGTCGCGGTAAGCGTATGAAAGATCTGACAAATGAACGACCAAAACCGTTGATCTCGGTATTAGGAAAAACCTTGATTGAGCGAGTCGTAGAACATGCCGAACAGGCCGATATCCATCAGTTTGTTATCAATACCTGCTATAAGGGAGAAATGATTGAGCGGGCTTTGGCCGATGTCCCGAATGTGCAATGGTCACGGGAAGAAGTGGCCTTGGAGACCGGGGGTGGGGTGTTGAATGCACTTCCGTTGTTATTACCGGCGGGCGAAAACGGCTTTTTTGTGGCCAACGCCGATCCGCTGTGGGTGGATAAAACGACTTCACTTTTTACACAACTGGCTCGAAAATGGAATCCCAAAAAACAGGATATTTTGCTGGCTTTAATCCCCAAAGCACAAGCCTTTGGTGCCGTGCACGGCGGGGATTATTTCATGGAAAACGGAATCCCCCGGCGCAAACATGCCGGTGAGGCAGAGGCGCCTTATCTATTTACCGGGGTGCAAATTATTCACCCGCGTGTGTTTAAAGGGGTTGAAGCAGGTGCATTCAGCTTGGTGCGTCTGTATGACCAGGCCGAAGCCGCCGGCCGATTAGGAGCCGTTATTTATGACGGAGATTGGTATCATGTCGGTACGCCCGAAGCATTAGAACTGACCGAAGAAAGGTTGCGCCAATGATCCAGACCATAGGACTGGCCGATGATTTAGCCGAAAAAATTGCTGATCTGGTTTTGAAACAGGCCGGAGAAGATCCCTTTCAAACCGCACAGATACAAATTATTCTACCGACACGGCGGGCTTGCCTGGCTGTTAAAAATGCTTTTTTACAACGAGCTGCCACTCGGTCGTTGTTGTTGCCGCAACTGATTCCGTTGTATGAACTGAATGCATTGAATCCCGATATTCCAGAAGCTATGCCGGCATTAGAGCGCACCTTGTTACTGGCAAAACTGTGCCTGCCTAAACCCAATATCACCACACCGGATCAGGCTTTTAAGGTTGCCCTGAGTTTGGGAGAATTATTGGATACTTTTTACCAGTTTGAGACAGATACAACGCATTTGGCGGATCTGGTGGATAATCCGATTTTTGCCGAACACTGGAATGAGACCGTTGTGTTCTTGGACATCATTACGAAAGCATGGCCGTTGATTTTAAAAGAGCATGGCGTCATTGATGAAGCCGACAGGCGAATCCGATTGATCAATGCCTATACACATTCATTGGCGCACAATCCGCAATTTGTTATTGCGGCGGGTTTGGACGGCGGATTGCCGGCTGTGCGGCGTTTAATTCATACCATTGATGCTATGCCGAACGGAATCATTTTGACCGAAGGGATTGATACAACTCTGAGCGATGAGGCGTTTAAGGCTTTACCGAATACACACTATCAGGAAAGTTTGAAGCAGATATTAAGGGCATTGAACAAGACACCGGCACAGGTGGACAGACTGACACCTCAGACGCCCCGAGAAAAACTGATTCAAGTGGCATTCAAACCCGAAACGCGCACCGATGAATGGCGGCATGAACACATTGATCCGACAGCCTGCACGGGCGTGATGCGCCTGGACACCGAAACACCGGTCGAGGAAGCCTTGACCATTGCCCTGATGTTGCGGGGAGCCCTGGAAACACCGAGAAAGACGGCGGCGTTGGTGACATCGGATCGGAACCTGGCACGGCGGGTGATTACCGAAATGAAACGCTGGGGGATTACTTTGGACGATTCGGCAGGGACGCCTCTGTTCCATACGCCGGTTGGGATTTTCCTGAACTTGATAACAACGGTAGCAACAACGCAGGGAAAAAATTCGGAAATGCTGGCCCTGTTGAAACACCCGTTAACGGCAGATGGACAAAATCCGATGGTTTTGCGCCAACGGGTCAAGGCCGCCGAGAAAGAAGCCCGAAAACATAAAACGGATTTTCAATTCCCTTTGAATACCGATATGCAGGCATTTGGGGCGTTGTTTCAAAACAATGTTTTAGTGCCCCTGAAAACCATTCTGGCCGAGCATATTCGGGTGGCAGAGCAACTGGCGACCAGTTCGGATCGGACAGGGGCCGAACGATTGTGGAGCGATGATGCCGGACAATGTGCTTTTACCCTGTTGAGCGACCTGATGGCCAAGGGGGACACTTTGGGCACAATAGAACCAATTTTCTATCCCGAGATTTTGAACATTTTAATGCAGGCGCAAAATGTCCGGCCCAGTTATGGTATGCACCCGCGCTTGGATATTTTGGGGCCGATTGAGGCTCGCTTTCACCATCCGGACCTGTGTATTATCGGCGGCTTGAACGAAGGGGTATTTCCGCCGATGCCGGATTGCGGGCCGTGGCTGAATCGGGCGATGCGAGACAAGTTGAGCCTGCCGCCGGTTGAGAACAAGACAGCATCGTTGGCTATGGATTTCGCGCATTGTTTTTGCAGCCCCGAAGTTATCTTGACCCGTGCAAAAAAAGACGACGGAACCGAGACAATCCCTTCGCGCTTTTTGGCACGATTAGAGGCGGCTTTACAAGGAAGCCGGCTGTCCCTGCCTATCCAAGTCAATCATTGGGCTCGGGCTTTGGAGCAACCGGAAACGCCGGATAAAGTCAGTCGACCGATGCCTTGCCCGCCGGTGGAAGCACGCCCCAATACAATGGCTGTTACAAAAGTGGAATTGTGGATGCGTAATCCCTATGCGATTTATGCACGCTATATCCTACGCCTGTTCCCACTGGATCCCCTGATCAGTGATAAAAAACAACAGCTTTATGGATCGGCTGTGCACAGGATTTTGGAGCAATTTATCCGCAAAAATCCGAAGAATGCCGATCAGGCATATCTGATGCACCTGGCCAACGATATTTTTGATGAAACTGGTCTGACGGCGAGTGATAAAGCCTTTTGCCTGCCACGGTTTGAGCAAGTAGCTGCATTTGTATTAGAACAACAAGATCTAATGAAAAATCAAATTAAAGAAAGCTGGCCGGAAGAAAAAGGACAATGGACTTTTGATGTTGCAGGCAAGCCCTTTACCCTAACGGGAACAGCTGATCGGATTGATGTGCTTTGCGATAACAGTGTGCGAATCCTGGACTATAAAACAGGCTCACCGCCGTCGATTAAATCCGTAATAACAGGGCATGCGCCACAACTGCCGTTAGAGGCTTTAATCTTAAAAAACGGCGGGTTTCCCCATGTTAAAACGCAAAATATTCAAGGGCTGGATTATTGGAAATTGGCCGCCCAAAAAGAAAACTGCAAAGCTATTCGTGTGCTGAAAGATACAAAAGAACTGACGGCCAAGAAACAGGCCGAAGAAATGGCTGAGCAAGCTTTGACGGGAATAACAGAATTGGTTACTACCTATCGCCGGCCGGAAACTCCTTTTTCCCCCGGGATTATTTCCGGTCAGGATAAAAAGTATGATGACTATGCGCATTTGGCACGCACTGCCGAATGGCAACATGACTGTGATGAGGACCCCGATGATTGATATCAATAAAGAACAACGACGTGCCAGTAATCCTTTGGCATCAGTTTGGGTGGCGGCTTCTGCCGGATCGGGCAAAACAAAAGTGCTGACAGATCGGGTGCTGAACCTGTTATTACTGAACGGACAGCCGGAAAAATTGCTGTGTCTGACTTTTACCAAAGCGGCAGCAGCGGAAATGTCAAACCGCATCAACAACATCTTGAAAAAATGGGCTATTTGTGCCGATGAGGACTTGAGCCATGATATTGAAATGTTGACCGGTGAAACACCTGATGAGCAAACTTGTGCTCGGGCGCGGTGCTTGTTTGCGCAAGTGTTGGAAACCGCCGGTGGTATGAAAATTATGACCATTCACGCCTTCTGTCAGTCTGTTTTGAAACGCTTTCCGCTGGAAGCCGGTGTGCCGCCAAACTTTGATATTTTGGATCCGATAATTGCACAGCAACTTTTGATGGAGACACTGCAAGAGGTTCTGATTCAACCGAGTTTTAAAGATGATATTGCTCTGCTATCACGCTATAAAACGGCCGACGGGTTGGTGGAATTGTTGCAAGAGCTATTCAACGATCACAATAAATTATTGGCTCTGCGACGCAAGCATAACCTGCCGACCGTGATAGCAGAGATGAATCACTATTTCCATTTGACTCCGGGTGTTCAAGAAGCCGATATTATCAGCGAATTTTATACACCGGAAGAATGGAAGCAAGCCCGCGATAAATACCTGACAAAAGCAGGAAGAGCAGATGCCAGGCGTGCCGATGACCCCGAAGCTCAGAAAGCGCAGGAAGTAGCACAAAGCCTGAAAAATTGGAAATTGGCTCGAATTACAGGAGCTTTATTACACTTGGCATTTTCTATATTAGAGCGCTATCAAATCCGAAAACAAACCAGCGGAGTGCTGGACTATAATGATTTGATTGAAAGCACCAAAGAATTATTGTCGCGCAGCCATGCGGCGGCGTGGGTCTTATTCAAATTGGACGGTGGAATCAACCATATCCTGGTGGACGAGGCACAAGACACAAACCCGGATCAGTGGGTGATTATACGCCTGTTGGCCGAGGAGTTTTTCTCGGGACTGGACCAACACGATACAATTCGAACAATTTTTGCCGTCGGTGATAAAAAACAATCCATTTTCAGTTTTCAGGGCTCGGATCCGGAAGAGTTTGAACGTATGCATTTGTTCTTTCAAAAGAAGGTGCTGGATTCGGAAAACGAGTTTCAAACCGTTCCGTTTAACCTGTCGTTCCGGTCTACGGCTCCGGTGCTGGAATTGGTCAATCGGCTGTTAGATAACCCCGAAGCCCGACGCGGTGTGCTGTTCCGTGATGAAACCGCTGTGCACTTGGCCTATCGCCAGGGAGAAGCCGGGTTGGTAGAAGTGTGGCCGTCAGAGCCACATCTGGCCAAAGATGCTCCTTTACCCTGGAAACCGCCGATGGAGCAGACTCAGACGTCGTCGGCCATGTCCCGTATGGCAGAAAGAATCGCCAACAAAATTGCAACGATGATTCAAAACAAAGAAATACTGGAATCCCAGGGACGTCCCATTACGGCCGGAGACTTTTTAATCCTGGTGCAACGGCGCGATGCTTTTGTCGTGGAATTAGAGCGGTTATTGAAGGAGCGCCAAGTTCCGGTGGCCGGAATTGATCGACTGGATTTAAGCACACATATCGCTGTGCAGGATTTAATAGCAGCAGCCAAATTTGCTTTACTGCCCGAAGATGATTTGAACCTGGCCTGCTTACTGAAAAGCCCGCTGATCGGCCTGAATGAAGAAGAGTTATATCAAGCGGCCTATAACCGCGGACAATCCACCCTTTGGGAGCGGGTGCAAAGACTGTTCCCCAAACACGCGGAAAACTTGAATAATATCCTAAACGGAGCGGATAAAGTTCCACCCTATGAGTTTTTTGCCACCCTTTTGGGACCCGGGGGCGGCCGTAAACGCTTTTTGGCACGCCTGGGGAATGAAGTCAATGAAGCATTAGATGAATTTCTGAATCGAGTTTTAGCCTTTGAACAAACGGAAGTGCCCTCTTTACAACGATTCGTGAATCAAATGGCCGGGCATGAAATGATCATTAAACGCGATATGGAATCAGGACTAAACGCAGTGCGAATTATGACTGTGCATGCGTCAAAAGGTCTGCAAGGACGCATTGTGTTCCTGCCTCAAAAACGCTATATCCGACGAAATCGCAGCAGTTTCATTTGGCTGAATAAAGAGATTCCTGTGTGGGTGCCTGTCAAAGAAATGGGCTCTTTGGCCACACAAGAAATTCAAGAGCACGATGATGCCTTGAACGATGAGGAAAATCGGCGTTTGCTGTATGTGGCAGTGACACGAGCCAGTGATCGGTTGTATGTGTGCGGCTGCGACAGTCGGAATAAACCCAGCGATGGAAATTGGTATGATCTGATACGAGAATCGCTGCCCCAAAAACCAGATGATGAAGACGGTATTATTCGTATCAAATGTGCTCAGGAAAAACCTGTTGTCCCCCCAAAAAAGGCCGACCATGGAACGGCGTGTCCCCTGCCCGATTGGGCAAATAAGCCTGCTCCCATTGAGCCGCCGGTCAGTAAACCCTTGATGCCGTCGCGCCCCGAAAATCAAGTTTATCAGTCCGATTCGCCGGCCGATGCCGGACAAGAGCAAGCTCTAAAACGCGGGCAATTTTTGCATAAATTATTACAATATCTGCCCTTGCGACCACCCAAAGAATGGGACAGTATTTGTCAGCGGTTAAAACCCGACGGTATCGCCCTGCCCGAGAACTTTTTATCCCTGTTGACTGATCCTCGGTTTACTCCGATTTTTAAGGAAAAATCTATAGCGGAAGTGCCTGTGGTCGGGGTCTGGCAAAACCGCGTGGTATCGGGACAAATTGACCGCTTGATCCTGCATAATAACGAGGTTTGGATTGTGGATTTCAAGACCAATCACCATGTGCCGAATACACCGCAAGAAGTGCCGCCTTTGTATAAAGAACAATTAGCTGCCTATCGAGGCTTGATTCAGAACATTTTTTCTGATAAACTGGTTCGGACATTTTTATTATGGACCGAAACATTCACTTTGATGGAGATAATGCATGAAACCGATTTTTAGTTTGATTTTGGGGTTGGGGCTGTTGGTGGGCTGTGCCGTCAAACATCCTGAAACACCAACCGGATTTATTGAAAAAGAAATTGAAACAAAATACCTGTCATTCGCAGTTTGGGAAAAAGTGGCATCCTCCAATCAGCCGATGCGCATTTATATTGAAGGCGACGGCACACCGGCACCACAGCGACCCTATGCCTTGGAAATGGCAGTCAAAGATACAACGCCGAATGTGATTTATATCGCACGGCCGTGTCAGTACGTATCGTGTAAAGAATGTCGAAATCCGGCTCTGTGGTTGACAGAGCGCTATAACGACGAGCTGGTCCAGGAAATGCGACAATTGATCCTTTATTTGATGAACAAATATCAGCCGTCCAAGCTGGATCTGGTCGGATATGACGGCGGGGGAACCATGGCTTTGCTGTTGGCGCCGCGTTTACCGGTGGCCAAAGTCATTACGGTGGGTGGAATTTTGAATACACACGATTATATGGAGAAAAATAATTTACCCCCTGTGTCGGGTGAGAATCCGGCCGATAATCGTAATCGCCTGGCCCGGATACCACAAGAGCACTATGTCGGTGAAAAAGATACTTTGGCAACACGCAAAATGGCTGAACGATTTGTGGCACGCCTGAATAATCCGGTATCAGCAGTCGTCAAAGTTGTGCCGGGAGCTACGCACACAAAATGGGAGCATCTGATTATTGAATAGGCTTGGTTAAGGTTGACAGCACACTGTAAAGCGTTTTAATCTCGGCATGGGTCAGTGAATTGCGGGTAAAAATGTTCCGCAAGTTGTGTTGCATACGCTCTTTTTTATCCGGAAAATGAAAATAACCGCGCTTGGCCAAAATCGCCTCCAATCGGGTCAACCATAAATCCGTTTCCTGTTTGGTGGCAGGTGCAGCACCCGCGGTTTCAAAATGCGTATTATCGTGATCGTGGCTTTGGCGAAACCAGCTGTAACCAACCAGTAAAACTGCCTGCGCCAAATTGAGCGAACAATGGTTGGGATTCAAGGGAATCTCTAAAATTCCGTTAGCTAAAATCAACTCCTCATTTTCAAGGCCGGTGCGCTCGGCTCCGAATAAGATAGCCACATGCGCACCTTGGGCAATTTGTTGACGGCACAGCTTCATTGCATTTTCAGGGTGATAGACGGGTTTTGTCATACCGCGTTTGCGTGCCGTTGTGGCCAGCACGAAATGCACATCAGACAAAGCCGCAGGCAATGAATCATATACACGCGCATGGCTTAAAATCTCTTGTGCTCCCGAAGAAGCCGCAATCGCTTTATCCGACAGGTGATTCTCGCGCGGGCGGACTAATCGTAAATCCGATAGCATACAATTCATCATCGCCCGTGCCACCATACCGATATTTTCCGCCATCTGAGGACGAACCAGAATAACGGCCGGAGCGGCTTGCTCTTGGAATAAAATATGCTTGTTCATCGGCTAAAATGCGTCAATATTGATATAGGCGTCTTGATTGACTTTATAATCTATTTTTTTGGACAGATTTTCGGTCGGTTTAATCAACGCGTTTAACGCCAACACATCCTCCAATGTGGCCGTGCTGGCAGTATCTTGCGATAATTCATACAGAGCCAAACGCGGGTTCTGCGTCATCGCAGGCGTCTTGCTCGCCAGGTCTGTATCTTTTAGTTGAAAATTCATTTTTTTCATCAAAGCCAATCCCTGTTTGGCAATCGCAAGCGCATCGGGATCTACGCCTTCGGGGTGCTTTTGGAAATAAGCCAACGCCTCTAAGGTGGATAACTCGGATACATTTTCCATATCCCAGGCTGAACGATACATTTTCTTGGTCGTCGGAACATGCCCCATAGCCGATAAATCAGGACGCAAATCCAACATCATCTCGGCTCGGCAAATGCCGGACAATCCAACCAGTGCACATAACAAAAACCATAATCTCATTGACTTTCCCCCTAGCGTCGTTGATCCACGATACGGATTGAGTTCATAATCAAGTTCTCCAAAGACAAACCCGTATTGCGTTCAAAAATCTCGGCCAAGCCGTTGGACATTGTCGCAAAGGGATGATTAGAACTTTTCAATTGTATCATCGCGTTCATAATATCATTCCGGACACGCTGCGGTGCCGTATTAATTAAATTATCAATACCGTCGGGAATTTGATACCCCATATTGCGCAAATGCTGGGTCATTAACAACATATTCGTAATATTGGCGTCCGGTGCAATTTCTTTTTGTCCCATGGCCGTATTCCATGTTGTATTTTCACCAACAAATTGCGGCAAATCACGATGTAGTGTGTTTTGATCTACTGTGCGATGAGCTGCCTTATCACCGGCAGGTGTCTGATTTGCCCAAGGATCTGCACTGAGCTGAGCCAACACCGGAAACCCAAGCCCGACAACAGCCGCATATAATAATATCTTTGTTTTCACCATACTGTGTTCCTCCTCGTCCTATAATTTTATTTTAGCATAAATTCTTATTTAAGCAAGTTTTATTTTCCACCGGCGGCTTTTTTAAACTTAAAAAAGTAATAAATACTGATCGGAATGGAGATCAAATAAGCACACCCTATCAGACTAAGCGTCTCCCATCTGGCGCAAAACAGGCAGGCCAATAAGGCCAACGCACAAATCCACAGGACATTCCCTAAAGACTTGGATACATGCAAATGCTTTAAGCACAAAGTCGGAATACGACTGGCCATCATAACACCGCTGAAACACAAGAAAAAGCCGACAAGCAACGGACTGTGGAAGAATTCACATTTTGTGGCAAGCCACAAAATAATCGGGAACATGGCAAGGCCGGCACCGGCGGGAGCCGGAACGCCCATAAAGAAATGAGTCCAATACGAGGGTTGCTTTTCGTCCAACAGTGAATTAAAACGCGCCAACCGCGTGGCACAACACAATGCCAAAAACAGAGCAAAAACCCAGTAAACACCGACAGCTTCGGCGCGGGCCGCTCCACGAAACACATCCAGTTTCATGGTCCATAAATACATCAATACACCCGGTGCAACACCGAAACTGACGAAATCAGACAACGAATCCAATTCAGCTCCGAATCGAGAAGAAACGCCCAACATACGGGCAACCTTACCGTCCAAAAAGTCGAACACCATGGACAGCATAAT
>CAKQGY010000013.1 GCA_934234055.1 uncultured Alphaproteobacteria bacterium | reverse complement strand
ACGGCCGGCTCGTTCAGCCTTTATGGCCAAGCCCGCCATTATTGGGATCAATCCCCCCGCTCCGACCTCCGCTCCGGAATTAAATGGATGTTCTAGAGTGTTTTTGGGACTGCCAAAGAAAGAGGCTCTTTTTCACGCAATAGCGTTTCATATTGTTCCAAGTGATTTTTATAGTAGGCCAGAATAAAGACGCGGGTTGCGGATGAGAGGCTTGTATTTCCCCGTTTTTTATCTATACGCGTGCACAGGTGACTGAGCCTTATCCCCTCGCGCGCACAAATATCTGCCAGGGCTTTCCAAGTATCTTCATGCAGGCGCATACTGGTTCTATGACCGTTTACAATTACATTTTTACAAGTTAGCATATCCAATCCTCCATTTCTGATAATACAAAAGTATCACAGATTATTCCAAGTTGCAACCCTAAAAATAAAAAATTACGCGTTATAGTTGTTAAATCGTCATTTTTCTTGATTTTAGCACCTCACAACACACGTTTCTGCCTATTAAGTATATCCCAAAAGTTGTATAATACCACCAAAAACGCGAATCTTCCCCCAACAAAACCGAATCGGAGTCGGCGCCAGAGAAGTTTTCAAATTGGCAGGTCAAATCTTGAATGCGCCCACTTGACCCAAAATAATATCGGTTTTATGATAAAAACAAGATTTAAAAATAATGCTTGCCATTGAGAAAAAAAATCCGATATACTCCTTGTCGGATGGGGTGGTGTCCATCCTGAGGGTTAAGAGCCTCTTCTGGTTGCCGGTACACTACCGGCCTAAAAGCTTCTGGTCAGCAGACCGGAAGCGCGGTTGAATAAACCGATTTCGGTCAATAGACCGCACTATTTCCACAAATAGCTCTTAAACTTCCGGTCGCCTGCAACACCACAGGTGATTTTTTTATAGGAGCACGAAAGAATATGAAAGACATAAATCAATAAAACCCTGCACATCATGCTCGCCATCATTACCCTCTGGAGGTCCTATGATGTGCCATGCCGGCAAGGAAAAAGAGAAAGTAGCTTGCCTCTATAGTGGAACGAAAGTTCCATTTTCCAAGAAGTTTGTTGTTAGTCCTGGAGAATTTGCATATATAGGTTACTGTCTTCATAATAATGGAGTCAGAATAGGTGTAAGAGGATATGGGGCGGAACCATGTCAAAAATGGGATTGTTCCAAAAGATCCTGTGAGTGTGTAAAAAAATAAATCCATTTATAACTCACTTCACAAGTTGCGACTCGTTATAAAATGTGGATTGTTGCGGTTTTGGCGCCGACTCCGATTCGGTTTTGCTGGGGGGGAGATTCGCGTTTTTGGCGATATTATACAACTTTTAGGATATACTTAATAGGCAGGAACGTGTGCTGTGGGGTGCTAAAATCAAGAAAAATGACGATTTAACAACTATAACGCGTAATTTTTTATTTTTAGGGTTGCAACTTGGAATAATCTGTGATACTTTTGTATTATCAGAAATGGAGGATTGGATATGCTAACTTGTAAAAATGTAATTGTAAACGGTCATAGAACCAGTATGCGCCTGCATGAAGATACTTGGAAAGCCCTGGCAGATATTTGTGCGCGCGAGGGGATAAGGCTCAGTCACCTGTGCACGCGTATAGATAAAAAACGGGGAAATACAAGCCTCTCATCCGCAACCCGCGTGTTTGTCCTGGCCTACTATAAAAATCACTTGGAACAATATGAAACACAGATGAAAGAGCAGGAAAAGGCAGAATCTGTTTCATCGGTTGCCCAAGCGACGCCCTAGTTCGATAAGGATAATTTGCGTTTATAATTTGTGGATTGCCATGGCCTGATAGCCTTGCAATGACAGACTGGTTTATTGTGGACGGATATTTTCCTTCCGGTTCGACATGGCAAAGAAAAATCGTCGGATTCTACTTCTAACCGTCTTCCAAGAAACTACGCAACCGCCGTGACCGGCTGGGGTGTTTTAACTTGCGCAATGCTTTGGCCTCAATTTGCCGAATCCGTTCACGCGTTACCGCAAATTGCAAACCGACTTCTTCCAAAGTATGATCCGTATTCATACCAATCCCGAACCGCATCCGCAGCACTCGTTCTTCCCGTGGCGACAGTGTTGACAACACCGCCGTGCACGATTGCCGCAAGTTCGTCTGAATCATTGCTTCCAATGGTTGCAAAGTGTGTTTGTCTTCAATAAAATCGCCCAAGTGACTATCTTCTTCATCCCCGACCGGCGTTTCCAGCGAAATCGGCTCTTTCGCGATTTTCAAGACTTTTTTGATTTTTTCCACCGACATATTGACCCGCGGCGCCAATTCCTCCGGCGTCGGTTCGTGCCCGGTTTCCAGCATAATCTGCCGACTGGTCCGCAACATTTTATTGATGGTCTCAATCATATGTACAGGGATTCGGATTGTGCGTGCCTGATCAGCGATTGCCCGCGTAATGGATTGCCGAATCCACCATGTCGCATAGGTTGAAAATTTATATCCGCGTTGATACTCAAACTTATCCACCGCCTTCATCAGGCCGATATTGCCCTCTTGGATCAAATCCAAAAACTGCAATCCACGGTTTGTGTATTTTTTAGAAATGGAAATCACCAGGCGCAAATTCGCCTCAATCATCTCCTGCTTGGCTTTGTTGGTTTCCTGGCGTCCTTTTTTAACCATAGCCACCACTCGGCGGAACTCGCTGACCGGCATTTGAACGCGATCCACCAATGATTGAATCAGGCCACTGATGTCAGCGATATCGGTTTTATGTTTTGCGGCAAAAGTTTTCCAGTGCTTATTTGTTTTGCGACTGATTTTCGTGAACCATTTCGGATCGGCTTCGCTAGTCTGATAGACCGCCAAAAAGTCATCACGATCAATCTTGCACGATTGTGCCAAACGCAACAGTTTTCCTTCCAGCATCATCAACTGCTGACTGATTTCATTGATTTGATCAATCAAGATTTCCAGCTTTAACGGATTCAGGTGCATTTCCCGCAAAGTCGTAGCCATTTCATTCATCAATCTTTCATACTCACGCTTGGTAACTGGTGATACAGGCTTTTTCTTAAGGATACAAGCCAAACGCGTTTTTTGGACTTTTTCAAACTTTTTATGGATATCAACCATTCTCCCCAACGTTTGAATCACCTGAGGTTTCAAATTTTCTTCCAATTGATTGATGGATAAAATTCCTTCGTCTTCTTCTTCGGAATCTTCTTCTTCGTGCACATCGGGTTCGACATTAAACGAATCAATATCATCAATAATATCGTTTTCTTCTTCAGCTTTTTTCTTGGCTTTTTTTTCGGCCTTTTCTGTTTTCTCGGTTTTAGCCAGCTTTTCAGCTGTTTCTTCGCGCTCTAATCGTTCCAAGTCCGTATTGGCCGCTTTGCGAATCTTTTCGGCTTTTTCCATTTGCTCTTTATTCGGACTTGCCTCCATCAGCGTTTCCATATCAATCACATCGCGCAACAGCATTTCGCCGGATTCCAGCTTTTCTTTCCACAAGGAAAAAGACTGTGCCGTCAAATTGCTTTCCATCAAACCCCACATCATTACGCGTGTGCCGGCCAGGATTCGCTTGGCAATTGCTATTTCACCGTCGCGCGAAAGCAAATCAACTGCCCCCATTTCGCGCAAATACAACCGCACCGGGTCATTGATACGCGCCCCGGCATCTTCGCTGGGCGCATCGGCATTCATGGATTGTCCCGATTCGGTCTCGGTCAAATCCGTAATATCTTCGCTACCATCAATCACATTAATGCCCATATCGGCAAGTGAAGCCAACACAACTTCAAACGCATCAGCCCTTTGCGATTCGGCTGGAAGTGCTTTTTTTAACGCCGCCATAGAAAGGAAACCGCGTTCTTTTCCTTGGTCAATCAATTTTTTCATCAGGGACCGTGCATCTGCCGTTTCGGTTTCAAACGGCATATCCACAGCATCATCATTCATTAAAATAGAGGTCATCGGCCGGTAAACTCTTTCATATAATAAGATAAAATATGTCTTATTATATGCATTTTTTTACGGAAGTCAATGTTTTTATTCACTTTCCGTCAGATTTTCAATTTCTTTTTTCAAGTCTTTGATACTTTCCCAAACCCGAGGATCCGGATTTTTAAAGTATTCTTCTGTTTTTTGAGCAATTTCAGCTTGCAAAATTTGACGTCGTGATTCGCGAATCATATGCGTCAAAATTTCCTGTATTTCATCGGGCTTTTTATTGGACTTGTGAATCATTTCCAACTCAGCCGCCAGAGTTGTTTGAGCTTCCGCTCCAAGCCGTTCTTTTAATTCTGTCGCTGTTAAATCAGATTGTGCTAACAGAGCTGAGGTCAGATGCTCCAAAATTGCACTCAGCACCCGATCCGGCAGGCGCATGGCCGTAATATCCTCTATCATCGATTCGGCAATTTCCGGATAAGTCAGCGCATACGCCAGCACCATACGCGCATCAGAGACCCCCGGAGTCGGCGTATGCATCGGTGCGGCAGGTTTGACGGCGGCTTTACGTTTACCGTTTCCGGCATGTGTCAATTTCCACAGCCGATCTTTGAAATCCTTTTGATAATAGCCTCGCACAGTAGCGTCTTGGATTTTGGCCAGTGTTTCTTGCACATCTTTTTCAAACAAGGCCAATCGCTCGGGCGTATCAAAAAAGTGCGTTTCCAGCAGATTTTGCCACAGCATATCCGCAAATCCGGTGGCTTCTTTCATAAATTGCGCAAAAGTTTCGGGTGATTTTTTACGAATCACATCATCAGGATCCATCGGTTCGGGCAGGCCGACAAATCGCAACGACTTGCCGGGAACTAAAATCGGCAACGCCCGATATAGTGCCCGGATAGAGGCTTTACGCCCTGCTCCATCGCCATCAAAACAGATCAACGGCTCATCACATGCTTGCCACAGTAATTTAATCTGATTTTCCGTCAGAGCCGTCCCCAATGGAGCCACCGCATTTGTAAACCCCGCCGAGTGCAGAGCAATCACATCCATATATCCCTCCACCAAAATCGCTTCGTTTTTGGTGCGAATGGTATCAATCGCATTAGGCAGAGCGTATAATTGCTCCCCTTTGTGGAACAGGGTTGTTTCCGGCGAATTGAGGTATTTCGGTTCGCCCTTTTCAAGCATACGCCCGCCGAATCCGATGACGCGTTTGCGCCGATCCAAAATCGGAAACATCACGCGATTGTAGAAATAGTCGTGCAGTTGCCCCGTTTCGCGATGCTTGGCCACCAAGCCCAACTTGACACAGGCGTTTACATCAAAACCCTTGGCCTGCAAGTGCTGGGTCAAAGCTGATCCGCTTCCCGCAAACCCCAAGCGAAATTGTTTGGCCACCGTGCCCGAAATACCGCGCTTAATTAAATAGTTCTTACCGGCCGCCCCCCCCATGGTAAACAGGTTTTGTTGAAAGAAAGCACAGGCCTCTTCCATAATAGCCGTTAAACTGTTGCGCATTTTATCCAGCCGCTGTTGTTCGGGTGATTCTTCCGGTATTTTCAGACCCGCCATATCAGCCAATCGTTCCACTGCTTCGGTAAACGGCAGTTTCTCAGCTTCCATCAAATACCGAATAGCGTCCCCATGTGCTCCGCACCCGAAACAATGGTAAAATCCCTTATCCTCGTTGATGGTAAAAGACGGTGTTTTTTCATGATGAAACGGGCAAAGCCCCGTATATTCATGCCCGCGGCGAGTCAATTTAACCCGCTTACCGATTACAGAAGACAGCGAAACTTTGTCGCGCAGTTCATCTAAAAATTGCGGTGGTAAGAACATCGTTATCCCAGAATGCTTTTAATCATTCCCGAGGCTTTTCCCATGTCCAACTGACCTGCATATTTGGCTTTTAAAGCCCCCATCACTTTGCCCATATCTTTAACAGAGGTCGCCCCCGTTTCCGCAACCAGAGCCTCAATCGCGGCCTTGATTTCCTCGTCAGACATTTGTTTGGGTAGGAATGATTGAATAATATCAATTTCGGCTTGCTCATTGGCCGCCAGGTCGACACGTCCACCCTTGGTATACATATCAATACTTTCTTTGCGCTGTTTAATCATAGATTGCAGCAAAGACAAAATCGCCCCATCATCAATCCCGTCCAAGATTCCTTTGGGCCGAGCTTCAATATCTTTGTCCTTGATACTGGCATTGATCAGACGCAAAGTCCCTGTTGCTTTTTCATCTTTGGCTTTCATGGCTTCCACCAGCCGTTTTTTTATTTGTTCCCGAATCATAAAAACTCCTTGTAATAACTTGAACGCTTTCTATTATAGTTTTTTTTTATCCAAATGAAAAGAAAAATCTTGCTATCGGGCACATTTTTCTTTATAAATAAATCAACAAAGGATAATTATATGTTGATTTTAATACTGTTGGGATTTTTTATCGGGTGCCTGATGCCGGCTATAGCCTCTCGGTTTGGCAAGATTTTACCGGCCGATCCGGGGCTGATTCTGTTAAAACTGGGACACCGCCCGCATTTTCCGCACAGTCCCAACCAGGCTCACAGACAACTGTTGCGGTTTATGTGGATTAAATTCGGGATTATCTCGGTCATTTGGGGATTTATTTCGGCCACTTTATTTGCGCTGAATCATATTCTGCTGTCGGCTGATTTGGCGGTATATGCCGATATTTTCATGGTGATCGTGTGTTTGTGCATTTTGGTAGATGCTATGTATTTCCTGCTGCCGGATTTTTTCACACTTCCCTTGCTGCTGCTTGGTTTTTTAATGCTGGCCACCACACCGGGCTCGTCCGTTTTGGCTGGCGTCGGCGGCGCTTTCTTCGGCTATGGGATAGCCACTTTGTCGGTTGTGTTGTTAGGCTTGTTTCACCCGTCGGAGCTGGGGGCCGGTGATGTCAAAATGATGACAGCCCTTGGCGCATGGCTGGGCGTGTTGGGACTTAGCTATACTTTGCTGCTGTCATTTCTCTTCTTTGCCATTCCCGCAGCCGTTTATGCGCGTCGCAGCGGAGCTTACGGACCGGCACTGGGGTGGGCTGCTATTTTGACATTCTTTTTCACTTATGTAAAATAATGCTTTACAAACGGCATAAAACAAGGTAAAATAGCTTATCTTTTTTTATACGAGGTATCATTATGGCCAAAAAGAAAATCATTAAAACCGAACCGACCGCGCCCGAACAAGTCTCTCCCACGCCGGTCGAATCCGAATCCCAAACATTGGGACAAATTCTACAACAAGCGCGTCGCCGCCACAATATGAAGTTGGCAACCGCTGCTAAAAAATTAAAGATTAAAGAAATCTATTTGGAGGCCTTGGAACAGGGGCATTATTATACTTTTCCGGCGTTGGTTTACGGGGCGGGTTTTTTGCGCTCTTATGCAACATTTTTGGGATTAGACGCTGACACACTGGTGGATCGCTTTCACCGCGAAACGACAGATATTCATGAGGAACCGTTGGATATGCCCCGCACCCAGGATCCCGATATATTCCCCAGTGTAAAAGCGATTGTCTTGTCGTTGGGCGGATTGTTGCTGCTGTATATTGCGTGGACGGTTTTTCATATTTTAACTTATCAACCGTTCCCGGATATCAAGATGCCTCAAATGGAGCAGGTGATGCCCGCGCCCGATGTGATGACCGAGGCACCTGTAACCGCAGATGAATTGACACCGCAGACGGTGAAAGAGGTCGCACCGCAACCGATGGCACAACCAGTTCAGCAGCCGGCTAAACCCGAACCGGTGGTGAAGTCCACCCCGGCGCGCAAACCGATTACCTATGGTATGAATCCCCCCATGCGCGTATCTTTTGTGGCAACCCGTGATAATGTGTCTATTGAGGTGCGCGATATTGAAGAAGGCACAATCCTGCTGCGAACCAATCTGAACCAAGGCGATCGCTATAATCCGGTGGAAGATCCGGACGGTTTGGTTCTGAAAACCGAAAATGCCGGGGGCTTGGATGTATATGTTGACGGCCGTAAAGTCAGAACGCTGGGCAAGTTGGGCCAGGCCAAAGCCGGAGTCCAAATGGATGCGGCCAACCTATTGAAAGATTAGTCGATGAATTTTGAACAAAAACTGGAAACAATTTTATCGCGATATGAAGAAGTAACGGCTTTGCTGTCGGCGGGTGCCACAGGCGAGGAGTTTGTTAAATTATCAAAAGAACTCAATGCCTTGGAAGATGTTGTGCGCGTTGGAAATACCTATAAAAAATGTGTGCGCGATTTAGCCGAAGCCCAGGCGCTCCTTTCGGATCCGGAGTTGGATTCGGACATGAAGACGATGGCTGAGGACGAAGTGCACGCTTTGAAAGAACAATTGCCGGCTTTGGAAAAAGAAATTCAAATCTTACTGCTGCCGCGCGACGAAGCCGATGATCGCAATGTCATTTTGGAAATTCGAGCCGGCACCGGCGGTGAAGAAGCAGCTTTGTTCGCGGCCGAGCTCTTTCGCATGTATGAACGCTATGCAGCAACCCGCGGCTGGAAGTTTGAAATTTTATCACTGAACGAAACGGGCCTGGGCGGCTATAAAGAGGCGGTAGCTCAGATTTCCGGCCATGCGGTATTTGCGCGCTTAAAGTTTGAATCAGGAGTTCATCGGGTGCAGCGTGTGCCCGAGACTGAGGCCGGCGGCCGTGTGCATACTTCTGCCGCAACGGTGGCTGTTTTGCCCGAAGCACAAGAGGTTGATGTTAAAATCAACGAAGCTGATTTGGAAATCACAACTTGCCGGGCCAGCGGTGCCGGTGGCCAGCACGTCAACAAAACCGACAGCGCCATTCGGATTGTGCACAAGCCGACCGGGATCGCTGTTGAGTGTCAGGAAGAACGCTCGCAATTCAAAAACAAGGAAAAAGCGATGATGCGCTTGCGCACGGCTCTTTACGATATGCAGCGCCAGGCTTTGGATAAAGAGCGCTCTCAAAATCGTAAAAACCAAGTGGGCTCAGGTGATCGGTCCGAGCGGATTCGCACCTATAACTTTCCGCAGGGGCGTGTTACGGATCATCGTATCAACAAAACCAGCTATCAATTGCACGAATTTATGGACGGCAACTTGGACGAGTTTATAGACGCTTTAATCACCGAGGATCAGCTGGTGCGGTTGGCTGAATTGGATTGATGACTGATATTACCGACATTGCCCGGCGCTTGCGCGCTGTCTCCGATACACCGCTGTTGGATGCGCGCCGATTGCTCTCTTTTGCCGGTCAAGATTTGGTGTTGTTGGAAGCCTGTATTACTCGCCGTCTGCGCCACGAGCCGGTCTCTAAAATCACGGGACGCAAAGGCTTTTGGAAGGCTGATTTTATCACTTCCGCCGATGTGCTGGATCCGCGCCCCGATTCGGAAACGATTATCGCGGCTGTGCTGAAATACAGGCCGGACACTCGGCAGCCCTTGCGAATGTTGGATATAGGAACAGGGAGTGGATGCCTGTTGGCCAGTTTATTGGGCGAGTATCCGAACGCCACCGGTGTCGCAGTGGACAAGTCCTCCAAAGCTCTCTCTGTTGCCCGCCAAAATTTACAGGGTTTTCCAGCCGTCGTGCGTCAGGCTGATTTTTTCACCACCGATTGGACATCGGGCCTGGGGCAATTTGATGTAATTGTCTCTAACCCACCGTATATCCCGACGGCCGAGATTGCCACTCTTTCCCCCGATGTGCGCGATTATGATCCGTTGTTGGCTTTGGATGGAGGGGGGGACGGTATGGCGGCGTATGCGCGCTTGGCGCAAACTATGATGCCGATTTTGATTCCAACCGGCCTAGTTTTTTTGGAAATAGGGCAAGGCCAATCCGCCATGGTTCAAGACCTTTTTCAATCGGCCTGTTGGATTTTTTCGGGCTGTGAAAAGGACTTTGGTGGGGTGGATCGGGTCTTGATTTTTGAAAAAAAACATAAAAAGTAAAAAAATATCTTGCATTTTGGAAAAGAATAGGGTATAAAGATTTCTGTTCTATTCGTGCCGACATAGCTCAGTGGTAGAGCTACTGATTTGTAATCAGTGGGTCCGCGGTTCAAGTCCGTGTGTCGGCACCATTTTTTCTCTTCGCAAAAACAAACAGCATCAAGCACTTTTCTAGGGCTATATAACAAAGAATATCTGGAACAGTAACTGTCCATCTTCCACGAACCGGAACACCCCAACATGATTCGTTTTGAATGGGCTCTCGGTCATTGATGTAAGATTTTCGGACGGATTGTGAAAAAAGGCTTGACAAGTGCAAAAAAATCGGGTAAAAGTAAAGCACTTTGTGCCGCTGTGGCTCAGTGGTAGAGCACACCCTTGGTAAGGGTGGGGTCGTGAGTCCGATTCTCACCAGCGGCACCAGAGATTTAAGCCCTCAATCAGATGAGGGCGTTTTTATTTCAAATAAAGCTGAAAAACAATCCAATCATTGCCGCAGTAATCAATAACTTTGTGACCGCTACTTTTTTGCGAATTAATATAAATGACAAAACAGCTACACATAATTCTAGCATATTTATATGATAATCTTGTGGTCCAATAAATTTCAGTGAAATTAAACTGGAGCACATATCTGAAATACGCCAGACATCTGATAAAATAGACATATTCGCAAACAAAATTATTGCATAAAGCACCATAACAAAAGCGACAAGATGAGCCCCTTTTAAAAATCCTTGAATAAACCAACTATCCTGGTATTTTTTCATGAAATAAATTGCGGTTCCTGTTATTATAAAGGAAGGAAAAACAAGACCAAGACTGGCAACGATAGAATAAATAGGACCACCTCTTAAAAAACCAACAAAAGTTGCAATGTTGATAGTAACAGGTCCTGGAGTTATTTGAGCAATAGAAATCAAATTTCCGAAGGCATCAGCAGTAAAATCACCTGTTTGTGTAACAAAAGTATCAAACAACAAAGGGAAAATTGTAAAGCCGCCTCCAAAAGCAAGAGCCCCGAATTTAACAAACTGTAAAAAAAGGTAAAGAAGCGTCATTTTTTTCTCCTCATTCTCATCCGTGTCATAATAACATACATCCAACCGACAGGCATGGAGATCAAAATCAATGCAACTTGTGAAAATCCATATACTAACAGAACAATAAATGAGAAAACAATAATATAATCAAACAGCCCTTTAAATACATTTTTTGCCAGGCGATATGCCGTGCCAAGAAATATGGCAACAACGCAAGCACGAACGCATGAAAAAGCTTGTAAAATATGGGGATTTTTAACATCTAAATTTTGAAATAAAGTTGCTATTAGCATAATAATTCCAATAGACGGTAAAATCACAGCAATAGAGGCTATGGCTGCACCTTTGAACCCTAGTAATTTATGCCCTACAAAAATAGCAGCATTAACAGCCATCATTCCCGGCATTGTCTGCATAATAGCAATCATATCCAAAATATCTTCACTCTTCAGTAATTTTCGTTCTTGCACAAAAATCTGTTCAATAACGGGAATCATAGCCAACCCACCGCCAACAACAAATAGAGCAATTTTGAAAAAACTGACAAAAATCAGAGTTGCAAGTTGTAGATCAGATAAATATTTTTCTTTCAGGCTATTCATAAGTCCTCACAAAACAAAAGCGATGTAATGGTTCAGTCATTGATTTTTCTCCTAATTATGGTCATAGTTATAACATAAATTTCAATAAATATCAATTTTTACTTGCATGTTTTAATCTAAATAGATTATAATGCAAATAGTCTTGGAGAATTTAATGAAATTATATATTATTGGGCAAGCCGGTTGCGGAAAAACGACACTAGCAAAAAAATTATCAAAAGAGAAAAATATTCCTCATTTTGATTTGGATGACTTAGAATGGGAAGATTTAGGTCCAGATATTTGCAGTCGCAGAAGAACCGATGAAGAAAAAACTGTTTTATTAAAAAAACTTTTAAAAGAAAACCCGGATTGGATTTGTGAGGGTATGTACTATAAAAATTGGATATTCCCTTGTATAAAAGAAGCAGATGAAGTCCTTATTTTAAGATTAAATAAATTTATTTGGATAAACAGATTTATCATCAGATCATTTAAGCGCTTGCTGCATATTGAGAAAATGAATAACAAACAAACCATTATTTACATGTGGCAATGTTTTAAAAGAAATTATAATTATAACTCAAATTATTTACCGGAAATGATAAATAAGTTAGAAAAAGAGAATATAAAATACACTATTTTGACTAAATGGTAATCATTGGATGAATCAATTAATCTGATTGTTAAAAAAGTATTAATATTAAATCAAGAGAAATCTTACCGGGTGTAGGGGTCGGTGACAGTGCGTTTAAGGTCATTGGCTTTTTCGTCAAGGCTGTCTTTGAATATCCGTTCAACAGACTTGCCGTCTTTGTATTTCAAATGATAGCCATAATCACCACCGGCCAGAAGACCCTCTGCTCCGCCGGAAATAAGGCCACAGCCGCCTTGCCATAACGGTGTTAAAACCGGGATGCCGTTTGTTGAGGCATAATAGGCTTGTTTGGATTGCCGGCACGCACTCAACCCCGCCCCCAGAACAGAAAATGTAGAGGCATTCCAGACTTTGCCAAGTGTCGTATACTCCATTTCATATGTCCCATAAGTCGTCTGAATTGTTCTTGATTGTGCACCCGCGTCAGGATATAACTCCACGGTTTCCGTATGCTCAATGGATTGGCGCATAGCACAACCTGCACATAGCATATTTAATACCAGTAATCCGGATAGTGTTCTATTCATATCTCTCATCTTAATAGTAACCTTTCATCTTGTCCTTCATGGCCTTTTGCAATGAGGGATCTGTGGAGCGAGAAGGATCGGCAGAAGCAAATAACGCTCCTTTGGTCGCATCGGCGGCAGCTTTGCCATACATAGCCCGATCATAACTGTATTTTGCTATTGATAAAGCATCTGTCGGTAAAGGTTTAGACAAGTCGGCTTGACCCGTGACTAAATCAGTCGTTCGATGAATGGTGGCAATCGCATCGCGAGCAATTGCGCCATAAGGCACGCTGGTAATTACGCCACCGATCCCAGTGGCATCCAGTGTTAAGGGTAAAGCATCTCCGACCAATGTCTTGGTTGTGCCCCAAGTATCCGAGCCAAGATTTTTGGCTGCGGTTCCCATCCCGTCAGTGTTGGCAGCAACACCCTGCCCGATCAGGTTCACTGTGGAGCCGGCCATACCAAGGCCATACAACGGCAGTTCGGTGCTTAAATCAGCCAAATTATCCGTAACACTGTAAGCGAACCCGAAAGGAGCCGTAATAGTGGATCGGGCTGTCTCCATAGGGATACCGGTGTTTTCCTCAATCCATTGGGGACCTTTTCCCAAAAAGTCGCCAACGATCTTGGTGCCTTCGCCCACTTTTCGAACCGGCCACATTGCTTTGTCAAAAGTCCACGAAATACCTTCGCCGGCCTTGCTGAGGCCTTTGCCGGCATAACTGATGCCCTCGCCCATCATGCCACCCGTATACTTCCAGGCCGTTTGATACCAACTTGGCTCGGCTTTTTGCGTGGCAGGGGTCGGCGCAGATTCTGAAGCGGTTTTCTGATTTGCCAGTCCCGGCGTTGTCATAGCCAGCGCGGCAACGCTCATCGTTGCTAATTTTGCTTTTAAAGACATAGGAAACCTCCTTTCCTTACTCTTGATACTTTTATTATACTGCAATTTTGGACATCTGTCAAATAAACTTGTTTAACTTATTGAAAATAAACCAATAATTTTAGTTAAAAAATCAGAGAGAGTATACTGATAAAAGACAGAGGCTTGCTTTTTTGGAGTTCTGTGATATAATAGCAGTTAGAGAGGAGGTATCCGCATGATACAAACTTTGGGACACAGATCGCATTTTATAACGAAACTGCTGGTGATAGCGGCAGTGGTGTATGCTGTCAAAAATAGGGGTGAAATCCGTGAATTCTTGGGCAAAAATCAGACGATTCGAGAGGTTGCCGGGGGCTGGAAATGGTTGGCTGAGGAGATGAGGCCACCCACAGAAGCCGAAAAAGCACAACATGAAGCCTGGGCAGCTGAACAACGCAAACGGGGCGCTGCTCTAAAAGCCGAAGGGGCTTGTCCCTATGTGGAATATGCAACCCCGGCGGATGGAGAAAAGTGGAAAGAGGCCAAAGCCGGTTATCGCGAAATAATGAAAGCGTTTGATCAAAAATCAAATCAACATTAGACCAGTCAGGAATGGGTATGCTCTGACGTAGAGCTCTGTTTTTATAACTTCTTGGCAGAAATCGGATACGGGTGGCAGGTGGTGGTGCGATTATCCCAAATGCCGCCACATTTTTGGCAACCGGTTTTGTCCTTTAATTCGCCCAAGTTTGGTGGACACAAACGGCACCACGGGCCATACACATACCGATTGGGGCAAGCTTGACACGCGTCCGTGTGGCCTTGCAATTGTATGACAGGCTCGGGTGAAGCGCATGCCTGACATCGTCCATACGAATCCAGAATAAATCCCGTGGGACAGGCAGGTTTTATCAAGCAACTTTGCGCGATGGGCGACCAAAAGCGATTGGGGCATTTTTGACATTCCTCAGGCGAGACATTGTCTGCTGCTTCAGATCCAAAACAATCGTAGCAGGTGCCGGTGCGATCCGAAAAATAATCCAGCGGGCATTGCTGCGGGGCACAGTAATAAACACTGGCGCCGTCCATATAGCGCAATAAAACCGAGCGGTTGGGGCAAACAGAACAAGTGGCTGTTTGCAGAACCGGGCGGCTGAGAAATGAAAAACAATCATAACAGGTGCCTTGGAAATCCCGGAACTGATCCGGGCCACAGGCCGCAAAACAATAATTGTTCAATCCCAGGCGATCAGGGCACTTGGCACACTCACCACTGTTGGGCTGAACAGGGACGGCTGTATCCTCGGCACAAGAATAGCAGCGACTGTCCCGGCCGACAAAATAGCCCTCAGGGCACTTGGAAATACAGGATCCCTGATAATACACACGATTTTTACAAGCAGTGCAAGCCTGTGGCGTAGTATTCATAATCGGATCGTCGCCGGCACAGGCAAAGCAACTGCCCTCTGTATCAGTAATAGAGCCGTCAGGGCAGGACTGCAGGGAACAAATGCCATTTATTTCGGTGCGATTGAGGCAAGAGGCAGTGCAAGAGGCTCCCTTGGCCGGGGCAAAGGCTTGTGGCACGGAGCAGGGCCGGCAGACACCTTTGGCATCTTCGACCGTATCAGGCGGACAAGGTAGACGGCAAATTTCTTCTTGATAAACACGCGCCGAACATTTTTTGCACTCGGACTCAGAAGTCAACACACCGCCGGCTATCGTGCAATCGTGGCAAGAGCCGTCCTGTCCCATAAATTGCCCCGCAGAACAAATCGGCAGCATACAGAGGTTGCCTTGACCAAATGCGACCCGATTGGGACACATTTTAAGACACTGATCCAGTGAGCCGACATCAAAAACCGCAGTATCATAGCAACTGACACACCGACCGTCCGAAAGACGAATCGGCCTATCCAAGGGGCAGCATTGATTGCGGGCTTTACAACACTGGCCGTCCTCTATATACGAACAACAAATATTTTCGGCTTTGTTAGCTGCGGCACAGCATACATTCTGACCGGTTTGAGAATAACCGCAGACTTCACCGGTTTTGCAACCGCTTTGACACCGGCCGATACGACATCCCTCGCATGGGGCGCAATCGGAATCCGTGATACAGTGGCGATTTTGCGGTTTGTCCGAATTGGGTATATTTTCACGCAAATCACGACTAAACTCAAATGACATTTGGTTAAACTTCCGGCAAATGGAGTGTGTATCCTCTACCAGTCGACCATTCACATACAAGGATGAAGCCAATCCCCAGCGTTTATCCAACATACGACGACAAACAGATTCGGGAACTTGATCCAATGTAATTTCAAAAAAGCCGCTATCCGTGGCGTAGGTAGTGGCGGGATAGCCTTGATTTGTGGTGGGGCCAAACTCGTTAGAACTCAGCTTGTCATTTCCGGCCATCAGTTGGGCAGAAGCCGAAATAGCACGACTGGATAATTCTTTGAAGGTGGCCTCTGAGGCAGAATCTTCAAACAAGACACGCAAAAACCACTTACCAATGACGAACAACAACGCACCGATAATAATGATAAACGCCATCACGCGCAAAATTCCAAAAACAGAACGACCGTATTCATTCAGAAAACGTTTCATGACTACCTCCCTTTTTATCCAGATTAGCACATTCGACATGGCTTTGTCCAGAAAAAAATAAGGTTAGGAGACGCCCTTATCAATTCAGAGGACAGGTCAGGCAGAGGGCATCAACGAGTCCGGACGAGGTTTGATAATAGTTTGGACGGGTGCCGGTGCGGACAAAGCCATAGCGAGCATACAGGGCTTGTGCGGCCGGATTGTGTGCCGAAACCTCCAAAAAAACACGATGAACACCCTGCGCTCGGGCGTAAGTCAGTAATTCTTGTAATAAGGCGGACGCAATCCCTTGGCGACGGGCAGACGGAATGACACCGATCGTTAAAATCTCCATTTCATCAGCCACATGCGAACAGAGCAAAAAACTCTGCTCGGTCAGCCAACCGATTGTGGTGGGCAGATGAAGCAAATCAGACCATTCGGCCACGGACCACGGGTGATCAAAGCATTGCTTGTGCAACGCCGCAAAGGCCGGCGCAAAGGCGGTTTGGCCGCTAGATACTAACATCGGCATCTCGTAAATAAATCGGCTCGGCGGGTAATCCGCCGTCCAAAGAAAGCAGCCCTGCGGGGACGGCCAGCGCCTCGGCCGGATTGGCTGTGGTACACGAAATCACATCGGATAACGGGGCAACACCTGTGCCAACCAAAGCCACCGGAAACAGGGCTTGGATTTGCTTGGCCGTGCGAATAGCGGGGCCTTCCAGCGGAGTGCCGTCTTGGAATAATTGAGTGTAAAAATCGCCGCGCTTGGTATCCAAAACTGCCAGAATGCGGCCCGTGGTCCCATAGGCTGATGCCGCCAAAGTCGTTATACCGCGAACCGGAATCTTTAAGGCCAATCCGATTCCCCGCGCCGCCGCCAAACCGACACGCACCCCTGTAAATGAGCCGGGACCGACCGTGACAGCCACCTGATCCAGATCCGCCATATGCAGGTCAGCCTGTTGAATCAAGCGTTGAATCATCGGAATCAGAGCCTCCCCCTGCCCGCGCGCCATAGCACGATAATCTTGGGCAACAATATCCTTGTCACGCAATACAGCAACGGAAACACCGTTTGCCGTGGTATCAAAAGCCAATATCAGCATATATTATCCTTTCGTTAAAGGCTATTTTAGACCTTTTTTACACGAAAAGCAAGCAAAAAGACGGGGTTATTTGGCAACGCAATTATTCCCCATAAACGACCAATCCACAATCCGATCATCACGCACAATGAAGGTTGTCTCGCAATACAGATCCGTTTGGGCGGCAGAGGTGCCTTGTAGCGGACTGATGTAATCGGTGGGACCCTGGGCATAAGTGGACGATGTGCCGGGAAGCGGAATAACTTTTTGCACCGAATAAATATAGAATTGATCCGTTCCGTTTTGCAGCACTTGAGTCGGAGATCCCCAGGCAGTGACCAACTCCTCGGGCGTGTGGCCGATCCAGGCTTTGACATTACGCACATAATTAGACTGACTGGGCGATTGACAGGCCATCAACCCCAGCAAGCATAACATTAAAAACTGTTTTTTCATGACTTTCCTCCCCGCTTGATATAGGCAGAAAAACCCGCCGGCAGCAAGAGGAATCACCCCAAATCTACACCTTAGAATAAGGTTTCAGAATATTCGGGTTCAAATGAATTCGTGGTTGGTTGTTGATCCGCCTCGCTGAGCGAAGAACCGCTGGTGCGATAACGATCCAGTAAATTGACGCGATCGTTCTCGGTAGAAGGCAGATCTGCAGATTCGCCCACATTCAGGTGGCATTGATTGCCGGATATATCCCAATCCGTCACATAATCATCCACCGTTACAATCACCATATCGCACCAATCGAAGTACATCTTTGTCCAATCGCGGGTCATTTCTTCACGCCGGTATAAAAAATGTGTCTCATTAGGCGACACCCGAACGGCTTTTGTGGGGGCACCAAAATTCTCATACATATCCCAAGTGGATTGTCCCCGATAAACAGTTGAGCGTGATTCGCGGTTTTCCTGCAACTCGGAAGCACAAGATGCCGTCAGTAAAGCAAGGGTTAAAAGCGTCAAAAAATGTTTCATAGTGAGCCTCATTCAAATCAATTTATTTCACCTTAACACGCTTTTTCGGATAAAGCAACTCTTTTTTGCAGATTTTTCCTTGATTTTTTGAATTAAAAAAGGTATGAATAGACTATGCATGTTTTTTTACGATTAGGCGTCTTCTTAATTTGCTTGCCTTTGATACTGGGTGGCTGCAGTGGTGTGCGCGTGCGGCGAGGTGATACGTTATATAGCATTGCCCGCAAGCACGATGTGCCTATGCGCGCTATTATTGAACGCAATAATTTAAAGCCGCCCTATACCCTATCGGTGGGGCAATATCTGTATTTCCCGCGTGAAAAGACTTATCGGGTGCGACGGGGAGATACGCTGTATAGTATTGCTTCGCGCAATGATATGTCGGTCAATGCTTTGGCGCGTCTGAACAGTATTCAACCGCCTTATCAACTGCGGCCGGGTCAATTGCTTAAAATTTCATCTTGGGGTGAAAGCACACAAGTGGCAACAACCTCCCAATCCGGCATTGTGCACGGACAAGGCAGCGTGAACCAAGATCGGCAGGCCGAAGTCAGCCGGCGAAAAAATGTTAAAAATCCGGCAGCCTTTAAGGGAAAAGCCAATGTGCCGCGCTCGCAATCCGGCAAACGATTCGCCCGCCCGGCCAGTGGTAAAATCATTGCAAATTTCGGCAACGGAAATGACGGGATCAATATCGCCGGAAAAATGGGAGCTCCCGTTAAAGCGGCGGATACCGGCACCGTGGCTTATGCCGGAAATGAGTTAAAAGGATACGGAAATCTGATCCTGGTAAAACATAAAGACGGATGGATTACGGCCTATGCCCATAATGACAAGTTATTGGTTAAAAAAGGCGATATAATTAAAAAAGGCCAAAAAATTGCCGAAATGGGCAAAACAGGTAATGTGAAAACACCGCAACTTCACTTTGAAGTGCGCTATAAGGCCAAGGTAGTCAATCCGAATCAATACATGAAATAAAAAAAATGCCTAGCCGCGCGGTGCAATCGGCAGGCATTGCCAACTGGCATCTTTCAGGCGACGACAGGCAGCATGAGCCTCGGTTCGATTAAAGCCCTGTATCCGAGAGCGGAAGAAGCGTGCATTGGCTCGCGGGGTCGCAATTACTTTATCCGATGAACCCAACACAGTCAGAGCCTTCTCGGCAATCTGACGGGCTTTGTCCTGCCCCTCAAACGCACCGACCTGAATGGACCAGCTGTCCCCCTGCTCTATTGTATTATCATCAGGCAACACCACCACAGGGGTCGAGGGACGGTGGGCGCGAGCGGCCGTTTGAACCTTTTTATGACTGAACAATAAGCCGGCTTTGAGGCGCGGCAAATACACCTGATCGGGTGTAGCGATTAAAAAAGCTTTACGATTTAAGGGATTAAACGGGGCGCGCAGTGTGCCGGCGGCCTCGGCTCGCTTTTGAATTTTGACTTGATTAAAACCTTTATCAAGCAAACGCATGGCCCGCAAATCCCGTTTTAATTGGCTTTGTTCCCCCAGCACAATACTAACCAGGCGGGTACCCTCTTGACGAGCCGTGGAAATAATGTTATACCCAACCGCTGACACATAGCCGGTTTTAAGCCCTTCGGCTCCCTCGTATTGCTCTAAAACTATGTTGTGAGAATGATAGGTCTGTCCATGATAAGTAAAGGACGGTGTGGCAAATAAATCATAATACTGCGGATAATGCTCAATCAACGCCATGGTCAAAATAGCCATATCCTTGGCTGTTGTCATTTGCCCGTCTGCGTGCAGACCCGAAGCATTCTTGAAAACCGTGTCGCGCATACCCAAAGCCTGGGCCGTTCGGGTCATCGTCTCGGCAAAATCGCCTTCGTCCCGCCCCAGCGACTCAGCAACCACAACGGCAACATCGTTGGCTGATTTAATGATCAGAGCCAAAATCGCCTCGCGCACGGTCATTGTCTCGCCGGCAATCAGGCCGATTTTAGATTTCGGCTGGGCGGCCGCATGCTCGGAAATAGGCAGCGGATCGTCCATTTTAATCAGGCCTTTGTCCAGCGCACTGAATGTCAGGTAAAGGGTCATTAACTTGGTTAAAGAGGCGGGTGGTTTTTGTTCGGTGGCATTGGTGGCCGACAAAATAAAACCGCTACGCGTATCGGCAACCAGCGACGCCACCTCGGCCTGCGCCGATGTCAGTGTTATAAATACCCCGAATAATGCCATAAAAAACCACTTCATAGCCTTTACTATATGCCAGAAAGAAATGTCTCGTCAAGAAAAAAATTAAAAAAATGATAAAAGAGCCTTGATTTATCCCAAAAAACGGATAAAATAAGCGTATGAGTGAACAAAACGGTGTTTCTATATTACAGCAAAAACTGACCGTCGTATCCGAACGGCCGGGGGTGTATCGTATGTTGAACGACAGGGGAGAAGTGTTGTATGTGGGGAAAGCCAAAAATTTAAAAAAACGCCTGACGAACTATACACGCTTGGACAAGCTCTCCACACGCATTCGGCAAATGGTCTCGCAGATTGCGGATCTGATCACCATAGAAACCGCAGGCGAAACCGAGGCTTTAATCTTGGAAAATAACCTGATTAAACAATTTCGCCCTTATTATAATATTCTGCTGAAAGATGACAAAAGTTATCCTTCTATTTTAATAACGCGCGATGAAGTGCCGCGATTGATGAAGTATCGGGGAAACCACACCGTAAAAGGCGACTATTTCGGACCCTTTACATCAGGACTGGCCGTCAACCAAACAATCAAGGAGCTTCAAAAAATCTTTGGGCTGCGCACCTGTAATAATACTTATTTCAACAATCGGACACGACCGTGCTTGTTGTATCAAATCGGGCGATGCAGTGCCCCATGCGTCGGGAAAATCAGTCTGCCGGATTACCGTGCCCGAGTAATGGAGACAAAAGCCTTTATGCGAGGGGAACATTTGGCCGTGCAAGATGATCTGATACGACAAATGAAAGATCTGGCCAATCGGCAAGAATATGAGCAGGCGGCTTTGGTACGGGACAAGCTGATGGCTCTGAACCGTATCCAATCCACCGACTCGGAGACGCCGATTTTTCAAACCGATGTGGTGGCCTGCTATCGACAGGGGCAATCCGCCGCGGTGCAGGTGTTCTTTTATCGCTCGGGACACGCCGAGGGAAATGTGGTGCACTTTTTAGAACATCTGGGAGAGATGAAATCAGAGGAAATTTTGGCGACTTTTCTAATGCAATTCTATGATAAAATAACACCACCCAAAACAATTATCGTCTCCGAAAAAGTATCGGCATATGTGGCAGAAGCCCTGGGGCAACGGGCGGGGCAGCCTGTGCATATTGTATCCGCAAAAGAGGTGCGCGGGATGCGCCGGAAACTGGCCGATCAGGCACTGCAAAACGCCGAGCAATCCTTTCACCAACAGATTCAAGCCGGCGGGATTCGCGATTCGGTATGGGATGAACTGCGGCAATTACTGCGCGTGCCGGTATTGGATAAAGTGGAAGTCTATGATAACAGTCATATTCAGGGGGCTTTTGCCGTTGGAGCTATGATTGCAGCCACCAAAGACGGCTTTCAAAAGAAAGACTATCGCCGGTTTAACATTGATGGAACCCGAGCTAAAACAAACGATGACTTTGGCATGATGAAAGAAGTTCTGCTGCGACGATTATCGCGCGGGTTGGTGGAAAAGAACTTGCCGTCAGCGTTGTTGATTGACGGCGGAAAAGGGCAGTTATCGGCAGTGATGGAAATCCTGAACGACATGAAAATTACGGATTTGGCTGTCTTGGCCATTGCCAAAGGGGAAAAGCGCGACGCAGGGTTGGAGACATTCTTTTTGGGCAGTGATCCGACAACACCGATTCACTTGGACCTGAAAGGGGATTTAATTCACCTGCTGCAACGATTGCGGGATGAAGCACACCGATTTGCAATCGGATCGCACCGTGTGCGACGAGCCAAAAATATGCTGCACGAATCGCTGACGGATATTGAAGATATCGGTGAAAAACGGAAAAAAGCCCTCATGCTGCAATTCGGGTCGGTGCGGGAAATTGCGGGAGCCTCGGTTGAACAATTGGCGCGTGTTCCGGGCATCAGTCAAAAAATTGCAAAAAAAATATATACTTTTTATCACGGATAGAGTATAGTAAAGAAAAATTGAAACAGAAAGGATATAAAAAATGAAACAAAAGAAATATGATAACCATTTAAAACAAAAAATAAAAAAACCGATTTCAGCCGTTAAAAAAACTGTGCAAAAGGCAGGTTCGGTTGCTCAAAAACAAATCAATATACCGAATTTGTTAACACGGTTGCGGATCTGGGCAATACCGGCCATCGTGGCTACCTTCTTTTTAAAGGGAGCATTGTGGGCGTGGGTCGGCGTTGTTTTGTTCGCTTTGGCAGGAATTACCGACTATATGGACGGCTATTTGGCGCGACACTTAAATCAATTATCGCGATTCGGTCGGGTGCTGGATCCGATTGCTGATAAATTACTGGTAGGAGCGCTATTGCTGATGATGGCCTTTACGGGGCGGTTTGGCGAACCAGATACCATACAAAATACCTTAAATATCTTGGCAGCCGTAATTATCCTGTGCCGTGAGATTTTGGTTTCGGGACTGCGCGAATTTTTGGCCGAAATTAAAGTCGGCTGCCCCGTGACCCGACTGGCCAAGTGGAAAACGGCCTGCCAAATGATGGCTATCCCAGTGCTGATGGTGGCAAAGCCCGCTTTTACGGGGGTCTGGGAAACTTGGTGGTTATGGGTCGGATCCGTTGCCCTGTGGGGAGCAGCAATTCTGACCGTTATGACAGGATATGATTATTGGCGATCGGGACGGCAGTATATGGATGACTAGGTCAATTAAAAATAATCAAAATGAATGTCTTGACATTTGGAAAATAACATACTATTTGATACACCAGAAAAAACAAAGTAATAAAAAAGGAGTATAAAAAAATGAAGTTTAAGCCTTTGTTAGATCGCGTTGTATTAAAACGCATTGAAGAAGAAAACCGCACAGCCGGCGGATTAATCATCCCAGACACGGCAAAAGAAAAACCCTCACAGGGGGTGGTGGTGGCCGTGGGTCCCGGAGGCCGTGATGATGATGGTAAGATCGTGCCGATGACATTAAAAGAAGGAGACCGGGTCTTGTTCGGTAAATGGTCGGGCACGGAAATCAAAATTGACGGTGAAAATCTGTTGATTATGAAAGAAAATGAAGTGCTGGGAATCTTGGAATAACAAAAGGAGAAAGCTATGACAGCAAAAGAAATTAAATTCGGAACTGATGCACGCTCTAAAATGCTACGGGGCGTAGATTTATTGGCCAATACGGTCAAAGCCACTTTGGGCCCAAAGGGGCGCAATGTGGTGCTGGGGAAGGCCTATGGTGCACCTAAAATCACCAAAGACGGTGTATCGGTGGCCAAAGAAATTGAACTGGCCGATAAATTTGAAAATATGGGAGCTCAAATGGTGCGCGAAGTGGCATCACGCTCTAATGATGTGGCGGGCGACGGAACAACAACGGCGACCGTTTTGGCACAGGCCATTATCAAAGAAGGCTGTAAGGCTGTGGCCGCCGGTATGAATCCGATGGATCTGAAACGCGGGATTGATATGGGAACCGAAGCCGTTATTGCGGATTTGAAATCCCGTTCCAAAAAGATCTCAACCTCGGCAGAAATTGCGCAAATCGGCACAATCTCGGCCAACGGTGATTCTTCCATCGGAGATTATATTGCACGCGCTATGGAAAAAGTCGGGAATGAGGGCGTCATCACGGTTGAGGATGCCAAAGGTATGGATACCGAATTAGATGTAGTGGAGGGTATGCAATTTGATCGCGGCTACCTGTCGCCCTATTTCATCACGAATCCCGAAAAGATGATCGCGGAATTAGATAATCCGTATATTTTAATCAACGAAGCGAAATTGTCCAACCTGCAACCACTGGTTCCGATTTTGGAAGCTGTGATTCAAACCGGGCGGCCGCTGTTAATTATTGCTGAAGACATTGAAGGTGAAGCGCTGGCCACTTTGGTGGTGAACAAACTGCGTGGCGGGTTAAAGATCTGTGCGGTAAAGGCTCCGGGATTTGGTGATCGCCGGAAAGCTATGCTGCAAGATATTGCTATCTTAACAAACGGCACAGTGGTTTCAGCAGATTTGGGTATGAAACTGGAAGATGTGACTTTGGCCACATTGGGAACAGCCAAGTCCGTGACAATCACCAAAGATGATACCACCATTGTGGACGGAGCCGGATCAGCTGATGACATCAAGAATCGTGTGGCTCAAATCAAGCAACAGATTGAAGACACAACATCGGACTATGATCGGGAAAAATTGCAAGAACGGTTGGCCAAATTGGCCGGCGGGGTTGCGGTGATCAAAGTCGGCGGTGCCAGCGAACTGGAAGTAAAAGAAAAGAAAGATCGCGTTGATGATGCTTTGCATGCGACACGGGCAGCCGTAAAAGAAGGCATTGTGCCGGGCGGCGGTGTGGCTTTGCTGTATGCGACCAAGGCTTTGGACGCCGTGAAACCCGAAAACGATGATCAACGCGTCGGTGTGGAAATTATCCGCAAGGCCTTGCAAGCCCCGATTCGCCAAATCGCTGAAAATGCGGCTGTGGACGGCTCGGTCATCGTGGGTAAATTGCTGGAATCGGGGAATATCACCCAAGGGTATGATGCCCAAAAAGGGGAATACACCGATATGTTCCAATCCGGTATTATTGACCCGACAAAAGTGGTTCGGACAGCCTTGGAAGGGGCGTCGTCTATCGGCGGACTGCTGATCACAACGGAAGCAATGGTTGCCGACAAACCCGAAGAAAAATGCAACTGTGACCATGGTGCACCTGCCGGTATGGGTGGCATGGGCGGTATGGGTGGTATGTACTGATCCGTTGCTTATTCACAAAAACTCCGTCAAAACAGGCGGAGTTTTTTTGTATGTAATCAAAAGCCCCCTGCTCACATAAAGCACACTTTTGTTTAATTGCCAAGAACCTCGCACACCCCCATTTGGTTAGGGATAGGGAGAGGCAATATGATAAAAAAAATAATTGGAATCGGTGTGTTTTTATTGATTATCGGCGCGGGCTGGGGCGGATATGCTATCGGGAAAGGTAAACCACACCCGGTGCCGGTAGTGCCCCAAACACGGACGGTGCCCGTGGTCAAAATTGAGCCTCAAAAAATCACACAAACACGGAACTATATTGGCTTTGTGCAAACACCGCAACAAGTGGCCATTACCCCGCATATCGCCGGATATGTGGCGGAAGTGTGCGTCAAGGGTGGCGAAAATGTCAAAAAGGGCGATGTGCTGTTCATACTGGATCAGCGGTCTTTGTTAGCGGACTTGGCGGCAGCGGTTGCCGAACGGGCGCAAGCCGAAGCAAAGCTGGCCAACGCACAATCCTATTTTGAACGCTTGGAAAAGACAAAAAAGCAAGCTGTGTCAGCTGCGAATCTGGATACCGCCAAAGCCGATTATAAAACCGCGCAAGGGGCCGTTATGGCCGCCCGTGCCCGACAAAGACAAGCTGAAATTAATTATACTTATACTTATTTAACGGCACCGTTTGACGGTGTCCTGGGCGATGTATCACTGGCCGTCGGAGACTATGTGACTCCGGAAAAAGCGCTGGCCCTGTTGGTGCAAACTTCTCCGGTACAGGTTCAGTTCGCTGTGCCATTTGCGGACAAGGCTGTGGTGCCCACCTTGAGACAATCGTGGCAAGCCACCATTCGGACAACCGACGGTCATCCTTTGCTGACGCAAGGCGGAATAGCCTTTACGGACAATCAAATCAACACGGAGACAGGCAGCTTAACGGTCTATGCCGACTTTCAAAACCCGGATAGTCGGGTGCTGAGCGGGGCGCCGGTGCAGGTCCATTTTGAACAGGTCGAGCGCGGCGTCTTAATCCCGAAAAACACGGTGCAACAAACGCCGACGGGGGCTTTCAGTTATGTCTTGAAAGACGGAAAAATCCAACGCCTGCCGATTACGATTGCCGGCAGTGTCGGCGAAAATTATCGGATTATCAAAGGGCTGATCGGGGGCGAAAGCCTGGTCACCAGTCCGATGACCGAACGGGACATCGGGCAATCCGCGGTGGGGGTATCTGAATGAAACTGTCGGAATACTTTATCACGCGACCGAAATTTGCCTGGGTCATTGCTATTTTGATGATCCTGATCGGCGGCATTGCGATTGTGGTGCTGCCGGTGGCGCAATACCCGCAAATTACACCGCCTCAAATTATCGTTCAAGCCGAATACCCCGGAGCCAATGCACAAACCTTGGTGGATACCGTAGCAGTGCCGATTGAAAACCAGCTGAACGGTATTGACGGGGTTTTGTATATGTCTTCATCGGCAACCGACAGCGGAGTCTATACCCTGACAATTACCTTTAACATCGGCGTGGATCCGGATATGGCTCAGGTCAAAGTAGAAAATCGGTTGGATCAGGCCAAGCCTTTTTTGCCCGCCGTTGTGACGCAAGAGGGATTGAGTGTTGTATCGCAATCGGCAAATATCCTGGCGTTCCTGGTTCTGGAATCACCGAATAAAACTTGGGACAGTTTGTATTTAAGCAATTATGCCTATGCGCATTTGAAAAATCCGCTGGGGCGGCTGAGCGGGGTTAGCAGCGTCAATATTTATGGCCCGCAGCATAGTGTGCGTATTTGGTTGGATCCGCAGAAACTGGCGTCCTATCACCTGTCGGCACAAGAGGTGGCCGCCGCCATTGAACAACAAAACAATATCGCCGGAATTGGGGCTTTGGGCAGTGCCCCCTCGAAAAACGGAAAGCTGCTGTTGTCGTTAATGACAAAAGGACTATTAAATGATGTGAAAGACTTTGAACAAATTATTTTGGCAACCAGATCAAACGGCGGGATTTTGTATCTGAAAGATGTGGGAACAGTGGAAATCGGGGCGGACAACTATACCGTGGGAGCCAGCTATAACAACGCGCCGTCTGTTGCAATATCACTGAGCCAAACACCGACATCAAATGCCTTGCAAATTATGAAGCAGGTGCAGGCAGAAATGGCCACTCTGTCGCAACAGTTTGAACCGGATATGACCTATGAAATCGCATACGATTCAACGCTTTATGTGCGAGATTCCATTAAAGGTATTATTTCAACACTGGTATTGACATTCCTGTTGGTTATCGGGGTGGTGTATCTGTTTTTACAAGACGTCCGTGCAACATTGATCCCCAGCATCAGTATTCCGGTCTCGTTGGTTGCCACCTTTATGGTGATTTATGCATTGGGGTTTGATATCAACATTTTGACGCTGTTTGCCTTGATCCTGGCGATCGGATTGGTTGTAGATGATGCGATTATTGTGGTGGAGCGAGTGCAATACCTGATGCTACACCAACACTTGGCAGGGCCGGCCGCTGCCGTTCAAGCGATGAAAGATATCGGGTCGTCCGTTGTGGCAACAACATTTGTGCTGCTGTCCATTTTTGTTCCGGTGGCTTTGATGGCCGGGATTACAGGAAAAATCTATCAGCAATTCGCTTTAACAATCTCAACGGCTGTGCTGTTTTCGGCAATCAATGCGCTGACCCTGTCGCCGGCATTATGCGCTATTTTCTTGAAACCGCAACCGAATCAGCAACATGGATTTTTCGGGGGATTTAATGCTCTGTTAGAACAGGGGGAAAATCTGTATCGGACAATCGTCAGTTTTTTGTGCCGGCATTTAATCGTGGCATTGGGGATTGCGGGTGTGGTGATTGTCGGACTGATTCTGCTGTTTCGGTGGACACCGACGGCTTTTATCCCACAGGAAGATCAAGGCTTTTTGTTGGCGAATGTGCAATTGGCGGATACGGCAACCTTTGATCAAACGCAGGCCGTTTTAAGCAACCTGTCCGAGCGCGTGCGAAAAATGGCGGGAATTGAATATGTCATCACAATTGGCGGGAACAGCTTGTTGAGTGCCTCAGGCGAGAATATCGGTATGGCGGCAATCGGCTTGAAACCGTGGGACGAACGCACAACCTCGGATTTGTCTTTGGAAGCGATTATGAAGCGTTTAACAACCGAGTTTCACGGAGACCCCGATGCACAAATTGAATTTTTAGCCTTGCCGGCTATTCCGGGTGTGGGCAACAGCAACGGAATTTCATTTCAGCTAAATGCCCTGAATCCCCAAGCAACACCGCAAGAATTGTATACGCAATTGGATCTGGTATTAGAGGCCCTGAACTCAAATCCGGAGTTTGCCTTTGCATTCAGTCCGTTTCAAGCCGATACACCTCATCTGTATTTAGAGTTTGATCGGGAAAAATTGGCTTACTATCAAGTGCCGATTTCTGCGGTTTTGACGGCTTTGGAAAATGCATTCGGATCGCGTTATATCAATAATATCACTCTGGACGGTCAGGTCAACAAAGTAATTATCCAAGCCGACTATCAAAATCGGCATGATGTGGCAAATATTGAATACCTGTATGTGCCCAGCAACAGCGGGGCATTAGTTCAATTAAAAGACTTTGTCAGTTTCAAAACGATTCTGGCACCTAAAATCATTTACCGCTATAATCAATACACGACAGCCGCCATTACGGCCCAAACCCGGGACAATATCAGTACCGGCACGGCCATTGATACGATTGATAAATTGGTCAAATCTATCGGACGCGGGTTCGGACTATCATGGACGGGGCTGAGCCTGCAAGAAGTGGAGACTCAGGGGTTGGTCGTGATTTTAATGGCCCTGGCCGTTGTGTTTAGCTATTTGTTCCTGGTAGCGTTGTATGAAAGTTTTCTAATTGCTTTTGCCGTGATTTTAACCAACATTTTTGCGGTAGGGGGCGCAGTGCTGGGGTTGTGGAGTATGGGTCTGCCACTGAGTATTTATGCGCAATTGGGAATTGTGCTGTTGATCGGATTGGCCAGTAAGAATGCGATTTTAATCGTGCAATTTACAACCACTTATCAGCGGCAGGGTTTAGCCGTGGCAGATGCTGCCGTAAAGGGAGCGGGCGAACGATTTCGAGCCGTTGTAATGACGGCATTGACCTTTATTCTGGGTGTGATGCCGATGGTATTTGCCACCGGTGCCGGAGCAGCCAGTCAGATCGCCATCGGGACAACCGTGTTCTTTGGTATGATTGCAGCCACTTTAATCGGGATTGTATTCGTGCCGGCGTTCTTTGCTTTCTTTGATACGATTGCCACACGCGGGACAAAAAAGAATGCCGTTAAAATGATTACAAGTGCCCTACTGTTGATTGCATTGGGAGCCTGTGCGGTCGGACCGGATTATCAAAAACCGGTTTTCTTTGAAGATCAACAACTGGAAAAAGCATTGGATACGCCTTTGTCCGCGAAAGAGAAAACACCGGCGTTTGAATTGACCGACCTGAACGATCCGGTCTTGCAACAATTATTAAAGTGCGCCGATCAAAACAGCCCGACTTTACGGACAGCCTTATTGAAAATCCGGCAAGCACGTGCTTTGGTTGCTATTGACGAGGCCGGGTTGCTGCCGACATTGGACCTGGCGGGAGCATATAACTATGCAAACCCCAGTAAAAATATGGGGCTGTCCTTGACGGATAATTACTATCGTGTCGGGTTTGATGCAGCGTGGGAATTGGATATTTTCGGCGGACATCGGCGACAAATTGAAGCCGGCAAGGCCCAGCAAACAGCTGCTGTATTCGGTGTCAAACAGGCACAAATCTCTTTGCATGCCGAAATTGCGGCAACCTATTATCAACTGCGCACCGTGGAAATGTTGCTGAACAAAGCGCGGGACAATGTGGCCTTGGAGCGCAAGAATATGGCCTTGGTGCAAGATCGGAACGCAACCGGATTGAGCACGGATTTAGAGGTCAAGCAAGCCCTTTATTTGGTGCAGGATACCGAAGCCGGTGTGCCGGAATTGGAACAACGCTGTATCCAAGCCCGAACGACTTTGGCGATATTGGTGGGGAAGTTGCCGGGAGAGATTGACGACCTGTTAAAGCAAGGGGAAAACCCGATGAGTAAGCGTCTGGGCCACTTGAACCAAGCCTATTTAGCCCTGCCGGCCGGGGTTATTCGCAATCGTCCCGATGTGCGTGTGGCCGAGCAAAACCTGATCGCGCAAAATGCCCAAATCGGTGTGGCCATTGCCAACCTGTTCCCCAAGGTGAGCTTGTCAGGATTGGTAGGATTGGAATCATTGCATGCCAACCGCTTGTTGCGAAAAAACAGCTATGGATACAGCGCCTTGCCGGAAGTGAGTGTGCCGGTCTTTCACTTTGGGGCTTTGTGGGCAAATGTGGAAGCACAAAAGGCCTTGACCGCTATTCAAACAGAAGCATATAAATCGGCTTTGTTGACGGCAGCGGGGGACATTAAAACGGCTCTGATCGCCCTGAATAAAGAACAAAATCGCAATCGGAAATTGTATCAATCCTATCGGGAAGCCTTGGAAGTCGCGACGCTGACATTTGACGAATACTTGAACGGATTGGTGTCTATGGCCGATGTGATTGATGCCGAAGAGCGGCGTTTGTCCTCGCAAACCGATTGGATACAATCTAACGGACTGATGTATCAAAACTTGATTGCTTTTTATAAAGCCACCGGCGGAAAATTGAATGCACCGGATTAGGGGCGCTCGATTTTCAGCCCGCGACGGCGACCCGTATTTGTCAGCCAAATGCCCGATAAAATTACCAAACCGCCGGCCAACTGTGCCGGAAAAATCTGCTCGCCCAGCAAATAATGCGCGGCAATCGTGCTGAACACCGGCATCAGGTAGTAAAGACTGCCGGCGCGTAAACTGCCCAGTTTTCCAAGTGCAATATTCCAAAACAGATAAGCCAACACTGAATTAAACACCCCCATATACAGCATAATTGCGATGACTGTCGGCGTCATATTATGCACCGTTAACGGATTAAAGGTATTCTCGTATAGAAAAAGCGGCAATGTCAATAGGGCTCCGATCGCCACCGTAACCGCCAGCAAGGGCGTTTGGCCCAAACCTCGGGGCTTTTTGGTCATTAAATAGCTGTAAAGGCCAAAGGTAGAAGCCATACCGAACATCCAGATATCTCCAATCACCAAGTGCATACCGTGAAAACTGTTTAAACGTCCGTGCAGCAACACTAAAAACAGCCCGATAATGGTCAAGCCCAGTCCTATACGTTGTGCTCCATGCAGGCGTGTACCCGAAAATATCCGTGCAAAAATCAGCAAAAAAACCGGCCCCGTCACAGAAATCAGCGACATATCTATGGCCGAGACAGTATTGGCGGCATAATAAACACAAGTGTTTGAAAAAGCAATCCCGATGATCGAAAGCGCCAGCACAAACCAGCCGTGACGCCATAAAATCCGACGCTGGCGAATAATGGCCGGCAATGTGAACGGCAACAAGCACACCGCCGCAATAATCCAACGGAAATAAGCAATTTGCCAAGGTTCTAAAATGTTTTTCAGAAAACTGGCAACAATGACATTAAAGCTCCAAAAAAAGACCGCCAAGACAGCCAATACATAGTATCCCATGATTTATCCCCCCTGCCCTTGTATATAATTTTTCTGCCATGCAAGGGCAAGAGGCAACGCCAGCTAAGACCACAAAAAATCCCCCGAACAACCAGGGGATGTTAGGATTGCGATCACTATCTTTGATGTTGGGCATACAATGTCATCAGTGTTTCCAAAAGATGGTTTAAGTGTTTATTGTCCGAGCGAACGGCAACTAACGCTTTGTTGGCCCGATACCGTCTTTTTTCTAAGGTATCACGAAGAGCCTTAACCTCGGCGGCCGACTTGCCATCAAAGGACATATCACGACAAACATTACGGGTTACTACCCGGAAAAAGGCGGCTTTTTTGGCTAATGGGTCCGGTTCTTTTGTGTTCGCGGCGACTTGGAATAAAGCACCCAAATACAATGACATAGAGCTGGAAATTGAAAACTGAGAACCGATACTGTTCCATATACTGTCACCGAAATAGGAGACTGCCTGCATATTGGTGGGACGCGTTTGTAAAACTTTTGTCAACGAACACTGATGCAGTTCTCTGTCAACCAACTCGTTCACATACTTGAAAGAAGCGACACAATTAGTATCCGGTTTGGCACGGGCCAGAAATTGTAATACTTCCCTATACGGCCGTTGGTCTTGCTTGGACTTGGCATAAATGGCCGTGTAAATCAGCGGTGAAACATAAACATTTCTTTCATAGGTCCCGAAATATGTGCTGACTTTTTTCTGCGCATTGACATCGGCACCCAAATGCAGCGCCAAGCGAACCAAAGTCGGGGTCCCTTTTTTACACCCCAAAAACAGCATATTGTTCAACACCCCGGGTGTCAGTGTTTTTCTGGCTTTGGCGGTCTGTTTTTTAATTTTCACTTTACTTTTACCCCATTGCTTGGCGATGTATCGTCTCATCAATTTTAACAACATATTATTTTTAACTTCCATTTGAATGCTCCTTATAATTTGTATTTTGATGAAGCAAACAGCATTCTAACACAAGCATGTGATTTTGTCAAGTTTTTTAGTTATACAGTTAAAGAACAACTCAATAAACTTGCAAAACGGAAAAAGCTGAAACAGATGGAAGTCCCATTTACCCAACATTATCCACGCTAAATTCATAAGTCTGATTATGCTAAATTTGACTATATTCTGGCGATGGATGATAACAATGTGCGGGATATTTTAATTATCGTCGGCGGGGATAAAAACCATAAAGTGTATTGCCTGTTGGACTTTACTAAAAATCCGAACCCGGTGAAAGACCCTTGGTACACCGGCAACTTTGATAATTATAATTAGTCTTAAAAATAAAGTAGAAAGTATATAATCCCTCTATTCTTTTATGGTGGGCCCGGTAGGACTTGAACCCACGACCTATCCGTTATGAGCGGACAGCTCTAACCAACTGAGCTACAGGCCCCCATTGCATGCAGTATAGCCGAAACAAAAACAAAATGCAAGTCTTTTTTAAGAGATGAATTTTTATTTTTTGCTTGACTTTTGGGCGCGGGTGCGGTAAGAAAGATATATTATTTGGGTCTAATTTTTGATGACAGGAGGCATTTTTTATGTTTAATTTCAAGCAGTTACCCCCCCCCCCGTATGTGTGAATAATTCTTGTTTTTCAAGGGGTTATAATCGGTTTTTAAAGCGTTTTTATATGAATTGCCACGCGTCCGGAATGGACGCTTGCAATGACAATTCCGAATCCGGCCGTTCCCTCACTGAAATGCTGGGGGTCTTGGCTGTTATGGGTGTGCTGACAATTGGAGCGATTGCCGGGTTTAATTACGCTATGAACAAGCAACGCGCCAATGCGACCGTGAACTATGTCAATCAACTGGCCATTGAAGGGAGCCGGCAAATGCTGGC
>CAKQGY010000012.1 GCA_934234055.1 uncultured Alphaproteobacteria bacterium | reverse complement strand
AACTGCTTGAAATTAAACATAAAAAAGCCTCCTGTCATCAAAAGTTAGACCCAAATAATATATCTTTCTTACCGCACCCGCCCGCAAAAGTCAAGCAAAAAATACGGCCTTGGCAATTCTTTTTATAAAAAAAAATAGGATGTGATAACCTGGTTTTCAATGCGAACTATCCGCGTATAACTTTGGAAAAACGATCCAACAGGCCGTTCGCGATTTTGATCTCGGGGCCGTCATAAAACGAACGCGCCATATCCACATACTCGTTGATTAAAATCGGAGCCGGTGTTGTGGGGTCGGCATAAAACTCGGCCATACCGGCGCGCAAAATACACAGGAAAGTTAACTCCAAGCGATCAAACGCAATTTTCTCCGACAGGCTGGATTTAATGGCTTCGTCAATGGCAGCGGCATTGTCGCGATAGGCCTGAACAATGCGGGTAAACAGGCCCGAATCGGCGGCCTCCAAAGTCACATAGGTTTCGTGTTCGGTATCTTCGGTTAAGACCTGTCCGCCCATTTCGCCCAAAAGTGCCTGGCTTATTACTTTGTCCCAGCTTTCGCCGCTGACAGCTTGGGCAAATAGTGTTTGAACGGCCAATAATCTGGCATTTGTTAAAGGAAGTTTAGATATGTTTTCTGTCATTTTTGAGTCAACTTTGCTGTAAAATCTTCAAAATCTTGGGTTCTTGTAAAATTCTTGTATACGGAAGCATAACGCACATACGCCACTTTGTCAAGAGATAAAAGCTCGTCCATAACTAATTCTCCGATAGCCGACGATTTAATTTCCGAATCACCCGAACTTTCCAGCTGCCGAATGATCCGATTGACAAGCATATCAATTTTATCGGCGCTTACATGACGTTTGCTGACAGCCAGCAGGACGGATTTATAAAGTTTTTCACGCTCAAACGGCACCCGTACATCATTTTTTTTAACGACAACCAAGTCTCTCATTTGAATATGTTCCAATGTCGTAAAGCGCGATCCGCATTTCGGACAGCTGCGTCGCCGCCGAATGGAATAACCGTCTTCACTGACACGTGAATCCTTAACTTGTGTGCCTGAACAACTGCAAAAAGGACACTTCATGTTAGACCTCCGTCGTATAGATCGGAAAACGGTCGCACAGGTGTTTGACTTTTTGTTGAACTTGCGTGATAACGGCATCGCGTTCGGTATCGCCTTGACTGACGGCTTCAATCACATCGGCAATCCATTCCCCGATTTGGGTAAACTCAGCCGTTCCGAATCCGCGTGTTGTGCCGGCCGGCGTGCCGATTCGCAGACCTGATGTCACCGAGGGCTTTTGTGTGTCGTTCGGCACAGAGTTCTTGTTGCAGATAATATGTGCCGCTGCCAAAGCGTCGCACACCGCCACGCCTGTCAGGTTTTTACGCCGCAGATCAATCAAGATTAAGTGGCTGGCTGTTCCGCCCGACACTAAATCAATGCCGCGCCCCCGCAGTGTTTGGGCTAGTACCTCGGCGTTTTGGATAATTCGAGCCGCATAGGCTTTGAAAGCCGGTTGTAATGCCTCACCGAAGGCCACAGCTTTGCCAGCGATAACGTGCATCAGGGGACCGCCTTGCAGTCCCGGAAAGACAGCCGAATTAATTTTCTTGGCAATTTCGGGATTATTGGTCAAAATCATACCGCCCCGAGGTCCGCGCAAAGTTTTATGCGTGGTGGTGGTGATCACATCAGCCACCGGCACGGGATTGGGATAAACGCCCCCCGCGACAAGGCCCGCAAAGTGCGCCATATCTACCATCAGGTAAGCCCCGACACTGTCAGCAATTTGGCGGAATTTATGAAAGTCTATTACCTGCGGATAGGCCGATCCGCCGGCGATAATCAATTTGGGGTGGTGTTCTTGTGCCAATTGTGCCACGGCGTCATAGTCAATCAGACCGTTTTTATCAATACCATAGGAAACACTGTGATAATATTTGCCCGATGACGAAACTCGCGATCCGTGTGTCAGGTGTCCGCCGGCGTCTAAGCTCATACCCATCAGGGTATCCCCCGGTTGCAACAAAGCCAAATAGACAGCGGCATTTGCCTGTGATCCCGAGTGCGGTTGCACATTGACAAAAGCGGCCCCGAACAGGCGTTTCGCACGTTCCTGGGCGATCAGCTCGGCTTGGTCTACACATTCGCATCCGTGGTAATAGCGGTGTGCAGGATAGCCTTCGGCATACTTGTTGGTCAGCACCGATCCCATGGCCTCAATTACTGCACGTGAGACAATGTTTTCCGAGGCAATCAGCTCGATATGATCCTGTTGCCGTTTTAGTTCTTGATCAAGTACCTTGGCGATTTCCGGATCGGATTCGCATAGGCTTGCCGTAAAAAAATCAGTTATTGTCATTATTTCATTTCTCCTAGTTTCAGAACGCGCCGTTCATGCCGGCCACCTTCAAAGTTGGTTGTTAAAAAAGTATTGACACACGCCACGGCGGTTTCCAAAGCCGTTGTACGCGCGCCTAAAATCAAGACATTCGCATTGTTGTGTTGTCGCGCCAAAGCCGCCATTTCGGGTGTAAAAACCAACGCCCCGCGAATAAAGGGATAACGGTTGACGGCAATGCTCATGCCGATTCCTGTTCCGCAGATCAAGATTCCTTGCCCGGCCAGCCCGTCATGAAGCGTATGTGCCAGTGCAGCGGCTTGGTCGGGATAGTCAATGGCCACCTCGGATTCCGGCCCGCGATCCAGCACCTCATAACCTTGTTTTTTCAGCATATTTTTAAGATATTCTTTCATTTGAAAACCGGCATGATCAGACGCGATAGCGATTTTTTCTTGCATAGGAACCTCCTTTCCTGTATAATGGAACAATGATTGAAATACATTCTAGTCCACTTTTGAAAAAAATACAAGAACTTTCCGTTGCCGATTTCAAAAAAGCGGTTGGCGGTAAGGGGGTGCTGCTGGGGATTGATTACGGCTCGGTTCGGATCGGTCTGGCTTTATCTGATGTGCGTCAAGAGCATGCCACCCCATTCAAAATTATTGCCAAGATGAAAGAGTTGGACGACATCGTGCCGGCCAAAGGAGTGGTGGGATTCGTGATCGGCCTGCCGCTGCAAACCGATGGCCAAGAGGGGATAACTGCTGCGAATGCGCGTTTGTTTGCTGCCCGACTGACGGACAAATTCCATTTGCCCGTTTTGTGGGTGGACGAGCGGTATTCTTCTGTTGAAACCGAAAGTTATCTGCAAGAATCCTGCTTTATGCGCCCCGAGCGCCGTAAACAGGTTTTGGACGCCCACGTGGCTTGTCGGATACTGGAACGAGCATTTTTTATGATGAAATAGTATATAAATCAATAAGATATACATCATTTCTTTACAAAATCCGAAAAGTGTGGTATAATACACCTATGCCACAAAAAACAATTTATGATCAAATTAAGAGACAAAACGGCGAGCATTTTGCTCGTGCTGTGCGCAAACTGGGTTTGCTGGATATTGAAGATTTGCCGTATCGCTTGAAATACGCGGGTCGTAATGCCGACGAACTGCGCTCGTATCTGACTTCATTAAAGCGTTTGATTATTGATGAAACCGGACCGATGTTATCGCCGTTTCAATTGTTGAATGCGGCGGGATATAACGCCTATTATGCCAACACCCTGGCGCGTCAGAATGCAATTGCTCCGTTTTTTGAAGAAGACGAACGCCTGTGCACTTTTGACGATAAAACCCGTTTTCAGGAAAACTATATTATCAATGCCGTGCGTCAGGATATAGATACCATTAAACGATCAGATACACCCGATCGTGAAGATGCCTATGGTCGTAGTGTTATTTCTATCCAAATTTCCAAGATGGGCGGATCTGTAATTATCACGAACCGTTATAATCACCGGGTGGATAATCCCGATAACACCTTTTATGGTAATCCGGATAACATTATTCGAGGACTTTCAGCTTCTTTGCGTCGTTATTTTAATGTTGATTTTTCTTCACTGAATCCCACACTACCCCCGCACTATGTCGAGTTGAAGAACCAATTAATTCATTACCGCGAACATATTTATAACACTTGGTTTGGACAGGATTTTTATGTCAAATACGGTGAAATTGTAGAATTAAATCGCGACAAAGAAATGATGTTGGATCACTTTATCTTTAATTTTCACGATCATACTCTGACAAATCCCAGTGACTGCTTGGATTCGTTTGAACGCGTTTTTATAGAAGAAATTCAGGATAAAAAAGTCCAACTGGCGCGCGGCCTGAACGGCAACAAGCAACTGTTTGCTGACGGTGTGTTTATTTGTGAGATTGAAAACGGCAGTTTGGTTAAACTGAATCTGCCCACAACCAAAAGGCTGCCCAGCGATTTTTTGAAATATAACGAAACACTGCGCGAGTTGAACGCCCCAAAAGTGGAGACTATCGGTTCGTCAGTACTTTCTCAAAATCTGGATTTAGCATGGATCAGTGTGCCGAATGTGAAAAGCATTAATGCTGATTTTTTAAGCAAGAATCGAGAATTAAAACAATTTCATGCCCCGAAATTGCAACAGACAGGCTTTGCTTTTCTGTTTGAAAACGAAAAGTTGGAAGTCCTGAATGTGCCGGCCTTGCAGGTTATGGACGATGACAGCCTGCAATACAACACAAATTTACGCATTTTGAACGCTCAAAGCCTGCACGAAGTGGGGGACGGTTGCTTTTCCAACAACACAACCCTTCAAGATTTATATCTGCCGGCGTTGGGTTCGGTCGGGCGCCATTTCTTTACCAATAATCAGGTCTTACAAAAAGCGGTTATTCCGCACACCTGTATTGCGCATGATCGCTCGCTGCTGTCGGCGGTATTCAAGCGCGCTTTGGCTCGGGGCAGGGGACAGAATGATCCCGTTCCTGATTTTACTCCGCCACCCGAAGAGCCGTTTCACGAGATTCCGATTCGCCGCCCCAAGGATCCGTTTCGGTCGCGCTAGCCCGCCTTTCGGCCTGGGATCAGGACGCTTCTGAAATTATTTTTGCCATTTGTCCAGAAAACATTTGTATTTTGTAAATGTTTCGGCTAAAATATCGGCAAAGGAGTTTTGTCATGATTGCAAAGTTGACAGGTGTTTTGGATTCGGTTTGGGAAGGGTATATTATCCTTGATGTCGGAGGCGTCGGCTATCGGGTGTTCTGTTCGGCCAATACGATTGGAAAATTGCCCACAACCGGTGGCGCCGTCAGCTTGATGATAGAAACTCAGGTGCGTGAAGATCACATCCATCTGATCGGTTTTGCTGATGCGACCGAGCAACAGGCTTTCGGGTATCTCAGCACGGTGCAGGGTGTCGGTGCCAAAGTGGCGTTGGCGATTTTGTCGGCCTTGTCTCCCAATGATATTCAAATGGCCGTTATGACCGGAGATCCCAAGGCTTTTACGCGGGCAAGCGGTGTCGGCCCAAAGCTGGGTATTCGAATTGTAACGGAACTGAAAGGAAAACTGGGAAGCCTTGGCTGTAACGAGGCGATGCCCTTGGGTGATGCTCCTGTCGCGGGTGGAACTCGGGTGCTGAATGAAGCGGTTTCGGCTTTGGTCAATTTGGGCTATTCGCGCACCGAGGCCGGCTTGACCGTTGCATCAATCGTGCGTGAAAACCCGTCCGCCTCCGTTGGTGAAGTCATTCGCCTTGCATTAAAAGAAATAGGAAAAGGACAGATTTAGCATGGTAGAGAACAGGATTATTACGCCACAGAAAATGGCCGGAGATGAAGAGCTTTATACCGGTTTGCGTCCGCAATCGCTGGACGATTTCGTGGGGCAAAAGGGCTTGTGCGGTAACTTGCGCGTGTTTATTGAGGCTGCCAAAAAACGGGGCGATGCGCTGGATCATACTTTGCTGTTCGGCCCGCCGGGGTTGGGTAAAACGACTTTGGCGCAAATCATTTCCAAAGAGTTGGGCGTCGGCTTTCGTCCGACGGCCGGCCCGATGATTTCCAAGGCCGGTGATCTGGCTGCTATTTTAACGAATCTGGAACCCAAAGATGTCTTGTTTATTGACGAAATTCACCGCCTGAATCCCACGGTTGAGGAAGTGCTTTATTCCGCGATGGAGGATTTTCAGCTGGACATTATCATCGGCGAGGGGCCCGCGGCGCGATCGGTTCGGATTGACTTACCACCGTTCACGCTGGTCGGGGCGACAACGCGATCGGGTCTGCTGTCCACACCTTTGCGGGATCGGTTTGGAATCCCGATGCGATTAGAGTTCTATACCACAGATGATCTGATGAAAATTGTCAAGCGCGGGGCTCATTTACTCAACTTGACCATGACCGAAGACGGCGCGCACGAAATTGCCAAGCGGTCGCGCGGAACTCCGCGAGTGGCGGGTCGCTTGTTGCGCCGTGTGCGTGATTTTGCGGGCGACAGACCTGTGGACAAGTCTATTGCAGATTTGGCTTTAACACGTTTAGATGTGGATAAAATGGGCCTGGATGCTATGGATCGGCGGTATTTGATGTGCATCGCCGAAAAGTATGCCGGCGGTCCGGTGGGGGCAGATACATTGTCGGCGGCCCTGTCCGAAGAGCGTGACACGATTGAGGAAGTGATAGAGCCTTACCTGATGCAATTGGGGCTGGTTATGCGCACGCCGCGGGGGCGTATGCTGTCGGCGGCCGGATTTAAGCATTTGGGGCTGTCGGCTCCGTCGGTTCAGCCGGATTTGCTGGGGGGTGTGTAATGGCTCATACTTGGCAGATGCGTGTTTGCTTTCAGGATACCGACGCCGAGGGGATCGTTTATCACGCGAATTATTTGAAGTATGCCGAGCGCGCCCGCACCGATTGGATCACCGCTTTGGGTCTCAGTAATCGGGGCATTATGGCCGGTGGCCACGCAATTGTGCTGCGTCATCTGGAAATGGATTTTTTTGAACCGGCGCGCTTGGACGATGTTCTGACAATCAATGTGCTGGTGGACGAGATTAAAAACGCCAGTATGCAGGTGCGTCAAGAGGTATCCTGCGGTAATCATCGGGTGGCCGAGGTTCGCTTGCAATTGGCTTTTGTGGATACCACCTCTCTGCGCCCCACACGACTGGATTCCGCAATGAAAGATTTATTTATCAACTATATGCAACATCAAGGAGAAAATTAAAATGCAAGGTGAAACCCTTCATCAATCGTTATCAATGTATGGTATGTTCATGGATTCGGACCTGTTTATGAAGGCCTTGATTTTGGGGCTTTTGTTCACATCGGTTTGGTGCTGGACGATTATATTTGACAAGGCTTTTTTGTTCAAACGCATCCGTCAAAAGATGAAAGATTTTGAGACCAAGTTTTGGTCAGGCGGGTCGCTGGATACTTTGTATACCACTTATGCCAAGGACGCTCGCAATCCCCTGGCAGCCATTTTTGTGGGAGCGATTCAAGAATGGCGTCGTTCGGTGCGGGACGGCAAAACCAAAAAAGCCACCATTAAATTGTCCGAACGGCTGGATAAAGTAATGCAAATCGTGATTGACAAGCAGGTTGAAAAACTGGAAACGCGTATGACATTTTTGGCCTCCACGGGGTCTGTGGCGCCGCTGTTGGGGCTGTTCGGCACGGTGTGGGGCATTATGGACGCTTTTAACGCGATCGGGGCGACTCAGAGCACGAATATAGCCGCCGTTGCTCCCGGCGTGGCCGAGGCTTTGTTCACCACGGCGGTGGGATTGATAGCGGCCATTCCGGCGGTGATTGCGTATAACAAACTGACGAACGACATTGACCGAATGACTCAGCGTATGGAGCGATTTGCCGGCGAACTGGGGGCTATTTTGTCGCGTCAGCTGGAACAGACGGAGGAGTAGATGATTAAAACACGTCGTCGGAACAAAGTGCGCTCCGAGGTCAATTTAACCCCGCTGATAGACATTATGACTTCACTGTTGGCAATTTTTATGATTACGGCGCCTCTGATGACCAGCGGTATTCCGCTCAATCTTCCGCGCGGAGACGGCAAGCAAATAGAGGGTCAGTCTCAAACCTTGGATATCAGTGTTGATGCCCAAGGCAAAATCTATATCGGCAGTGAAGTTATTCCTCTCTCTAAACTTGTGTCCAAGGTCCAGGCCATTGTCCAAGAGAATCCCAAAATCCAAATGGTGATCAGCGGTGATTTTAAGGCTGACTATGGCCGCGTGATAGAGGTAATGGCTCTGTTGCGCGCCGCGGGCTTTACACAGGTGGGCTTGAAAACGGATTCTCAAATGATGCAGGTGGGGAAGAAAAAATAAGTGCTGTCGCGTTCATTCATTTCATCGGCTGTGCTTCACGGGATTGTCCTGGCTTTAATGGCTATGGACTTTTCGCTGGCACGCTTTGATATGAAACCGACGCCGGCGTCGCTGATTATGGTGGATTTGACCAAAGTTCAAATATCGGATAAGACGAATCTCCCGCCGAAAAAGCAGGCTAAACCGGCTTCCAAGAAACAAACGGTTGTGCCTTCAAAACCGAAATCCGCAACTGTTCGGTCAACGAAAGTGCAACCTGTCCCATCCGCACCACCCAAGCCAAAACCTCAGCCGCCCGTTAAAAATGCTGCTCCGGTTGTGGAACCCAAACCGACAAACAAACCAATCTCAAAAAACAAGCCCGTGCCCCAACCAAAATCTGCCGAGCCAACCCGAAAACCGGGGCGTTCCAAGCCCGATTTGAACAGCCTGTTGGCCTCGGTGGACAAGATTAAACGCGCAGCTCCCGCGCCGCAACCGGCCGATACAAATACGCCCGCCATAACCGAAGGCATAGAGGGTGGCACGGGTGGCAGTTTATCACAAATCGTATCAGTCAGTGATCGGGATCTGATAGCCAACCAACTGCGTAAAAACTGGAATGTGGACGCAGGAAAAGAGGGGATTGAAGACCTGGTGATAGAGGTAAAAGTTCTGGTAAACAAAGATGGATCCGTGCGTTCGGTTAAAATCCTGAGCAAAGTGCGAAACGGTGTAGAGCGGTCTGTGGCCGAAAGTGCCGAGCGGGCAATTTGGATTTGCGATAAAAAGACTGAAGAGTCGCCGTTCAAAATGTTGGCCGAGCGTTATGCGGATCACTATGGTGACTGGAAAGAAATCCACTTGCGCTTCAGTCCCCTTGCCGGCATTTTTTAGCCCCCCGCTTTCTGTTTTTCTCCCCCCATCATTCTAATAAGAGCATAACGACCGAAGAAGCCATAATTTATAATCTCATATTTTTTTGACAACTTTTAATTTTTGTGTTATACTAAATATATAATAACAAAGCCAAAGGAGGTATATCATGGAAGAAGAAGTGAAAATGAAACCGGAAGATAAAAAAGAATGTAAAAGGCTGTTAAAACTTTCAGATAAACTGATGTGGTGTAGTTTGTGGTCTACAGGTTTAACATGTGCTTTGGCTTTAGTACAGCCTGCTTTGAGCGGACCTGTTGTTGCTACCGGAGTCCTCTCCTTGGGAATTGTGGGAGTAGGTGCTGTTGCTGGCACGGCGTTGGGCAGTGTCTTGACATATAGACGTGCAGTTGCTAAATTTGGAAAAGCAGCGGTGAAGACAGTTCAAATAGAGATGGGAGTTGACGAATATAAACGGGATTTGAATAAACATATTGCCGAAGCAAAAAAGTATTATGGCATTGATGTGGAAAAGAATTCAGATAAATTGCAAGACAAAGAGAAGTTCATTTCCGGCTTTTCTAAAAAGCTGAGAGAGGCACGTGAAGATGCGGTTTCCCAAGCAGAAAAAGAAGGGAAGCCTTTGTCTGCGCCGGAAGTGATGAAGCTGCGTAAAGCCGAAGAAATGAAGCGTTTTGAAGCCAATAAAAAATTGATGGAAAGACGCAAAAACGAACGATAATATTGTATATGCCTTAAACAAGCATTCATTTGATAATTTAATGAATGCTTGTTTTTTTTGTTATTTCGTGCATTGCGTGATTTGAATCCGGCCACCATTCTTCCGGCATCATTCCGGTGGGCTGTGTAAACGAGAGCCCGCTATTGCTTTTCTCTGCCGTCATTGCAAGCCGGCTTGCCGGCGTGGCAATCCATAATCAAAGAGTCAATTTGTCATTGCGAAGGGCGGGTATTTTTCCGTCCACCCTGGGGCAATCCACGAATCACGAACGCCATAACAAACACCCACCGTTTTAGACCGGCGGGTGTTGGGTGATTAGGCCTGTTTTTAAGCCGTCTCGTTTTTTCTGGTTTCCAAGGATTCCCCCTGGTCGCCGTAATCCTTGACCTTCTTTGACGCTTCTTTCAGGGCGCCCAAGCATGCATTCCCTGCGATACACCCGCCGGGGCAACACATGACTTCAATCAAGTTGCCGGCCGCACATTTTCCTAGCTTTGCATAGATTTTCAAATCCCGGATCGCCGCTTTGTCCAAGCCATTGATAACCACAGGCTTCACGGCGTCAGGTTCTCCTTTCCATGCAGCCCGAACCGAATTGGCCACTCCTCCGCTGAGGGCAAATTCACGCGCTTCTTTTGAGCTTTTATAATCAAAATCTTTTGTCTCACAGGTATCCAACTCAATTCCCATCGCGATCAAAGTAGCCCCCAATTCTTCAAAGTTCATCACATAGTTGATATTCGGGCTATCTAATACTTCACGTCGTTTGGCAAAGCAGGGACTGATGAACACGGTGACGGCATCGGGTCGTTCTTTTTTGACCAACTCGGCCGTATAATACAGCGGTGTGTGCGCATCGGAGACATAGGGTTTAATTTCGGGCAAGTGTTTTTTCACCAACTCGTTATATGCCGCACAGCACGAAGTTGTCATAAATGGTGCCCCGGCTTCCAAGCGTTCTTGGAAGTCTTTGGCTTCGGTCGTCGCGGTAATATCAGCCCCTTGTGCAACTTCATAAACCGATGTAAAACCAACTTTTTTCAAAGCATCTTGAATTTGTTCCGGCGTGCAGGGCAGGTGTCCGATCAAAGCCGGCGCAATCAAGGCGATAACCTCTTTACCGGCCTTAATGTCTTTTAATATATCAATGATTTGGGATTTCGCATGGACTGCACCGAATGGACAAGCAGAAACACATTTACCACATGAAATACATTTGTCCTTATCAATGCGTGCAAAACCGTGCTCGTCTTTGGCAATCGCGCCCACGGGGCAGGCATTTTCGCACGGCACAACCGTTTTGACAATCGCGCCATAGGGGCACGCACTCATACACATGCCGCATTTCTTGCACTTGGTCGGGTCAATAATGGATCGTCCGTTCACGTGTGAAATTGCTCCAAATCGGCATGCATTCATACACGGCCGCGCCACACAATTTTGGCATAGTTCCGTTACATAGATTCGTGATGCCGGACAACTGTGGCAAGCACTTTCCACCACCGTCAGGGGGTTCGGATCGGTTTGTGTGCGCTCTAATGCACGCTTGGCATAGTCCGACAGTAATGTTTTTTCGTCATCTTCTTCAATGGAAAAGCCCAACCCCGCCAAAGTCCTGGCTCGTAAAATTCCCCGCTCTTTATACACACAACAGCGAAAAGGAACTTCCGAGTTTTTGGGGCGCATTTCATAGGGGATCAGGCGGGTATTTTCTGCAAAATTATCCGACATAAACGCTTTTATTAACCGGACCAAAACTTCACGTTTCAGCCGTTTTGTCTCTAATTCAGATGAGTTAGTCATTTTTTAATTTACTTTCTATTATTTGAGTTACTTTTTCCAACGTAGCCGACGAGATTATTTCGTCATCTACACATACATATGGTGCTTTTGAAAAGGAGTCACTTTTCGTGCAAGCACCCAAACACCGAGCCGATGTTAATTCTATTTTATCCGCATATTTTTTTTCCAATTCTTCCATCAGGGATTTGATGACATTTCCCCCCATTACAAAACAGGTGGTTCCTTGACAGATCTGAACTTTCACTTTTTTCATGATTTACCTCCTATATATAGTGAATAATAACTTGCTTAAAGTATTTTTCTTCCAGCGTTTTTTTTATTTTTTTAACAACATTACGGCGGACTTCAATTTCAATCGGTAACGACGGATCATAATGTGCTTGATTGATCATGGCGCCAACCATAAACTCGATTATATCAGATTCCAGGAAAAAGTCAACCAGTTGTCCGGCCGCATCCGGGTGGGTCAGCTCTTCTTTTTCCAAATACTCGGCTGCTCGTGTCAGGGTCAAGATCCCCTCGGTCACCAAATCCACACCGGTCATTTCCGCCGTTGGCGGCAGATTACCGCTATCGGATTGTGCCGATGTATAGATTTCCCGATTTAATTCGCGAGCTATCATATTGGCGGTTGTGCCGCCACAAATAGCTTTTTTACCCGTAAAGGCGTCAAATGATAAACAGTATTCCCGATCTTTATCTTTGTTATACGGTGGGCCGGTAAAGATTAAAGATTTGCGCGGTTCTCGAAAATACAGCACAGCACATGAAATGTCATCGCCGGCATGGCGATTGGGCTCCAGGGACAAAGCCTTGTCAATAATATCGGCAGACAGATCCGTGCTGGAAATGTTGGGGTATTGTTGCAGGTGCTCTTGCACAAAGGCCACCAGCCCTTCGCGTTTAAATCCTAAAGGATAATTTGTTGTTCCGATACCGGCCTGCGTCACCCCATCCGAGCAAAAGATTAAACGATCGCCGACTTCTGCTTTGAATTGATAAATTTGTAAATGCCGATCGGGAAACTTGGGCGATGTAAATGTATGACAGGGTAAGGACACTTCTTGATTCTGACGCATCAGCAAAAATGAGGGATTGCCTTCTTCTACGACCCAAGCATGACCATCATTTCGGCAATCCACGGCCGAAAAGGTGGCATAGCTGATTTTACGAATTTGGCACACCGGCAGGGCATCCATCACGATTTGCGCTGCCTTTTGAATCGGGATGTCCTCTTCAATAAAGCGCAACAACATTGTTGTCGTCATACAGGACAAAATGTTCGCTTTAATCCCGCTGCCCAACCCGTCCGACAGAACCGCTAACAAGCGATCTTGGTTATCGGTGCGCTTGGAAGAAAAATAGTCACCAAAAGCATTTTGTCCGAATTTTTTGATTTGCGAACAGTCTATATCAACGAACATTTAATCCTCATCTTCGGGTGTATATTCGTTAGCAATCGTATTCAAGATTGTTTCGGTTTCTACCATATGTTCGCCCAACAGACAAGCAATTTGTTGAACGGTTTCAATGTTTTTATCAATAACAGATTTTGCTTTTTGTGCGACCAATTCTCGCGAATGACTGGCTTTGGTCATATCTGTTATGACAGCGCCGATCGAGATATTTGGCTCAATCGGAAAAACATTCAAATCATACAGGCAATTATTATAGCGATGATTTTCCTTGTGAATTTCCTGCCCGCCGGTCAACACGGAAACGAAGACTTTTTGAGCCTTGAAGAAAGTGCTGATTGGGAGCCCGATTAATTTCTGAGGGTCGGACAGATAAACCTCTGCCAGAGGTCCGGTAAACATTTTGATGAATGCTTCATTTACTTCAATCATATTCAGGTTTTTGTCTAACATCACCATGGCTGACGGAATACTTTTGATTAAAATATCAGCTTTTTTGGCCGCAATTTTGCGCATATATGAAACGCACATAGAGGGTTCGGCATTTCCATCCAACAGCGCCTTAGCCATGTCTTGACAGGTTTGATAGCCACATCCCGCACAATTAAGTTCATCTTCTGGCAGATATTTTCCGATTCGATGCAGTGCTTCCCGGATTTCATCCATAGAGTATGTTTTATCCATTTCGGAAACAGGGGTATAATTTTTTGATACCACTGCTGTTGGTTTTAACGGGATGGAATCGCGATAATCGGTATGTCGCAACACACGAGAGATATTATAAAAATCAGACGCTTGTGTTGTGATACAGGGGCCATGGATACATCCGCCATGACACGCCAACGCCTCAATAAAGACAGGGCGTACCAGACGCGTATTGTCAAAAGCATTGGATGCTTGGATAAAAAACTCTAATGATCCGACATTCAGCAGTTGCACATTTTCTTTAACTCCAATCCGCCGGATTGTTTCATTCATGCCGCCATCCAGCGGATATATTCGACCTTCATGAGCAGTTTCGGGGACAAAGACTTCGCCGGTACAATTCCCTTGCTCGGTTTCACGATCCAGTTCTTTCAGCCAAATTTTTACTTCCTCAAAGGTCAAAGCCGCTGCCAGTAAATCAGGATTTTCATCGGCTTCTGTTTTTTTTGCGATACACGGTCCCACGAATACAACGGCTACATCTGAGCCGAAAGTATCTTTAAGAATCTGGGCATGTGTTAAAGCCGGTGAGGCGATAGGAGTAATATATTGCGCCAATTGTGGCCGATACAGACGAATATAGCGCACGATGACGGGGCAGGCACTGGAAATCATCAGCCCTTGTTCTTTTTCATTCAGCAATCGAGCTGTTTCTATGGAAACTGCCTCTGCTCCCAGGGCTGTTTCGCTTACGCCGGTAAATCCTAATTTCTTAAAGGTTGCCACAATTTGTGCCGATGTGTTGGCAAAAGCTCCCCGCCAACTGGGTGCCAGCGATACATATACTTTCTTTCCCGTGGCCAGTAATTGCCGCACAGCCTCCAAGTCGTTTCGCACACGCTTGGCATGGCTGGGGCATGAAGCCACACACCGTCCGCAGGCGATGCATTTATCCGATAGGACACCAGCATGGCCGTCTTGGATTCGAATAGACTTTACCGGACATTTACGCACGCATTTATAGCAATCTTGACATTCGTTATACAGTGTATAAACGCACCCTTTTCGATTTGTCATAGTGCCTCCAAAATCCGTTGCAGTTCTTCAATTTTCGGGTTAGAATAACGTTTATCTCCGATAAAGATATTCGGACCGTCTTGGCATAAATTCGTGCATCGACATCCCACCAAAGCCACTTGCAGCTTTTTGTTGTGTTGTTGGATATAATCTTCCAGAAACGATAAAATTTTATCATTTCCGCGCACATAGCAAGAACTTCCTAAACAGACTTTGATAACAATCATTTGATCCTCAGCATTTTGTTAGAGCCAGCATAGCGGATTATTTGGCGAAAGTCAAGAAAATATGATATCCCGCTGCTCTAATCTTGCTTGGGCATAGTTTTTCTGCGCAACGCCTTGTCCATAAAGCGGTCGTTTTGAATAATAAAGCGTTTATGAATCGCCCGAGCGATCAGACTCATTTCATCATAAGCCTCTATTTCAAAGATCAGTTCTCGGCCGTTAACGGCACACAGGCGACTGATGCACCGAACCGTCATACCAACCGGCGTTGGCGCCAAATGTGACACGGATATTTCCGTGCCGACGGTGCCTTGCCCGTCTTCTAAATAGGGTTGCACGCTGGTCCAAGCCACTTGTTCCATTTGAGCTATCAACGCTGGTGTTGCCAAAACTTCCAAGGCTCCACTACCCATAGCGCAAGCGGTGTCTTTCTCTCCGACCGGGTAAGTTTTTGTTTTTGATAGTCCGATTTCAAGCGTCATCATTTTCTCCTTTTTCTCCACCATACAAGAAAACTTGCCCGTTGTCAATTTCTTTTCCAATGCCACTTCTTATTGCGAACGAAGAGAAGGCATCCGCGAAATATGAATGCCACATAATTTTCCCTTGACACGCGCTTTGAATTAGGATAGAGTAGGGGACATGATGATACAAAAGTGTAGACATTTTCCGGTTCAAAAAGAGGGGCTTGACATGCGTAAAACCCTTATAGTACTACACACACACACACACACACACACACACACACACATCTAATTGCTGATGAGCAGAAAATTTCAGTCAGTCGGTCGCCTGCGGGCAACCGACTGTTCGTCTATTTACAAGGAGCCAACTATGAGATCTAAACACATAAATTCAATAATCAAAGAGGCAATTTATTTCGAATCCGGCCGCTCCCTCACCGAAATGCTGGGGGTTTTGGCGATTATGGGAATCCTCACTATCGGCGGTATTGCGGGTTTTAATTACGCAATGAATAAACAACGCGCCAATGCGACCGTCAACTATGTGAACCAACTGGCGGTGTTGGGAACAGGCCAGATGTTGGCCGGCGGCACGCCGAAACTCTTGGACTATCCCGACCATACCCCCAGTGGCTATTCCACCAAAATCACCACCGACACCACCGTCCCAAATGCTTTTTATGTGGAAATAGATGAAGTCCCCACGCCCGTGTGCGACGAAATTATTTCGCGTCTGGACGGCTGGAAAATGGTCAACGACATCGGCTTCTTTAACGGGGTCGGCGCGTGTACCGATCAAGAAAAAGTGGGTATGTGGTTTGAAATCACGGCAAGTGCCGATAAAGGTGAATCGGATTACCATTGCAAAACAAATAATGATTGCAAAAACCGATTTGGGAACAATTTTGTCTGTAATGCCAAAGGGACTTGTGAATTATCGTGTCCCAACGGGCAGGTTAAAACACCGGTTGGGTGTTGTGCGACGGATAAAGTCTTTAATGGTGGTTGCTGTCGGGGCACAATCACAGAGGAAGATGGTGTCAAAAAATGTTGTATTCAATCTTGGTCTAACACATATTGTTGTGCCGAGGGCGAGTTCGCTCATAGTAATGAATGTCGTTCTTGCGATAGCACTGACACTTCATTCATAACCCAATCAATGGATCGGTGTGCTGTCTGTCCAACCCGTGTTCATGATGCTATGTGGGGGTGCTCCGACAAATGCACAGACCCGGATGCCAAATTGATATACGGCCGGTGCCATTGCCCACCGGAACGACCTATTCCCTCAGAGAAAAATAGCGGAAACCTGGCTGGGAAATGTCTTCCTTGTGATACCGAACAAGCGGGAAACTACAGAAATACCAGTTTGTTGGATCAATATGACACAAACCTCTATCAAACCGCGCACTATTGCAATCGTCATAACGGAGGGGGATATTCGTATATCTGTGCCAAGGGCACGGTTGGAATATCAGCTAATGAGACTATTAAACGCAAAGTTGACGGCGTGTGGACTGATTTCAAAGGGCCGAATTACGGTGAATGCGTGCCGTGTTCGGAAATTGATGTCTCGGCATTAAAGTATGAAGCCCAATGTTTATCCTGTGGCGGAGACTGGATCGGGGCCAATTGGTATACGGGATCTTGTGAACCCTAGGCCGCGCTTTTAACGAACAACGCCTCTGTCAATTAATGACAGGGGCGTTTTTTCGAGCCTTAAAATCAGTCTTAAATATCCAGATTTTCAACAAATTTCGCGTGTTCTTGAATGAATTGAAAGCGGAACTCGGGCTTATTCCCCATCAGGCGTTCTACAATATCCGCCGTATAGGCCGCCTCTTCGGCCGATTCTTCGGTTGCGGCGGTCTTGCTGGGCATTACAACGCGCAGCAGTGTTCGCTTGTCCGGATCCATCGTCGTTTCTTTCAGCTGTTGCGGTGGCATTTCGCCCAACCCTTTAAAGCGTGATACTTCTACATTTTTGGCATTTTTGAACACCGTTTTCATCAGGCGATCTTTTTCGGCATCATCGGCCGCATAGACGGATTTCCCGCCCTGAGTCAACCGATACAAAGGCGGTAAAGCCAGATACAAATGCCCGTGCTCAATCAAGCCCGGCATTTCCTGATAAAAGAACGACATCAACAAAGAAGTAATATGTGCCCCGTCCACATCGGCATCGGTCATCACAATGACTTTTTCATAGCGCAGATTTTCTTCGTTATATTTCTCGCGATGTCCGCAGCCCAAAGCCTCTATCATATCACGAATTTCTTCATTCGCCATAATTTTGTCATTAGAGGCACTGATCACATTCAAAATTTTACCTCGCAACGGTAGAATAGCCTGCGTCTCGCGTCGCCGTGCCTGCTTGGCCGAACCGCCGGCCGAATCCCCCTCCACCAAGAATAATTCAGTTCCCTCGGTTTTGGTGTGCGAACAATCCGCCAATTTCCCCGGCAGACGCAATTTCTTTGTTGCACTGGCCCGCGCGGTCTCAACGGTCTTTTTCTTGCGTTTGCGCTCTTCCAAGCGCTCCATAATATAATCCAGCAAAGCGTTGGCTGATTTAATGTCTCGGCTCAACCAATGATCAAACGGATCTTTAATCGCATTTTCAACCAAGCGAGTTGCACTGGTCGTCACCAGGCGCTCTTTTGTTTGCCCCTGAAATTGCGGATCCTTGATAAAGACGGACAACATAATACCCGCGCTGTTCAGCACATCATCAGCGGTAATTTCGGCGGCTTTTTTATTGCCGACCATCTCGGCAAAGGCCCGCAGCGATTTCGTGATCCCCGATCGCAGCCCGGTCTCGTGCGTGCCGCCCAGCGGTGTAATCACGGTGTTGCAATAGGTGTATGAGAATCCGTCCTTGAAATCATTCGGCCAACAAATCGCCCACTCAACGCCACCCATATTGTCGGGGAAGTCCACCCGTCCCGTAAAGGGCTTTTGCGTTACGGCGGTGCGTCCCTGCATTAAGAAGTCCAGATAATCGGCCACCCCGTTGGGGAACTTCAAAATTTGTTCTGTCGGTGTTTTATCATCCGGCCCGATCAGCTCGGCATCGCAATTCCAACGAATTTCCACTCCTCGGAACAGAAAAGCCTTGGTTCGCGCCATACGGAAAAGCGTGGCCGGTTTAAAACGGACACTCTCGCCGAAAATGGTGCTGTCAGGCAAAAAGGACACACTCGTTCCGCGACGATTGCTGACCGGTCCCAGGCAGACAACCGGTGCCACGGGTTTACCCTGGTGATACTCCTGGCGATACAGTTTTTTATCTTTGGCTACCTCAATAATCATATGCGACGACAGCGCATTGACTGCCGATAAACCGACCCCGTGCAAACCGCCCGAGACAGCATAGGCCCCCCCTCCGAATTTGCCGCCCGAGTGCAGGGTGGTTGTAATGACTTCCAAAGCTGATTTATTCGGATATTTGGGATGCGGATCCACGGGGATACCCCGGCCGTTATCCTTGACCGTCACATAGCCGTTAGCATTAAGGGATACTTCTATATTTGTGGCATAGCCGGCCACCGCTTCGTCCATTGCATTATCAATAATTTCCGCGACCAAGTGATGATAGGCGCGTTCATCAATTCCCCCGATATACATACCGGGTCTTTTTCGGACGGGCTCCAACCCTTCCAGGACTTCAATATCTTTTGCCGAGTAATCGGACTTGACTTCTGTTGCATTAAATAAATCTGACATAGGTCTATTTTAGCAGTCTTAATTCTGAAAATCAAGCGAAAAATGCAAAAAACAGGAGCAAAATGCCCCTGTTTTTCTTACTGCCATCCGTTTAGGCATTTGCGGCTTTATCATCCGAACTGCCCAGATTGCGAATGTCAAAGTAGCGCAACAGCGGCACGGCCACATAAATGGACGAGTATGTCCCAAACACGGTTCCCAGGACCATTGCAATGGAAAATCCGCGCAAGGTCTCGCCCCCCACAATCAACAGAACCAGCACCACGAACAATGTTGTCAAACTGGTCAGCAAAGTCCGCGACAGTGTTTCGTTGATACTTTTATTCAAAATATCATCGGTGGACAGTTTACGGAACTTGTGCAGGTTTTCACGCACACGGTCATAGGTTACAATTGAGTCATTACAGTCATATCCGGCCAAGGACAAAAGCCCCGCGACCACGACCATATCAAACTCCCATTGAAACAGCGAAAACGCCCCCACCACAATGATTAAATCGTGTGCCAAGGATACCAAGCAACCGATTGCGAATGGCCATTCAAACCGGAACCAGATATAAACTGCAATAGCCATCAATGCCAGCACCGAGGCCCATAAACTTTTGTATTTTAACTCATTTCCGACGGTGGGTCCCACCATTTCCACTTGGCTGTAAGAATATCCTTCTCCCAAAGTGGCTTTGATTTTTTCAACCAATTGATTCGGGTTTTCGTTATCATCGGGGCGCGCTTGGATCAGGATTGTTTTCCCTTCCAGCCCCGCCGTCTGAATGGACAAGTCTTGTAAAAAGGCCAAATCCGCCCGCGTTTTATCCAAGTCAACCACTTCCTTCGAGGTTGCTTCTACCAGAATACCGCCCTCAAAATCAATCCCATAGTTCAATCCTTGTGTCCAAAGAGAAACCACCGAGACAATCAGCAAAATGGCCGAGAAAATATATCCCGCTACGCGTTGGCGTATAAAATTAAAGTTTAATTCACGTTTTTCAAAAATCTTTGACATGGTCATATTTCCTTTTATAAGATAGATCCGATTTCAATTTTCTTGGGTTTGCGCAAGTGCATCCACGCGATCAGGATAATCTTGTTCACGAAAATAGCAGCAAACAAGCTGGTCGCCAAACCCAATCCCAAAGTCACGCCGAATCCGCGCACCGGACCCGACCCTAACCAGAACAGGAACAAGGCTGCAAACAAAGTCGTCAACTGTCCGTCCAAGATGGCCGAAAATGATCCTGCGAATCCGCGTTTCAAAACTTCTGCCGGCACGGTAATGCCATGCATCATTTCTTCTTTCATGCGTTCCAGGATTAAGATATTTGCGTCAACGGCCATACCGATTGTCAGGGCAATCCCCGCCAACCCCGGTAAAGTCAAAGTCGCCCCCAACAGACTCAGCAACGCCAACAACAATACACCGTTCGCCAGCAGTGTCAGATCCGCCACGATTCCAAAGAATCCATAGACCACAACCATAAAGATAAACACAGCTGCCAATCCGATCCAGCACGCCAATGCTCCGTCACGGATTGAGTCTTCACCCAGGCCCGGGCCTACGACGCGTTCTTCGGCTACAACCAACGGCGCCGGCAAAGCCCCCGACCGCAACAGCAGTGCTAAATCTTTGGCACTTTGAACGGTGAAGTTGCCGGTAATAATACCTTTTCCGCCCGGAATGCGCGAGTTGATCATCGGCGCACTGATGACTTTGCCGTCCAGGATAATCGCCAAGCGCCGCCCGATATTTTCACCGGTTGCATTGGCAAAACGATCGGCCCCCGCGGATTTAAAACTGAAAGCCACAGCCGGCGCATTGTTTTCGTCATAGCTTAATTTGGCACTTTCCAGACTTTCGCCCCCGACAACGGCCGCCCGCTTTACAACGATATAGCCCGTTTCATCGCCGTTGACCAGCATAGAATCCGGTGATAATTTACCCATTTGAGCCGCTTGCGGTGTAGTTTCCGCATCTTCCAGGTGCAACGACATCTTGGCCGTTTTGCCCAGCAAAGCTTTAATTTCCGATGGATCTTGCACGCCCGGCAATTGGATCACAATGCGATCGGTGCCTTGTTGTTGGATCTGAGGCTCTTTGGTGCCCAGTTCATCAATCCGGCGCCGCACAATATCCATAGATTGCTCAACGGCCTGTCTTTCAAACGCTTGCAAAGCTTTTTCCGAATAGCTCACTCGCAGGGTCGTATCTTGCACCGTAATATCCAGCGGTGTTTCCTTGTCCAACTTGCGGATCAGATCCCGTGCATCGGCGATTTGCGCTGCATTTGTGCACTTAAAAGTCAAGGCATTGTCCACAACGGACACCTTGCCATAGATTTTGCTTTTGCGCAAAGCCGGCCGCACATCGTTTGCCAGGGCTTCCAGTTTTTCTTTCACCAGAGTGTCCGTATCCACTTCCATCAGCAAGTATGATCCGCCTTGCAGGTCCAGCCCCAAAGTCACCGGATGGTACCAATTGCGCATTTTTTCGGGCAAAGATTCATACATGGCCTTGGGCATAAAATTCGGTGCCGCAAAAAAGACACCCAATGCCACAATGGCACAGATAATGCCGATTTTAATTTTTGAATATCCAAACATAATGTATCCTTTCTTTGATTATTTTTTCAGGGGTGTTTCAAAAAAGACCTGAGCCACATACGGCCGTAAAACCGTCACACGTACACCGTTGGCCAATTCCACCAACAATTTGTTATCTTCTTGAACTTCTACAACCGTGCCCAGGAATCCGCCGACCACGATTTTTGTGCCCTTGATAATAGCTTGCAATTCGGCTTCGTGTTTTTTAATGCGTTTTTGTTGCGGCCGAATTAAAATAAAATAGACAATGGCCACCACCAAGATCAGTTGCAACAGCATTCCGGACATCGGAGCCGCTTCGGCTGCTTGTGTAGCCACTTCTGTTGTTTGAGCGAGTGCTTGAGAAATAAACATATGTATCCTTTCATCTGTGATATCCTCTATAATAATCATTTTTGTCCAAAAAGCAACTGTTTTTTTTATTTTAAGGTAAATCTTTTTGATTGCCTTTTGTCTGAAATAATGCTACAAGAGTATCAAGGAGTAAAAAAATGCGATTGTTGATTGAATACTTGAAAAATTATAAAAAAGAATGGGGCGAACTGGCCTATAAACACACCGACGATTCGGGATTTGATTTGCGAGCTGCAATTGCCGAACCGATCGTGCTGCATCCCGGTGAGCATGCGTTGGTCGATAACGGTGTTAAGATTGAGTTTCAGGGACCATACCCGTTTGGCCCCGAGGTCGGCTATGAGATTCAAGTGCGACCGCGTTCGGGTTTGGCGGCCAAGTATGGCATTTCCGTCACCAATACGCCCGGCACGGTTGATTTCGGTTATCGTGGCGAGTTAAAGTCCAACATCATCAACCTGGGCGCACAGGATTTTATCATCAATCCCGGCGACCGAATCGCTCAGGCCGTTGTCTGCCCGATTGTCAAGGCTGAAATTCAAACGGTTGCCGCTGTTGATATACAAACGGATCGAGGCGCCGGCGGATTTGGCAGCACCGGTCGGCGTTAGATAATAATTCGCCCCGGCGTGTGCTTTCAAAAAAACGAAAGAATGTGATTTTTTAACTTGATTTTTGACGGAAAATCTTGTAGCCTGACCATAAAGGAGAATGCTATGTTTCAAAAATGGATAATGATCGCTCTTGCGGGAATCGTGCTGGCTTTGCCGGCTTTTGCGGCTAACAAGAATATGGAAATCTTGGGCACTTTTGATAACTGGACTGCCTATGTATCGCGGGACAAAGCCGGCAAGGTGTGCTATATCGCCAGTGAACCGACCAAGTCCGTCGGCAAATATACCCAACGCGACGATGTTTTTCTGTTCGTCACGCACCACCCCACGGAAAAGACATACGATGTTGTCAGCGTTATGGCGGGCTATACTTATCGAAAGGCCAGCAAGCCCACATTGACCGTAGATAAAAACAAAGGCATTACATTGGCATCTTTGGCGGACACGGCGTGGACGCGGGACGGTGCAACAGATACCAAGTTGGTAGCCCAGATGAAAAAAGGGAATACAGCCGTTTTACGGGGGCGTTCCAAACGCGGCACGGCCACAACGGATACTTTCTCATTGAAGGGTTTTTCAAAAGCTTATCGTGAAATTCAAAAGGCATGCGGGCGTGAATAGATGAAAGAATTGATCGGACTATCGTTTCAGGATCTGACGGCCGAAATGGTTGCCTTGGGGGAAAAAACTTTCCGGGCGAAACAAGTGTGGCATTGGATTTATAACAGGGGCGAAACGGATTTTGCCAAAATGACAACATTGTCCAAACCGTTCCAAGCCAAATTGGCCAGTCTTTATACCATTACCCGCCCCAAAATTATTACCGAACAAAACTCGGTTGATAAAACGCGCAAGTGGCTGATGTCTTTTGCGGACGGGAAGGAGGTAGAATGCGTCTATATTCCCGAATCGGATCGGGGGGCTGTGTGTATTTCTACCCAGGTCGGCTGTGCTCAGGGGTGCCGTTTTTGCCATACCGGCACGCAAAAGATGATGCGTAATTTAACGGCTGGCGAGATCGTCGGACAGTTTATGACCGCCCGCGACAGTTATCACGAATGGCCGACTCCGACGGACGAGACACGCTATCTTTCCAACATTGTTGTGATGGGCATGGGCGAGCCTTTGGCGAATTTTGAGAATCTTAAAACCGCGTTGGGAATTTTGATGGACGGCGACGGTATTTCGATTTCCAAGCGTAAAATCACGGTTTCCACTTCGGGTATAGCGACTCACATTCCGGAATTGGCAGATCTGGGGGTCAAGTTGGCTGTCAGTCTGCACGCTCCGAATGATGAAATCCGCAATCAAATTATGCCCATCAATCGCAAATTTCCGTTAAAAACACTGATAGAGGCCTGTCGCGCATACCAAGAACGATCCGAGCGGCGTCAGTTTATCACTATGGAGTATGTGATGCTCAAAGGCATCAATGATCAGCCCGAGCATGCTCAAGAGTTGATGAAATTGGTGCAAGGACTAGAGGTCAAGTTTAACCTGATTCCGTTCCACCCGTGGGACGGTGCTCCTTTTGAGCCGTCCGGCAACAACGCCATTCATCGTTTTTCGCGGATTTTAGAGGATCATTATTTTGCGGCCCCGATTCGTCGCACGCGTGGCGAGGATATTATGGCGGCCTGCGGGCAGTTAAAATCAGCCAAAGGAAATAAAGATTGCTGAAATCACGTCCCGTTTGGAAAGTGTTTATTGCAGTTCTTTTGTTGATGGGGACAGTTTTTGTGGTGCGCCGTATGAATCACCCGCGTCTATCTGTCCCGCGCACCGAATCGGTTCGATTTTTGGTTGTGCATAGCTTTGCCTTACCTGTTCCGGATATGATTCGCGTAATGAAAAATCTGGGGGTCAGCACACACTATCTGATTGATACTGATGGCAATATTACTTCCTTTATTCCGGAAGATCAGGTAGCTTTTCACGCCGGGAGCAGTTCGTGGCGGGGGCAAAGTGGGCTGAATGCTTCATCTGTCGGAATTGAATTACAAAGCCCGACTTTGGGACAAACGCCATTCCCAAAACCTCAAATCCGGGCTTTTCAGATTTTGGCTCGGTCTATTATAGATCGCTACAACTTGCCCAAAACCCACATTGTCGCCCACAGTGATATTGCACCGATGCGCAAAGTTGATGTCGGCAGTGCCTTCCCGTGGCGGGAATTGGCCGCTGCGGGGATTGGTTTTTGGCCCACCGACATTCAGTCTGCGCCGAATCATACGGACAGCTTGCAACTCTTGCGCGAAATCGGTTATGATACCACAGACCCCGATAAGGCTCTACTGGCTTTTGAGCGACGCTTTATGCCCCATTTGGTGCCGGCGGATAATGATATCGCACATTTGGAGGAAAACCTGAAATCGGCGCGCCCGATCCCGATCACCGATCCGGCTGTTCAAGATATGATTTTCTCGGTCTGGCGTATAGCCGATCCGTGGCTATGATTTGACGAAAACCTATAAAAAAAAGCCCGATTGCTCGGGCTTTTTTTGATACAGAATATCTTATTGATTCTGATTTTGATTTTGCATCAATTGAAAGATATTACCGATAGTTTGTGTTTGTTTATTGATCGCGTTCGCATTTCTGTTAATCGCACTGGTTTGCTTTTGCAGACGGTTATTTTGCACGGTTCCGTTGATACCATTCCAGATCGTCCCGCCGACTTGCGCTCCGACTTCGGCATAGCGCAATAAACCGCGATTATTATCAGCCGAGTCATTCAACCGGTCTTGCCAATTTTTTTCTTGAACGACTTTTACAACGGAACCGTCTGCTTGGACTTTTTCCACGATTTTATATTCCGGGGACACACAACCGACACCCATTGTTGAAGCAGCTGCCATCACAGCGCACATTTTTGTAATTTGTTGAAATTTCATTTTTGTTTCCTCTCGTTGTTGTTAAACTCACTTTCATCAAGTGATAGACCTATTCTACACCAATTTTTGAAAAAAGTCAACAAAAAGTAATTTCTGAAAAATAAAACACAATAAAATCAATATGTTATAAAATTCAAAAAAGCGTTATTTATTGTTTAAAGCGTGTAATATCTGCCCCTAATTGAGCCAATTTTTCTTCCATTTTTTCATAACCCCGGTCAATGTGATAAACCCGTTGCACGGTTGTTTCTCCTCGGGCTGCCAGTCCCGCCAGAACCAACGCCGCGCCACCGCGCAGGTCGGACGAAGTCACAATTGCCCCCGACAGTTCCGATACGCCCTTGATCAGGACACTCATATTATTGATTTGTTGGATATGAGCCCCCATCCGATTTAATTCCGGCACATGCATAAAGCGGTTTTCATAGATTCCCTCACTGACCACCGATTCTCCGTCGGCCAAAGCCAACATCGTTGTCAACAAAGGCTGTGTATCGGTTGGGATCGCGGGATATTCCAAGGCTGTGATTGTCGCCGGGGTCAGGTTTGCTTGTGTTGCATTGACGCGCAGGCCTTGTTCGCTTTGTGTAAATTCAATTTGACTGGGCTTTATAACATCGGCCACCGCCTGCATCAGGGATATATCCCCGCCGTTAATCATAATATCACCCCGTGTCACGGCTGCCGCCACGGCAAAAGTGGCAGTTTCAATCCGATCCGGAATAACGGCATGCGTTGTTCCATGTAATTTTTTGACGCCCCGGATAGTGATTGTCTTGGTATCCACTCCGGTAATATTAGCCCCCATTTTTTGCAGCAGTCGGATCAGGTCGCCGATTTCCGGCTCCATAGCGGCATTATGAATCACGGTTGTTCCCGGCGTCAGGACCGCGGCCATAATCGTGTTATGCGTTGCCCCGACCGAGACTTTCGGAAAGAAAATTTCGGCCGCGTTTAATGGGCCTTTGGCCACGACATATCCGCCTTCAATTGTCACGGTTGCATTCATTTTTTCAAGGGCTTTGATATACAGATCCACGGGCCGAGCTCCGATCGCACACCCTCCGGGCAGAGAAACACGTGCTTCACCAAAGCGACCGGTCAAAGGTCCCAATACCCAAAATGTCGCCCGCATTTTTGAGACATATTCATAATCGGCCGTAGTGCTGGCGATTTGGTTGCATTGAATGGTAATGGCGTCCGGCTCTTGCGTGATACGCGCTCCCATACTTGTCAGCAGGTTTGACAAAGTCACCACATCAGACAAATACGAAATGTTCGTCAGGCGCACCGGCTCGTCCGTCAAAAGGGCTGCTGCCATCAAAGGCAGAATCGCATTTTTTGCGCCTTTCACAGCCACAGATCCGGATAATTTTTTACCGCCGTTTATTTTGAACGCATACATTTAGCTTGCCTTTCCTGTTTTTGTTTTTGTCGCAGTTTCAGGTTCCGTCGCAAGGCCATCGCTTGTTTTAAGAAAGTCGCCAACCGTTTGGGTGACAAAGCCAGATTTTGTCGCGCTTGTTCTTCAAAATTAGGGATTTCTTTTTCTTTCATTTGTGTGGACTTTCCAAAATAAAGGTCGCCGGTCCGTCATTTTCAATAGAGACCAGCATCTCGGCTCCAAAGATACCGTGCTGGACAGGAACTCCGGTTTGCGCCACTTTCTGTAAAAATAACTGATATAGCTGTTCGGCATGCACGGGATCGCCGGCTCCGACAAACGACGGGCGCCGTCCTTTTACACAATCCGCCAACAAGGTGAATTGAGAGATTATCAAGGCCTCTCCGTGAATATCCGCCAAGGATAAATTCATCTTACCGGCCGTATCCTCAAAAATTCGCAGATTGACCAGCTTTTCAACCATTTTATCCAGATCCGATTCGGTATCCGTCGGTGCGATACCTATCAAGACACACAGCCCTTTTCCAATTTGGCCGACAACCTGTCCCGCCACCGAAACAGAAGATTTTTGAACGCGTTGAATAACCAGTTTCATAAAAACAAAAACACCCCCGTTTATTAAAAACAGGTTCGGTGTCCTGCAATAATTTTATTCTTCAAATGTATACAGACTGTCAAAGCGAGCTGCATACATAACATCTTTGACCTTGCCCTTGACCCCTTTAATTGTCAGGTTTACACCTTTGGAAGATGCTTCATCGTGGGCAATCACGAACATACCCAAAGCGGCCGAATCGATAAAGTCGCAATCCGACAGGTTAAAGACAATCTTTTTGTCCTGTGCACTTTTAATTAAAGACACGATTTCAAAAAATGTATCGTGATCACGGAACGTAAAGGAACCGGACACGATGATTTCTTTTCCGTCTTTGATGTTTGATGTTTTATAGTTCATGATATAATCTCCTTACCTTGTTCTATCTTTACCTATTTTTTTCCATTCGTCAAGAATTATTTTGCTTTTTACCCAATTTTTTTTGAAAGACCAGGTATGTCGGCTGTCGGCCGGCGGCAATTCCTTTAAGCTCATAGCGTGTGGGGATCCAATCTTCGGGCGGGATTCGGGTGTTTTTATTGACTTGCGTAAACAAGCCCGATTCGGCCATTTGCTCTTGCGCCCACCCGGCATAGGCCGCCACATCGGTTGCCACATAGACTTCTCCGGTCGGGCTTAACATACGCGCCAATTCCGGGATATTGCGTTGGTTGACAAAACGCCGTTCGGCATGACGAGCCTTGGGCCACGGATCGGGATAAAGGATAAAAATTCGTTCAAACCCGGCATCCGGAAAGGACGAAAAGACCGGTCGAATATCATCGGGCCAAATTCGCACATTATCATTGCGTCCTGCTTCCAATTCGGCATTTACGGCCTGCTTGCCGTGCGTTCCGTTCAGGTGTGCCAGCAATGATGCCACCCCGTTGATAAAGGGTTCGGCACCGATAAACCCGACATCGGGATATAATTTTGCCAGCTCTGCCACATGCTCTCCACCACCGAATCCGACTTCCAGCCAGACCTCCTTCGGCACTATTCCGAACAAACTTTTCAGATCAAACACCTTACCGTTCGGAGCCGGTAAAGTAATTTTCGGAAGCAATTCATTGATCAATTTTTGCCGCGATTCCTTGATCGGTTTCCCCTTGCGTCGCCCGAAAAAGCGTTTATCCTCGGTTGGCTTTTCCATTATTTGTTCTCCAAAGTAGAGGTCGTGTGCCAAATATCCTTGGCATATTCGGCCACCGTGCGATCAATAGAGAATTTGCCCGAGTTTGCAATATTGAACAAAGCTTTCTTGGCCCATAGCGACCGATCGGTGAAGTCCTTTGCGATTCGCTCATGTGCGGCCACATACGACTCAAAGTCCGCCAACAGCATATAGTAATCCTTAAACATGATGTTCTGGAACAGCGGCACGAACAAGTCTTTACTTTCATTCGGTGTAAACAGACCCGAAGTCAGTGAATCCATAACGCGTTTAATTTTGGGATTTTGGTTATAGTAATCCCAGGGTTTGTGTGCATTATTCGCCATACGATTGTGCACTTCTTCGGCCGTCATCCCGAACAGATAGAAGTTTTCTTCTCCGACTTCTTGCATAATTTCCACATTTGCCCCGTCCAAGGTCCCCAAAGTCAGGGCTCCGTTCATTGTGAATTTCATATTACTGGTGCCCGAGGCTTCAAACCCGGCCGTTGAAATTTGCTCACTGACATCGGCCCCCGGAAAGACCACTTCGGCAATAGAAACCTTGTAATCCGGGATAAAGACCACCTTTAATTGGTCGCCCACACGCGGATCGTTATTGATAACTTCGGCAATGTTGTTGATGAATTTGATGATCAGTTTGGCAATCTCATAGCTGGGTGCTGCCTTACCGCCGAAAATATACACATGCGGAGTCGCCAATTTCACCCCGTCTTCAATAATGGATAGGTATTGATGCACGATATGCAGCGCATTCAGCAATTGCCGCTTATATTCGTGGATTCGTTTGACCTGACAATCAAAGACAGCCTGGGGATTTACAATCACACCGGTTGTTTTTTCAATCAAAGCAGCCAGTGCTTTTTTGTTTTCAAACTTGATTGTGTCCAATTCGGCCAAGGCGGCTTTATCTTCCGCCAAAGGCAACAGTTTTTTCAGCTCGCTTAAATCCGTAATCCACTTGTTCCCGATATGCTTGGTGATAAAGCGGGACAATCCCCGGTTAGAGGCCAACAACCACCGCCGCGGTGTCACACCGTTCGTTTTGTTGTTAAATTTTTCGGGCCACATCTCATAAAAATCCGGCACCAAATTATGCTTTAACAACTCGGTATGGATTGCGGCCACCCCGTTGACCGAGAAACTTCCCACGATCGCCAGGTTCGCCATGCGCACTTTCTTTTCGGCGCCTTCTTCAATCAAGGACATACGCGATAATTTTCCTGTATCGCCCGGATAGCGATTCATTACCTGCCGCATCAGCCAATCATTGATTTCATAGATGATCAGCAAATGTCGCGGCAGCAATCGTTCAAACATCGCCACCGGCCATTTTTCCAAAGCTTCGGGCAGTAATGTATGGTTGGTATAGGCCATCGTGCGCCGTGTAATATCAAATGCCTTTTCCCAGTCCAAATGATATACATCCGTCAGCAATCGCATCAATTCCACAATTGCCAAAGTCGGGTGTGTATCGTTCAGTTGGATTGCCACTTTTTTCGGCAATTGCTCAAAGTCTGTATGATCTTCAAAAAAGCGCCGCAGAATATCCGCAATCACGCATGACACGAAAAAGTATTGTTGCACCAGGCGCAGGTATTTTCCCTGTTCAATATCATCGGCGGGATACAGCACTTTGGAAATGGTCTCGATTTTGATATTTTGCTCCACCGCCTTGACATAGCCGCCTTTGTTAAAGGTTTCCAAGTCTAACACGTTCGTAGAATGCGCCGAATAAAGCCGTAAATAGTTAACCGTTTTGCCGCCATACCCCACAATCGGCATATCAAAGGGAACCCCCATAATCTGTTTGGTATCCACCCAGTGCGGTTCGCGATGACCGTCTTTTTCCTCAAAAACCACGCGCCCCCCCAACGGCACCAACTGCGATCGATCGGTTCGTTCAATTTGCCAAGGCGACGAGTGTTCCAACCACGAATCGGCGTTTTCTTTTTGCCACCCGTTGACAAAGTATTGTTTAAATAAGCCGAACTGATAGTTGATTCCATAGCCATACCCCGGCAGCCCTTGTGTTGCCATAGAATCCAATATACAGGCTGCCAAACGTCCCAATCCGCCGTTCCCCAGTGCCGGATCATATTCGCAATCCAACACGCTTTTCAGGGGAATCGGGTTATCCAGATGGATCTCGTCCAACAGGTCCATAATTTCAAAGTTATACAGATTATTCGGCAGCAACCGCCCCAACAGGTATTCCAAAGACAGGTAATACACCCGTTTGTGATCTTTTTCCTGATGTCGTCGCGCCGTATCGCACAATGTATCCGTGCACAAGTCATGCACAGCCAAAGCCAATGCCAGGAACAAATGTTCCTTATGCGCCTCACATACCCGTTTAGATAACGAGTATTTCATATGCCATTCGATATGTTCTTTTAACAGTTGCGCCGTAATTTTCGGTTGCGCGTCCGCTTTGTTGGTTTTTTTAGCCGCCTTGACCATTTCAAACTCCTTCATTTGTCATATAGTTATCAATACCGAAAATCGGGGCATTTTGCAACAAAAAAATGTAAAAACTTATTTTTTATACGAGGCTCGCCTGATTCGATCATTAATAGCCAACCCCAATCCGACCTCGGGAATGGGTGCCATGGCAATCTTGTCCCAGGCGACCTGTTCATCTGCCCGGTGCATATAGTCAAACAGATTCGCCGCCGCTTCGCACAGGTCTCCCGCCGGGCTCAGGTTCAACGGCGCGTCTTTACCAACTGCGCCAAAGCCGATAAAAAACTCGTCCGGTTCGGGGTTGGACACATTGATTCGGAATGCGTGTGCTGGTGCATAGTGCTTTAACATTTGCCCCGGCGAACTGGGCAGATTCGGGTTGCCGTGAGACAGTAAAACCGACTCGCCCAAAAAGGCCTCTAAATCTTCTTTGGCAACCCCGCCCGGACGCAGCATGACCACCTGCGGACCGGTCAGATCAATAATCGTGGATTCCACGCCGACCGAGCACGCCCCGCCGTCCAAAATCATATCCACCCGATCGCCCAAACTTTCCCAGACATGCCGGGCCGTTGTCGGACTGATGGATTGAGACCGATTCGCCGAGGGTGCCACAATCGGCATGCCGCTTTTTTGGATCAAGGCCAATGCCACCGGGTGGCGTGGCATGCGCACCGTCACAGTCGGCAGTCCCGCGCACGCCAGATCCAGCGACGGAGACATATCTTTGCGTTTTAGCACAAAGGTTAACGGGCCCGGCCAAAAGTGTTTTGCCAAGGCCAAAACCCGATCATTCGTGTGGGCATAGCCGTTTAAAAAATCAAGATCGGCAATATGCGAGATCAGCGGATTAAAAGTCGGGCGATTTTTGGCTTCAAAGATATGCGCCACGGCCGTCGCGTTATAGGCCGATGCCCCCAATCCATAGACGGTTTCGGTTGGGAAAGCGACCAATTTACCGTTTTGTATCAATTTTGCGGCTTGGTCCAAGTGTTCTAAATCAGCTGGAAAGACAGACATTTGTATAAAAAAAGGCCCTGTTGCCAGAGCCTTTCCCTTATTCGTTAAGGCCTAGGCCGCAGGGCATTCAGCTGCTTTTTGAGCGTTAAATTCAACCCATTTTGCATCGGCTTCATCGGCGGATTTAATAGCGCCTTGCGGGCATTCGGAAATACAAACACCGCAATCAATGCAGGTATCCGGATCAACCACGACTTGCGAATCGGCTTCATGGAAAGCCCCGACCGGGCAAACTTCCACACAAGATTTGCACAAAACGCATGAATCATTTACTACTGATGGCATTTTTAATCTCCTTTATTCAAAAATTGCGTTCACCTTTCTACTCCATTTTCCCCCAAAAAGCAAGCATTTTTTTATTTTACCCGCATTTTTCTGAAAAAGAAGTCTTTCTTTGGGTCGGTCTCCTGCTTTTAAAGGTTGACTTTATTGTAGTTTTTTGATCAGGAAACTCTCCTTGCCACAGTTATCCGTGCATCCGTTGTCCGTGATATCACACAAGCTCCATTCACATCCGTCAACATACCGTATATAGTTGTTGTTTGATGCTGTCACAACCACTGTAACAGGCGTTCTGCGTTTTATGTCAAATATTTTTTGTGCGCCCAAATATACCCGAATATTGTTGTCAAATACGGGTAGCACTTTGGCTGTTCCGGTAAAGCGTCCGACCGTCATGTCTCCGCCTACTTTTGTGATGGTGTATTTACCTGACAAATATCCCAAATTGTATTTCTTTTGCTCATATTTTAAGCAGTCCGGAGAGCAATGATCTATGGAATCCAATGTGATTACAGCACAGCACCCGGCTGCATCTTGCCGATCAAAGAAACACTCGGAAGTGCACCCTTCAAACTCATACCATTTTTTATCGGTTCCGGAGGGGCAAGCACTCAGATTGTTCCCCAGTTGAGACCAATTATAGTAATGATATTTGGGCGCCCAAACACAGGCCTGATTACTGCATTTACACTGTAAATCATAGAAGTTTTGATATCCCTGTGCTTGGCATTTTTCCAGTGTTAAATCACACTGGCAGGCACATGTTTCGGGGTTATAGACATACGGATTCTCACAGCTTTTTTCCGCTTTGCAAACACAATCCCCCTCGGAATTCAATTCTTGCTCTGTATTTTCACAGACGCAGGTCCCACGGACATTTTTTTGCCCGTTTTTACACAGACAATCATTATGCTCGTCTCGTTCCCCTGCCATACCGGTGCCATCACACTTGGGCAGGCATTCTCCGCTCCATAATTCTTTTGTGGAATCTGTGCATGTGCATTGACAGGTTGCCGGGTCTTGCGTTTGGTCTTTCCCACAGGATTCTTTACACCCGCAGATTAGTCCGTCATCACCCCCGCAAATATGGTCTTCTTTACAAGTAATTACGGTCTCTTGAAACGGCTTATATTTGGCAATTTCGTCCGGATCATAGATACACCCGGCCTCGCTGGTCGGATTCGCACAGCATGTCAGGCCGTTTGCTTCTGCTGTTTGACAAATCCGCTTGACCAGATATTCCCCCACCCGAATCGTGTGCGTCTCTTGGTTCAAGATTTCACAACAAACACCTTTTCCATAACACGGATTTTGTTCTCGGGCTTTAATCTGAGCATTCAGGTCCGCCGAGAACACAAAAGCCATCGGCACATTACCCTCGGGACAATCGGTCATTTTTTCATCATAGATAAAAATCCCGGACGGCCAATCCCAGTTTCGGATCAAAATATCCTGACACACGGCCTGAGGCACATCATCTACATCAATAGTGAACAGGTTTTCTTCACCATTTAACCCGCCGGCCCAGGCCGTTGTTTTATAATCTAAAATTGTTTCCTCAAATTCGGACAGGTTTTGAGGCATCCCCGGAGCCTGCTTTTCTTGCGAACTGACAATCATGGCTCGTTGTTTGACACCTTCAATAATTTCATTGGCCCGATATCGTGTCATTGCAAAATAGTATCCGGCCACACCCCCAATGGTCAGGATTCCCATAATCGCCAATACCCCCAACATCTCCACCAAACTCCGCCCCGATTCGTTCTTTCTTGCCGTCATTCCGTGTGGGGCTTGTCCCTCAAAGAATCTATTAAACATATAATTCTTCTTGTCATTACAAGCCGCAGCGCGGCGTGGCAATCCACCAAATAATAATGCAGCATTTCCTTTTTCTCGGGTTCCACTCGACTCGGCACACGCCGCCGCCCCGGCCCGAATACGTGCGCCCGAATCGGCATACAACGCCGCACCCCGTATCCCGGGGCGCCGGCTAAAATCCATATAAAAACACTTTAATAAAGCCTTATAACACTTTGAATAATAAGAATTATTCACACATACGGGGGGGGGGGGGG
>CAKQGY010000011.1 GCA_934234055.1 uncultured Alphaproteobacteria bacterium | reverse complement strand
TAAAAAGTTAGTGTTTAAAAATTGTGTATAACTCGTTGAATAATAATAGTTATTCACACATACGGGGGGGGGGGGGTATTGATAGAAAATGTGGACATAGTGGCTCCTTTCGGTTATGGTTATATGGGTCATATTTACTCGGGTTCACGGCAAAAGTCAAGGGGAAAGTGAAGGTGTGGGGGATTTTTATAAGGAAATGCATGATTGTGGATTGTCAACCGGGGGAATCTCTGGATGCTCGGATAGTGCCATCCGCGATTTTGATCAGCAGTTATGTGAAAATAGAGTGCCTTTATTTTAAAAAAATCCCCGTTGGAAATCAACGGGGAGAGAAAATAACTGAAACTTTCTCATTTCCGGCGCGGGAATAAAATCCCCGAACGCCTGTCCCAAAGGACCCGAGAAATGAAATTATTTCAAAGCATCTTTCAACAGCTTGCCAGCCTTAAATTTCGGGGTTTTGCAAGCAGGAATTTTGATGGCTTTGCCCGTTTGCGGGTTGCGGCCGGTGCGAGCTTCACGCTTGGAAGAAGCAAAAGTGCCGAAACCTGTCCATTGGACGGAGTTGCCTTTTTTCAGTTGTTTCATAACAACTTCCAAACTGGCTGCATAAACTTTGTTTGTGTCGGCTTTGGAAACGCCGGACAATTTCGCAACAGCATCAATGTATTCTGTTTTATTCATTACATTATCCTTTCTTTAATATTAAAGTTTCTTGAAGGACTGATCTCCTTCAATCTTGATTTTGCGGGAAAAAAAACAGTTTGTCAACCAAAAAAAACATAAAATCTTCGTTTTTTGCGATTTTTTTTCATTTTTAGGGCTGTTTTTGCGGATTTTAAGCCGGACAAAACCCCGAAATAACGCCGATGCAGGGTATCAAAGTCCGTAAAAGGAATCGGACTTTCGCATAAAAAACTGGACTTTCGGAATAAAATCAGCTATATTAAAAAGAGAAAAACGGAGAAAAAAATGACTCAAAAGAAAGAACCATCTCAACGTCAATTGCGTGTGGCTGAAGAAATTCGCCATGTGCTGGGGAAAATGTTTTTGGAAGACAACTTGTTTATTAAGGGTCTGAAACCCGCGTATGATATGATTACAGATGTTAAAATTGCACCGGATCTGTCGTATGCAACGGTCTTGATTCGCGCGATTGATCCGATTGATACCGATGAACAAGTAGCGTTGCTGAACGAACACAAGGGGAAATTCCGCTACCAAATCGGGAAAAGCATCCGCCTGCGGATTGTGCCGGATATCGTGTTTCACTCGGACGCTCAGTTTGAAGAATCAAAAGCGATGGATGATTTGCTGAATAATCCGAAAGTGCGCGCCGACGTGGAAAAATATGCCGATCAATAAGCGACAGTTGGACGGCTGGTTGGTGATTGATAAGCCTTTGGATATGGGCTCTACGGTCGTGGTCGGCAAGTTGAAATGGGCGTTGGAACCCGCAAAAATCGGTCATGCAGGGACGCTGGATCCTTTGGCGACGGGGGTGTTGCCGATTGCCTTGGGGAAAGCGACCCGCCTGATTCCCTATGTGATGGACGGGCGTAAAGTCTATGAATTCCAGATTACCTGGGGGGCTGAGACGGCAACTGATGACGCAGCGGGAGAAATTATCGGACAGACGGACAAGCGGCCGACGGAAGCGGAAATACGGGCAATCTTGCCGCATTTTTTGGGGGAGATAATGCAACTGCCGCCGGCATATTCGGCATTAAAAATCAATGGAAAACGTGCTTATGATCTGGCCCGGCGTGGAGAAGAAGTTGCCCTGAAACCGCGGCCGGTGCGGATTGAGACTTTGGAACTGGTCAGTCGGACGGAAGATACAGCTGATTTTCGGGTAGTCTGTGGCAAGGGAACCTATGTGCGGTCTCTGGGGCGCGACATCGGTCGGGCATTGGGATGCCTGGGGTATATTACGCGGTTGCGACGGACGATGTGCGGGCCCTTTACGATCGAGGATGCGGTGCCGATGAGGGCTTTTGAACACAAGTGTGAAAAGGTGAACCTGATGCCGTTGGATACAGCACTGGATACCGTGCCGGCGGTGGCGACGGACGCGGTCATCGGGGTGCGTCTGCGGCAGGGACAACGAGTGCCGGTGCGGGAAATTATCGACGCAGTTGACTGTCCCGAGGGACGTGTGATGCGTGTAATTGCGGACGGGGAGTTGATTGGTCTTGTGCGTGTGGCGGGGGGCGTGTTGCACCCCTATCGGATATTGTAATACAGACTTTTGATGTTTTGTGGCTGGCGAAAAAATGGCCTATATGTCCCATAAAGGGGGCGCAATGAATCGTGCAAAAATAATAGGATACGGACTGGCGTTATTGGCAGTGTTTTTTTGGAGCTTGAATGTCTTGATCGCGCAGGCGTATATAACGCATCTGTCGCCGGTGGAGTTTGCTTTCGGGCGGTGGGTGGTGGCACTTCTGATTTTGCTTCCGATCGGAGGAAGACAGGCGTGGCACAGCCGCGGATACTTGCTGCATCACTTCGGGTGGCTGGTGGGGTTGGCCCTGTCGGGGATTGTGTTGGATAATACTTTGATTTATGTGGCAGCGCGGACGGTAGATGCTGTTAATTTAAGCTTGTTGAACCTGCTGGGGCCGATTTTTTTGGCGATTTTGTCGGTGATATTCCTGAAAGACAAAATCGGGAAGATGCAAATGCTGGGGATTGGCGTGGCTTTGATCGGAGTGATGACGATTATTACGCGCGGGCAACCGTGGGAAATTGCCCGAATACCGATTCAACGCGGGGTGTTTTGGATGATTTTGAACGCGTTTTGTTTTGCGTGTTACAGTTTGTTGCAGTATGCGCGTCCCAAAGCTATGTCGCAAACGGGACTGTTGTGTGCGACAGTGCTGGTGGGGGTGCTGATTCTGGCACCTTTCTTTGCCGTGATGGACGGGCAGGTGCTGGGGAGTCTGACATGGAAAGACTATGTGATTTTTGTGTATCTTGGTGTGTTTAATTCAGTGCTGGCATATTTGGCGTGGAACAGCGCGTTGGCGCGGTTAGGGCCGACGGAAACGGGGATTATCTATTACCTGCAACCGGTGTTCAGTATGATCGGGGCATATATCGCTTTGTCCAGTCCGATATATGTGGCTCAGATTGTGGGCGGGCTGTTGGTCTTGTCCGGTGTGGTGATTGTTGGTCACTTTCAAAGAAAAGAGCGGGTGTAAATGGGACAGTCGCCGGCTTGGAGTGCGGCCCATGGCTTGTCAACCGCAAGGGCAACGCAATCGGCGGGGTGAAGTGTATGCGATTGGCCCGATGGCGTTAAAAACATCAGTAACTGTTCCAGGCCCGGGCGGTGGGCAATAATCATCACACGGCGGAAAATTTCGTCCGTGTGGTGAAGAACCTCTAAAATCCGAAAAGACGGGGCGAGGTAAAGTGTCTCGCGAAAAAAAACCGGCGTTCCGACAAATAATTGCGACAACAGGTAAGCCGTTTGGCGACTGCGACGTGCGGTGGACACAATCAGGCAGTCGGGACGAACGGCAGGGCGATCTCGAAAGACCTGAATCTGATGTAAGACCGCCCGGCGGCCGGTGGGGGATAAAGGTCGCTCATAATCGGAGCAACGCGGCCGTCGGCCGACTGCTCCGGGGCACATCAAATAAATCATTTTTGTCTGATAAAACATAGCACCTGTATCCCTCCGAGGGAGATATAGGCCCTAAAAAGACAGGGGACAATCCGCCGTTAGTCTTGCTTGTCCGTCCCCTTGGTTTGGGCGGCCACGTCGGCGTCCAACTTACGAACCAGGCGCTCATAGGGATCCTTGCCGTGAAAACGATCGGAAGCCTGCTGCAACTGAGAATCGGCGGCGGTCTTCATATCGGAAGCGGTCTCTTGGACATAGCCGAAATAAGACAAAACCGCGTGCCAGCCGGACGCCACACGTTCCGAGGCGGTTTTATAGGTTTCAACCGGTGTAATCCCCAGGAAAATCCAAACCAGCAGGACAAAAATCACAATACGAAAAAACAGGCGCATTAAACCCGAAAAAAAACGACCAACCATTTACTTTCTCCTTTTATTAGGTTATACTTATTTAATCATGAATACAGATGAAAGTCAAGATAAAAATATCATTATTCGTCGGCGGACAGGGGCGCGGGCTTTGCGCCTGAGTGTGGACGGGCAGGGGCGTGTGGTTGTCAGTGCGCCGCGGATTTGTGCGCTGGGCAAAATACAGGCGTTTGTGGCATCTCATCAGGATTGGATTAAAGCACAGCAGGCCGAGATGGCCAAATGTGCGTTTTCGGGCGATGGGGCAAGCATTGTTGTTCTCGGGAAAGCTTTGACCGTGCGGCATACGGACGCGCCCCATACGATTACGCATATCGCGGGATCGGATTTGATCGTGGGGGGAGATCCGGCGTTTTTAGAGCGACGGGTGACGGACTTTATTAAAAAAGAAACTGCCACCTATATTCATCGGCAGGCCAGCGTTTATGCCGAAAAAATCGGGGTCTCGTTCCGGGGAATCAGCCTGAAAGATACCGTGTCGCGGTGGGGCAGTTGCTCATCCCAAAAGCACCTGAACTTTTGTTGGCGATTGGGTATGGCGCCGCGGTATGTGCTGGACTATATCATCGCGCATGAGGTGGCGCACTTGGCCGAAATGAACCACAGTGCGGCCTTTTGGCGGGTGGTGGCATGTTTGACGGATAAACGGGCAGATGCGGAAATCTGGTTGCGGCGGTCCGGGCGGACTTTGCGGGCTCTATAATCGCAACAGCATACCGACCACGCCCATCCCCAAAATATAGTAAATCGGGCTGGGCCGCCACCGCATGACGGCAGCTGTTAAAATCGTCAGAAGCACTATTTTAAGGCACAGGTGAGACAGCGATACAACGGTGGTAAAACAGGCAAAAGTCAGCGTAATTCCGACTCCGGCCAGCAACCCGCAAACGGACGCTTTAATCGCATTAAAGGCCGATTTGGCAAGGGGCTTTTTGTGAATCCTTTGCCACAGGCGAATCAGCACGGATACCAAGATAAAGGACGGTAAAATCAGGCCCAGTGTGGCCACCAGGCCGCCGACCACATTGCCTGTCATATAGCCTGTATAAGTAGCCATATTGACCCCGACAGCGCCGGGTGTCATCTCGGCCAGGGCGATAATATGGGTGAGATCTTGGGCGGTGATGGTCGGGATATTTTCAATCAGCCGGTGCAAAAACGGAATGGTGGCAAAGCCGCCGCCGAATGAAAACAAGCCGATATAAGCAAATTCAAAAAATAAACCGGACAATGTCATCGGAGAATCCTGTGGAAACGGTGGTAATACCAGGCACCAAGGAAGCCGGCCCCGATCAGAGGTATGGCCGGCGGCAATGCGCACAAAGACCACAGACCCGTCAGAAAGGCCAGTCCCGCCGGCAGCGGGGAAGTAAGGGCGGACTTGCTTTGGCGGACCGTGAACTCCAAAATCATCGCAATTACGGCAATTTGAACGCCGGCCAGGGCATGTATAAACAGCGGATAATCGGTCAGGGTTGTGATTAAGCGAGCCAAAATCAGAATCGCCAAAACGGCCGGGGTTAAAACGCCCGTTAAAGCTGCCAAACCTCCCCAAAAGCCGGCGATTTTATTCCCGGCAAACAAAGCAAAATTGACGGCCATAATGCCGGGGAGGGTTTGACTGATCGCAAAAAAATCAAGCAGCTCCGTGTTTTTAAGCCATCGGCGTTTTTCGGTGAGTTCGGCCTTGGACAATGCGACAATGATAATGCCGCCGCCGAACGCCAACAAGCCCATTTTCAAAAATATAAAAAATAACAGTATTGCTTTTTTCATCTTCTTTTTTTGTCCTTTGTTTGTTTTTTACTTGATTTTAAGGGAAAAATCAACTTAAAATAAAGAAAAGGAGATTTTACTATGGTTTTTTGGTCGGCTGTCTTGGTCTTTATTGTCAGTATTATGACGTATCTGTATTTTCCGCGCAGTGATGCCTATCAGTTGGAAATGTATCAGGAAGAGGGAAATGTGCAATTCCTGCTGGTGCAACATCAGGTGGCGAAAGATTATATGCGGCAACTGATAATGCGGCCGGCGAATCAAGACAAGCCGATTGATAAATTTGATGTGGCGTATATGTGGATGCTGGCTCCCGAGGGTGCCTATATTGAAGAACAACCGTCCGGTCAAAAATATGTGAGCGGATTGGTGTGCTTTAAGAAGGATTGGGAGATTGATCGGAATTGCTCGGCCGAGACGGTGCGACGGTATGTGATAACCTATGGTGCGGCGCCGGGGTGGTGGGGGAAAAAAACACAACGGCGGAAAGTGTGGGAAAAGGCAATGCTGCGCCGCTCGCACGGGTCGGAATTGTGCGGATACCTGGACGGAAACTCGATCAATAACGGGCAGAAATGGACAGGTTTGACAACAAGTCCCGAGGGTAATCGGGTGTTGCCGAACAGCTTGGTTGATTTGATAAATGAGGAAATATCCGAAAGTGAAGATGTGCTGTTATGTGTGACGCCGTATTGGAATCCCTATGCCGGGACGCCGGCGTTTTTGTGGGATTGGGTCAATAATAATGAAAACCTAACCGGGCATAGAAATGATACCTGGGGGACGGCATTGATCGGAACTTTGAACGGAGGGGAGTTGAGGGGCTTGCCGGCACATCCGCCTTATACAGTGGAGGGGGTGCTGGCGCGCGTGGAAAGCGGAACGACCGGGACCCCAGGTGGCACGGTGATAACCCTGAACGGCAATACAAACAAGGTGATGAAGACGGTGATGAATCAAGATAATAAAACCTATACCTTGTCCGTCGGGGATCTACGTGTAAGGGGCTTGTCGCAAGAAAAAGCTTATTCATTTGTCTATTCGGTGTGGGGCGAACAGCAAGAATTGAAGGTGTATGCCTCGGGCAAAGCCGGAGTGCAGGAAGTCGGATCGGACACGGCAAGCACGGCCGGCGGAGACCTGCAAGATGTCAGCCTGGGTACGTGGGGGGTGGTGCAACCGCGGTTGATGTCCCTGCGGATCTATGGCAGTGTTTTGGATTCGGCCAAGCGTGCCAAAAACCTGAGAGCCGATAAAAAACGGCTGGGAATCTAGGATTTCTTGCGAGCCGGTTTGGCAGATACTGTCTTTAACTTCGGGAAACTGATGCGCACCTTGCGAATGCAACGGGCGTCCACCTGCGTGATCCGAAAACGCACGCCCGACGGGTGGCGAATGACTTCGTTGGGTTTGGGCAGGCGTCCGGCCAAATGAAAGACCAATCCGCCGACGGTATCTATATCCGAATCGTGATCGGCTTCGGTCAAAAACGGGCCGATAGTCTTTTCCAATTCGGTTAAAGGCATGCGGGCGTCGGCCTCCCAATAACCGGCTTTGACCAAATGAATGACGGGCGGCGCGTCCAAAGCATCATGTTCGTCCTCAATCTCGCCGACAATTTCTTCCAGCAGATCTTCCAGTGTAATCAGGCCGGCCGTTCCGCCGTATTCGTCAATCACAACGGCCAGCTGGGTGCGTTTGGCCTGCATATCTCGCAAGAGATTCAGCACTCGAATCGATTCGGGCACAAATAAAACGCTGTGTGTCATAACGGTTTGAACCGTCAGATTTTGGCCGACTTCAAATAATTTGCATAGTAAATCCTTGACATGAACGACACCGACAATATTGTCCAGAGTCTTATCATACACGGGCATACGAGTGAATTTTTCACGCATAATGGCATCTTTGACATCGGCTAAACTGGCGGTGGTGGGAATGCCGATAATGTCAATCCGCGGAATCATAATTTGGCCGGCTCGAATGTCTTTAAGCTTGAACAGGTTTTTGAGCAGCAACAATTCGTCCGGATCAATCAGGATATTGTCGCCGCGCTCTTCGCGCTCATCCATAATTTCTTCTATGGTTTCAATGACTTGTTCTTCTTCAGGGTGTTTGATGAATAATTCTTTCGCTCGTTGGATCAGGTTCATAAGTTACTCCACATTCAAATAAGGATCGGGATAGCCCAGTTGCTTCATAATTTTGACTTCAAGGGTCTCCATGGGTTTGGCTTGGCGGGCGGTCAGGTGATCATAGCCCTGTAAATGCAAGGTGCCGTGAACCAGCAAATGCGCCAAATGGGCTGCAAAGGACTTGCCCTGAGCCCGGGCTTCACGCGCAACGGTCTGATACGCCACGACGATGTCGCCGGCCAACCAAGGTTGCCCCGCAGGCGGTTTTTCGGCATTCTCAAATGACAGCACATTGGTGGGGCAATCCTTGCCCCGATAATCGCGATTCAAAACATGAATGAAAGCATCGTCAGCCAGAACCAGGGAGACTTCGGCCGGCTCAATCCCCTGCCAGGCGGTCTGAATCACGTGGGTGCAAAAAGCTTTCAGGCGCGGTACATGCAAATAAAAACGCCGGGTGCGAACCTGAATGTCTATGTCAGGCATGGGCCTTGTCCTGCTCATAGGCTTTGACAATCTTGGATACCAGGCCGTGGCGTACCACATCTTTTTCCGAGAACTCAACAAAGCCGATTTCGGGGACGTTTTTCAAAATACGAGTAGCCTCTAACAAGCCCGAAACCACGCCGCGGGGCAGGTCGGTCTGAGTCAGGTCGCCGTTGATAATCATGCGTGACCCCTCGCCCAAGCGGGTTAAAAACATTTTCATTTGCATACCGGTGGTGTTTTGTGCTTCGTCCAAAATCACAACGGCGTGCGATAATGTGCGGCCGCGCATATACGCCAGCGGCGCAATTTCAATCTCGCCGGATTCCAGCTTTTTATCCACGATGTCGGCCGGCAGCATATCATAGAGCGCATCATACAGGGGTCGCAGATAGGGATCGATCTTGTCTTTAAGATCGCCGGGCAAAAAACCGAGATTTTCACCGGCCTCTACCGCGGGGCGCGTTAAAATAATCCGATCCACGCGTCCGGCCAGCATTTCAGAGACAGCCTTGGCCACCGCCAGGAAAGTCTTGCCCGTGCCGGCCGGGCCCAGCCCGAACACCATATCATGAGTGTTCATGGCTTCAATAAAAGCCCCCTGGGTCGCCGTGCGAGGTCGAATTTGACGCTTTTTGGTGTTTAAGGTTAAATCAGTCGGCGCCGTTGTGGCGATTTTGTCTTGGGCTGCAATCATTTGCGGTTCGGGATATTTCATATCAATGTTCTCCTTTTAAGGCTACTATAACACACTTTCAGTCTGTTGGCAAGGTGTTTTTCAAAAAGATTACCGACAGCCGAAAAATCCCTTGCAATTTGGGGAAAAATGTGCCTAAATAAAAACACACGCTTTTTTAACAACTGTAAAATAAAGGAGAAAAATTATGACAGTACGTGTTGCTATTAACGGCTTTGGCCGAATTGGTCGCTTGGTTTTTCAGGCGATTACGGAACAAGGATTGCTGGGGAACGGTATTGATGTTGTGGCCGTGGTGGATATGGGCACAAATGCAAAATACTTTGCCTATCAATTGAAATATGATTCCGTGCACGGCAAAATGAAAGCCGACATTACAACGAAAAAATCCGACGCCGCTTTGGAAGAAGATGATATCCTGGTCGTCAACGGCAATGAAATTAAATGCCTGATGGCACAAAAAGATCTGGCCACCATGCCGTGGAAAGATTTGAACATTGACTATGTGATCGAATCAACGGGCTTGTTCACACAATCCGAAAAAGCACAAGGTCATATCACAGCCGGTGCCAAGCGTGTCGTGATCTCGGCCCCCGGGAAAGGTGATGTCAAGACCATGGTGTTCGGTGTCAACGAACAAGAATTTGATCCGGCAAAGCATGTGATCGTGTCTAATGCGTCGTGCACAACGAACTGCTTGGCGCCGCTGGTCCATGTGCTGATTAAAGAAGGTATCGGGGTTGAAACGGGCTTGATGACAACGATTCACTCGTATACGGCGACTCAAAAAACCGTTGACGGACCGTCCAAGAAAGATTGGCGCGGCGGACGTGCGGCGGCCATCAATATCATTCCGTCCACCACGGGGGCTGCCAAGGCCGTTGGCGAAGTGTTGCCGGTGGTGAAAGGCAAGCTGACAGGTATGTCCTTCCGTGTGCCGACAGCCGATGTGTCCGCAGTGGATTTGACCTTTGTGGCCGGTCGCGACACCAGCATTGAAGAAATTGATGCCCTGTTGAAAAAAGCATCAGAAACATATATGAAAGGCACCTTGGGCTATACCGATGAAGAATTGGTGTCCACAGACTTTATCAATGATTCTCATGCCAGTATCTATGACTCAAAAGCCACGCTGCAAAACAATCTGAAAGGCGAAAAACGCATGTTCAAGATCGTTTCGTGGTATGACAACGAATGGGGTTATTCAAACGCTTTGGTCCGTATGGTTAAACATATGGCGACAAAAGACGGCTTGATGTAAGTTTGTTGATAAGCAAAAAGCGCCCTTGCCAAAGCAGGGGCACTTTTTTTTGTGCGAAAACTTATTTCTTCTTTGTTCCGCAACCACAACCGCAACCCGGCATTTAAATCCCCCTCCTTTCCATGTTTCTTAACAAAAAAAATATAAAATGAAAAAACAGACTTGTCAAGTGAACTTGTTTCCGATATAATGGCGGTATGAAAAAAATTATTTTAATGGTGATGATTCTGATTTTGGGTGGGTGTGCGCATCGCAATCCCCTCTCGGACATGCAGTTTCAAACGGTCAATGTGCCCCCCTATGTGGTGGCGGGATGGTATAAAATCCAAGCGGTGGGTGAGCCGGTCAAAATCTATATTGAAGGAGACGGATCGGCCTTTGATGATCAAGGTCACCCGACCGATAATCCGACACCCAAGGGGACCTTTATGCGCGAACTGGCCGCCGGAGATCCGTCGCCGAATGTGGTTTACCTGGGTCGGGTGTGTCAATATCTGAAAACCGGGGCGTGCAAGCAAGCAGATTGGACAACCGGGCGTTTTGCCGCGCCGATTATTGACAGTATGGATCGGGCGGTTGTTGGCTTTATGAAAAAAGCACGAGCGAATCAGGTTGTTTTGATCGGTTTTTCGGGCGGGGCACAGGTCAGCGGTTTAATCGCGGCGCGTCGGCCGGAACAAGTGAAAAAATGGATTACGATCGGTGGCGTGTTGGATCAACGCGCGTGGACAGCCTATCACGGGGATCAGCCTTTGACAGAGTCATTGAATCTGGCAGATCAGGCCGAAAAGGTGCGTGCCATTCCCCAGATTCACTATGTCGGGGGGCGTGATGATGTCGTGCCGGCCGAGTTGGTGGAGCGTTTTGCCGGTGCAGATCGCGTGGTGGTTGTGCCACGTGGCGGGCACGGCGTGGGTTTGGCGTCGGTATATGATGAAATTTATGAGGTGCGATGATGGCAGATATTTGGATTTTGGCCGATGATCGGGCGGGGAATGTCAATCAATTGTTGGGCATTGCCGAGGCCTTGGGGGAAACTTGGGAGCGCAAGGATATTCGCTATACAGGTTGGGTGAAATTGCCGAACCTGCTGCGCGGGAAAAGTTTAATCGGCTTGACAAAAGAATGTTGTGCGAGGTTGAAGGCTCCTTGGCCGAAAGTCGTTTTAAGTGCGGGTCGGCGATCCTTTCCGGTGGCGCGTTATATCCGAAAAATGTCGGGCAATAAAACGATGATTGTGCAGCTGATGAACCCCGGTATGGCGGGTTTTGGCGAGGCCGAAATTGTTGTCTTGCCGGCGCATGACAGTTATCACGGCCGACGGAAAAATGTAATGATTGTGGTGGGGTCTCCGCACCGGGTATCGCGTGGAAAATTGGCCGAAGAACGGCGTAAATGGCAGGAAAAACTGGGAACTATGCCGCAAAAGCGTGTGTCCTTGATCGTGGGTGGAGCGACAAAAGACAGGCCCTTTACTGTTGCGGCGGCCCGGGAACTGGTGGCGGGGGTTAAGGCTTTAAATCTGGGATCAATGCTGGTGACAACTTCGCGTCGAACACCGGCGGAAGTGGTAGAGCTGTTGCAGCGGGAATTGCCCAAACCTTGCTATTTTTACCGCTTTGGTGATGCGGGGGATAATCCGTATTTTGGGCTGTTGGCGTGGGCTGATGAAATTGTTGTGACGGGGGATTCGATGTCTATGTGTTCGGAATGCTGTGCGGCGGGAGTGCCGGTGTTCTTGTTCGCGCCGGATGAAATGATGAGTGTCAAGCATAAACGGTTTCACCAAACGCTGTATCGCGAGGGTTATGCCGCGCCGCTGGGGACGGTAGCCCGGCAACCGGCAGGGACATTGAATCCGGCGTTTGAAATTGCCGAAAAGATCCGCGAGAAATTGCAGGACTAGGGTGTGTGGCAGGTGCCTTTATCCCAGGCTTTACCAACCCATTTGCCCCGTGCCCAGGCCGGCCAACTGATTCACATAATTTACCGTGGCATTAGCCCTTTGCTTATTCATAGCATAATTAAACCCGGCAATCCCCCCGATGGTCAGGATACCCATAATGGCCAGGGTGCCCAGCATTTCCACCAAGGATCGCCCTGATTCACTTCCGGACCCTGCCGCCATCCGTTCTTTCGTCCGATATGACTCCGCGCCCCACCCGTCATCAGTCGATCCGGGAGCTCGGTGTAATGAGGACGGAGTAGAAAGACGAGGGGTAAACAGATGGTTGATAAAAAAACAAGAGAGGGGGATTGAAAAGAAAAATCAGAAAAATAATAATTAGGTCTTGCGTTGGCTTGCGTTTTTTGCTATGATACGGCTAAATAATATCAGAAAGGATTATGTGTATCATGAAAAAGCAATTGATTACCAGCGCGCTGCCGTATGTGAACGGATTGCCGCATTTGGGGCACTTGGTAGGGTGTTTGTTGCCGGCCGATGTATTTGCCCGCTATCAGCGCGAAAAGGGGGCAGAGGTTTTGTTTATCTGCGGAACGGACGAGCATGGAACGGTCTCGGAAGTCGGGGCAGATCAAGAGCAAATGCCGGTGGCCGAGTATTGTAAAAAATATCATGATATGCATGCCAAAATGTATCAGGGCTTCAATCTGTCCTTTGACTATTTCGGGCGAACCAGTTCGGAGCAGAATAAAGAAATCACCTATCGCATTTATCACAAGCTGGACGAGAACGGCTTGATTGAAGAAAAAGTGACCAAGCAGGTTTATTCCCCCGATGACGGGCGATACCTGCCGGACAGCTATGTGATGGGAATCTGCCCGTATTGCGGCTATGACAAGGCCAAGGGCGATCAGTGCGAGAACTGCACCAAAGTGCTGGATCCGACGGATTTAATCAATCCGCGGAGCGTGCTGTCGGGGAGTTCTAATATAGAAATTCGCGAAACAAAGCACCTGTTTTTGAACTTGCCGAAGTTGGAACAAGAACTGAATCAATGGATTGAAACCAAAAAAGGCGTATGGCCGGATATTGCCTATTCTATCGCCAAGAAATGGCTGAAAGAGGGCTTGAAAGAGCGGGGAATTACACGCGATCTGAAATGGGGATTCGCGGTGCCAAAAGCCGGCTATGAAGATAAAGTCTTTTATGTCTGGTTTGATGCGCCGATCGGTTATATCGGTATTACCAAAGAATGGTCAGACGAACAGCCCGATTCACGCCACTGGGAAGATTGGTGGTTAAATCCCGAAGAAGTGCAATATACCGAATTTATGGGCAAGGACAACATTCCGTTCCATACGATTTCTTTTCCGGCGACCTTGCGTGGGACGGGTGAACCGTGGACAACGGTGTCGTTCTTAAAAGGGATGAACTATTTGAACTTTGCAGGGGGCAAGTTTTCAAAATCCGCCCATCGGGGAATCTTTTTGAACGATGCACTGGCTGAATTCCCGGCTGATTACTGGCGCTATTGGCTGATTGCGAACGCCCCCGAATCGGATGATACTTCATTCACTTTTGATGGGTTTACGGCCGTGATTAATAAAGACCTGAACGATGTGCTGGGGAACTTTATCAACCGCGTTTTAAAAATGACGGAAAAGAATTTTGGTTTGACCGTGCCGCCGATGGGGCCGATGACCGATAATGAAGTGGATTTGTATGGCGAACTGGATCGACTGATCAGAGAATACGGACGCTATATGGACGGGCTGGAACTGCGCAAAGCGATGGCGACACTGCGGGAAATATGGGTAAGCGGCAACAACTATATCGCCAAGACCGAGCCGTGGAAAGTGGTAAAAACCGATAAGGCTTATGCGGGCACGATTTTGAACACGGCGTTGAACCTGATTCGCCTGTTCGCGCAATTGAGTGCACCGATTATGCCGACGACCTGTGCCAGGATGTTGGACTTGATCGGAGAACCGCCCGAATATCGCTGGCCTACGGCGAAAATGGCCGCTTATTTGACCGGTGTGCCGGCGGGTCGCGCATTTAAGCAATCAGAACCGCTGTTCCAAAAAATTATGCCTGAGACGGCGGAAGCTCTGAAAATTAAATATAAAGAATCGGAGAATTAGACGATGGGCAAAGCGTCACGGTTGAATATCAATAATTTGCTATTCTCCATCTTTTGGTGGGTGATTCAAAAGGTCTCACCGAAACAAGGGGAGCAAATGCTGTATTGGGGATTGAAGTCGGGAGCCTTTCCGAACAGATCCGTAACGGATCCGGTATTGCAAACCACGGTGATGGGTATGCAATTTAAAACACCGATCGGGATCGGGTCCGGTTTTGATATTCGGGCGAATGTCATTGACGATTTAATCTTTATGGGGGCAGGATTCGGTGAGTTCGGGCCTTATACTTTGGAGCGTGAAACACCGACAACCGAGGTGTATTATCTGAGAAAAGATCGGGCGATTATTACGCAAAGTTTGGGCTGCACGAATGCGGGGGTGTTGAATATTCTGCCGCGGTTAATCAATCGGCGATACCTGCCGAACATTATCGGCGTCAACCTGACCAGCACGGCCGAGTTTGAAGGCGAAAATGTGAAATTGGGACGGTTGATGACCTATGCGGAAGAGTTTGATATGATGACGCGCAAAGTGGCGCCTTATTGCGACAGTATCACTTTGGATTTTTCATTTCCGGAGGTGGAGTTGGCGCATAAAATCACCGATGCTTCATTCTTTGTGCCGTTGGTTAAAGGCGTTCGGTTGGCAGCACAAGAGGCTGCTCCGATACACCCGCCGAAGATCATGGTGAAACTGCCGCTGGGTCTGACGGCGTTGGAATTGCCGTTGGTGTGTCAAAACCTGATGTCGGCTGCGGTGGATGCCGTGATTGTGGCGGGTCCGGTATATTTATCGCAAGCGGGTTTGAAGTTGAGCTCTAATCACCGGGTCGGTATGCTGGCGGGGGCGCCGGCCAAGCGGTATGTTTCGGAAATGGTGAGTAAAGTCTATCAATTCACGAATCACAGCATTCCGATTATCGCCTGCGGTGGTGTATTTTCGGGGCAAGATGCCTATGAGCACATTGCAGCGGGGGCGTCGCTGGTCCAAGTGGGAACAGTGTTGCGTTTTGAGGGGCCGAATGCAATTACAAAAATCAACAAGGAACTGTCATATATCTTGCAGCGCAAGGGTCTGAAATCCGTCTCGGAAGCAGTCGGGATTGATTTTTACTAGAAAAGTTGACTACAAAAATATGCAAAAAAATGAAGTTTATTTCTTGACAGGGGCGAATCTTTTTGCTATGATATATATGATTGGTCGGGAAAAGGCCGGTCATATTTTAGTCTTATGAAAGGAAGAAAATGACACAAGCAAACGCTTTGTCTTTACTCTATTCAAAAAATTCCCTGTCCCTGTATTTAATGGAAATCAACAAGTTTCCGATGCTGGATGCTGATGAAGAGTATATGTTGGCGAAACGCTATCGTGAAACCGGCGATATTAAGGCGGCTCATGAGCTGACCACATCGCACCTGCGTTTGGCGGCCAAAGTGGCATTGTCGTTTCGGCATTACGGTTTGGCGTTGGCGGATTTGATTTCGGAAGCGAACATCGGCTTGATGCAGGCGATTAAAAAATTTGATCCGGATAAAGGATTCCGCTTGGCAACCTATGCGATCTGGTGGATTAAGGCTTCGGTGTCCGAGTTTATTCTGAAATCCTGGTCTTTGGTTAAAATCGGAACGGTGGCAACGCAAAAGCGACTGTTCTATAACCTGCACAAGATTAAATCGCGGCTGGGGCTATATGATGAGACGGCTTTGAATGAAGAAACCGCCGATAAAATATCACAAATGTTGGGCGTCTCCAAAAAAGATGTTTTAGAAATGGAACAACGGCTGGGTGGAGATTCATCGCTGAACACAACTTTGTCGTATGATTCAACGACGAATCGGCAGGATATGTTGGTGGATGAGCACGAATCCATTGAAACAAAACTGGGCGATTCGCAAGATTTGGCAATGAAGAAAAAATTATTGTCAGAGGCGCTGATGTCTTTGTCGGAGCGGGAACGTGAGATCGTGAAGAGTCGGTTCTTGACAGATACACCGGATACCTTGGAAAACCTGGGGGAACGGTTCGGAATCAGTCGGGAACGGGTGCGCCAGATTGAAACAAAAGCCTTTGAAAAAATAAAAAAACAGATGCGCGAGGCTGCTCAGAAACTGGTTATCTGACCGGTTTAGGTGTGTCGCGCAAAGTGATGCCGGCGGGGCTCAAAGTGTTATTTAATGGCCGAATTGACCAGTGGCGAGTTTTGGAAAAAGTAAAACGCCGCTGCGGCGAAAATAAATAACATAATGAAAAAATGGCTTTTTTGGGTGGGTGTCATAGATCCTCCATTGTTTATGGACTCATTTTAGAATAAAAATTGAAAAAACGCTAGTATTTTTTCAAAAAGGGGTGTAATATACGGCCATGACAAAACAAAATATCACGATTTATCCGCTATCGGATTTCGAGGGGCTGCGGCGCGCCGGGCGTTTGGCGGCTGAAACCTTGGACTATATCACATCGTTTGTTGAGCCGGGGGTAACAACCGGATATCTGGATGACCTGTTAGAGCGATTTATGCGCGATCACGGCGGGATTCCGGCCAATATCGGATACGAGGGTTTCCCAAAGGCCAGCTGTATTTCGCCAAACCATGTGATCTGTCACGGGATACCGTCGGATCATAAAGTTTTGGATTCGGGCGATATTATCAACATTGACATTACGGTGATTTTGGACGGCTGGTATGGCGATACCTCGCGTATGTATTATGTGGGCAAGCCTTCGGTTATGGCGCGCCGGTTGGTAGAAACGACATACGATACGATGATGGCCGGGATTCGGGCGTCCAAACCCGGGGCAACACTGGGCGATGTGGGTTATGCAATGCAAAATGTGGCGCTGGACAAGGGGTATTCGGTGGTGGAAGATTACTGCGGCCACGGGATCGGTCGGGTGTATCACAGCTTGCCGAATGTGTTAAACTATGGGATACCGGGCGAGGGTCTGAAACTGGTGCCGGGGTTGGTTTTTACGGTAGAGCCGATGGTCAATGTCGGACGGCCTGATACAATGACTTTGTCCGACGGGTGGACCGTGGTGACCAAGGACAGAAAACTGTCGGCCCAATTTGAGCATACAATCGGTATTACGCCGGACGGATACGAGATTTTTACTCTGTCGCCCAAGGGCTTTACAAAGCCGCCTTATACGCCATGACAGAATGCAAAATTATTGGAAATGCCGGCCACAGACAACGCGTTCAGGATAAACTGCTGTCCGCGTCTGATTGCAGTGCAATACCGGATTATGAATTTCTGGAAATGATTTTAATGCGGGCTATTCCGCGGCGCGATGTCAAACCTTTGGCCAAGGAAATGTTGGCACATTTCGGCAATTTGGCGGCGGTTTTAACGGCCTCGCCCGAAGAATTGATGCAATTCAAGTATGTAAAGGAATCGGCCGTCTCGCTGTTCAAATTGATTCGGGAGGCCAGTCATCGGATAGTTCAAAATCCGATTAAAGATCGGCCGGTGTTTACGGTGTGGGATAACTTGGTGGATTATTGTTGCCTGCTGTTCCAAAATGAGCCGATTGAAAAATGCTTTATCCTGTATTTGGATTCGGGGTATCGCTTGATCCGGCAAGAGTTTGTGCAAAAAGGCACGACTGATCGGGTCTCTATTTACCCGCGGGAAATCCTGAAACAAGCCTTGATTGTCGGGGCGCAGGCCGTGGTGGTGGCACATAATCACCCCTCGGGCAATGTGCACCCGTCGTCAGCCGATAAAATCACGACGGAAGAGCTGAATAAAGCACTGGCGGCAGCCCGGATTCGGTTGGTAGATCACCTGATTATCGGATCGGGGCGAAAGATATTCTCTTTCGCCGTTCAGGGATTGATCCAAAATTTGTTAAACTAGGTCAATTTACCGCAGCAATGCTTATACTTTTTACCCGAGCCGCAAGGACACGGTGCATTCCGCGAAATGGCGCGGTCAAAAGGCGCCCGAGGCGTGCCCGAGGTCGGTTCGGCCTGATTCGCCGGGGGCGGAGGCGGTACCGGTTGTGGGTCGGGTTGCTTGATTTGAAATTCGGCAAAGGCCATGATTTTAGTAACACGTTCTCGCACACGAGAGAGCATCCCCTCAAACAGGCGGAAAGCCTCTTGTTTATAGGCTGTGAGCGGGTTCTGTTGAGCAACCAGGCGCAGTCCAATAGATCCTTTTAAGAAGTCCAGTGTTTGCAAATGCTCTTTCCAACACATATCAATTGAATGCAGAATGACTTCTTTTTTTACCTCGGTAAAAGCATCTTTTGGAATGAGAGCCATTTTGGTCTGCAAAGCTTTGTCCGCCATAGAACAAAGGCGCTCAACCATTGTTTCCGGGATCATACCGGGTTCAGCCACCCAGGAACTGAACGGAATGTCCAGGCCCAGTAAGGCCGCCGTTTCTTGGCGCAGTTGGTCGGCATTCCAATCCTCTGGCACAGACCGTTCGGGTGCCAACGAATAAATCAGGTTTCGGACGCAATCTTCGCGCATACTTTGAATGACATCGTCCACATTGTCGGCAGCCATCAATTCACGCCGTTGTTCGTAAATGACCTTGCGCTGGTCATTCATAACGTTATCATATTCCAACAGATTCTTTCGTATGTCAAAATGGAAGACTTCAACTTTTTGTTGGGCTTTGGCAATGGCTTTGCTGATCCAGGGGTGGACAATGGCTTGGCCGTTGGGCATACCCATGGTTTTCAGGATGTTGCCGATTCGCTCGGAACCGAATCGCCGCATCAGGTCGTCCTGCATAGAGACATAAAACTTGCTGAGGCCCGGGTCACCCTGACGACCGGAACGGCCGCGCAATTGATTGTCAATTCGGCGGCTCTCGTGCCGTTCGGATCCCAGAACATAAAGACCGCCGGCTTGGAGTGCGATTTCTTTGTTGCGGGCGATTTCGTCGCGGACTTGACGCTCCAATGTTGCTTCGTCCAAGTTCGGGTTTTCGGCTTTGGCCTCGGCCAATGTCATTTCAAAATTACCGCCCAGCTGAATGTCCGTTCCGCGCCCTGCCATATTTGTGGCAATCGTGACAGCGCCGGGGCGGCCGGCTTGGGCCACGATTTGGGCTTCTTGCTCGTGATGACGGGCATTTAAAACATTAAACGGGATGTTGGTTTTCTTGCGCAACAGGTCCGCCAAAATCTCGGACTTTTCAATGGAGGGTGTGCCAACCAGGATAGGTTGATTGCGATTGTGCGCGGCGATGATTTCGTCAATAATGGCGCTGTTTTTTTCATCGGCGGTGCGATAAATGACGTCTTGCTCGTCAATTCGGCCCGAGGGCTTGTTGGGCGGAATGGCAATCACATCCAGGTGATAGATGCTATCAAATTCGGCGGCCTCGGTCATCGCGGTGCCGGTCATACCCGCCAATTTGGGATATAGGCGGAAGTAATTTTGGAATGTGATGGACGCGATTGTCTGATTTTCCGGTTGTATTTCCACACCCTCTTTGGCCTCTATGGCCTGATGTTGGCCATTACCGTAGCGGCGTCCTTCCATAATCCGGCCGGTGAATTCGTCAATAATCATAACTTTGCCGTCTTTGACCAAATAATCTACATCGCGTTCCAAAACGGTATGAGCGCGCAAGGCTTGCTCCACATAATGCACAAACGAGATATTCTCAATATCGTAAAGCGATCCGTGAATCAGACCGGCGCTGAGGAGTTGACCCTCAACATAATCCACGCCCAAATCCGTTAAAGTGACAGTTCTGCGCTTTTCGTCTTTTTCGTAATGCTCGGGCCGGATACCGGACATTATTTTATCTATGGTTCGGTAAAGTTCGGACGAATCTTCAGCCGGACCCGAAATAACCAGCGGTGTGCGCGCCTCGTCAATCAAGATGGAGTCAACCTCGTCCACGATGGCATAGTTAAAGGGCCGCTGCACCATGGCTTTCTCAGACAGGCGCATATTGTCGCGCAAATAGTCAAAGCCCAGCTCGTTGTTGGTGGCATAGGTAATATCGCAATCATAAACCTGTTTGCGCTCGGCATCGTTTAACTCGTGCACCAGGCATCCGACCGTCAGACCCAAGAAACGGTAAATCTTGCCCATCCATTCGCTGTCGCGCTTGGCCAGGTAATCGTTAACCGTAACGACATGGACACCTTTGCCCGTCAGTGCATTCAAATACACCGGCAGGGTGGCAACCAGCGTTTTCCCTTCGCCCGTGCGCATTTCGGCAATCTTGCCGTTGTGCAGAACAATACCGCCCAGCAACTGCACATCAAACGGCCGCAAGCCCAAGGTGCGTTTGGCAGCCTCGCGCACGACGGCAAAAGCCTCGGGCAACAGATCGTCCAGAGTTTCGCCCCGAGCCAGGCGTTCCCGAAATGCAGTGGTCTTGGCCCGCAAATCTGCGTCCGAGAGAGCTTGAATTTCGGGTTCCAATGCGTTGATCTTAGCAATCGTTTTTTTGAACTTGTTGAGATAGCGGTCGTTAGCCGAGCCAAACAGATTTTTCAGTTTCATGATATTCCTTTATGTAAACTTTGGACTGATATAAGATAATATGTTATGACATAGGGCATTTTTGCGGAAAAGTCAAGCATTAACTCATCTTTTTAAAAAAAGAGCGATGCTTTTTCGGGGGCGGATTTTTTAGCGCTTGATTTTGGGGGATTTTTTCGGTATACTGGGGACAGAAAGGAAAAATGATGGTTCAAATTTCACCCAGTATTCTCTCTGCCGATTTTGCTCGGTTGGGCACTGAAATCAAAAAAATAACCGCCGCCGGCGCCGATCGGATACATCTGGACATTATGGATGGGCATTTTGTGCCGAATTTAACCTTTGGACCGATGGTGGTGCGGGCGGTGCGCAAATATTCAGCGCTGCCGTTTGAGGCACACCTGATGATGACAAATCCGGCGGCGTATATCACGCCTTTTGCCCGGGCAGGTGCCGACGAAATTACGGTGCATATCGAGTGCGCGGACAAAGTGGAGGATCTGATATCCCTGATTCGGAAAGAAAAATGCCGGGTGGGGTTGTCGTTGCGGCCGAAAACACCGATCAGCCGATTGCTGCCGTTCCTGCCGATGATTGATACGGTCTTGGTGATGTCTGTTGAGCCGGGGTTCGGCGGTCAGGTTTTTCAAAAAGAAGCCATCGCTCGGATTGCGGAATTAAAGGATCTGATCGGGAAAAAGCCGGTTCAAGTCGCTGTGGACGGTGGAATCAACGATATAACCGCGCCGGCATGTCGGTTGGCCGGGGCAGATATTCTGATCGCGGGAAGTTATGTCTTTGGCGCCAAAAACTATGCCGAGGCCATTGAAAGGTTGAAAAAATGACAAAAATCTTAATCGTAGAAGATGAAGCCGGTTTGGTGACATTGCTGAAATATAACCTGGGAAAACAGGGATTTACGACGGTTTCAGTCTCGGACGGCAAAGAGGTTATGCGTGTGGCGGGGACAGAGAAGCCTGACTTGATTTTGTTGGACTGGATGCTTCCGAATATGACCGGGGTGGACCTGTGTCGGGAAATGCGTAAAACCTTTGAGTTTCGCAGCACGCCGATTATTATGCTGACGGCGCGCGGGGACGAGTCGGACAAGGTGAAGGGTTTGTCCTATGGCGCCGATGATTATATGACCAAACCGTTCTCTGTTCCCGAGCTGATGGCGCGGATTAAAGCCCTGTTGCGACGGGTGCAGCCCGTTTCGGCACCGGCCGAGAAAAAACGGTTGGGCGATATGGTAATAGATTACGGCAAGATGCGTGTAACGCGTGGGGATCGTGTGGTGCATCTGGGGCCGACAGAGTTTCGATTGTTGCAATTTTTAATGGAAAAGCCGGGAGAGGTGTTGTCGCGGGAATACCTGTTGAAAGCGGTATGGGGCGGATCCGTGTTTGTGGAATTGCGGACGGTAGATGTCCATATCCGGCGGTTGCGGCGGGCTTTGAACGCGGGCGGAGAGGCCGATATTGTGCGCACGGTGCGTTCGGCCGGGTATGCCATGGATTTAAGTGCCGAATAATTGATTTGAAAACGCATAAAGAAAACCCCGGGAGTTGCCTCTCGGGGTTTTTGGTGTGGTTGCCCTAGAAGTTATACTTCGCTTTGACCATACCGCCTTGCGAGAAGTTGCGCTTCCGCACGGAGGTATCATACCCCAGCGACAGTTCCAGGCGTTTGATGTTGGCTGTCAAGCCGACACCGGCTTCAATCGCACCACGGCTGAGGCGTTCGCCTGTGACCGAATAGGTGGACGAGGCGCCCATAACCGCAACGGTGGCACTGTTGTTGTCGGATTTGACATCATAGGTGCCTGCCAACCGGAATTCGGGTGTCAACAAGACGCCGCGGGCCGGTTTGAAGTCCTTGGAAATCTTGGTACCGATGACCAATGTGCCGATTTGGGCGTTCTTGGTCTTGATATCGGCGACACCGTTGTTATAGGTTTCCGTATCGATATAGTTATAGCGGACGCCGGCATAGTTATTTGCAATACCATAGTCATACCCTGTCATGATTTGGGCGGCATAGTTGTCCACATTGTATTTAGCGGTTGTAGCGACTGTGGCTTCCTTATAGTTGGCGTGGCCATAGCTGAACATACCGTTGACATACCAATTGTGGGGTTTGTATTGCCCGTAAACAAAGTAGTTATCGCCATAAACTTGGGTTTTACGATTGCTCTTGATGTCGGTAGCTGTATAAGCATAACCGATACCGACCTTGACCGCGTTGGTGATATCCGAGTCAACACCGAACGCGAATCCGCGGCTGTAAGCGTCAAAACCGACCGTTTGGGTGTTATGCGTTTTGGTATACAACCCTTGGACCCAGGGAGCAAGTTTGGACTTGATATCACCGCCGGAACGGCCGTTTTGAGCCGGACGAGCCACCATGGCCGGACCCGAAGCGAACAAGCGATTAAGGACCGCTGCACCGATAGCGTTGGTGTTGGCGGCAACTTGCTGAGTTGCGGCCTCGGTCGGGTTGATGGCGCCGGCCAAAGTCTTGGCTGTATCAGTATCACCCGATTGTAAAGCGGCAGTCATTTGTTCCAAAACCGGATTGTTGACCGTGGATTGAGACGCTGCGATAATCGCCGCTGCTTCGGAATCGGACAGACCCGCCCCCGAGGAGATTTCATCGGTGGCTTTACGTGCAAGCGTGATTTGACCGTTATCTTCCATTGTTATATTATACAAACTATTTTCAGTCAACGTAAACGCTTGGTCAATAGTATTTGCCGTGACGAAATCATAAGAGCCGTCTGCCACACCATTAGCCAATGTCAAGTTTAATGTTGCGCCGTTTGTGGTCAAAGAGTTGGCCAAAATCGTTGTTGTTTGCAAGGTAGCATTCAGGGTTGACCCCGCCGCGAATGTAATATCACCATTACCCGTGATACCGCCATCCAAAGTCAATGTGCCGTCAACAGACAATTTACCGTCATTGTAAATATCGTTCAAGACACCACCGGCCTTGTTGCCCGAGAAAACGGTATTACCCGAGAAAGATAAAATACCTTCCAAAGCATTATGAATGGCACCACCCGCTGTGCCGGCTTCATTATTAATGAATTGTGTATCAATGAAAGCAATGCTGGAATTTGGATTTCCTTGTGGTTTTGTATTTACAATGGCACCACCGATTTTCCCGGCTTTATTGCCTTCAAAAATCACATTTTTAATACTACCAATTTTGCCGGCATTTACAATAGCCCCACCTTGTTGTAAGGAACCCGTAGTGGCGGTATTGTTGATAAATTTCACTGTCTCAATGCTTTCAATGTTATCAATAGCACCCCAAGTACCATTATTGATAGCCCCTCCGTTTGTGGCGGCATTAGCTTCAAATAAGGTGTTTTTAATGGATTTTATGATGCCCTGATTTCGGATAGCTCCGCCCTGACTGGTTTCAGCTCTATTACCAATGAACTTACTATTTTCAATAGCCTCAATGGTTCCTGTTTCTGAGGCAGCGGAGGGTTTGGCGTTATTAATGGCACCCCCCTGAAGCGCTTTGTTGTTTTCGAAAACAATGTTATCCATTTTTGCAATATAACCACCATTGTAGATGGCGCCTGCTGCTTTTGTGGCCTCATTTCCTGTGAAGGTTATACCATTCCCCAGCGTCAGTTTTGCGCCGGCGGTGTTGAAAATAGCACCACCAAAACCAGTGGCTTTATTTCCGGTAAAAGAGGAATCATAAATGGTCATTATTCCGCCATTGTTGCCTGCTTTATCCTTTGCACCATCATTGTAGATAGCCCCTCCGTTTGTGGCTGTATTGGAATCAAAAGCCCCCGTAACCGTAACACCATTACCCAATCCCAAATTGTTATTAGCATAGAAAGTGTTATAAATCGCTCCGCCATTACCATAGGCTTTGTTGCCGCTAAAATTAGCCGCAATGTTTAACAGAGCTTTTGAGTTGTCGGCAGCATATCCACCATCAGGTCGTGTTCCAAGACGGGTTCCGATTGCACCACCGTTATTTCCTGAAATATTGTTTTTGAATAGCGTGTCTGTTACAGATCCAATATCGGAATTTGATTGAGCCCCAAAGGAAATAGCCCCACCACCGACAGGATTGCTGTCGGCATTGACGACTGTGTAATTGCCCGAAGCGTCTTTGCTAAGCGCAGCAGTATTCCCTTCAAAAACAGAATTGGTTATTTGTTGAATTCCATATCCGCCAACAGCACCGCCATCATAAGCGTTGTGATTGTTTGTAAATGTTGAATTTGAAATTTTCAAAATAGTGTTATCATCTATACCCGAAGCAAAAATTGACCCGGCAGATCCATCTTCAAACGTATTGTTGCTAAAAGTAGAATTATCAACAGTCAGTGTCGCACCCTTGACAAATGCATAACCACCAAACCCTTTGTTTTTATCTGTCCGTCCTTCGGCAGCTTTAAATTCGTTATCGGCTACATTTACACCTGAAATTGTTGTATTCGAAGTAATATATTGGCGATCAGTTGCCAAGGCCGGTGTCGCAAAGGCAAACCCAGCCAAAATCACGGCGTTTAAAAAGGCGCACTTGCGTAAAATAGCGCTGTATCTTGCCGTCAATTCCTTAATTGTTGTCTTGCTGTTCTTCATAATTATCTCCTTTCTGTTGAGTTGAAGAATATACATTAATATTTACGGGCAGTCCTCAGTCTACCATTATAAAAAATCGTTTGCAAGCAAAAAAAGCAGAAAAACAAATACAATCGTATTATTTTTTATTCCCGATACTTTTTCTTGCTTTTCAAAAAAAAATCAGGTATCCTGAAATATAAGGAAAAAAACAATATGCGAGCCCTTCTTATTGATAGCGATAAATCGTTCGTCCAAAGCCTGATCTTCTTTATGAAGAGCAAAGGCTTTTCTGTTGATTCGGCCGCGAACGGTGATGACGGAACGGACTTGGCAAAGCTGTATGATTACGATATTATCTTGTCAGAAGTGCTGCTGCCGGATAAAAACGGCACGGAATTGCTGCGCCGAATCCGAAATGCCGGGATTAAAACGCCGGTGATTATGATATCAGAGTTGTCGGGCGTGCCGCACAAAGTGGCTTGTCTGACTGCCGGAGCCGACGATTATGTGGTTAAACCCTGCGATAAAAATGAGCTGCTGGCGCGGGTGCAGGCTGTAATTCGGCGGTCGCGCGGATTCGCGGATTCGGTGGTGCGAATCGGCGATATGCTGGTCAATCTGGACACAAAGCTGGTCTCGGTCGGCGGTAAAACGCTGCACCTGACGGGGAAAGAATACGCTTTGGTAGAGTTATTGTGCCTGCGACAGGGGGCTCCGGTCAGCAAAGAACAATTCCTGAACCATCTGTATGGCGGGATTGACGAGCCGGAAATTAAAATCATTGATGTCTTTTTGTGCCGAATCCGCCAAAAAATTATGCGCTTGACCGGCGGACGGCAATATATCCACACCGTTTGGGGACGCGGTTATATCCTCAAAGATTCATAAAATACGGCCGCTCGCTGCAAGGGGGGGGCGGTTATTGATACACGTCCTTGAACACCTCAATAAAGCGGGTATAGCCGGCGCGGGCAAGTTGTTCTTTTTGGAACTTGGCATTGGCATTACGACGCGCCACCAACACGCGCACCCCCGATTCGCGTAAAGAGCGTGCTTGTTTTAAGGCCTCTAAAATACGCGAGTCGTCCAGACGCTTGTCAATTAAAATAGCCGTGTTTTCCTGCGATTCGGGTGCGCGAAAGCCGGCGTCCTTTAAGACCGCCAGAATTCGTTCCAGTCCGATGGAAAATCCGCAGGCCGGAACGGGCTTGCCCAAATAGTTGCCGATCATCTTGTCATAGCGGCCGCCACCGGCAACGGACGATTGGAAACGCTCTAAACTGACTTCAAAAATCGGGCCGGTGTAATAGCCCATGCCCCGCACCAAGGTCGGGTCGAAAATAATGCGTCCCTTTTCTCCCATCAGTGCCGAAGCGGTTTGGATAATCGTGTCCAGATTCGGAACGATCTCCGGGTCGTTCGGGGTTAAACCGCGGGCGGATAAAAAGGCCGCCGCCGAAGTGAATGTTTGATCCAATCCGGCATACAGGGCAGTGTATTTTTCAACGGCGACCGGGTCAAATCCCTCTTGCAACAAAGTATCCCGCACGCCGTCGACGCCGATCTTGTCCATTTTGTCCAGAATGATAAACACGGTGTCCAGTTTGTCCGCCGGCAAGCCGCTGCTCAGAGCCAACTCTTTCAACAACCGACGATCATTCACGCGCACGGTAAAGGCCCCCAGATCCAGGCGGTTGAGCATCTCGGACGTGGCGGTAATCAACTCAATTTCGGCCAAGTTGGAAGCGTCGCCCAGAATGTCAATATCACACTGTGTAAACTGACGGAAGCGTCCCTTTTGCGGGCGATCTGCGCGGAAAGAGGGGCCCATCTGAAAAGCCTTGAACGGGTTGGGCAGTTTGTCCATATTGTTCGCATAAAACCGTGCCAAGGGCACCGTTAAATCATACCGCAGACCCGAATCGCACATTTGATCGGGTGTGGCAGCCTCGGCCAACTTTTCGCCTCGTTTTAAAATCTTGAAAATCAGTTGTTCGTTCTCGCCGCCGGACTTGTTTGTCAGGTTTTCAATATGCTCCATAATCGGTGTTTCAATCAGATCAAACCCATAGGCGCGATAGGCGTCTTTGATCAGGCGCATCACGTATTCGCGGGTGGCCATATCCTCGGGGAGTTGTTCGGGCATGCCCTTGACGGGCGTTTTGATAAATTGCATATTAAACCTCTTTCAAAAAATATCGGGCGTATTCTAGCATACTTTGTGCCAAAAAACAAGTGTTTATTCGGCCACGGCGGTCGGGGAGCACTCAAACGAACGATAATTCGGCCATTGTCCCGTGGCAACCATATCCAAATCCGCCAAAGGTTGCCCCATTAAATTGCGATAAATCCAATAGTTGACAATAATGCGCTCTACAAAGCTGCGGGTTTCGCGCGACGGGATGCTCTCTAAAAACAGCATGGGATCCTCGCACCGCATACGCTTTTTCCATTTGGCCAAATTGCCCGGACCCGCGTTATAGGCCACCGCCAGGAAAATCAGATTTTCGCCAATCTCAGGGTTTTGCATCAGTTTCAACAGGTAATTCTGCCCCAAGGACAGGTTATATTCGGGCTCTTTTAAGAGCTGTTTTTTGAACGGATAGGACATTGTCCGCGCCAATTCCCGGGCTGTGGCAGGCATCAGTTGCATCAGGCCAAGAGCCCCGACAGAACTTTCCGCGCGGCGATTAAAACACGATTCCTGGCGCACAAAGGCATAGACAAGGGCTTTGTCAATCTTCCATCCGTCCGTAGGTGTCCAGTTCGGTGCCGGATAGCGCAAGTTGGAATTCTCTATTTTGCCGGTCAGGGCGCGCAGGTCATCACCAAAGCCGTTTTGCTGGGAAATCAGCATCAGAATCCCTTTACCCTCATCATCGGCTTCTAAATACAGCTTGGATAATTCGCGTGTGGCCCAGTCGGTTTTGCCGATTTGATCCAGTGCGTAAAACCGTTCCAAGGTCGGGTGTGAAAAATCAGCGCTGACATCGTCGCTGGGCAGGGCGGGTTCATCCCAGACATGATTCAAATCGCGTGCCAGCATACGCATTGCTACAATTCCGTAAAACAGGCGCGGATAGGCGGCTGCTTTTTCCAAATAAGGTGCGACATGATCAAAATCGCCTTGTTTCAAAGCGGATCTGGCCGCCCACAGCGAGGCAGCAGCTTGAAGCAGGGGATAGGTCTTGGGGTGGTCGGCAGCCGTTGCAAAATAGCGATGAGCATCGGCATAGTTGCCGGTGCGCCACGACAAAAGCCCGGCGACCCAATAGGCTTGGGGAATCTTGTCGCCGGAATGCTCTAAAACCGGGCGGATAAAGGCAAGGCCCTTGGCGTCTTCACCGTCAATAAAATATGAAAAAGCCAACGCTGTTCGAGCCGAGTCATGATCTTCATAGGAAAAAAGGTTGGCGGCCTGGGGCGATTCAACCAACTTGCGGGCAGAAAGTGTTTTACCGCGATTGATATAACGGTAAATCTGATGCATTATCTTTTTGGCCTGTTTGCGGCGCGGTGCGGACAAATAGGAAAAAGATTTATCACGAATCAGGTCTATGGGCTCGGGCCGGAAAACACCCGAGCAAGTTCCGGAACGACTGCCGAACAAGTTGGTGGGCTGCACGGGAAGCGCGGCTTTTTTTTGACGGCCCAACGCATACACATCACCCGCAACGGCCAGAGAATTATATTTTTTAATCCAAGCGGTTATTTCGGATTTTTTGGTGTGGTATCCCTTGGCAAAATAGCGATCATAGAGGACATACCCCTCCAAGACCGGATTTTGCACCTGAAATCGCAGTTTGTCAGCCTTTTGAAATAGCCCCCGGGATTGCAGGTCAAAAATCTGTTGATACAGGTGCACATCCTTGTCCGACAAAACCGAACCGGCCCATGCCTGATCCGTTATCAGTGTTATCAGGGCGACAAAAATCCAACACCAAAAATACCGTTTCATTGCAGCGGGGTCAGTTGCACCCGATTCTTACAGGCTTCATCCGACAGCTTGCCCAATTTGCAGGTTTTAACCTCCATTTTCGGCAGGGTATCCATATAATCGCAATCGGGTCCGATCATCATAAATGCCTGTGTTTGCTCTTGTTTTTTTGGCACATTCGAGAAAGTGATTTGTGTTGTCGTTTCGCCGTAGGTCAAATCAATCACTAACAGGTTGAGCTGTTGATTTGTCTCATTTTTCACAACAATGTCGGCCTTGCCATACGAGAAATTGCGCGCCAAAGTCAGCGTTGCATTGATATTTTGAATTTCCACTTTCAAATTATTTTCGCCGGTTTCATCTTGTTCGGCCGTTGGAATCACGGGTTCGGCTTTGGTTGGTATTGCGGGTGATTTTGCCGCAGGTTCCCCCACCGGTGTATCAGGCGCCTGAAATAAATCCGCACTGTCTAATTCATTGACGGTGGCCGGTTTTGTTGCGGCCGGTTGTTGAAACTTGCCCTGTAATTCCGGAAATAAATCAGCGGTTTGAGCATGGGCAGCCCCCCCCAGAAAACACAGTGCCAAACCGATAAAAGCAAATCGAATCATAAAAACCTCCTTGGGTTGGAATTGACTTTTGTTTTTGTTTCGGGTAAAATATCCGTATCACTTATTTTATAGGATAATTTTGAAAATGGCAACAGTTTTTTATCAACATCATCAAAAGAAGAGGGAAATACCATGAAGATAGCCTTGATAGCGCCGTCCTCTCCGGCATCTGAATTGACACCGGCCGGTTTAGAAAAATTGCACGCTTTGTTCGCCGAAAGGGACTGTCAGATTCATGTGGGCAGTCATGCTTTGGACAAGGACAGATACCTGGCCGGCTGTGATGCAGATCGGGCGGCCGATATAATGCGCGCCTTTGTGGACGACAGCGTAGACGCGGTGATGACTGTGCGCGGCGGTTATGGCAGTCCGCGGATTTTGGATAAACTGGATTATGCGTTTTTAAGTCAACACCGCAAACCATTTTTTACTTTTTCGGACGGCACAGCGTTGCAAACCGCTCTGTATACACGGTCGGGAATTATCGGTTATTCGGGGGTTCAGGCGACTTTTTGGTTGCCCGATCAGCGCCCCGTCACGTGTGAATCTTTTTGGCGTGTGGTATCAGGAGAACGCGTTCGGGTGATCGGATTAAAGACAGTTCAAACCGGGCGGGCACAAGGTGTGTCTGTCGGTGGAAACCTGGTGGTTTTGGCTTCGCTGATCGGAACGCCGTATTTTCCGGATATGACCGGCAAGATTTTGATTTTAGAAGAAGTTAATGAAGAGCCTTATAAGGTGGACAGAATGTTGGCGCACCTAAAATTATCGGGTGTGTTATCGCAAATCGCGGGCTTGGTGCTGGGGGATTTTTCCACCTGTGTGGCCAAGTCGGGCAAGGACGGCACGATTGCAGAAGTGTTGCGCGATTATACGGCAAACCTACAAATACCGGTGGTGTCGGGCTTGAAATACGGACATAAAAACGGGGAGACGGTGATTCCGATCGGTAAACCGGTGTGCCTGAATGCGAATGAAGGAACTTTGGAGGAGATGAAATGAAAACGGAATTGTTATCGCCGGCCGGCGATTTGGAAGCTGCATACAGCGCGCTTTATTTTGGGGCAGACGCGGTATATTTAGGTTTGCGTCAATTTTCGGCCCGCGCCGAAGCAACCAACTTTTCACCCGAGGAATTGGATGAAATTACGGCCTATGCGCATCACCTGGGCAAGAAAATCTATGTGACGATGAATACGGTGATTCAGGAAGACGAAATCGGGCTGCTGTTTGAATTGTTGGCGGTGTGTGATCGGTGTCATGTGGATGCTTTGATTGTTCAGGATTTAGGTGTGGCACGTTTAATTCGGACGACTTTTCCGAACCTGGCTCTGCACGCCAGCACGCAAATGGCGGTGCATAATGCAGCGGGCGCGTCGGCACTGAAAAAACTGGGATTTAGTCGTGTTGTGTTGGCGCGGGAATTGACCTTGAACGAGATTCAAAAAATCCAAAAAGAGGTGGACATTGAATTGGAAGTGTTCGTGCATGGGGCGTTGTGCTATTCTTACAGCGGGCTGTGTTTGTTCTCGTCCCTGACCACGGGGCGCAGCGCGAACCGCGGGCGATGTGTGTATTCGTGTCGCAACGAGTTCAAAATGAACGGCCGGCAGTATCACCCGTTTTCCATGAAAGATTTGGCCTTGGAACAAGAAGTGCTGAAATTAAAGGGTTTGTCGCTGAAAATTGAAGGCCGTAAAAAGACAGCCCTGTATGTCGGTGCGGTGACGGATTATTATCGGCGGATTTTGGATACCGGAAAATCGGACGGGACATTGGCGGATAACTTGAAACAAATCTTTGCAAGGCCCTGGACGAAACTGCACTTAAACGGCCGGCGCAAAGATGTGATTGATCCGGATTTTGTGGGGCACCGGGGCTTGAAAATCGGGACAGTGGATAAGATTTTCAACCATACGATTACTTTTAAGCCGCAAATGCCGGTGGCGCGCTATGACGGGATTCAGATTGATATTCCCGGGACACCCAAGCCGTTTGGCTTTTCGGCCGAAAACCTGACGGTGAACGGTAAAAAAGTCTATGAGGTGCCGGCCGGACAGACCGTGACGGTGGCGCTGCCGCCGCATCACCCCTTTATCCAAAAGGGCTGGACGGTGTATTTGGCATCGTCTACACGCGTAAAGGGGGCGTATTCATATCAAAAACCGAAGGCCGGAATCTATAAAAACCGGCAGGAAATAGCGGTAGATGTGTTTGTGGAACCGGATCGGATTATGGCTTGCACGGATACGGTGTCTGTGGACGAGGCTGGGCGGTTTAATCCGGCTCAAAATCCGGATAAAACGGAGGCGGCCGTGCGATCGGCCTTTGCCAAGACGGGTGATACGGTATTTGAATTGAAGGAACTGCGGGTGCATAATCCGCGGGCTTTGTTCGTGCCGGTTTCAGTGCTGAATAACCTGCGCCGGCGGTTATACGAGGCCATTCCGGTTCTGGAAACGGATTATGATATGCCGGCAACGCCGTTATTGCACCGGGGGAATAACAAGCCTCGGTGGATTATTAAGACGGATGACTTGTCCCTGGCACGGCAGTTGGACGGTTATGACGAGTTGATTTTTGTGACAACGCCGCAAACCATGCCCGCGGAGATTGCTTTGCTGCCCAAGGATAAATTGCGGCTGGCCTTACCGGCGGTGCTGCGTCCCGAAGGCCCGTGGCAAAGGATGGTTGATCGGTTGTATCAGGCGGGCTATAAACACTGGGAGATCGGGAATCTCGCGGGGTGGGCGATGTTGCCCAAAGAGGCGGAAATAACGCTGGACAATACAATCACAATGATGAACACGCAAGCAATCGAACAGGCCTTGGAAACCGGGGCAACGCGGGTGGCATTCTCGGTGGAAGATACCGGTGATAACATTCGGGCATTGGCTCAAAAAACAACCCAGACGGTGCTGGTCGTGTATCAGGATATTCCGCTGTTTTTATCGGATAACTGCGTGCGGGAAAATGATTGTCGTGTTTGTCCCAAAGGACGATTGGAAACCGAACTGTCGTCGGACAAGGCTCAGTATTTACTGATTTCTGAAAATTGCCAAACCGCCGTTATTGCCAAGCGTGCCTTTGCCGTGCCGCCCGTGGGCCTGACAATTCCGGCGTGGGGATACCGTGTGGATTTTTGTCGTCGGCGTTATACGTTCGAGCAAGCGGCAGATATTTTGTCGCGTTTAAAAGCCGGTCAAAAACTACCGCAAACAAGCAGCGGCAACTTTGAAAAACAGTTTGCAAAATAGTAAAAAAGAACTTATACTCTCTAAAAAAGAAAGGATAACATTATGACAAAAAAGAAAAAAACATCTTGGCTGAAACGGATTGTTAAATGCGTGCTGGGTTTGGTGGTAATTGCGGTTTTGGCGTTGGCGGGCATTTATTACTATCTGGGTGATATTGTAAAATACGGGATCGGACGCTTTGTGCCGGAGATGACGCAAACGACGGCATCGGTGGATAAAGTGGACGTGTCATTGCTGAACGGGCGAGTGGAGGTTGTCGGCCTGAAAATCGGGAACCCGCGGGGATTCAGTGATCAAAACATCTTTGAACTGGGGCGGGTGTTGGTGCTGTTCGAGCCTCGCTCGATTCTAAGCGACAAAATTATTGTCAAGCAGGTTAAAATCACCGGAACGGCCGTGTCGGCGGAATTAAAGAATCTATACAGCCTGGACAGTAATGTCAGCGCGTTGCAACAAAATATCAATGCTTATCTGGGCGGTGGCAAATCGTCAGCCAAGGCGGATAAGCCGGCGGCGCAAAAGTCGACGGCGCAATCAAGCGGGGGCAAAAAAGTCATTATCAAAGACTTGACGATTGCGGATTCGCGCTTGTCTGTCGGAGTCGGTGGTAAGACAGCCGCCATCCCATTGCCGGATATTCATAAAACCGGCATCGGCGAGGAAAAGAAGGGTAAAACCGTCGGTGAAGCGGTTGCGGACATCTTGAATATGGTGTCGGCCGAATCTGTAAAGGCAATGGCCCGGGCGGTGGCCGATTTAGCCAAGCAGGGCGTAGAGGGAGCCGAAAAATTGCTCTCCACCGGATTAGACAGTTTGTCGGACTCGGCCAAGGGCACAATCGGGGGAATAAAAGGGTTGTTGAAATAAAACAACCCGCGAACCCTTGACAAATCGGGGATAAAGTCATACCTGTTTTATGTTATTTCAACAACCATAGGAGGAAGACAAAATGACAAACACAGATATGAATAAATTGACCGATGATGAAAAAAAATTGCTCAAATCGGAAATTAAGAAAGCGTGGCCTGAGTTTCCGGAAGAAATGAAGAAGTTTATTTTGGAGGCAAAAAAAGAAAAACTGAAAGCCTTATATATGATTGAAGGCTGGGCCAAAGATAACGATCATCAAACGATTGTTGATCTGATTTCGCGTCGGATTGCGCATAAAGAAGAAAAAATTAAAATGCTGGAAAAAGAGCTGGCCGGCTAGACCAAACGAAAGGGGAGTCGTATGTCAGAAGTATCTCAAACTTATCAAAAACAAGATTATGCTTTGGGGAACGGCTTGTTCTTGTCGCCACGGCAGGTGGGAGTGCTGCAACAACTGGGGCAGGGGCTGTCTAACAAGCAAATCGCCCATAAATTGGGAGTGGCCGAACCGACCGTGAAAATGCATATCAGCGCACTGTTGCGGGCTTTTGGGGCTCAAAACCGGGTGCAGATCTTGCTGAAAGCCAAGGAAAAAGGATTTATTTAACCCCTGTATTCTTGTTTTAAAAAAAGCGACCGGATGGTCGCTTTTTTGTTAGGGCAAGCGTGCCGCTATTTGGCCTTACAGTTGCCGTTTTCATCGCGGATCCATTGACTGCCCAGGTTCTGACAAATACCGCTGGCCGAGACACACTGATTCGCCCCACAGGAATACAGATTACACGCCCCGTTAATATAGGTGTGCCCGGCTTCGCAACAGTGGCCGTAAGAGGCCTGTCCGGGGCACTCGCAATCCGCCACACCGTCGCCGTCGGTATCCATAGCCGCCCCGTTGGTCAGGCACTTGCCCGCGGTGGCACAGGCCTGGTGATTGTAGTTTTTACATCCGGTGCAATCGGAATTACACCGCGTGCCACACAGCTGCCAACTGCCACCTGTTGCGGGTTTTACATAACAACCATAGGGTACGCCGCCCCAGGCCCGACCACTGAATACATAGTTTCCGCGGGTGAATTGGCATGTGTAATAATTGCTGCCTTTAACGAACTCGGCGTCCGCAGGGCAAATGCTTTTATCGCATACGCCATACTCGCAATTACGCGGATCACCTTTAACGCATTGCCCGCATCTGGCGTCGTCATTGTCTATATAACAATTAAATGCGGAATCACAGGAAATGGTGGTGCCGTTTAGCTGGCCGACGCACCGATCCCGTGCGGAATCATAGGTTCCCCAGTTGCAATCCCTGATACCGTTAAAGCAGTTGCCACAGTCGCCGTTGCTCAGGTCATACTCCGAGCATATACCACAGGCTGCCGAATAATTTTTATCGCCGGTAAATCCTTTCAGATTGGAATAATTGCACATCCATTGGTGATCCCAGACGGTGCAATAGGCCGTATAATTGTTTTTGGTCACTTTGCAATAACCATAATTGGAAAGGTATCCCTGAAAGGTGCCGCCGACATACACACACATCTGCTGATCGCAGATACCTTTATCACAAGAACCAAACGACTTTCCGATACAACATTCTTGTGTCGGATTATCGGAACTGGCACAATACCAGCCCTCGCTGCTGAAAGTGGAACAGTAAAGCCCTGATGACTTATCCAGACACCCGAAACCGGACCGGTTCATTGTGGTTTTCTGCCATTCGCCATAACCCGAACAGTAGGCCGGATCGCAAATACCCCAGCAGTTGCCGGCGTCTGTCGGATCAGAGACAGTGCACCGTCTGGCGCATATTTTGTTGTTTAGATAGCATGTAAAAAAAGCACTAGAATCACGTTCGCAGCGCAGGCTTTGGCACGATCCGCCGGTAAAGATTTGCCCCGCCGGACAGGATAGTTCACAAACACCTCGCGGGATATTGCAGACATAATTTGCGCCTTTTTCGTTATAGCAGTCCTGATCATTTTTACAGTGGAAGGGCGGTTCGGGGTCTTTGTCCGCCGTGGCTTTAATTTCAAACCACATACCGACTTTTTCTTTGTCCGAGCACGCCCCGATATTTTCTTCTCCCACACTGATAAAGCCAATATCATTGACCATTTTCCAGCCGGATTGGCGTGAAAAGAGTTCCTCACATACCGCAGTCGGGACTTCATCGATTTCTATATAGAACAGGTTATCTTTTCCGTCCTCGGTGGTGATATCCGCCGGATACCCGCTGGGCGTTTGCTTGGGATAATCCACCATAGAGGGCTTGTGCCCCGCCAACATTTGCCCCGTGCCCAGGACAGCCAACTGATTCACATAATTTACCGTGGCATTAGCCCTTTGCTTATTCATAGCATAATTAAATCCGGCAATCCCCCCGATGGTCAGGATACCCATAATGGCCAGGGTGCCCAGCATTTCCACCAAGGATCGCCCCAATTCACTTCCGAACCCTGCCGCCATCCGTTCTTTCGTCCGATACGACTCCGCGCCCCGCCCTCCGGGGTGCCGACCAAAGCCCTCTGAAAATCGCTTTAAAAACCGCCAATAACTCCTTGAAAAACAAGGGTTATTCACACATACGGGGGGGGGGGGGGTATTGTAGGAAAATTTCATGTTCGGCTCTCTTTTGTAAAAAGTTAAATTCAATATCATTCTGTTTTTACCACCCTTTCCCCTTCGTTGTCAAGAAAAAAATCATTTTGTCGCCGGCACAATATGAATCAGCGTTATTTCCGACGG
>CAKQGY010000010.1 GCA_934234055.1 uncultured Alphaproteobacteria bacterium | reverse complement strand
CCACCCTTTCCCCTTCGTTGTCAAGAAAAAAATCATTTTGTCGCCGGCACAATATGAATCAGCGTTATTTCCGACGGCGCCAATAACCGCATCTGCGGCCCCCATTGTCCCGCCCCGCGCGACACATACAGCGTCCGATTGCCCCGCCGATACAGTCCCGCCAGATATTTATTGGATAACCATGCCAAGAAATGGAACGGAAAAATCTGCCCGCCGTGCGTGTGTCCCGACACTTGCAAATCCGCCGTATTCCCGGGCATATCAAACATTTTGGGCGAGTGTGCCAGCAAGATTTTGAACGCCGTCCCCGCGGGCAAAGCCTGTGCCATATCGGGCGGCCGGTGCAGGCGTGTGCTTTGGATATCGGGTACGCCGGCGATGATCACATCAGGTCGCACTTGCCGCGAGTCGTTATGCAGGTAAGTAATATGATTTTCTTGGAATAAGTGATGCGCCATATTCGGCCCGACATAGATCTCGTGATTGCCATCGGTTGCAAACACGCCCAGCGGCGCCCGAAATCCCGCCAAGTATTGTGCCGGCTCGGCCACGGTTTCCCGCGTATCGTCAATAATATCCCCCGGCAGCAGGATGGCATCGGGCTTCAAAGCATTTGTTCGCGCCACAATGCCGGCCAACTTGTCCGGGCTGATAAAGCGGTGAATATGAATATCCGGCAGCACCGCGATTGTCAGGGGGCTGTCCACCTTGTCCGAGGCCAGGGTCAATTCGCGCACCATCGGCACCCGCGTGCCGGCCCACAAAGCATACCCCGACATCAAGATCACAGCGATCAGCAAGCCGACATTCGCCCGCATCACGGCCCCGGGGTTAAAGGGCGAGGCCCCTTGCGGCATCAACCACCCCAGCCCGATCCACACCACATCGCGTGCGATCATCAGGCAAAAGAACAGGAACACGCAGACAAAGCCGAAGTAGGCCATTGTTGTGAAAATCTTGGGCCCTGTGCCGTTGAACGCCGCCGGCAAGTGTTGCAGGCAAAACGGCGACATAAACACGGCCGCAATTCCGCAGGTAATCAGCACCCGGCCCCAGGCGGGCACCTCTGTCATTGCTGTCCAGCGCAGGGTGATCAGACCCGCCACCGCCAATCCCGTTCCTAAAAATATCAGGATAAAAAGCAAAGTCATAAGTTTAATCCTCCAAGGCATCATACGCGCGTTTAATCTCCTGGATGTCCTGCCACATCAGCCACTTGGGCGACCCGACGGCTTTCGAGGGGTTGCGCAGCAGATACGACGGGTGAAAAATCGGCATCATTTTGGCGCCAAAGGGACCGTCAAACCACTGTCCGCGAATGCGACTGATACTTTTGGCATCGGTCAAAAACGAAGTCAGCGCCACTTTCCCGCACAGGATAATCAATCGCGGTTTCAGGGTCTCAATCTGGGCGTCCAAATAGGGACGGCAGGCTTCTTTTTCCGCCGGCAACGGGTCGCGATTATCGGGCGGCCGGCACTTCAAGGTATTACAGATATAAACATTTTTTTGACGCGACAGGCCCACCGATTCCAAAATCTGATCCAACAATTTCCCCGCCCGTCCCACAAAGGGCAAACCCGTTTGATCTTCGTTAAATCCCGGTGCTTCCCCGATCAGCATCAGTTTGTGATTTGGCACACCGTCCGAGAATACGCTGTTCGTCCGTGTTTTTCCCAGTGCACATTTTTGGCATTCGGCACATTGTTCTTTGATTTGATTCAGTCGTTGATTCATAGTAATCCTTTCCGCTTTCGGATTTCACAATAGCCTGTTTTTTTGAAAAAATCAAGCAAAACCGGTGTTGTTTTATTTCGGCTCACGCGCTTTTCGATGACGCAGTTTTTGCTCAATTTCTTTTCGCGACAGGTTATCCGGCCTCAGGAACCAAGACTGTGTGATGCCGGCTTGGTGTGCTCATCGGGCGGAGCTACTGTCCATGTCTGCGGCGTTGATTTGGGCGCGGAATTGCCGACAGTCCTACTGGCGGGTTCAGTTATCCCAAAAGTATCCGCTACTTGCAGATCTTTCAGGATTCGCATAATTTCGCCAAAGCCCCGTTCCGTTGTGGACGGATGGTATAAAATCGCGCGAATAATCCCGTCCGGATCTATGAAAAAGACCGAGCGCACTGTCGGTTTATTATGACCGGCGGAGTGCGGCACTCCATATCGGTTTTCAATTTTATGTGCCAGATTCGCGATCAAAGGAAATGTGATTTTAATGTTTTTCAGGCCCCGAAACCGCACTTGTTCTTCAATCGCATACAGCCACGCGATATGGCCGGGCCGGCTGTCCGCCGACAGGCCGATCAGTTCAGTATCAAGTCGCCGACAATCCGTGACCAGGCGTGAAAAAGCGATCAGCTCCGTCTTGCGCACGGGCGCCAAGTCGGTCGGGTGGCTGAACAAAATCACCCATTTCCCCGAATAGTCGTGCGGGAAGTGGATTGTTTCCGTGGTTTCCTCGGCCACAAAAGCCGATGCTGTATCATTGATCAGGGGCGGTCGTTCTTCACGCGGGCATCGAGGTTCACAGGTGCAAATATTTTGTTCGCTCATCAGTTTTTTCCTCCTGTAATAACACATAGTTTTTCCTAAAAACCACGACAACCCAAACTTTTATCCATATTATTTTTGCTTTAATTTCAATCCATTATCAACAAATATGACGATTTTATGACATTTGTGTTGCAATTTTATGACAAATGGAGTAAGATACCCCCTGCGTGCCAAGGGGCACTTTTTAATTTTTTTAGGAGTTCTAATGAAACATATCTCTTCATATATTACCGGATTGGCTGTGGTTGCGTTTGGATTGCCCGCGCTGGCCGGTGGTTATCAGTTAAATGATTATTCCGTCACGGGTTTGGGTCGCGCTTATGCGGGTCAGGGTATCGTTGGCGATGACTATTCCGCGATTGCGTTTAACCCCGCGGGTATGAGCTTGAAAAAACAATCCGGTATTCAAACGGGTTTAACGATGATCAATATTAAGTCCGATGTGGACAGCGTGGATTCGCGTTATCCCGATGCGCATACAAAAATGAATTTCTGGGCGCCGATTCCGCACTTGTTCGGACAATATAACGTCAATGATCGGTTGTCGGTGGGCTTGGGTGTTTATGCGCCGTTCGGCCTGAAAACGCAATACAAAGCCGATTGGTATGGTTCGGATACGGCCATTTTGTCCAAACTGGACATTATTGACATCAACCTGTCCGCCGCGTATAAGCTGACCCGTCAATGGACAATCGGTGCGGGCGTGATTGCGCGTTATATTTACGGCCATATGACAAACTCGCTGCCCATGGCTGCCGGCGGCGGGACCAGTGATTTTGAGCTGGACGGCTGGACAAAGACAGGTTTGTTCGGTGTGATGTATGAACCGACCGAGAACACGCGTTTCGGCTTGTCTTACCGCTTGCGCTCTACCCAACAGGTCAAGGGCGACCACAAAGTGGAAGGCAACCTGGCTTACGGTGGTGCTTTGAACGGCACCTTTACCGGCCGTGCTTCACCGGCTTTGCCCGAGACGATTGCGTTTTCGGCTTATCACCGGTATAAAAAGGTGGGTTTCTCCGGCACGGCGCGCTGGACGCATTGGAGCCAATCTTTCCCCGAATTCGTGATGAAATCCGACAGTCGTTTGTTGGCGGCCACGGGTGGTGAGAAAGTATCGGCTTACAACTATGACAATTCGTGGACTTTGACGGCGGGCTTGGATTATTACTACAACGACCGCTGGACATTCCGTTGCGGAACGGGCTGGGACGAATCGCCGACGCACAGCGACGCGACGCGGACCATTCGTATTCCGGACAACGATCGTTTCTGGTTATCCGCAGGGGCCAGTTATACGCAAAAGAATTGGCAGGTTGATGTGGGCTATTCGCACATGTTCGGTCGCACCGGCAAGGCTTTGGAGTCCAGCGACACAACCGCCGCGCGCGTTAAATACAAGAATCTGCAATCCTATCTGTTTGGGGCTCAGGTTCAATACAAGTTCTAGTTTTTTCCCCGGAACTTGGGCAACAGATAGTTTTCAAAATTATCTGTTGCTTTTTTTTGTCCTTTCGGCTACAATAGGTTTCATCACACGAGGATACCATGGATACAACAGTTCAAACTAACCGCATACCGCCCCAGAACGAAGAAGCCGAACAGGCTTTGCTGGGTGCGATTTTGTCCAACAACCGGGCACTGGAAAAAGTTTCTGACTTTTTGATGCCCGAACATTTTGCTAATGCCGCGCACGGCAAGATTTATGCAGCCTGTCGCACTTGTATTGAAAGCGGCCGGATTGCCGACCCCGTCACCTTAAAGGCGGTTTTTGCCAATGACGAAGCGCTGAAAAGCGTTGGCGGAGCGGATTATCTGATGAAGCTGGCTGCGGCCTCCACCACGATTATCAACGCCGGCGATTACGGGCACCTGATTTTGGACCGCTACATTCGCCGCCAGTTGATAGACTTGGGCACCGACATTGTCAACGATGCCTTTTCGGTCAAGCTGGACGAAGCCGCCATAGAACAGGTCGGTCTGGCCGAAAAGCGGTTATACGAAATTGCCGAAAAGGGCGAATCCAACGGTGGACCCAGACAACTCAACGAAGCCCTGCGCGAGACTTTGACCGTTGTTGAAAACGCGATGAAGAATCCCACGGGCTTGTCCGGAACGACCACGGGTCTGACCGATTTGGACAAGTTGCTGGGCGGTTTACACGGCTCGGATTTGATTGTTTTGGCGGGCCGTCCCGCGATGGGTAAGTCCGCCTTGGCCACAACGATTGCTTTTAACGCGGCCAAGTTTTTTGAAGACGAAAACAAAAAGCCCAACGCCGAGAAAAAGTCCGTCCTGTTATTTTCGCTGGAAATGTCGGCCGAGCAGGTGGCCACGCGTATCTTGTCGGCCAAGGCGCAAATTTCGGGTGATAAAATGCGCAAGGGCGGTATCGGTGATGATCAGTTTGACGAGTTGGTCGCGGGCGTTTCTTTGCTGAACAAGACTCCGCTTTATGTGGACGAGACTCCGGGCATTACGGTTTCGGCCATTTACAACCGCGCCCGCCGCTTAAAGCGCGACAAAGGCAAGGGTCTGGGGCTGATTGTGATTGACTATTTACAGTTGATTACCGCCAGCGGTCGCCCCGAAAACCGGGTGCAAGAGCTTTCCGAAATGACCCGTCAGCTTAAAATTATGGCCAAGGATTTGAATGTCCCCGTCATTGTGTTGTCTCAGTTGTCGCGTTTGGTTGAACAGCGTGATAACAAAAAGCCGATGCTTTCGGACTTGCGTGAATCGGGCTCTATCGAGCAGGACGCCGACATCGTGATGTTTGTCTATCGCGAGATTTATTATTTGCAAAATGACGAGCCCAAGCGCCACTTAAACGAGACTCCCGAAAAGTTTGCCCTGCGCACACAGGAATGGGAGCAGAAAAAGCAGGAAATCGCCAATCAGGCCGAGGTGATCGTGGCCAAGAACCGGCACGGTCCGGTCCGTTCTGTCAAGCTGTTCTTCTCCGGCGAATTCAGTCGCTTTACCGACCTGGCGCAAGAGGGCTAGGCCTTCCCTTTGTCCGTCAGGCGAATGACTTTTTTCATCAATGTTGAAAACGGATAGTTCTTAAACTGTGCCGGTTGCACGAAAATACCGCCGTCCGGCGGGCTTTCCGTCCTTATTTCTCGCACTTGCAGTGTCAGTTTGAAGTGCGTAAAGGTATGCACCACTGTCCCCACATACCGTCCCGATTCGGGCGCAAAGATCGGTGCTTCGTCAGTATAGGTCCACGGAAATTCATACAGGCCCGACAACAGCCCTTTCCCCGCCCGCTTGCGAATACAACAGGCCCCCGCGCCGTTGCGGATCAGCCACACCACCCCCGTGCGTGCTTTCTTAACCGGCTTTTGAATCAGAGGGATTTGCGCTGTCAGATTTTCCCGCCGTGCCACACATTTGCCCGCCCACGGACAGCGCGCACACAGCGGTTTTTCGGGCGTGCACACCGTTGCCCCCAAATCCATAATGGCCGAGGCGTAATCCGCTCCGTGCTTGGCCGGTGTCAACGGCTCCGCCAGGGCATAGATTTCTTCTTTTGTCACGGCGTGCGTCAAACTGTATAGGCGTGCAATCACGCGAATGACATTGCCGTCCACCACGGTTTCGGGCATATTAAACGCAAAGCAGCAAATACTGGACGCCGTATAGGGCCCGATCCCCGGCAGGCGCAGCAATTCATCGCGATTCGCCGGCACTTGCCCGCCATAGTCGGCAACCAACACCCGCGCACATTCGTGGATTTTTTTGGCTCGTGTGTAATACCCCAGTCCCTGCCACATCAGCAGCACTTCCTGCAAGTCCGCCTGCGCCAGGGTTTGAATATCCGGAAAGCGCGCCATCCATCGCGGGAAATAGTCCAGCACGGTTTTGACGGTTGTTTGTTGCAACATAATTTCCGAAATCCACACGGCATAGGGGTCAAAATGCGCTCCGCCTTTCACCCGCCACGGCATATTGCGCCCGTGTTCGGCAAACCAGTTCAGCAATTGCTTGGCCAAAGGGTTCATTCCATATCCGGATCTTCCGCGTCCGCTTCCGACGCCGGTGTTTCTTCCGCCGGCGCTTTGTGGTCGGCTACATCAATTGATTCGGCCGATTCTGATTCATCTCCATTCGGCACAGGCTCTGCCTCAGGAGTGTTCTCGGGCTCTTCATCGGTTTGTGCTTCCGGCACGGCCAGGGGCACAACCTGCTCGGTCTGCACGGTTTTAACCGTCCGTGCCAACACCTGCAATTTACGCTTGGCGTTCGGATCCACGCGCAGATAGACATCTTGCCCGGCTTGAATCTTGCCTTGCATAATCAGCATAGACAGCGGTGTTTCCACCTGCTCTTGGATTAAACGCTTTAACGCCCGCACCCCGAACTTTGAGGTAAAGACCTCGTCCACGAACCAGTCTTTGGCTTTTTCGTCCACCACGACATTCAGGCCCACGCCTTTGGCGCGTTTCAGCAGTTTATTCAGGTGAATATCCACAATCGCGCGCAAGTGTTCTTCTTTCAGCTGGTGGAACGACACAATATCGTCCAAGCGGTTCAGGAACTCGGGCCGGAAGTATTCGCCCAATTTTTCCACCCGCTGATAGCTCGGCAAATTCGCCCCCACATTAGAGGTCAAAATAATGATCGTGTTGCGAAAGTCCACCGTTACGCCTTTGCTGTCGGTCAATCGTCCTTCGTCCAACAGTTGCAGCATCAGGTTCAAAATATCCAGGTGCGCCTTTTCAATTTCGTCAAACAGCACCACCTGGAACGGCTTTAACCGCACCGATTCGGTCAGCAAGCCCCCTTGCTCAAACCCCGGAGATCCCGGCGGCGGCCCGATCAAGCGTGCCACGGACGACCGCTCCATATATTCGGACATATCAATCCGTAGCAGTGCCGTTTCGTCGTTAAACATAAAGTCCGCCAGGGACTTGGCCAATTCGGTTTTACCGACCCCGGTTGTCCCGATAAACAGGAACGACCCGATCGGTCGATTCGGATCTTGCAGACCCGACCGCGACCGCCGCAGTGCATCGGCCACCACTTTCACGGCGTTATCCTGTCCCACCACGCGTTGGCGCAAGATTTCGTCCGCATGAGCCAACCGCCGGCGCGAATCCGCATCTACTTTTTCCACGGGAATCCCGGTCCAGCTGGCAATTGTGCGATTGCAAAAATCTTCTTCCAGCACATTTTTATCCGGGTCCAAGTCCCCCTTGGCCATATCCATCATCAGCAAACTGGACGAATCGTCCAACAGGTCCAACGCCTTTTCCGGAAAGTAGCGTTGTTTGATATACCGGTGTGTCAGTTGACAGGCCACTTTAACGGTGCTGTCCGGGATTTTAATGTCATAGTGTTCTTCATAGCGATGCTTGCGTTGCCCGACAATTTCAATGCTCTCGTCCAAAGTCGGTTCTTCCAGCAGCAGACTTTGCACGCACCCCATCACGGCGGTATCTTTTTCCATAAAGCCCACATAGTGCATGGTATCCGTTTCCACGATACAGCTTAAATCCCCATCCAGCAATGCCAGTTTCAAGAACTTTGCCGGCTCTTTATTTTCGGGGTTTGTATCCACATAGACCAGGAAACTGATATCTTTCAGGTAAAGCACTTTTTGATGATGACTGTCAATCACGGTTTGCATAACGCGCTTGGTCAGTTCCGCATATTCCGCATCGGATTTGGAGTCCAGCATTAATCGCTGCACATCCAATCCCACCACTTCGCGTTGGCGTAAATAGTCCGGCGCATTTTCCGATGCCATAAAGGCGATCAGCCCCTCAATCAAAGCGGTTTTTCCGATACCGGATGGTCCCACCACCACGGGGTTGCTTTTCGTGCTGCGCAGTAAAATATGGATCAGGCGTTCCAATTCTTTTTCCCGCCCGACCAGCTCTGTCAACTGCCCCGCTTTGGCCGCGGTGGTATAGTTGATCAGGTATTGTGATAAATCTGTTCCGGCCATGGTTTAATCCTCATCGTCCCGGGGCGCAAAGGTGAACGGCACGCGATAGCGCAATTCTTTCCCCGCGGTATCTGTTTCAATCAGGTCCGAATCCCGCAGCGCCGCATCTTCCATCATGATATAGGCGTTATAGGCCGACCCTTGCATGCGTGCCTGCATATAGGCTTTTTGCACATCTCCCCACACCAGGTTATCTTTATCATCGGGATAGCCATAGGTATCATAGATCATCTTCCAAAACGCGTCGCGCCGGCGGATTTTTTTGGCCAGGTTCTTGCGTGTAAAGGCCAGTGAATTATCGCCCTTGTTCTCGTAAAAGATTTTATACGCCAGATTGCCCGTCTCATAGCTGGAAAACAGGACTTGCATATATTCGGCCGACTCGGGGCGTGCCAAAGTGATAGAACTGATATATTGCACTTCATCGTCATCGGCCATATCGCGGATACAGTTGCGTATGACATCGGCGCGTCGTGCCCCGCTTTGGCGACAGGCAGTATCATAGTATGATGTTCGGTGCAGCGGGATTTTATGCTCCACTTTCGTCACGGTATAGCCGTTTTCCACCAAGGCGTCTACCGCTTCTTCCGGAGTCATCCCCAGCATTGCCCCCGAAATATCAAAGGCAGATACATCGTGCAATTTGCCAAAGATATCCGCGACCGACTCGGGCATGACGGGCTCGGCCTTTTTGGCTTTGGCCTCTTGCGCTTTTTTAGCCGCTTCCGCGCGGGCTTTCTCGGCTTGCTCTTGCTCATATTTTTTGCGATCGGCGTCCAACTGGGCACTCAATTCCTGCACGGTTTTATTACTCACCCGCGTATCCCCGTCGTTCAACAGGATTCGCTTGTTATCCGCGGTCTTTGCGATCGGGGCGGGTTTAACTGTCGGAGTTTCCGGCTTTACCGCCGGTGCCGATCTTGTATCGTCCAGCGAGATTCGAATATCCGGTAATTCTTTCGGTGTCAAAGTCAGCTCTTTCAAAGGGGTTGCCCCACGCCCCAGATTCGGCGTTGTTGCGACTTCATCATCAAATAAAGGAATATCCTCTTGCGCCATCACCGGCCCTGTCGCCAGCAAGGCAAAAATCAGCAAATATATCTTTTTCATGCGTATCCCCATAATATTTTTCTTGACCTTCCGGAAATAATCCGCTAGAACATATATAAATGTTTTAACGGAAATAAATCATAAAAGCAAGGAAAAAATGAGTCAAATTAAATCTGTTGTTGTTTTTTGCGGTGGTGCTTCGGGCCACAAGGACATTTTTACGGCCGAAGCATTCAAGACGGGCCAACTCTTGGCCGAAGAGAATATCCAAGTCATCTATGGCGCGGGTGGCCGCGGTATGATGCGAGCCGTTGCCGACGGTGCACTCAGTGAGGAAGGCTATGTCATCGGTGCCACGATTCAATCGTTGTTTAATACCGAACGCCCGGATTTATCCACGCGCTTGTCCAAAATGGAGATTTTTCAAAATATGTATGAGCGCAAGGTTTCCATGACCAAACAGGCCGATGCCGTTGTGGTGTTGCCCGGAGGTCTCGGCACGATGGACGAGTTGTTTGAACTCATCGTTTTGCGCCAATTGGGGATCAGTCATCAACCCATTATTATTTTGAATACCGAAGGATACTATAACACATTGCGTCAATTCCTGTTGGAAATGACCGAGCAGGGCTTTGCCAAAGCGCACCAGTTGGCTCTGATGGATTTTGTGAATACATCGGACGAGATTATCCCCGCCATTCGTCGCCAGATGAAGCGCCTGAAACCGGCAAAAAAAGAGGGCAAAAAGTAATGCATACGGCAGGCAGGTGGGTATTTTTACTGGCGACGGTTTTATTGACCGGTTGCGCCACGCGTCCCACCGATCCTGATGAACTGAAAATTTATCAGCAAAACAATGACCCGCTGGAACCGATGAATCGGGCGATTTTCCGTTTTAATATGACGGCGGACGAGTATGTGCTGGAACCTGTGGCCCGCGGCTATCGGCAGGTAGCACCCGATTCGGTGCGTTCGGGCGTGCGCCATTTTTTCGCGAATCTCAAACAACCCGTCTATGGTGCCAATGCGCTGTTGCAGGGCGATTTTGAATCCGCCTGGCACATTACCAAACGATTCGCCGCCAACACGTTCTGGGGTTTTTTCGGTGTTTTTGATACGGCCACCCATATGGATATTCCGGTGATTAAACGCGATTTCGGCCAAACGCTGGCCGTTTGGGGCGTGCACTCGGGCGGCCCCTATCTGGTTCTGCCGTTTTGGGGCAGCTCTAATCTGCGCGACACCGCGGGACTGTGCGTGGATTACTTCCTGCAACCGTTAGATTACCTGGAAGAAAAATGGCCTGTCACAATCACGCGTTGGACGTTGGACGGCATACAAAAGCGTGAAAGCGCGTTGGATTTGGTGGATTCGGTTAAAAAGTCTTCCACCGATCTGTATGCCACAATGCGCACGATGACAACGCAAAACCGCCAAAAAGAAATTAACACAGTCCTCGGGAAACCGCAAACTGACATACAAGCGTATGATTTTGACTTTCCCGACGACGATTCAGACGAGGAGTAAGATCATGATGAAAAAACTATATGCGCTTGTTTTCGGGTTTTTGCTGGTGCCGGCTTTGGTTCAGGCCCGGACCGATTCCGCGGCGACGGCGTTTGTGCGCCAAACCGCCGACACGGTGATTACCGACATTTTATCCGCCGACATTTCTCAGGACGAGAAGCTTACCCGTTTTCGTGCGGTATATGTTCAGGCTCTTGACCTCAAAGCCATCGGCCAATTCGTCCTGGGCGTTTACTGGAAAAAAGCCACGCCGGCCGATCGCACGGCTTTCCTGGACGCCTTTGAGGACTTTACGACCAAGATCTGGGCGGATCGCTTTAATCTGTATAACGGTGAGCGCCTCACTTTCACCGGCGAGCGCACCGAGAAGAACTCTATTTATATCACCAGCCAATTTCCCCACAACCCGCCGGTGGAAATCATTTGGCGTCTGCGGGTCAAAGCCGACACCTACCGCATCGTGGACATTATTGTAGAGGGGGTCAGTATGGCGATGAGCTACCGCAACGAATACACGACTTTCCTGCAATCTCACGGCGGCAGCGTGCCGGCTTTGACGGCCGAGCTCAAACAAAAAAGCGACGCTTTTGTCTGGGGTCAGGCACAAAAAGAAGCCAAAAACAAAAAGTAATTTTTAATAGAAATCAACGGGTTAAGATTGTCAATTTCCGGAAAAGTTGACAATTTTTCCGATTTGTGATACAATAGCTCTATTATTTTTCAGGAGCAATTGATGATTTTAACCGAGTATTATAAAAACATGTTCAGCGTCAAGCGTCAGGTCAAAGCTCGCTTTGTTGTGGACAGCCGCGGCATTTGCAACGGGGCGTATACTTTGTATTATCGCAACGGCAATCCGGCCGAAGAGGGCACCAAAGTGAACGGTGTGGCCGAGGGTAAGATTATCAAGTATCATGAAAACGGGCATATTTCCGAGATCAGTCAAGTTGTTCACGGTCGTCCCGTCGGACGTCAATTTTCCTATTGGCCCGACGGTTCCCAACGGTGCGATTACACTTGCCGCAACAATCATTTGGTGGGCGAAGCTTTGACTTTCCAAGTCGGCGGTGCTTTGCGCTCTCAGGATTTTTATGACGAGACCGGTGCCTTGCACGGTTTGTGTAAAAGTTGGGGGCAGGGGACATACGAGGAGAGTTTCTTTGTCCACGGCGTGCGCACCTGGTCGCGTGAGCTTACCACCGGCGCGCAGTCGGTTCAAAAATATTTTGTGTATGACAAATCCGGGTTCCCGACTGAAGAGCGCTTTTATCAACCCGACGGATCTTGTCGCCGTGTGCGGTATGCGGTCTCCGAATCGGGCAACGACCGCCGGATAACGGATGAGTGCTGGTTTGACAAGAAAAACCGCCTGGACAAGGATTATATAGAATACGATTCGACCGGCCACATTGCACGTCGCACCACTTATCACGCCGGCCAAGAGGTTGTCAATCCGTTGATGAAACGCCTGCTGACCGAGTCGACATCGGTTTGTCGTTCTCCGGCGCGATCTACCCCTCGATTCGCCCACTCTTCCTGTCCTTTTGATAAACCGAAAGTTCATGTTTAATTCGATTTTTTATAATGAATTTTATTGATTATCAAAGGGTTATTATATACCCTGTTGACAAAATAAAAAATTCGTGCTACAATAAAGCTGTAAATGGATAATAGTCCACAACCGATTTAACAAGGAGGTATAAAATGATGAAATTGAAATCTGGATTAATGGCAAAATTAAAAAACGTATTTATGTATGGGGTCGCAGCTGTTGCTTTATTAACGGCGCATGCAGCGCAGGCTCGCCCGGGTCGTACGTTTGATCGGGGACCCGGCCCGGCGCCGGCTCCGCGTATGGAGATGCGCGGTGGTTATCACGGCGGCCATCATGGCGGTCATCACGGTGGCTACAAAATGAGTAAAACCGAACGCGCTTTTGGTATTGTTGAGGCGGGGATTGCCGTTGCGAATACATTGAATAATATCGGTGCGACTGCCGGTATGGTATCGGCTGCGAACATTGCTGCCAGCAAGGGTGCGATTGTGCAACCGGCTGTTGTCGCTCCTGTGACGGCTCCTGTTGTCGCTCCGGTGATCACTCCTGTGGTTACGCCGGCTACGGTTATCAGTCCCAGCACGGTGGTTGTTCCGACAACTTGGGGTGGAGCCGCCAAGGTTGATGCACGCACAGGCCGTGTTGGCCGGACGTATGATAACGCCTGGGGTAATATGGGCTACGGTCGCTAATCGACTATGTCATTCCGACACCCCTGCATTTGCGGGGGTGTTGTTTTTTTTCTTGCCCTTTCTTGCGCATCATTATTCTAAGCGCCCGCGGCAATTCATCAGACACATAATTCCTTATCTCTCTCCCTCTCAAAAAAGCGCCCGCCCCCGCGGCTCTCACCTTCTGCGCTCTCCCCAAAAAAAAGAGGGTGGACGTCCCCGCCTGCTGTCCCTTGCACTCAACCATCTCGGGCCGGCATATCAACGCCTCTCCCAAAAAATGGGCGCGCGCGTCATGCATCCTTCCCGTCCCCGCCGGCCTTCCTCCCAAAAAGCCCCTCCACGCCTCCCATCGTCCCCCCCAAATAAAACGCTTGACTTTTCGTCCAAAATCTGCTAAAATACCCGCACCTCCCGAAATGCGGGCAGTTGGAATGAGCCAAAAGCCACGTTTTATCAATGGGATAAATACTATCGGGAACAAACAGAAAGGGATAACGATGTCTAAAAGACTGAGTTCTAAATTCAAAATTGATCGCCGTTTGGGCGTCAACCTGTGGGGCAAAGCCAAGAGCCCTGTCAACAAAAGAAACTATGGTCCGGGTCAACACGGTGCCAATCGTAAAAAGCCGACAGATTACGGTCTGCAATTGGCTGCCAAGCAAAAATTAAAGGGCGTTTACGGTAATGTTTCGGAAAAGCAATTACGCAAGTATTATGCCGAGGCTATCCGCCGCAAGGGCGACAGCTCCGAAAACTTGGTAGGTATTTTGGAATGCCGTTTGGATTCGGTGGTCTATCGTATGAAGTTTGTGCCGTCGGTTTTTGCAGCGCGCCAATTTGTCAGTCACGGCCACGTGCTGGTTAATGGCAAAAAGGTGGATATTCCGTCTTATTTGGTGCGTGCCGGGGACGAGATTGCCGTCCGGACCAAGGCCAAGGATATGGCGATGGTCATTGATGCGGTCGCCAGCACCGAACGCGAAGTACCCGATTATATGGAAGTTGATGCCAAGGACATGAAGGGCAAATTTGTCCGCGTGCCCAAGTTGGCCGATATTCCGTATGCGGCTCAGATGGAACCGAATCTGGTTATTGAGTTCTACTCTCGGTAATTGATGATTTGTTTTCAAAGCGGGCGGGATTTTCCCGCCTGTTTTTTTATCCGTCTTCTGTGGCCAGCAACGCCGACAAGCACAGCGGGATAGCGATCAGAGCGGGCCCCCACGCTGCCAACACCATCGGCAGGCTTCCCGATTGTCCCAGCACATTCGTCACGCGTGTCAGGAAATAGAATCCGAATCCGCCCAGCACCGTGCACAAGATTCGGAGCACGATCTTGCCTTGTCGGTTCATCGGTGGCAGGGCAAACACCGCGCTGATCAGGAACATCGCGATCAAAGTCAGCGGAAATGCCAGCAGTTCATGCCAATACATTTCGTGTGTGGCTGATGAGAATCCCGATTCTTTCAGGAACCGGATAAACCGCGGGAATCGCCAGAAAGACATCGTTTGCGGCTCATCAAATTTTTCCAGGATTCGGTCCAATGACAGGTCGGTTTCAAACACGGCCTGCTGTTGTTTTTTACCGGATTCGGCGCCGGGGTCCACGACGAAAGCATTTGCCAGCGTTAACATCCCATCATTCAAAGTCCCCACTTCCGCATCGCTTTGGCGCAAGAATCGGTCTTCATTATCCAGTTCAAATACCGCCACATTGTCCAGCAAGACATGCCCGTCTTCTTGTCGAACGCGACTGGCGCGAATAACCAAGATTCGGTTGTCCGGCCGTATATCGCGCAGCCAGAAACCGTCAGCCGACCACACGAACGGTGTTGAGTGTGTCAGGTTCAAGCGTTCCTGCATACGTTCATATCGCCGTGCCGTCATAGCCGAGACCGGATTAAACAGTGTAATATCAAACACACCGATGGCCAGCACAATTATCACCAGTGGTGTAATGATATTCCACACCGATCGTCCCACGGCGCGCATCACCACCAATTCCGATGATTTATCCATTTTAAAAAAGAAGATCAGTGTCGCCAGCAGCGTAATAAACGGCAATATAATATGGATCATTTGGGGTGATTTCAACAAAGCCAACACCCCCACATCCATAAAAGCGATTCCCTCATGTTTGGACGCGTCGCGCAGCAGTTCAATCACATCAAACAGCATAATCACCGACGTCAGGACGAACAGCGTCGCCGCAAAGATCAACAGAAATTGTTTTAATGTATAGCGCGACAGAATCGACAGCATTTTACTTATCCCCAAGGCGTGTCATGGCCAAAAATTTTTCGTGGCGCAGGCGCACCAGCTCGTTTATTTCCACCTCTTGCCATTTGTCCAAGTGTTTTTTCAGGGCTTCTCCCACGGCCAGCATGACTTCTTTGGGAAAGTGGTGTGCGGCTCCTGGTGGCTCGGGGATTACCTCGTCAATAATTCCCAGTTTCAATAACTCCGGTGCCGTCAGGTGCAGCAATCCCGCAGCCTTACTGGCATACTTAAAGTCTTTCCACAAAATAGAGGCGCACCCTTCCGGTGAAATGACCGAGTAGATTGCGTATTCCAGCATTAAAACACTGTTTCCCGCGCCCAAGGCCACCGCCCCGCCGCTGCCGCCCTCGCCGATGACACAGGCAATCACCGGCACGCGCAGGTTCACGCAAGTTTCCGTTGCCCGTGCGATGGCTTCTGCCTGTCCGCGTTCTTCCGCGTCCAATCCCGGAAAGGCTCCCGCCGTATCGATCAGGGTGATTACCGGCACGCCGAACTGTTCGGCCAGTTTCATCAGGCGCCCGGCTTTGCGATAGCCTTCGGGTCGTGCCATACCAAAATTGTGTTTCAGGCGTGACTCCGTATCGTGCCCGCGCTCATGGCCGATCACCATGACGGTTCGGGTTCCCAGCTTGGCAAACCCGCCCAAGATTGCTGCATCTTCGCCAAAGGCCCGATCACCGGCCAACGGGAAAAAGTCCGTGAATACCGCCTGGATATAGTCGTTTGTATGCGGCCGATCGGCGTGCCGGGCGATACAGGTTTTGTTCCAAGCCGTCAGGTTTTTATAGGTTTGTTTTATTACGCGCGCGCGTTTTGCGACCAAGCGATCCATCTCGGCAGCGATATCCATACCCCGCTGAGATTGACTGACTTTCAGGGCTTCAATCTTGGCGTCCACTTCCATTAAAGTTTGTTCAAAATCCAAATATTGCATTTTTTTCCTTTTTCGGTTTGCATTTTTGCATTATACAGAGTATAATTTAAAAAGTCCAGTTTTTTTATCGGGAGAATGTAAAATGAATGTATTGGAAAAATTACTTGTTTTATCCGGCACCTTATGGCTGTCGGCACTGGCGTTTATTGTGTATACCTGGATTATGCAGGTGCGCCAACAGGCCGTTTTGCGTTATATTGCCTATCGGTTGGCCGGCATTGATAAATCACTCAAAGGCCTCACCCCCGCGGTCAAACTGCCTCGGGCTTCTGTGGAACCGACTGCCGAAAAACCATCTGCGCCGACTCCTGAAACAGTGATTGCGATTGATAAAAACGAACCTCTTGCTAAATACGAAACGGTCTCTTTGCCCGATGAAGCTGACATCAATTTTGTGGATCGCTAGTCTCTTTTGCATTGTTGCAAGCCTCCCCGCCTGGGCCACGCCTGCCGCGGGTGTGGCGCTGTATGGCCGACCCAAGTATCCCGCGGGCTTTCCGGCGTTTGAGTATGTCAATCCCGATGCACCCAAAGGCGGATCGCTGCACCAGGCTGCCTATTCTTCTTTTGATACCTTAAATCCCTTTGTGTTAAGTGGTGTGGCAGCACCGGGCGTCGGCCTGATGTATGATACCTTGATGAAGGCCAGTTTGGACGAACCGTTTTCGCTTTACGCTCTTGTTGCCGACAGTATTGACATTTCCCCCGCCCGCGATCGTGTGGCTTTTCATATCAACCCCCGCGCCGCTTTTTCCGACGGATCACCCATTACCGCCGCCGATGTATCGTTTTCGTTTGATGCTTTGAAAGAGCAGGGAATCCCGATGTATCGCGCTTATTACCGCGATGTGGCTCGTGTTGAAACGCCCGATGACCATACGATTGTATTTCATTTGTCTCCGCCCGTCAACCGCGAGCTGCCGCTGATTTTGGGCGAGCTGCCGGTGCTTTCTCGTGCCTGGTGGCAGGATCGTGATTTTACCAAGACTTCTCTGGATATTCCGGTCTCTTCGGGGCCTTACCTGGTGGATAAAATTGTCCCGAATCGGTCTATTACCTATCGGCGCAACCCCGATTATTGGGCGCGTGATTTGAATGTCAATCGCGGTGCTTATAATTTTGACGAGATTCGCTTTGATGTCTACCGTGATACCACCGTCGCGACCGAGGCGTTCAAGGCCGGCCTTTTGGACATTCGTTTGGAAAACGAAGCCAAAAAGTGGGCCACTTTTCAGACTTCCGATTTGGTGCGTTCCGGCCAAATCATTGCCCGAGTCTTCCCTCATCAGATGCCCACCGGTATGCAGGGATTCGTGTATAACCTTCGCCGGCCGCAGTTCCAAGATCCGCTGATTCGGCGTGCGTTGGCGTATGCGTTTGATTTTGAGTGGACCAATCGGAATCTGTTTTACGGCTCTTATCGGCGCACGGAAAGTTTTTTTGAAAATTCGTATTTACGGGCCGACCCGCTCCCGACCCCGGCCGAGGCGGCTCTTCTTGCGCCGTTCCGCGATGTGCTTCCTCCTACCGTATTTTCCGAGGCTTACCGTGCCCCGCGCCAAGGCTCCAACCGTCGTGCGAACCTTCAATATGCGTTGTTTTTGCTCAAAGAGGTCGGCTGCACCGTGGATCGGTTCGGCGTGCTTCATTTGCCTGACGGTCAACCGTTCCGGTTTGAAATTTTGCTGGACAGTGCTTCCGGCGCGGTATGGGAGCGCGTTGTCCTTCCTTTTGTGGACCGCTTAAAGCGCCTGGGCATTACGGCCACCGTCCGCACCGTAGATGCCATTCAGTATAAGAATCGCCTGGACAAATACGATTACGATATGATCGTTACGGTTTGGGGTCAATCGTTTTCCCCCGGCAACGAGCAACGTTCTTACTGGGGCTCCGACGCTGCCCGCACCCCCGGCAGCTGGAATTACAGCGGCATCCAAAACCCTGCCGTTGACGCGCTTATAGATCGCATTGTCGGTGCCACCACGCGGCAGGAACACCTGACAGCCGTGCACGCCCTGGATCGGGTGCTGTTGCATTTATATTTGGTGATTCCGCACTGGCATTTGGCCGAGAATCGTTATTTATTTTGGGACAAGTTCGGCATTCCGGCGACCACACCGATCAAGGGCACCGACATTCTTTTATGGTGGTCTAAACCGTCGCCGTAAAAAATATGCTTGATTTCTCTAAAAAAAACGGATATAACGAAAGAAAGAAGTTGGATAAGGAAACGACACAATGAAAAAAAAGATACTTGCAATGATAATCGGGCTGGGGCTTTCCGTCCCGGCAGCGGCCCAGGTGCAACAACCCTTTTGGGCCTATGATGACAGCGACAATGAAACTCAAATCCCGGCCGAGTGCGACGGCGTCTTTGACGAAAGCCGCGGGGGTGTCTTTTTGCCCACGGCGGCCGAGATGTTTGCCCGTGGCGAGGATTTTTTGCTGGACGCTGATCCTGCCAACCGCAACAAAGCCGGCTATTGCCTGATCGGGGCGGCACTTTTGGGGAACATCGATGCACAATACCGCGTTGCGCAGTTATATACCAAGGGCATTGTTCTCCCCCAGGACGATCTCAGCGGTTATCGCTGGGCATTTTTGGCATCGTTGAACGGCAATCAAGAGGCCGGCGCCCTGGCTCTGTTGCTAGAGCGTTTTTTGACGGCCGAGGAAATAGAGGAAGCCACCGCGTCCATCAGTGCGATGCTTCCGACCGTATCGGCCGCGAATCAAGAGAAGCTGGACGCCCAACAAGAACGCGTTGAGGCCAAACAGGCCGAACTGGACGCGATTAATGACGAGATTGATAAAATGCTTGGTATTTACCAACCGCCCAAACAGGACGAAGCTGCCGCCGACGAACCGGGTAAAATCACCGGCACGATCGCGCGCGCTGACACGCCGGCTGCCATTCCGGCTCAGGAACAAGCCGTGTCTAAACGCATTCGCACCATCGCGAAAAAGGCAGTTCCCAAAGGCGCCATTTTCACCGAAGCCGACCGCTAGGAGCCGCTGATGAGATACGGGAAATACGGGGTTTTAACGGGATTGCTTTTGATGACGACAGCGGTTTGCGCGTCCTTTTTCCCGGGGACTCAGGATATCCCGATCATGGACGAGCTGACTCTTCAAGACCCCGCCGACGATGTGGCATTTGATACACCCGCAGGCCAGATTTTGACTTTTGACGGCACGACCGTTGCCACTCCGGCGGCAGTCCGCCGATTTTACGCCGAAACACTCGGGGCGCTCGGTTGGACAAAAACAGCGAATGATACCTACACCCGCGGCGCCGATACCTTTCATATTTCTTTTCCCGCTCCCGGTCAAGTGCATTTTGATATGACTCTTGCCGGCGCCGCCTTCTAATTCCCCCCACCTCGGTCGGCACACCCGCGCCGCCCCTCGCACCTCCCCACCCGGGTCGGCACACCTGCGCCGCCTTCTAATCCCCCCACCTCGGTCGGCACACCCGCGCCGCCCTCGGCTCCATCGCCGGCGGCCCCCCCTTGTAAATTTCATAAATTATTGAAAAAAGTGCTTGACTTTTCCGAAAAAATGTGCTATGATACCTCTAACTTTTGAAAGGCAGATTTGGCGTATGTTCGTCCAAGAGTGTCTGGAAAAGTTATCAATGAAAAAGATTTATTCTTTATTGTTGAGATATTTGAGCGCTTTTGTCCGCCCGAAACGGGTTGATGAGAGATTTTTTTATACTAGGTAATTATAGAGGAAAAACATTTAATGCCTACAATAAACCAATTGGTCCGGAAATCCCGGAAATTGCAAGTCAAGCGGAACAAGGTCCCCGCTTTGAACGCGTGTCCGCAAAAGCGCGGTGTTTGCACGCGTGTTTACACAACGACGCCGAAAAAGCCGAACTCGGCTTTGCGTAAAGTGGCTCGTGTTCGTTTAACGAACGGTTTTGAAGTCACCAGTTATATCCCGGGCGAAGGCCACAACCTGCAAGAACACTCTGTCGTGATGATTCGCGGCGGCCGTGTCAAGGACTTGCCTGGTGTTCGTTATCATATTATCCGCGGTACCTTGGATACACAGGGTGTTGCCAATCGTAAACAAGCCCGTTCTCTGTACGGTGCGAAACGGCCTAAATAAAGGAGACTGAATTATGTCACGTAGACATGCTGCAACAAAACGCGAAGTAACGCCTGACGCCAAGTATAACGACGTCGTGGTCGCTAAATTTATGAACAGCCTTATGTATGACGGCAAAAAAAGCGTCGCCGAAGAAATTTTATACGGGGCTATGTCCGAGCTGGAAAACAAGATCAGCAAGCCGGCTTTGGATATTTTCAAAGAAGCGCTGAATAATGTGAAACCGTTGGTGGAAGTGCGTTCACGCCGTGTTGGCGGTGCGACTTACCAAGTCCCGACGGAGGTGCGTCCGGATCGTCAACAAGCGTTGGCCATTCGTTGGATTATCGGTGCGGCCCGCGGTCGCAGTGAAAACACGATGGAAGAACGTCTGTTTAACGAACTGCAAGATGCTTATAACAACCGCGGCACGGCGATTCGCAAACGCGAAGACACCCACCGTATGGCTGATGCAAACAAAGCGTTTGCACATTTCAAGTGGTAGGAGCAAATTATGGCAAGATCAACTCCTATTGAAAAATACAGAAACATTGGGATTATGGCGCACATTGACGCCGGTAAAACCACCACAACGGAACGGATTTTGTATTATACGGGTAAAACCCACAAGATCGGCGAAGTGCACGATGGTGGTGCGACGATGGACTGGATGGCGCAGGAACAAGAACGCGGTATCACGATTACCTCCGCTGCCACAACGGCATTTTGGAAGGGTCATCGGATTAACGTTATTGACACGCCGGGCCACGTGGACTTCACGGTTGAGGTGGAACGGTGCTTGCGTGTTCTGGACGGTGCTATTACGGTGTTTGACGGTGTTGCCGGTGTTGAACCGCAATCCGAAACCGTCTGGCGTCAAGCCGACAAATACGGCGTGCCTCGTATCTGCTTTGCGAACAAGATGGACCGGATCGGTGCCAACTTTTTGCGTTGTGTGGATATGATCAAGACCCGTTTGGGGGCTCGCCCAATGGTTATGACATTGCCCATCGGAGCCGAGGCTGATTTCAAGGGTGTCGTTGACATTCTGAACAAAAAAGCCATTGTCTGGCATTCCGAAGATTTGGGTGCGACTTTTGAAGATCAACCGATCCCTGAGAACATGAAGGCCGATGCCGACAAGTATTACAACGAGTTGGTTGAAATGGCTGTGGAAATGGACGATGCCGCAATGGAAGCCTATCTGGAAGGTAAAGAACCGGATATGGAAACATTGAAAAAGTGCATTCGTAAAGGGACGATTGCGCAATCGTTCGTGCCGGTGTTCTGCGGTTCTGCTTTTAAGAACAAGGGCATTCAAGTGTTGTTGGACGCGGTGGTTGATTATTTGCCGTCGCCGATTGACATTCCGCAGGCCAAAGGCGTTATCGCGGGCACAGATGAAGAATATGTGTGTGCTTCCGTGGACAACAAGCCGTTTGCCGGTCTGGCGTTTAAGATTATGAATGACCCGTTTGTGGGATCACTGACATTTGTCCGGGTTTACCAAGGCACAATCAACAGTGGGTCCTATGTGACGAACACGGTCAAGGATAAAAAAGAACGGATCGGCCGTATGTTGTTGATGCACGCCAACCATCGGGAAGAAATCAAAGAAGCCAATGCCGGCGATATTATTGCGTTGGTGGGCTTGAAAGATACAACAACCGGTGATACGCTGTGCGGCGACAATTTGGATGTTGTGCTGGAAAAAATGGACTTCCCTGATCCGGTTATTGAAATTGCCGTGGAACCCAAAACCAAAGCCGATGTTGAAAAAATGGGCTTGGCGCTGAACCGTTTGGCGATGGAAGACCCGTCTTTCCGGGTGGCCTCTAACACAGAAACAGGCCAAACCATCATCAAGGGTATGGGTGAATTGCACTTGGAAATCATTGTGGATCGTTTGAAACGCGAATTCAAGGTGGAAGCCAATGTCGGTGCGCCGCAAGTGGCCTATCGTGAAACGATTTCCAAAACATACGACGAAGATTATACCCACAAGAAACAATCCGGCGGTTCGGGTCAATTTGCCCGCGTTCGGATCAAGTTTGAACCGCTGCCTCCGGGGTCCGGCTTTGTGTTTGAAAACACTGTTGTCGGCGGCTCGGTGCCCAAGGAATACATTCCGGGCGTTGAAAAAGGCTTGCGGGCGTCGTTGGAAAGCGGTGTTTTGGCCGGTTTCCCGTGCACAGACTTTAAGGCAAATCTGTATGATGGGGCTTACCATGATGTTGACTCGTCAACCATGGCGTTTGAAATTGCGGCCCGGGCGGCTTTCCGTGAAGGTATGGCCAAGGCCGGTCCGAAATTGCTGGAACCCATTATGAAAGTTGAAATCGTGACACCCGAAGAATACATGGGTGATATTATCGGGGATTTGAACTCGCGCCGCGGGCAAGTGTCCGGTATGGATCAGCGCGGGAATGCCCGTGTGATTGATGCGACCGTGCCGTTGGCCAATATGTTCGGTTATGTGAACACATTGCGCTCTATGAGCCAGGGCCGCGCCCAATACACGATGCAATTTGCACACTATGCAGATGTGCCGCAAATGGTTGCAGATGAAATTAGAGCGAAATTAGCTGGTTAAGAAAGGGATTAAAATGGATAATCAAAATATTCGCATTAGATTAAAAGCGTTCGACCACAGGTTGTTGGATCAATCAACCCGTGAGATCGTCAATACGGCCAAGCGCACCGGGGCCCAGGTTGTTGGACCGGTCCCCTTGCCGACCCGTATTGAAAAATTCACAGTGAACCGTTCCGTGCATGTTGATAAAAAATCACGCGAACAGTTTGAAATCAGAACCCACAAGCGGGTGCTTGACATTATTGATCCGACACCGCAAACGGTTGATGCCCTGATGAAATTGGACCTCGCCGCCGGTGTAGATGTTGAGATTAAAGTATAAAGGAAAAAAATTATGCGTTCAGGTGTAATTGCAGAAAAAGTCGGTATGACCAGTCTGTTCCAAGAGAACGGAAATCGCGTGCCTGTGACTGTCTTGAAAGTGGACAGCACGGTCGTTGATGTCCGGACAAAGGAACGCGACGGTTATGTCGCTGTCCAATTGGGCTGTGGCAAAGCGAAAGCGAAAAATGTTGCTAAACCCCAACTGGGACATTTCGCCAAGGCAAAAGTAGAACCCAAGAAGACATTGGTTGAATTCCGCGTGTCGGACGATTGTGTCATTCCGGTGGGCTCGGAATTGAGTGCGTCTCATTTCGTGGTGGGCCAACTGGTTGATGTGACGGGTGTTTCTTTGGGTAAAGGCTATGCCGGTGTTATGAAGAAATATCACTTCGGCGGTGACTGTGCCTCTCACGGTGTGTCCAGAACTCATCGGTCGGGCGGATCTACGGGTCAACGCGAATGGCCGGGAAAAGTCTTTAAAAACTTGAAGATGCCGGGTCAAATGGGGAATTATCAGACAACGGTCCAAAACTTGGAAGTGATGGCCATTGATGAAGCCAGAAATCTGGTGATGGTCAAAGGCAGCGTTCCGGGATTTGATACCGGTGTTGTGACAATTACGGATGCGGTAAAGGTTTCCAAACAAGCCAATTTGCCGATGCCGGCCGGATTAAAGGTCAAGGCACAAGCGGCTGTGGAAGAAAAACCTGCCGAAACTACGGAAGTGAAGGAATAAGCTATGAAATATGATGTTATCAATTTAGATGCCAAATCTGTTGGTTCCATTGAATTAGCCGATTCTGTGTTTGGTGTGGATTTGAACAAAGGCGTGTTGGCCCGTGTCATTCAATGGCAGTTGGACAAACGCCGTCAAGGCACCCACAAAACCAAAGATGTCGGTGAAGTCAGCGGGGACGGCCGCAAGCCGTTTAAGCAAAAGGGAACGGGGCGCGCTCGTCAAGGGTTGCACCGGGCTCCTCAAATGTATCACGGCGGTGTGGTGTTCGGACCGGTGGTTCGTTCGCATGCCTATGGCCTGACAAAGAAAATCCGCGCTTTGGCGATGCGGGTTGCTTTGTCCATGAAAGCCAAAGACGGCAAGTTGTTCATCTTGGACGACATGACTGCCGCCAAACCGAGCACAAAAGCCTTTAAGCAATCTTTCAAAAAGAACGGTTGGAATTCGGCTTTGTTCGTCGGTGGCGAAAAATTAGATGAAAACTTCGCGCTGTCGGCTCGGAACATCGTTGATGTTGATGTGTTGCCGGCTCAAGGGGCGAATGTCTATGATATTGTTCGTCGCGATGTCTTGGTCCTGTCCAAAGACGCCGTGGCTCAACTGGAAGGTCGTTTGAAATGATTAAAAAAGTAAAACAAGCCGAAACAACAGTGTCTAACGAATCGTTTAATGTGGTTCGTCGGCCTGTGATCACAGAAAAGGCAATGAAAGGTTCTGAACACAACCAAGTCGTTTTCCAAGTCTCGTTGGACGCGACAAAGCCCGAAATTAAAAAGGCTGTGGAATCCGTGTTCGGTGTCAAAGTAGTCGCTGTGAATACCCTGCGCCAACAAGGAAAACAAAAAATGTTCCGTGGCCGCAAAGGGGTTCGGAGCGAAGTGAAAAAAGCCATCGTGACTTTGGCCGAAGGGTCAAGCATTGATGTAACTGCGGGAGTTTAGTTATGGCATTAAAAACTTACAAACCGACAACAAACGCAAACAGACATTTAATCGGAATTAACCGGTCTGATTTGCACAAAGGAGCCCCTGTCAAGGCTTTGACAGAAGGTAAAAACAGCACAGGCGGTCGCAATAACCACGGGCATATTACTTCCCGTCGGCGCGGCGGCGGGCATAAGCAAGCCTATCGTTTGATTGATTTTAAACGCAATAAGCTGGATATGCCGGCGACTGTGGAACGGTTGGAATACGATCCGAATCGGACGGCTTTCATCGCTTTGGTGAAATATGAAGACGGCGAACTGGCCTATATCCTGGCGCCGCAACGCTTGGCGGTGGGCGATTCCATCGTGGCGGCGGCTCATGCCGATATTAAACCGGGCAACGCAATGCCGCTGAAAAATATGCCGGTCGGAACAATCGTTTATAACATTGAACTGCAACCCGGGAAAGGCGGCCAATTGGCGCGCTCGGCCGGTTGCTATGCGCAATTGATCGGGAAAGATTCCGGTTATGCCCAAATTCGGTTGAACTCGGGCGAGTTGCGTCTGGTGCGCGGTGAATGTTTCGCCTCTATCGGCGCTGTGTCCAATCCGGACAACCAAAATACGGTGCTGGCCAAAGCCGGTCGTGCCCGTTGGTTGGGGATTCGTCCGTCCGTTCGCGGTATCGCGATGAACCCTGTGGATCACCCGCATGGCGGTCGGACAAACGGCGGTCGTCAACCGGTGTCCCCGTGGGGCTGGAAGACGAAAGGTAAGAAAACTCGTAATAACAAGCGGACTGACGCGCTTATTGTGCGCTCTCGTCATGCGGTTAAGAAAGCTTAGGAGGCATAATAAATGACAAGATCCGTATGGAAAGGACCCTTTGTGGACGGCTATCTGTTGGATAAAGCAGAAAAAGCGAAAGCATCAGGGCGTCATGAAGTAATTAAAACGTGGTCGCGCAGATCAACGATACTTCCTCAATTTGTGGGCTTGACTTTTGGCGTATATAATGGTAAAAAGTTTATCCCAGTTTTAGTCAGTGAAAATATGATCGGACACAAGTTCGGCGAATTTGCGCCAACCAGAACGTTCGTTGCTCATACGGCCGCTGATGCGAAAGCAACACAGGAATAGAGGTAAAATATGGTAAAAAAACAAGAAGTTAAAACAGCTCAGGCTAAGGCTCGGATGATCCGCGTCTCGCCGCGCAAGTTGAACCTGTTGGCCGAATCCATTCGTGGATTAAAAGCCGGCAAGGCGGTCGCGCAATTGACATTCTCGAAAAAGAGAGTGGCAGAAGAAGCAAAAAAAGTGTTGCTGTCCGCGATTGCGAATGCTGAAAATAACCACAATATGGATGTGGATCGCTTGGTTGTGCGGGAAGCCTTTGTCGGTAAGGCAATGGTGATGAAACGCTTTCAAGCCGGTGCCAAAGGCCGTGGCAATCGCATCTTAAAACCTTTTTCAAATATGACGGTGGTCGTTGCGGAACAAGAAGTTGCGCCCAAAGCCCCCGCAAAAGCGAAAAAGACGACTAAAAAGGAGACAAAATAATGGGTCAGAAAGTTAATCCGACAGGCTTGCGCCTTGGAATTAATCGGACATGGGATTCACGTTGGTTCGCCGATGCTGACTATGCCGATTTGCTGTTGGCCGATATGGAAATTCGTAAGTTTTTAACGAAAAAATTGGCTGCTGCCGGTATCAGTCATATCGTGATTGAACGCCCCGCCAAAAAGGCTCGCGTGACGATTTATTGCGCACGCCCCGGGGTTATCATCGGCAAAAAAGGTCAAGACATTGAAACCTTGAAAAAAGAACTGACAAAATTGTCGGGCGGTCAAGAAATCAGTGTCAACATCGTTGAAATCCGTAAACCGGAAATTGATGCCAAACTGGTCGCGGATAATATCGCTCAACAGTTGGAAAAACGAATCTCGTTCCGTCGGGCCATGAAGCGGGCCGTTCAGTCCGCTTTGCGTCAGGGCGCAGAAGGTATTCGTATCAACTGTGGCGGTCGTTTGGGTGGTGCCGAAATCGCCCGTGTGGAATGGTATCGTGAAGGCCGCGTGCCTTTGCACACATTGCGTGCCGATGTGGACTATGGTGTTGCGACAGCACACACAGCCTATGGGACTTGCGGTGTGAAAGTTTGGATTTACAAAGGCGAAATCTTGGCCCATGATCCGATGGCTCAGGACAAGCGTTTGGCAGATCAACATTAATGAAGGGACAGTAAAATGTTACAACCAAAAAGAACAAAATTTCGTAAAGCATTTAAGGGACGCATTCATGGTGTCGCTAAATCAGCTACGACATTAGATTTTGGCTCCTTCGGATTAAAGGCATTGGGTGCGGAACGCGTGACGGCTCGTCAAATTGAAGCCGCCCGCCGTGCCATCTCCCGTGCTATGAAGCGGCAAGGACGCTTGTGGATTCGGATTTTCCCCGATGTCCCCGTGTCCAAAAAGCCGCCCGAAGTGCGTCAAGGTAAAGGTAAAGGTGCGCCGGAATACTGGGTTTGCCGTGTTAAACCGGGTCGCATCATGTTTGAAGTGGACGGTATCACGGAAGAAATCGCCCGTGAGGCCTTCACATTAGCCTCCGCCAAGTTGCCGATCAAAACAAAATTTATCGCGCGGACAGCGGATGAAGAGGTGTAATCTATGGAAAAATTTAAAAATATTTTAGCGAAAGACGAAAAAGAATTACAGGAAATGGAAGCATCCTTGAAAAAGGAAGCTTTGAACCTGCGGTTCCAACAAGCCAGCGGTCAACTGAAAAATACAGCGCGCCGGCGGCAAGTGCGTAAAGAAATCGCTCAAATCAAAACAGCGGTCGCCCAAAAAGCGGCCAAGAAATAGGGTGAAGGAGATTTAATCATGCCTAAAAGAATCTTACAAGGTGTTGTCGTTTCCGACAAAATGGATAAATCTGTCGTCGTTCGTGTTGAACGCCGGGTGATGCACCCTGTGTATAAGAAATACATCAAACGCAGTGCCAAATACACCGCGCATGATGAAAACAATTTGTGCAAAGTCGGCGACGTTGTGCAAATTATGGAGAGCCGCCCGCTATCCAAGACAAAAACTTGGGTCGTGGTGTCGGATAAACAATAACTTGAAATAAGGAAGGAATTACCATGATTCAAGTAGAAACTAATCTTGATGTGGCTGATAACTCCGGTGCCCGGAAAGTTCAGTGCATTAAGGTCATCGGTGGCGCAGGTCGCCGGTATGCTTCCGTGGGCGATGTGATCATCGTTTCCGTCAAGAAAGCGATCCCCAAAGGAAAAGTCAAACAAGGCGATGTGCAACGCGCTTTGATTGTCCGGACCAAAAAGGAAATTCGTCGCGAAGACGGTAGCACAATCCGGTTTGACAGCAACGCTGCTGTTTTAGTCAACAAAGATGGCGAACCCATCGGAACCCGTATCTTCGGACCGGTGACTCGCGAATTACGGGCGGCAGGATTTGTGAAAATCATGTCCTTGGCCCCGGAGGTATTGTAATATGGCTATGAATATTAAAAAAGGCGATCAGGTCATCGTAATTACCGGTCGCGATAAAGGTAAAACGGGTGAAGTGATCTCGGTGATGCCGAAAGACCATAAACTGGTCGTGCGCGGTATCAACTTGGTCAAACGCCACACAAAACCGACTCAGGAAAACGCCGGCGGCATCGTCTCGAAAGAACATGCCATTGATGTTTCCAATGTCGCTTTGATTGATCCGAAATCGGGCAAAGCGACTCGCGTCGGAATCAAAATTGAAAAAGACGGTCAAAAAGTTCGGATTGCCAAAAAATCCGGCGAAGTGATCGCGAAATAAGGGGATACATTATGACGACAAGATTGCAAAAACAATATAATGATGTCATCGTGCCGGCTTTGTTAAAAGAGTTTGGCTATAAGAACAAAATGGAAGTCCCCAAATTGGACAAAATCGTGTTGAACATGGGTATCGGCGATGCAACCGAAGATCGGAAAGCCCTGGAAGGTGCTTTGAAAGATATGGAAGCAATTGCCGGTCAGAAACCGGTGTTGACATACTCCAAGAAATCTATCGCGACTTTTAAACTGCGCGCCGGTATGGCGATCGGTTGCAAAGTGACTTTGCGTCGGGACAAAATGTATGAATTCCTGGATCGCTTGATCACGATGGCGTTGCCGCGTGTGCGCGACTTCCGCGGGGTTCCCAATAAGAGCTTTGACGGCAAGGGCAACTATGCGATGGGTTTGAAAGAACAAATCGTGTTCTTGGAAATCAACTATGACACCGTGGACAAAATCCGCGGCATGGATATCGTCATCGGCACAACGGCCAAAACGGATAAAGAAGCAAAAGCCTTGCTGGCGGGCTTCGGTATGCCGTTCATGAAGTAAAGGAAAAGCAAATGGCTAAATTATGTTCTATTGAAAGAAATAAAAAGCGCATGGCTTTGGTTAAAAAATATGCCAAAAAACGCGCCGCTTTGAAAGCAATTATTGAAGATAAAAACTCAACGCCCGAACAGGTGTTTGATGCAACGCTTCAATTAGCGAAACTGCCACGCAATTCCTCGGCTGTTCGGATTCACAATCGCTGTGAACTGACAGGTCGTTCGCATGGTTTTTACAGAAAATTAAAACTCAGCCGTATCCAATTGCGGAAGTTGGCCAATGAAGGTCAAATCCCGGGTATGGTTAAATCCAGTTGGTAAGGAGAAAGACAAATGTCTATGACAGATCCTTTGGGAGATATGCTGACACGCATTCGTAATGGCGGTATGTCTCATAAAAGTTTCGTAACTGTTCCGGCTTCCAGCCTGCGCGCCAGCGTTTTGGACGTGCTGAAACGGGAAGGTTATATCCGCGGTTATGAACGCATCACTGTCCGTCCGGGCGTTGATGAATTCAAAATTGAATTGAAATATCACGAAGACAAAATGGTGATTAAAGAAATCGCTCGGGTTTCGACACCGGGTCGCCGTGTGTATTCAAAAGTAAAAGATTTGCCGAAGTTCTATAACGGCCTTGGTATCTATGTGTTGTCAACCCCGTCGGGCGTTATGTCCGATAACGAAGCTCGTCAGGCCAACTTGGGCGGCGAAGTTTTGTGCAAAGTGTTTTAAGGAGGATTTACCATGTCTCGTATTGGAAAACATCCTGTTAAAATGCCTGCCGGTGTGACCGCTGTGATCACGGCCGAAGATATTACGGTAAAAGGAAAATTAGGAGAACTGAAAACCCATATTCCGCATGGCGTGACCGTGCATCAGGAAGGCGACGCCATCGTCGTGGCTCCGATGTCCAAAGAGGATAATGCACATCGGGCCGTGTGGGGGACTGTGCGCGCCAACATCAATAACTTGGTCAAAGGCGTGTCCGAAGGGTTCACCAAAAAGTTGGAACTGATCGGCGTCGGTTATCGGGCCCAAGTTCAAGGCCAAACCCTTAAATTGACTTTGGGTTATAGCCATGATATTGACTATCAGTTGCCGGCCGGTGTGAAAGCCAATTGCCCGGTGCAAACAACCATTGAGTTGTCCAGTGCCGATAAGCAATTGCTGGGGCAAGTTGCCTCGGAAATCCGGTCCTTCCGTTCGCCGGAACCGTATAAGGGTAAAGGTGTCAAATATGCAACCGAAACCATCTTGCGTAAAGAAGGCAAAAAGAAATAAGGATTAAAGCAAATGAAAAACATTGAACAATTTGAACGTCGGAAAGCGCGTGTTCGTTATGCGCTGAAAACAAAAGCGGCCGGCAGATTGCGCTTGTCCGTGTATCGTTCCGAAAAGAACATCTATGCACAGATTATTGACGACAAAGCCGGTAAAACCTTGGTTTCTGCTTCTTCAAAAGATAAAGAAATCACCGCAAAAGGTGCGACGGTGGCCGGAGCGGCTGCTGTCGGGAAATTGGTCGCCGAACGGGCGATAAAAGCCGGCATTAAAGAAGTCGTCTTTGATCGCAGCGGATATATGTTCCACGGTCGTATTAAGGCAATCGCCGAAGCGGCCCGTGAAGCCGGATTATCTTTCTAGGAGGAGCAAATGGCTGAATTAGAAAAAGAAGAAAAAATGGAAAAACAAGAAAAGAAACGGCGTCCCCGTAAAGATCGTAATGAAGAATCGCGCATGGATAAAGTGGCCGATGAATTCATTGATCGCGTGGTGCATGTCAACCGTGTCTCCAAAACCGTTAAAGGCGGTAAACGCTTTGCCTTTGCGGCTTTGGTGGTCGTGGGTGATCAAAAGGGTCGTGTCGGGTTTGCGCATGCTAAATCCAAAGAAGTCCCCGATGCCATTAAAAAGGCAACGGAACGCGCACGGCGTCATCTGATCCGCGTGCCGCTGAAAGAAGGTCGGACACTTCATCACGATGTGTTGGGTCATTTCGGTGCCGGTCGTGTGACTTTGCGGACGGCTCCGGCCGGGACCGGTATCATCGCCGGCGGCCCGATGCGTGCCGTGTTTGAAGCCATGGGAATTCAAGATGTCGTTGCCAAGTGCACGGGATCCAGCAATCCGCACAACATGGTTCGTGCCACATTTGATGCTTTGGAAAGTATGAACTCTCCGCGCAGTGTTGCCGCCAAGCGTGGCAAAAAAGTCGGCGATATCGTCGGCCGTCGCGAAGATGATGCTGCCAAAGAAATTGCAGAATAAGGAGATAGCCTCATGAAATTAAATGAAATTCGTGATAACAAAGGAGCGCGTCAAAAACTGATGCGCGTGGCCAGAGGCGTCGGATCGGGTAAAGGTCGGACCGGCGGTCGCGGAATCAAAGGTCAAAAATCCAGAACCGGTGTGGCGATCAACGGCTTTGAAGGCGGACAAATGTCCGTCTATCGCCGGGCGCCCAAGCGGGGATTCACCAATATCTTCCGCCTGACTTTTGCCGAAGTCAATCTGGGCCAAATCCAAAAAGCAATTGATGCCAAAACATTAGATGCCAACCAAGAAATCAATGCGGTTTCTTTGATGGAATCGGGCGTCATTAAACATGCCTATGACGGCGTGCGCTTGCTGGGGAACGGGGAATTGACAGCCAAGGCAACTTTCCGTGTTGTCGGCGCGACCAAATCGGCCGTTGCCGCTGTGGAAAAAGTCGGCGGTCAAGTGATCGTTGAACCGAAAAAGAAAACTGTTTTGACCAAAGGTGAAAAAACATCTAAAAAGGAAAAAACAGTCAAAACAACAAAAAAAGCATAACTTGAAGGAGAGGGTGTATAATGGTTTCAATGTCTGAAAAAATGGCGAGTAGTGTTGATTTTTCCGCTTTTTCAAAAGCGAAAGATTTGCAGAAGAGGCTGTTGTTCACCCTTTTCGCCCTGATCGTGTTTCGGTTGGGGACTTATGTTTCTATCCCGGGCGTGAATCCGCATATGCTGTCCGACTTCTTCTCGGATAAAAGCGGCGGTCTGATCGGGATGTTCAATTCCTTCACAGGGGGCGCACTGGAACGGATGTCTATCTTTGTCCTGAACATTATCCCCTATATTACGGCGTCCATTTTAATCCAAATGGCCAGCTTTATCTTCCCGTCAATGGGGGCCCTGAGAAAAGAAGGTGAATCGGGTATGCGCAAATTAAATCAATATACCCGCTATTTAACTGTATTTATGACGATTTTTCAGGCTTGGGGAATCGCCAGAGGCTTGGAAGTCGCCGGCGCTGTGATTATGCCGTCGCGGTTTTTGTTTGAACTGTCGGCCGTGGTGTCTATTCTGGGCGGCACGATGTTCGTGGTGTGGTTGAGCGACCAAATCACGGCGCGCGGCGTCGGCAACGGATCGTCGGTGCTGATCACAATCGGTATCGTGTCGGGCATTCCGGCAGCATTCTCGCGCTTGTTTGACGAAGGCAGTGCGGGGGCAATTTCGCCGATCGTGATGATCGGGGTGTTGGCTTTGGTTGTGGCCGTGATCTATCTGGTGGTGATGATGGAACGCGCACAACGGCGCATCGTGGTGCAATATCCGAAACGCCAAATGGGGCCGCGGGCAATGCAAAACGCCAGCTCTTACCTGCCGCTGAAAATCAATCCGGTGGGCGTGATGCCGCCGATCTTTGCCAGCACGATTTTGGGAATCCCGACAATGTTTGCGAACTTTTTCCACTGGGACCTGACGCAAGGGATGTTGGCACCGCTGTTCCGAGAAGGGTGGTTGTATATGCTGGTGTATGCGCTGCTGATTATCTTCTTTACGTTCTTTTATGCCAGTCTGCAACCCTCAACCAATCCGGAAGAAATCGCCGATAACCTGAAAAAACAAGGCGGGTTCGTGGCCGGAATTCGGCCGGGCAAAAATACGGCAGATTACCTGGGCTATGTGATGACACGGTTGCTGGTGCTGGGGGCGATTTACCTGGTGGCGCTGTGCGTGATGCCGTCGTTCCTGATGACGACGCTGAATGTGCCGTTCGCCCTGGGGGGGACATCGTTGTTGATCGTGGTGTCGGTGACGATGGATACTATCAGTCAAATCCAATCGCACTTGATTGCACATCAGTATGAAGGTTTAATTAAAAAAGCGCGTTTGAAAGGACGGTTCTAAAATGGCAGAAAATAAAGTGCCGCCGCGGCATATTATTATGATGGGCCCGCCGGGGGGCGGAAAAGGCACACAAAGCGCAATCCTGGCCGAAAAACTGGGAATCAATACTTACTCGGCGGGGGAATTGCTGCGGGAAGCGACTTTGTCCGGAACGCGCGAAGGTAATGCCATTAAAAAGATTATTGACAAGGGGAACTTGGTGCCGGCAAAATATATCGTCAACCGGATTAAAGCCAAGTTGTTGGAACCCGAAAACCATAAGGGCTATATCCTGGACGGGTTTCCGCGGACCTTGGATCAAGCAAAAGTTTTTGAAAAAATGCAACATAAATCCGAATTCAAAAAATATAACCTGATGGTGGATTTGGTGATCCTGTTGCAAGTGCCTGATGAATATGTGATTGAACGCATCATCGGGCGCAGTCAATGTGCTAAATGCGGCGCATTGTATCACGAGAAATTCAAACCGACCAAAGTATTCGGCGTGTGCGATGCTTGCGGCGGGAAAGAATTTACACGGCGGGCGGACGATACCTATGAAACGGTAGTATCTAGACTCCGCAATTACCGCTCTGTAACGGCTCCGGTCATACCTTACTACGAAGAAAAGGGGCTTTTGGTATGCGTTGATGGGACGGGACCCATTGACGTTGTGAGTGAAAAAATTAGAAAAATAGTGGGATATTGATTTCGGGCTTGACATCTGACGAAAAATAGTGTATAATTCCCGTTCGTTCAGGTGTCTATCAAATAGGTCTGAGCTGATATTTTGTTATTTTTTTATATATTTATGGAGAAAGTACCTTGGCACGTATTGCTGGTGTAAACATTCCGACCTCTAAACTGGTTGTCATTGGTTTGACATACATTTATGGTATCGGACGTAAAAAGGCAGAGGAAATCTGCACAAAAGCAGGCATTCCCGCAAATAAACGCGTGAGTGATCTGACAGATGATGAAACATTGAAAATCCGCGAATTGATTGATAATTCCTATCATGTGGAAGGCGATCTGCGTCGTGAAGTTTCTTTGAATATTAAACGCTTGATGGATTTGGGTTGCTATCGCGGCCTGCGCCACCGGAAAGGTTTGCCGGTGCGCGGTCAACGGACACACACAAATGCCCGCACGCGTAAGGGTAAGGCGATCGCCATTGCCGGTAAAAAGAAAGTAACGAAGTAAGCGAAAGGATAAGGTTTCAATGGCTGAAAATAAAACAGTTGCGCGGACAAAAAACCGCGACAGAAAGAATATCTCGGTGGGTGTGGCCCATGTCAATTCTTCCTTTAACAATACAATGATTACAATTACAGACGCCCAAGGAAATGCGATTTCCTGGTCTTCTGCGGGATTGAAGGGTTTTAAGGGCTCTCGTAAGTCTACACCGTATGCGGCGCAAATCGCGGCCGACGATGCGGCGAAAAAAGCTATGGAGCACGGCGTCAAGACGATTGATGTGCTGGTGACGGGACCGGGGACCGGTCGTGAATCCGCTCTGCGTGCTTTCCAAGCCGCGGGCCTGGTGATTACCTCGATTAAGGACATTACCTCGCTGCCGCATAACGGTTGCCGTGCGCGTAAACGCCGGAGAGTTTAATCCGAAAGACAGGGGCGGGGTGCCGTCCCTTGAATCAATATGAAACAAGAGGAACCTCTGATGATGATACAAAAAAATTGGCAAGAACTGATTAAACCGGATAAATGCTCGGACGAACAAATTATCCCCGGAAAAAAAGCAACATTGGTGATTGAACCGCTGGAACGCGGGTTCGGGACAACCTTGGGAAATGCTTTGCGTCGGGTGTTGCTGTCGTCGTTGCAAGGCGGAGCCGTGACGGCGATCAAAATTGCCGGCGTGTCGCACGAATTTTCGTCTATTCCGGGCGTTCGTGAAGATGTGACGAATATCGTCTTGAACATTAAATCGCTGGCTTTGCGCGTGGACGCCGAAGGTCCGCAACGCATTTACTTGAATGCGACGGGGCCGGGCGTGATTACGGCAGGCCAAATCGTGACAAATCACGCAGTGGAAATCATGAATCCAGAATTGGTGATTTGCACCCTGGATAAAGATGCCACAATTGATATTGAAATGATGGTCAATACGGGTAAAGGTTATGTGACGGCGGCTCAGAATACGCCGGAAGAATGCCCGATCGGATTGCTGCCGATTGACTCGATTTACTCGCCGGTGAGATCCGTTGTCTATAAAACAGTTAACGCACGCGTCGGTCAACAGACAGACTATGATAAGCTGTATCTGACGGTGGAAACAAACGGTGTGATCACGCCGGAAGATGCGGTTGCTTTGTCAGCGCGAATCCTGCAAGATCAATTAAAAGTCTTTATCAACTTTGAAGAACCGGAAGAAGCGACGATTGAAGATAAAATCGCCGACCTGCCGTTCAATAAAAACCTGTTGTTAAAGGTGGATGAAATGGAATTGTCGGTTCGTTCGGCAAACTGCTTGAAGAACGACAACATCGTTTATATCGGAGATTTGGTGCAAAAAACCGAAGCCGAAATGCTGCGGACACCGAATTTCGGGCGCAAGTCTTTGAACGAAATCAAAGCGTTGCTGGCCGAAATGGATTTGCACCTGGGTATGCAAGTTGAGGGCTGGCCTCCGGAAGATCTGGAAGCTTTGTCGGCGACGGTGGATACCGAAAACTAAAAAAATCGCCGGAGATCGTCTCCGGCGTCCGATCTTTGCATTACCTGACGGGTGTGGACGGTCGGCAACTTTATCGGCTTTGCACGTTCAAGGCCTTGGAAAATGAAAGGAATACAAAATGCGTCACGGTTTTAAAAAAAGAACTTTAAATATGAAAATCGCCCATCGTCGGGCTGTGTTTGCCAATATGGCGGTGGCCTTGGTCAAACATGAACAAATTAAAACAACTTTGCCGAAAGCCAAGGAATTACGGCCGATCTTTGAAAAGCTGATTACCAAAGGTAAAGAAAATACACTCCATGTCCGTCGGCAATTGCTGTCGTTCCTGAGAGATGAAAAGGCTGTGGAAAAAGTGTTGGCCGTGCTGGGCCCGCGCTATAAAGAACGCAAAGGCGGCTATGTGCGCGTGCTGAAAGCGGGATTCCGCTTTGGCGACTGTGCGCCGATGGCTGTCGTGGAATTGGTGGATCGCGATGTGACGGCCAAGGGTCAAGATTCCGGTCAACCGATCGTTGTGGACGAGGCTGAAAAAGCCGAAAAGCCGGCTAAAACAGAGAAGGCCGAAAAACCGGCCAAGGCGGAAAAAGCCGAAAAGGCTCCGAAAGCCAAAAAAACAACAAAGGCCAAAGCGAAAGATGCTGCGGCGAAATAAGAGGAAATCTTGAAAGAAGTCCCGGCCGGGTGGTCGGGGCTTTTTTTATGGGAGGAGGGGAGGTGCTTGCAATGATTGAAACCATATTGTTTTTCAGACCTTTTGAAGGATAAGTCTAATGGCTAACTTTTAACGTGGAAAACGGCCTCTATCAATACAGCGATAGAGACTGAGAAACATGTTATAAGTTCAAAAAACTTACTTATTTTCTAAACTTTCGCGCCAATCTTGACCATTAATAAGAAGTTGCTTCGCCAAAGGTTCACTTCCTTTACGATAAGAATAAACAACCTCAAAAATCATCCCCGTTACGCGGCGTCTCCAAAATAATTCATCCAATTCAGCAGCATTTTTTTCCGGAATATAAAAACGGCATTGTCTGCCCCAACGTGCGTTCTTACAAAACTCATTTTTTGGGCAAATCCCATTTGGAAACTGACGACAATCCGTTCTATCCCAATCAATAGTGTATTGGATATAATGTCCTGAGAGTAAATCCCTTGGATCATATCCGTTGACAGCAACCTTGACTTCTTTTCCAGTTGCTTGCTGTGCATACAGCCATATTGTCCACGCAAGCAAAATAACAAATGGAATAATGAATACTAATGCCAGAATTTTTTTATTCATGGAATACCCCCCATTGTTTTTACATATTGTGATGTTTTTCTGAGCAGGTAGATAAGGACTAAAACGGCAAGTCCGCCAAAAATAAGGCCGATACCAGACATCAACAAATTACCAAAACGAGTCACAAAAATTAAAAAGATATAAACTTCAACAGCTATCGCGTTTCGTTTAAAGGAAGACATATTTTGTGTTTGAACCGCTAAGAACATTCTTGTTGCAAAAAATAAAAATGCAAAAATATAAATCAATAATGAATTAATATTTGCAAAAAATAAGATCCAAGCCCCTCGGACAAAAGATACTAAAAATATGATCACATATGCCATAAACATGGATAGAATTTGGACTGCCTTTGGCAGTAATGTATATTTATGGGCATTTTCATCTAATTTTTTACCGGCATAGCTTAGCAACGATAAAAAGATAACAGCCAATATCATTCCATCCAGATGCTTATACACATAATCAATCAGTTCACCAATCCACTCAAAATTAAATAATGAGAAAAATAAGCATAACCAACAAAAATTAAAAGATAACAACCTGCTGAATAATACAAATGGGATCCCTAATAGAGACCAGGTCATCGCGAAAGATTGCCATCCACCGCTTAGGTTAAAAATCTGTCCGACAAGACCTATCGTGGCCCCGATGAATAAGAAAGTCAAAATCAAAAATAATTCTTTGCCCCGGCTTTTTTTGTTAATGATACTCCAATAAGCACCGTATAAAACACCAGCCAAGATGGTGAAATCGCCTAATAATTTGATCGGTGCAGGTATATCGTCCCAATTCGCTCCGATTAGCAAGATAAATCCTAATCCAATAAAAAGGCCCGCAATCCCGTACATCCATTTCCAAATAACATTGGAATTATTTGACTGCTCTGATAGCAATATCTTATCAGCCTGCTTTTGCGAGATCAAGCCTTGTTCCACCCATTTTTGTAATTTTTTAGATGTTTTCATAATAATCCTTCTGTCGTTTTATTCATACACAATAACATAAACCACCTGACTAAGTCAACATAAATTTTTCTATGATTTAAGGTAAAAGGAAAAGCAGGAATAAAGATGTATGATTTTTGTTGACAGGGGCGAAAAATAAGAGTAGAGTGGGGGCCATGAAAAAAGCAGTGTCTTATCAGGGGTTGTTTTCTTTAAGGGTGATATGCGTAAAACCCTTGAAGTACTACACACACACACACACACACACACACACACACACACACACACACACACACACACACATGTCTTTCTGATAAGAAAGAAATCGGGAGCAGTCGGGCGCCGGGTGGCGCTCGGCTGCGAGTCCGCGCTGGGCTGTTGGGGAGAGCTGTGATGCGGGCGGGTGCCGGGAGTGAACGGTCGAGGCGGGATCGCGTGGGCGTCGGGGTCGGGCAAAAGGCCGGCTTAATGGATTGCCGCACCCCGCAAGGGCAATTCCACCCAAGCATTGAACGGCGTGTGCGGGGCGGACTTGTTCAAAGCACGGTTCATTGCTTGGCGCACTTGGATCGGCCATCGGCAGGTTCTTGTTTACGCAGTGCAATGGCGATTCGGGAACAAGTGTTTTTAGGGCGGGAAAAGGCGCCGACTTTGGGCGGGCTGTCCGTTGGAACAGTGGGAAATTAAATAGTTAAAAGGAGAAATGAATATGAAACAAATAAATAATATGCAGGGTAATGACAAGAAGATACCTTGTTCAATGAATTCTTTGTTGAGTGGATTGCTTCACTGCATTCGCAATGACAAGAGAGAGGGGAGAATGATGCCCGGGAGCGAATCGGGGCGGAGTATGGTGGAAATGCTGGGAGTCCTGGCGATTATGGGGATTTTAACAATCGGCGGAATCATGGGCTTTAACTATGCCATGGACAAACAAAAAGCCAACCAAATCGCTGACGGAATCGTGATGCGCGCGATGTCTTTGAGCCCGCAATTGCTGTTGGGATATGCGATTACGGATACGGCCTTGGACGGGTCTTTTCCGGCGCAAATCGGCGAATATCCCGTGAAGCTGTATGGCGATGAAGTCGGGTTTGATTTGGTCGTGTCGAATATTGATCATAATGTGTGTCAGCATGTGCTGGAAACCGGGATTCGCTTGCCGTCGGATATTTATCTGGGGGAGAATACTTTGGTTTGGTCGGCCGGACAGAAGAAAAACGTCGACTTCACTTGCGCGGATACGGGAAATGAGATTGATTTCGTGTTTAACGGGACTTTGAATCCGGATGAAAAGACCTGCCCGAAAGATAAGCCTTTGATGCGGGCGCGCGGGACAATGGCTTGTTTGGCGTGTCCGGCCGCCGGGAAAATGGTGGCGATGATTAAAAGCGGGTGCGAACGGTGCGAAAATACTTTTTGGGCCGGCACAATCAATTCAACGACGAATACCGTGTCAAAGTTGAACCGGTGTGCAACATGCGCTGATGAAAAGGCGATTCCGTCTACGCCAGAGGCCTGTGCGCGGTGCGATTCGTCGCCGACGCCGCGGATGATGAACGGCCAATGGTGCGTCCGGAAAGAATGCCCGGAAGATACTTTCCGATTCGGGATGGCTATCCCGTCGTGGAGCACGGCGAGTTTTCAAAACTGTATTGCGTGTAATGAAACGAGTTCATATGAAGCGACGGCCGAGGAATGCGCCAAATGCTATGGCGAGCGGAAAACCGTGACAGTGTCGAATCGGACGGAGTGCGCTTTGACGACTTGCCCGCCAGTCTATTTCAGGGGGGAACGTGAAAATTGCTTGAAATGCTCGGATAGGACATTTGAAGGGCTGAATCCCCGGATCAGTATGGAAGAATGTGCCAAATGCAAAGATACCAATAATCCGCGGAACTTACAGTATAGTTATTGCCGGGAGTGCACAGATTTTAAGGTGATTTCCTCTACAAAGGAAAATTGCGATTTATGTCCGGGGACTGTGTATCGGAATGGAATCTGTATGAATACGGAATGCGCCGAAATATCGGATCCGGATGGTGCAAAATGTCAGACTTGCAGTAATAGGTTAGCTATTATGACAACGGCGGAAGAGTGTGCTCGTTGTCCGAATCGCGAAATGGTGACCAGCGGAAAGAACAGTTATTGTGCCTTGAAAACCTGTGACGGGTGGTTCTATAAAAACGGCACATGTATGGCATGCAACGCTGAATACACCGCAACAAGCACTTATCGGTATAATAACTCTGCTTGGGTTATTGAAGCTAAAAGCGCAGATGAGTGCCTGAGAAATTGCAGTGCAGTGCGATTTGTGTCCAGTGGCGGGTATTGCTGTTTGAAAGATAAAACAAAATATACGCAAAAAACTCCATGTGACAGATGTGACGGGACTTGGGACGCCGATAACAAGAAGTGCTCGTGAGGGCTTGGGCGTTGGCCATGCGGGGCAGGGAGGGACTGTCCCGCGCAATGACAAGTTGCATTTCGTGATTGTGGATTCTTCGGTCGCTCTCAATTCCACCTAAGCCTTGAACGGCGTGCGCGGGGCGGACTTGTTCAAGGCAAAGGTTCATTGCTTTGCGCGCTTGGACCTGCCACCGGCAGGTCCTCGTTTGCGCAGCCCTTCGCAATGACAGGAGGAGGGGGGGACCGGATAAAATTTAGTCGCCGAGGGAAGTGCGGGTGAAGGTGTAGCGTTCGCCACAGAATTGACAGGCGACCTCTATTGCACCTTGATCGTTATAAAGAGACGCGCGCTCGGCCGGGGACATCTTTTTCAAAAAATTTTCCATTTTTTCGCGGTAGCAACGGCACTCAAAAACCGGCGTTTGCGGGGCAAAAACCGTCAGCTTGTTCGCGTGAAACAGGCGGAACAGGACTTCGTCGGGTGTCAGCTTGTCCGAAAAAAGCTCGCTGTTTTGCACACTGTTGAGCAGGACGCAAACGGTCTCCCACAAATCAGCAGCCGTGTCAGCCGGCACATCGGCGCGGTCGGGCATTCTTTGCAACAAAATACACCGGCCGGCAGAGCCTTGGCGGCGGAGAATCAACTCGGTGTCTATCTGCTCGGACAGGGCAAAATAATCCTTGACCACCGCAACCAGCGAATCGTGGTGCAGGGCAACGACACCTTGGTAAGGCTCTTGACCCAGACCCGCAACGGAAAAAATCATCTGACCGCGGCCGAACAGGGCGGGCAGGGTGGTCTTGTCCGCAAAGTCGGCGGACGAGTCGTAGGTCATATAGGCGCGGACTTTTTTGTCGTCGGTAATGTCTACGAACAGCGATGAGACAGGGCCGTCGCCCTTGATCTGCAAGGAAAAGACCCCCCGGTATTTAATGCCGCTCGACAGCGCCAGAGCAACCAAAACCGCTTCGTTAAACAAAGGGCGCAAAGCCAGCGGATAGTCGTGCCGCTGCCAGATTGTTTGCACCGCCTGATCCGCCGCAATATAGGTGCCTCGGAAAAGGCCGTCCTCTAACATAAATGATTTGATAATATCCATTTGCAATTCCTTTCTGTTTGGGGTATGATAAACCCGAAAGAGGCTTTTGTCAATGATTAAACGCATAACCGAGCAACGACTTTATAACATTACGCTGTATTACCTGACGCGCTATGAGGCGTCGGGCGCGAAAGTGCGCGCGATGCTACGGCGGCGGTTGCAAAAGGCGCGCTTGAACGGGGCAGAAGTGCCGGCAGAAGCCCCTGAATGGATTGAACAAGTTATTCGCAAGGTGCAGAGCCTGGGCTATGTGGACGATTCGCGATTCGCCGAAAACCAAGTGCGCCTGTTGGCCGGGCAGGGAAAATCGGCACGCTTTATCGTGGGAAAACTGCAACAGGCCGGAATTGCGCCCGAGGTGGTGCAGGACTTGCTAAACCAACAAGAGGGCGATGAAGAGAGCCGGGCGCGGTGCTGGGCGCGCAAAAAACGAATCGGGCCGTATCGGACTGCGAATCGGACAGACTATCGTCAAAAAGATATGGCTGCGTTGGCACGCGCGGGGTTTTCCTATGAAACCGTGTGCGCGGTTCTGGGAGCCGATTCGGACGATCAGTAAGCCAGCGGCCTGTCGTTCAGAAATTCCAGTTGTATGCCGGCAGCACGGAGCATTTCTTCGGCTTCGGACCCTTGATGATACGGGTATTCGGCGACGATTCGTTTAATCCCGCAACTGATCAGCAACATCGCGCAGGTGCGGCAAGGGGCAAGCTTGCAATACAAGGTCGCGCCGTCCAATGAAACGCCGCGCTTGGCAGCTTGACAAATGGCGTTTTGCTCGGCATGAATGGTGCGCATACAATGCGTGCTTTGGCGGCCGTCCTCGTCCGTGACGGTTTTGAGCAAATGGCCGACTTCGTCGCAGTGCGGCAGGCCCGGCGGTGAGCCCACATAACCCGAGCAAATAATCTGATTATCCCGCACCAATACGCAAGCCGTGCGTCCGCGATCGCAGGTGGCACGCTTGGCCAGCGCATGCATAACCTCTATAAAATATTCGTCCCAGGTCGGGCGGTGATAGGGGTGCTCTGTCATCCGGAATCCCCCCCCTATTTCCAACGGTTGTTGACGCAGGTTTTGCCGTCTTTGTCCGCGGTGCATTCAATATAGACCTTCTGACCGTCGATGCAGTAGGTGTTGGGGCCTGTGTTGCTGCCGTCCGTGCCGGAACAAGTGCCCAGCGATTGGCAGGCTTTGGTGCTGTCGGTGCCGGAAACGCCTTGGCACGATTCGGTGTTCATACACTCGTAATCGCGGGAGCAAGACCTTGTGGCCGAGGTTTCTGTCGGAGTGGCCGTGTCGGATTGCAGGCCGTGGTGGGTTGTCCCGGTGGATTGAGCCGTGGTGTCATAGACGCAATAGGTTTGGGCAATGGCCTGAATGGAATTATCGGCGGCGTTGCCTTCGCCATAAGCCAGCACCACATTCCAGTTATCACCATTGGGAGTAATGCTGATGTTGACGGGCTCGTGCTGCCACACTTTGATATTTGTGTTGGCTCCGCCGAATGTTGAGCCGCCATCATTATCGGCATTTTGTGAATCAAAGGAAACATTTAATTGCTGTGCTTCTGTCTCACCTTTGGGTATAACTTTTTCAGCGGTTTTTAAATGAATAGACAACGACATATCCTGAATCCGATGATCAAAGGTTGTGGGAGTCACCATAATCGCCTGGGCATAGCCGTTGGGGCAAGCGGGCTTGGCCACAGGGCCGGAGCCCTTAATCGCCGTCATACCCTTGGCAATGTAGTTCGGTAAAATATCGCTGAGCCGGGCCCCGCCGCGCGAAGTCAGGCGAATGTCGTTCATCAGCGAAGTATACGCCGGATCCAGGCGATAATACTCGGTGTGCGAATTACCGTTTTCATCGTTGTAGGTTGTTTGTTCGCCGGTGGTGAGTACGCCGTCCTTGATCCGCGTGGTGGCCACTTGGACTTTGGTGGGCGTACCGTCAATCGTAATTTCGGCCTCTTTGAACAGAATCATCTCGCCGTTTTGCGCGTCCAGCACATAGCCGCTGCCGTCGGCCGTCGTGCGCCCGATAAGTCGCCCGTTGCCGTCCAGCGTTAAACGCTCGTTCCCATCGGTGTCATAGACCGTGATGCGCCGATTCGCATTATTGGTGTCGTCGGTCTCTATTGCGACGGCCTGGCGGTCGTTGTCGTTATCGCGGCCGATATACAGGTTGTTGCGCACATAAACATGATTCGCTTGGGAGTTGTCGTCGTCTGTCCCGGACGCTGTGCCGACCCAGAAAAGCGGATCGCACTTGCCATCGTCAATGGCTGTGCCGGTTCGGTGAATGATGTCCGACTCGGAGACCAGGCGGTCCTCTGTTCGCGTATGCAGAATCTCGGCGCACTGTTTACCCATTGTGCCGACCGAAAAATAATTCATGGCGTGCAACTCGGAAAGCGCCAAACGGTCGGGAATATCAACCGTGTTGTCGGGAGTCTGCTCTAACTCGGGTAAATAAATGTCCATGCCGGTGGTAACCACAAAAGTGGTTTTTTTATTTGCGCACTTCATTACGTTGTCGCAGGCCACTTCCCAGGCGCCCTGGGTGCCGTGGAGGGTGGTGTCTCCCCCCATTAAAATACCGCCGTCGGTGCCGATGATGTTCGCGACTCGTGCCGCCCGGCGCAGGTTCCAGCGCAAGGGGAAGGTGTTGGGATTGTAAATCAAAGTCGCATACAGGGCAGGGCGCGGGGCCAGATTGGGATCTACAATATAACAGGACAGGTAAATCTCGTAGTCGTCTATGATATTTTGTTCATTCACAGTGCTGCGGTATTGTTCGGGAAACATGTTGTGGATGCCGTTTTTCTCTTCTTCCCTTACCTTCCGGGTAACGGGCTCAGTAGTAGCACCTGCACAAAAATATGTTTCCAGTTGGGCGCGGTCGGCCTGAATATACGCCATGGTGGCGTCTTTGACCAGGCGCGCCTCGGTCGCTATGTTGACATTGGTCAGCTCGTCCTGACGCTGTTGGACTTGGCGAAACAGCAGTGTGCCCATTACGCCCAGCAGACCCAATACAGCAATGACTTCCACCATAATGGAGCCCAGTTCGTTCTTCTTGTTTTGTATCATCGGATACCCCCTTGTATGACTGTTTTTTCTTTTATTATAACGCGCACGGGCGAAAGTGTCAAATCTTTTTATGAAATGTGTGCAAAAAAAATCGCGCCGGTGTGGTAGCCCAATACCGTGAAGCGGCTTGCGCACGGGGGTTTGTGGCGATTTTACAAAAAAAATAATGCTAAAAAAGTGTTGAAAATCCGTCGGTTGGGCAAGGTGATAAAACTTTTTTGCATTTTTATTAAAAAACATCTTGACATTTGAGGGAAAGTGGTATAGAATGCGTTTACTCGTTCGGAAGGGCGGGTGATGTTAAAGAGAGTGAATAGGAGAAAGAAACGGATGTACGGACGGCTGTTCTGGATAGATGGGCCGACGTGCATTAGGAACTATGAGACGGAAAGTGTATAGAAAAGATTGTGAAAGCAATGTAGTTTTTTTTGTAGATTTGGTAAGTTTTGTAGGGTTTCTGTTAAGACTTTTAAAGAAAGTAATAGATGATGCACAGGACGGCTTGAGTAGATAATATGAGAGTTTGATCCTGGCTCAGAACGAACGCTGGCGGCAGGCCTAAAACATGCAAGTTGAGCGGGTGTAGCAATACATCAGCAGCGGACGGGTGAGTAACATATGGGAACATGTCTTTTGGTTCGGGATAGCCTTTGGAAACGGGGGGTAATACCGGATAAGCCATGAGTGGGAAAGATTAATTGCCGAGAGGTTGGCCCATATCAGATTAGCTAGTTGGTTAGGTAAAGGCTGACCAAGGCGACGATCTGTAGCCGGTTTGAGAGGATGATCGGCCACACTGGGACTGAGACACGGCCCAGACTCCTACGGGAGGCAGCAGTTAGGAATATTGGACAATGGGGGAAACCTTGATCCAGCCATGCCGCGTGAGTGAAGAAGGCCTTCGGGTTGTAAAGCTCTTTTGTACGGGAAGATGATGACGGTACCGTAAGAATAAGCACCGGCAAACTTCGTGCCAGCAGCCGCGGTAATACGAAGGGTGCAAGCGTTGTTCGGAATTACTGGGCGTAAAGGGCGTGTAGGCGGATGTATCAGTCAGGAGTGAAATGCCGGGGCTTAACTTCGGAATGGCTTTTGAGACGGTGCATCTAGAGTATATTAGGGGACAATGGAACACCCAGTGTAGAGGTGAAATTCGTAGATATTGGGTAGAACACCGGAGGCGAAGGCGATTGTCTGGGATATAACTGACGCTGAGGCGCGAAAGCGTGGGGATCAAACAGGATTAGATACCCTGGTAGTCCACGCTGTAAACGATGAATGCTAGAGGTCAGGTTGAGAGATTTGGTCTCGGAGCTAACGTGATAAGCATTCCGCCTGGGGAGTACGGTCGCAAGATTAAAACTCAAAGGAATTGACGGGGGCCCGCACAAGCGGTGGAGTATGTGGTTTAATTCGACGCAACGCGCAGAACCTTACCAACCCTTGACATGTGTATCGCGGAACATAACAATAGTGTTCTTCATTTAGTTGGATACAACACAGGTGCTGCATGGCTGTCGTCAGCTCGTGTCGTGAGATGTTGGGTTAAGTCCCGCAACGAGCGCAACCCTCGCCTTTAGTTGCCAGCATTGAGTTGGGCACTCTAGAGGAACTGCCGGTGTAAGCCGGAGGAAGGTGGGGATGACGTCAAGTCCTCATGGCCCTTACGGGTTGGGCTACACACGTACTACAATGGCAATGACAGTGGGAGGCGAGCGTGCGAGCGCAAGCGGATCCCCAAAAGTTGCCTCAGTTCGGATTGATCTCTGCAACTCGAGATCATGAAGTTGGAATCGCTAGTAATCGCGGATCAGCAGGTCGCGGTGAATACGTTCCCGGGCCTTGTACACACCGCCCGTCACACCATGGGAGTTGGTTTTACCTGAAGGCGTTATGCTAACCGCAAGGGGGCAGACGACCACGGTAAGATCAGTGACTGGGGTGAAGTCGTAACAAGGTAGCCGTATCGGAAGGTGCGGCTGGATCACCTCCTTTCAAAGAGAAAGAGCCGACAGAGATGTTGGTGTTAAGAGGGATGGCTGTCCATACATCTGTTTCTAAGCGTATTAACGGAAGTTGATACGAACCGCGGGGCTTGTAGCTCAGGTGGTTAGAGCGCACGCCTGATAAGCGTGAGGTCGGAAGTTCGAGTCTTCCCAGGCCCACCA
>CAKQGY010000009.1 GCA_934234055.1 uncultured Alphaproteobacteria bacterium | reverse complement strand
ATGTTGGGTAATGATAAGATTTGGGTTAAAGGCGTTAAATCAGATCACACCTGTGCAGACGCAGATAACGAGATTACCTTTGCTTTTAACACCTCTTTGAACGGAACGCGAGACAGCCAAGCGGCCGAACCGCTGGATGCAAACGGTTGCCCCGCCAGCAAACCTGTGCTTGGAAATGATGGAATATGTCGTGCCTGCCCCTCAAGCAGAACTACAGCTCTCAACTATACAGCAGCCTCAGCCGCCGAATGTAGTAAATGCGGCAGCGGTTACAGTTATTCTACCAACCAGAAAGAATGTGTACCCGATGTTTGTCCGAACGGCTATTTTAACACAGAAGCCCATACAGGAGGTATGCGGTGTTATAAATGTGATGACCCCTCGTGGGCTATGCATGGCGGTGGCTTAACCAATATACAAAACTGTGTTAATGCATGTAGTCCGTATCGTTCTTTAATGAGTGATGGCTATTCTTCTACTTCTTGCGCCATGCCGTGTGAGGATTCAAATATGGTCCGTGAAGGTTGGGGAAACTGCATTGACTGTAACACCGCCACTCAGTATTGGGATCCCAACTGGGGCTCATGCGCTTTGTGTCCGGGGAAAGATTTTCGCTTAAACAATTATGGTGATGACTGTAATTTAGTCAGCACTTGCGCCGAAGGAACACACTTTGGCAATTGTTGTGAACCCGGTGAAGTTTGGACACAAACCGGAACTTCTTCTCTTTCCGGTGTGGCCCAAGGGGTCTGTTGCCCCGGTGGTCGACCGGTATGGAACGGGTCTATGTGCGTGCAGCAATAAAACCAAAACCCGTAAAAAAATTCATCCTGGCACAAAAAAATGCTTGTATCAAGTTAAAATTTGTGCTAGAATGCTCCCATTCGGTGATTACTTTGGGGGCATTGATGATCACCGATAGCCCTGCCGGGGTAATTGGCTGAATATAAACACAAAAAGTTTGGCAGGGCGCCTTTTTATTAAATTTGGTTGAAGAATACAAAAACCCCGTCGGAAACCGGCGGGGTTTTGTTTTGTCCAAAAGATTAAACGTCCAGATTCGCAACATCCAAAGCATTTGTCTGAATAAAGTCGCGGCGCGGTTCTACTACATCACCCATCAGAGTAGAGAAAACTTGTTCTGCTTCGTCCTGATGTGTAATCTTGACTTGCAGTAAACGCCGGTTGTTCGGATCCAGGGTTGTCTCCCACAGCTGTTCCGGGTTCATTTCACCCAATCCTTTGTAGCGGTTGATGGCAACGCCCTTTTTCCCGATCTTAAAGACTGCTTCGGCCAGACCGACAGGGCCATGAATGGCAAATTCCTCGTCTTTGATTTTTAATACGGACGATTGTGCATAAAATTCTTGCAATTCGGCAGCCATTTTAGCCAGCTGTCGTGCCTCGGCACAATTCATAATCGTTTCGTCAACAACATGCGTTTCCGTGACGCCACGCAAAGTGCGGGTGAAGATAAACTCGTTTTTGTCATTATATTCACAATGCCAGCCACGTTCGTATTCCGGCTCCATCGCATCCAGGCGTTTGACAAATGAGTCATCATAGACTTTGTTGCCGCCAAACATCCCCATGATCGCCATTTGTGCTACAATTCGATAAGGCACTCGGTGCGACATAGTCATAATCAAATTCCGAGCAATGCGGGCTTGCTCAACACGGGCGACCAGATCGGCTCCTGCGATCTGGGTGCCGTCGGCCATTTGAAGCACGGCGCCGTCAGTGCCGGCCTGAATCAGGTATTCCTCCATAGCGGCATCGTCTTTCAGATAAGTCTCGCTGTTGCCGCGTTTAGCCCGGTATAACGGCGGTTGCGCAATATATACATAGCCGCGTTCAATCAATTCCGGCATTTGACGGAAAAAGAAAGTCATCAACAGCGTGCGAATATGCGCACCATCCACATCAGCATCGGTCATAAAGATAATCTTGTGATAGCGACACTTGTCAGCGTTAAAATCATCACGACCGATTCCTGTGCCCAGAGCTGTCACAATCGTGCCGATTTCGGCCGAAGACAGCATTTTGTCAAACCGTGCGCGCTCGACATTCAAAATCTTACCGCGCAGGGGTAAAATAGCCTGATGCGCCCGGTCGCGACCTTGCTTGGCCGAACCGCCGGCGGAGTCCCCCTCAACAATAAAGACTTCGGAGTCGGCCGGATCTTTGCTTTGACAATCGGCCAATTTACCGGGCAGCGACGCCATATCCAAGGCCCCTTTGCGCCGTGTCAGTTCGCGTGCTTTACGGGCAGCCTCACGTGCGGCGGCCGCCTCAACCACCTTGCCGATCACAAGGCGCGCTTCGCTGGGGTGCTCTTCCAGCCATTGCTCTAATTTGTCGCCAACAACACCTTCTACAACGGGGCGCACTTCACTGGATACCAATTTATCTTTGGTTTGAGATGAGAACTTGGGATCCGGCACTTTGACCGACAACACCACCGTCAGCCCTTCGCGCATGTCTTCGCCGGCCAGTTCTACTTTTTCCTTTTTGGCCAAGCCCGATGAGACCGCATAATTATTGATTGTGCGCGTCAGTGCTGCCCGCAGGCCCGCCAGGTGCGTGCCGCCGTCGCGCTGCGGAATGTTATTGGTAAAACACAGGCAGGTTTCATGATAACCGTCTGTCCACTCTAATGCCGCCTCTACCGTAATGCCGTCTTTTTCACCGGACAAAGAAAATGGTTCCTGGTGCAAAGAGTTTTTGGATTGATCAATGTATTTAACGAATTCTTTAATGCCCCCTTCGTATTGAAAATCAACGGTGCGAGTCTCGCTGGTGCGGTTGTCAATCAGACGCAAATGCACACCCGAGTTCAGAAAAGCCAGCTCGCGCATACGATGTTCCAGGGTGTCAAAGCTGAATTCGGTAATTGTGAAAATCTCGCTCGACGGGTGGAAGGTTACCCGTGTCCCGTGTTGCCCGATTGCTTCACCTACTTCTTCCAAATGCTTGGTTGTGACGCCGTTTTCAAAGCGGGCATAATACTCTTTATCGTTCCGCCATACTGTTAAATCCAGCCAATCCGACAGCGCGTTCACGCAGGAAACACCCACGCCGTGTAATCCGCCGGAAACTTTATAGGAATTATTATCAAATTTACCCCCGGCGTGCAGTTGTGTCATGATCACTTCGGCAGCCGAGACGCCCTCTTCTTTGTGCATATCAACCGGCATACCGCGGCCATCATCAATGATCGTGACTGATCCATCGCCGTTTAAAATCACATCAACCTTATCGCAATAACCGGCCAAAGCCTCATCAATGGAGTTATCCAATACCTCGTATACCATGTGATGTAAACCTGTTCCGTCGTCGGTATCACCAATATACATACCGGGGCGTTTACGAACGGCCTCTAATCCCTTTAAGACCTTGATGGAATCGGCGTTATAAGCGGCCTCAGCCTGTAAAATATCTTGTGTCATATTATATCCTTTCAAGCAGCATTTTGTAAAGTAATTTCTGATTCTTGTATTGTATAGAAAACCGCGCGATTTGTCAAATAATTAAATGCTTCCGCATCCGTTCCGGTCATCCAAACCTGAGCCGGCCGATCGCATAAAATATCAAACAGGGTGTTGCGCCGATGGCTGTCCAAATGAGCCGCCACCTCGTCCAGCAACAAAAGCGGACAAAGACCTTGCTCTTGTAACTGGGCACGCATTTCAGCCAAAATAATGGAAAGCAACAAAGCTTTTTGTTCTCCGGTGGAACACAAAGCAGCGTCACGATTCTTTTGGCGATGAATCACGACAAAATCAGATGTGTGCGGACCGGATAATGAACCGCCCTCGGCATAACTTTTCCGGCTGTGATGTAGGCGATCAAAAAATAAATCCTCGACCGTAACGGCGGCTTGTGATAACAGTGCTTGCTCAACAATACCGGTCAGATGGATCTCTGCCGTGGGAAAAAGAGGATCCTCACTAACAGATAAAAATCGAGAAATTCGCGAGACAACATCTAAACGCGATGCCGCGATGGCCACGCCCGTGTCAACCATTTGTTGTTCCAAAGCCTCTAACCACACAGGATCGTGACGTCCCTCGCGCAATAGGCAACTCCATTGTTTGAATGCGGCATTATAATCGGATAAACGGTTGGCATGTTGAGCATCAAATGCCTGAACCAAACGATCTAAAAAACGCCGCCGCGAAACCGGATCACCACAAAATAGGCGATCTTGTGCCGGAGTCAACCATAGGCAACGCAGCACTTGCCCCAGATCACTTTGCTTGGCGGCCGGTTTACCGTCTATTCGAATTTGGCGACGCTCAGATCCGTCAATGGTTCCGGTGCCGATTGTTGTGATACCGTCCGGGGTCTGCACCCGTGCCGAAACGCTCCAACGCGCCGGCAAAGTTTCTATCCCGTCGGGTAGGGGGGCGTCATCAGGGCGTCGTGCCACATCGGACAAGCGCGCCGAGCGCAATCCGCGCCCCGGGGTCAGGAATGAGACCGCCTCTAATATATTTGTTTTGCCGGCACCGTTATGGCCGGTTAAAACAACCGGCTCAAATGATGGGGATAATTTCAGGTCAGCGTTATCATATGACCGAAATTGGATCATACGCAAGTTGAGCAAACCTGTCTTGGGTCGTGTCATCAAGTTAGACCCGCATCGGCATCAAAACATACAAGGTATTGTTATCAGTCGTATCCCGCAAAATAACCGGCGAAATGGAATCATTCAAATCCAAGTGGACGGTGCCCCCTTTGATTTGCGCCAAAATATCCAGCAAATAGCGGAAGTTAAAACCGATATCCAGATCCGCGCCGGTATAAACAGCGTCCATTTCGTCCTCGGCAGAACCTTCATCCACCGCGGTGGCAGAAACACGTAATAAGTTTTCTTTTAGCGTCAATTTAATCCCGCGGGATTTTTCGGAAACAACCGAAACACGCTCAATGACATTGGCCAGCACTGTGGCATCTGCCTCGACGGTCTTGTCGTTGGCGGTTGGAATGACCTTTTCATATTCGGGATACGTTCCATCAATCAAACGAGAAGCAAGCACAATGTCGCCCAACATAAAACGAATCTGGTTGGCAGATAAGGAGACGGTAATGTCGCCCTGTGTTTCGGTGGCCAACTTGGAAATCTCGCCGATTGTTTTGCGCGGAATAATCACGCCCGGGATTCCTTGAGCCCCTTGGGGTAAAGCGATTTTAGCACAAGCCAGACGATGGCCATCGGTGGCAACGGCTGTTAAAAATGGTGTTTCACCGGCTTTTTCGTGCAGAAAAATACCGTTGAGGTTATAACGTGTTTCCTCCACTGAAACAGCAAAGCCCGTTTTGTTAATCAAACCCAGTAAATCTGTTCCGGATAAGTTGAAGTTAAACGGCATATTTTCCTGAACCATAGTCGGGAAACCCTCGGCCGGTAAGATGGACAAAGAGAATTTGGCTCGGCCTGAGGTCAAAGATAATTGATTTGTTTCCGGAGAAATACCCAACGCAATTTGGGCGCCGTCCGGTAAACGCTTGACGATATCATAAAGCTTATGTGCCGGCACAGTGACAGAGCCGTTTTCGGCTACCGTGGCAGGAATTTTTTCCATAATCTCAATTTCGTTGTCTGTCGCCCGAATCACAATGTGGTCTGTGTCGGCATCAATCAAGACATTGGACAGAATGGGGATTGTTTGTCGCCGTTCAACAATGCTTTGTGTGTGAGCCAGAGCCTTTAACAGGTGAGCGCGTTCAATCGTCAGTTTTAACATATTTTTATTATCCTTTCCATTAGATGTGTCAACTGCTCCCAGTATAGCCGAAAATGATCCCAAAAGAAAGAAAAATCATCATTTTTTTGCGACTTTTTTACTTTTTTTGCAAAGACCCCCTTTTTTTTTGCAATAAAAATCTGTATAAAGGGAAAAAGAACGTTTTGAAATGAGAGGTTTATATGGCCAGAAAAAATAAATGTGAATTATCACCGGAACAGATCCGGGCTGCTTCGTGCCTGACGGATAAAGATTTGAAAAATATGTCCGGTAAGCAAATGATCATCGGGCAGGACGCGGCACTGGACGCTTTGGCTTTCGGAATCCGAATGACGGCAAATGGCTATAATGTCTATTGCACAGGGCCAAAAGGTGTCGGACGAACCAGTCTGTCGCTGGACACGATTCGTAAATATGCCACAACGCAGCCCACACCAAACGACTGGTGCTTTGTGCATAACTTTGAAATACCGCATCAACCAATGGCTTTGTCTTTTCCGGCCGGTAAGGCCATCGTGTTTGAAAAAGATGTGCGTAATATGGCAGAACAGTTGAAAAAACAACTGATAGGGCTGTTTGCCGACGAATCGTACCGTATTAAAATCGCCCATATTGAACAAAAATATCGCTCAACAAAAGAAGATTATTTTGAAGCATTAAAAGCTATTGTGCAGTCTAAAAATGTGACACTGGTTCGGGCAGAGGACGGTATTGTTGTTGCGCCCTGTGCCAATGGAGAAGCCCTGGATCCGGAAGAGTTCAATAAACAGCCGAGGGCAAAACGCAAAACGACCATTGAACAAATGAAAATCGCTCAGGAAAAGTTGGAAAAAGCGATTAAAAATATGCCCTCTTTTGAAACGGCACAGCAAAAAGAAATTGAAGAATTAAATACCGCCATGGCCGCTCAAATTATTGAAACGGTGACAAAAAGCGTTCTAAAAACATACGCGAAATATAGCGGTGTTAAAACGTTTTTGAAAGGTGTGCGCGAGAGTATTTTGGAAAATTTGTCCATGTTGTTGCCATCAGATGATATAGCCGATGATGTCGGCTTTGATCGGGCGGAAATGCTGTGGTCGCGGTTTGCTGTTAATGTGCTTGTCAGCCATAAAAAAGATGAAGGGGCTCCCGTGGTACATGTGAATCATCCGACACTCTCTAATCTGATCGGTAAAATTGAACGCCTGCAACTGCAGGGGACTTCGACAACGGACTTTTCACTAATACGTGCGGGGGCCTTACACCATGCAAACGGGGGCTTCTTGGTTATTGAAGCAACAGACTTACTGGAAAATCAGCCTACGTGGAACGCCTTAAAACGATGTTTATTTTCTAAAACTATTAAAATGGAATCGGGCATTGATGACAACTCTATCTTTGGGGTGATTTCTCAGGATCCGGCTCCCATTCCTTTATCGGTCAAGGTTGTCTTGATCGGTGAGCCGGATTTGTTCTATGCGCTGGCAGAGCGTGATGATGAATTTAGTGAATTATTCAAAATACAAGCGCGTTTTGCCGAAAAAATGGATCGGACACCGGCAACAGAAAAAGCATATGCGCATTTGCTGATTAACCTGGTAGAAAAAGAAAAAATGAAACCGTTTACTCCCGAGGCAATTCGACGGATCATTGAACAGGCTTCTCGCTGGGCCGGTGACCAAAAGAAATTGAGCACTTATTTGGTGCATGCAAATGACTTGATGCGTGAGGCTAATTATATCGCTGTTCGACAAAGATCAAAAACCGTTGAAACGGATCATATCGAGCAGGCATTATTGGAGCGACGTAAACGCTTTGGTGTGGATCAAAAAGAGTTGCTTTCGGCGATTAACCGTGGTGTTTTAGCTATCAATACAGACGGATTCCGCGTGGGGCAAATCAATGCGTTGGTCGTGTATGATTTCGGCATTTACTCGTTCGGAAAACCCAATAGAGTGACTTGCCAGGTGCGTCTTGGTAAGGGGGAATTTGTGGATATTGAACGCGAAGTGAAATTGGGTGGACCAATCCACTCAAAGGGTGTTATGATTCTATCGTCCTTCCTATCATCGCGGTTTGCACAAACACAGCCCATCTCATTGGATGCCAGCCTGGTTTTTGAACAATCCTATGGCGAAGTAGATGGTGATTCGGCATCAGTGGCAGAGTTGACGTGTCTGATGTCGGCTATTGCGCAAGTGCCGATCAATCAAGCTATCGCCGTGACGGGATCGGTTAATCAATTGGGTGAAGTGCAGGCTGTTGGTGCTGTCAATGAAAAGATTGAGGGATTCTTTGAAGTGTGCAAAAGCCGCGGATTGACGGGTGGACAGGGTGTTGTGGTTCCGGAAACAGTTATCCAAAACCTGAACCTGTCTCCGGAAGTTGTTGATGCTGTGCGAACCGGACAATTCCATTTGTATGGCGTGCGCACGATTGATGATGCTATGGAGATTTTGACAGGTCGGCCAGCGGGGTTATGCCTGCCAAATCAAGAAGTGCCAAAAGATACTATTAACGCTTTGGCGGAAAAAAGATTGCACACTTTCTATAAGTTAGCGAAAAAAACAGCTATCCATTGTCAATAAAAATATACACAGAATATCGGGAACGCTCGGATATAGCTGGCGATGTGAATCATTTTGTCCAAAGCAGGGATAAATGAGGCGTTTTATATCGGTCGATTGTCTCGTGGTGCGGGGATTATTCTTTGATCTTTAATAAATGAACAGATGGAAAATCCTCGATCGCTTTGCCCAAATGCCACGCATTACGCGCCAAAAAGACGGGCGCTCCGTCATGGTCGGTGGCCATTGTACCGGAATTACGGGTGATAAAAGTTTCAATATCTTTGTCCGATCCGTCCAGCCATCGTGCCGTGATATAAGAAGTCGGTTCAAAAATAACAGGCACATCAAACTCGGTCCGAATCCGGTCGGCCAAGACCTCAAATTGCAGTGCCCCGACAACCCCGACAATCCAGTCCGATCCAATAGCGGGTTTGAACACACTGGCGCCACCTTCTTCGGCGATTTGCTCCAAAGCCTTGCCTAAATGTTTGGCCTTCAATGGATCAACCGCACGCACTTTTTGCAACAATTCAGGTGCGAACGAGGGGATGCCTTTGAAAGTAATATGCTCGCCCTCGGAAAAAGAATCCCCGATGCGCATACCTCCGTGATTGGGTAGGCCGATAATATCGCCGGCATAGGCATCTTCGGCTAATTCACGATCCTGGGCCAGGAACATCACCGGATTATGCAAAAGCATTTGCTTGTTATCGCGTAAGTGCAGCAATTTCATACCGCGTTTAAAATGCCCCGAACAAATCCGCATAAAGGCAATGCGGTCGCGGTGCTTGGGGTCCATATTGGCTTGAATTTTAAACACAAAACCGCTGACTTTATCTTCGGTGGGGGATATGGTGCGTTCGGTCGCCTGTTGTGGGCGGGGAGAAGGAGCCAAGGCCACCAAGGCATCCAATAATTCGCGAACCCCGAAATTATTAACCGCCGAGCCAAAAAACACCGGCGTTAAAGATCCCTCACGATAAGCAGTGGTGTCCACGGGTTTGCACAATGCTCGAATCAATTCTACATCTTCACGGAGTTTTTGCACTTGGTGAGCGGGTAGGACTTCATCTAAATGTGGGTCGGCAACTCCTTGGATTGTCTCGCCGACGGTAGGCAGACGGGACTTATCCGCTTCCCGTTTCATTAGGTTCAATCTGTCGTGCATCAGATCAAAGCACCCTTTGAAATCGTGCCCCATGCCGATCGGCCAAACGGCCGGCGCGGTATCCAGTGCCAAAGTTTGTTCAATCTCTTCCAACAGGGCAAAGGGATCTAGCCCCTCGCGATCCAATTTATTGATAAAAGTAATAATCGGAATATCGCGCAGGCGGCAAACTTCAAATAACTTCTTGGTTTGGGCTTCAATCCCTTTAGCGCAATCAATGACCATCACGGCCGAGTCCACCGCCGTCAACACGCGATAGGTGTCTTCGGAAAAGTCCTCATGCCCCGGTGTGTCCAACAGGTTGAAAGTGCATCCGGCATAATCAAATGTCATAACGGAAGAAGCCACCGAAATCCCGCGCTCTTGTTCTACTTTCATCCAGTCCGAGCGCGCCCGCCGATTATCACCCCGTGCTTTGACCGCGCCGGCCTGGTTGATAGCACCGCCGAACAGCAGCAACTTTTCCGTCAGGGTTGTCTTACCGGCGTCCGGGTGTGAAATAATAGCAAAAGTGCGGCGCTTGGCCACGATATCGGATAGGTTTTGAGGCATAAATCATATTCCTTTTTGATGAAAATGACTATACCCGAAAATGAAGAAAAAGTCAAGAGGCAGAAAAAGGCTTGACATATGCGCAGTTTTTGTTAAAATAAAATCAGATCAGAAAGGAGAAATGATATGGCGTCATCAATGTTGAAAAAAGCATCAGCTAAAAAAATCGTGCGTGTGAAGGAGGCAGAATTGACTTCCCCCGGGTTGCCGAAAGATGCTGTGATTTTACTGGGAGATCCCGAAAGCCAGATGTATCAGGAAATGGTAAAGGCTGCTGAAAAAATGGGTTTGGAAGTTCATGGCGCAGTCTTGGTGCCGGCTCGTCCCAAAGCAGGTGTGAGAAAAGCCCTGGCAGACAAGAAATCACGCTAGAATGGCACTGCTGGACAATAAAACATATTTGATACAACCGACCAAGCAGGGAATCTATATTATCCTGATCCGCGCGCGGTCGGAGGAAAGCGAACGCGCCTGTGTGATGTATGACGGGCGCGAGAATGCTTTATTTTTGCGAACACCGGGCGAGACGATTTTGTTGGACTGTGTGCCGGTTCAGATTCGGCAGAATTTGCTAAACGCCCCAAAAGTAGCGATTATGGAGCTGGATTTTATAAACGAGGCTGTGGTGCGTTCTTATTTCGTGCCGGTGCGCGCCGTTGATGAAATCTATGTTGCCAAATATCGCACGGTTTACTCATTCAGTTAAAAAAGACTTGCATTTCAGATGTAGATCGGTTTATGATACTCTTCGGATAAAATAACCAAGGAGAACTTAAATGAAAAAAATCATCTTATCAGGCATTGCTGTTGTGTTGATCGCAATGGTGGTATATGTCGTTTCGGTCATCAATCGGGCTATTCAATTGGATGCGTCAGCCGATGCAACCTGGGCTCAGGTGGATAATCAATATCAACGGCGGTATGACCTGATCCCGAATCTGGTTGCAACGGTCAAGGGCTATGCCAAGCACGAAAATGAGACATTGAACCAAGTGGTGGCCGGCCGTAGTCAGGCTATGCAAATCAAAGTCAGCTTGGATAATCCTGCCGATATGCAAAGATATATGCAGGCTCAGGAAAACCTGTCGGGGGCGCTATCGCGGTTGATGGCAATTGCCGAGGCGTATCCGGATTTGAAAGCCAATGAAAACTTTTTGTCCCTGCAATCCAGTTTGGAGGGAACGGAAAATCGGATAACGGTAGCGCGCCAAGATTATATTGCGGCGGTGCGCTCTTATAATGTGATGTTGCGGACAATCCCCAGCGGGTGGATTATTCGCAAGTTCACAGACCTGAAACCCAAGGCGACCTTTACCGTGGCTGAACCGGTGCGCCAAGCGCCCAGCGTCTCGTTTGAATGATGAAAAAGTTTGTCTTGATTTTGGCAGTGGGTCTGTGCCTGCTGTGCGGGAGCGGGGTGCTGGCCGATTCGGAGGCGCTGCCCCCTTATCCCAAATTGACAGGGCGCGTGGTGGATGAAGCGGGCATATTGACCCCCTTTCAAAAAAGCGAACTGGAAGGTATGCTGGCGATGCTGGAACCGCGGCAAGTGGTAGCGGTGTCGTTAAAATCCCTGCGTGGTAAAGAGATTGAAGAATACGGTCTGGCCCTGGGTCGGCACTGGGGAATCGGGCGCAAAGGCGTTGACGACGGTGTTTTGGTGTTGATTGCACCGAATGAGCGACAGTTGCGGATTGAGGTCGGCTATGGGTTGGAAGGGATTTTAACCGATATCAAGTGCGGGCAGATTGTGCGTAATAAAATGCTGCCGTTGGCGCGAAGTGGCGATTATGACTTGGCATTGCGGGCCGGTGCCCAGGCCGTGGCGGATATTTTGAACGGAAATACGGTTGTGTTTAATGAACCGGCCTCTGCCCGACCTGTCCGGGATACACGGAATACATCAGATCTGGAAATGCCATTTTTTATTTGGATGATGTTTTGTCCTTTTGTTCTGGCGTTTTTATTGGCCGGAACAATGCAAGATTATAAAAAAGTCAGGTGGCAAAATCAAGTTCAATTCTGGGGAACGGTATTATCAGTCAATATGATCTTTGTTCCATTTATTGTGATGGGTGTTGAGGTAGTAATATCTTCAGATCCTATAGGCGGTTTGTTTTTTATTGGCGTTCCTGTTTGTTGTGGGATACTCTCTAACAGAGAGTTTTATAAAGCATGGCGCAAAAACCCGCAGTTCCCGTTTACAAAAAAAATGGGTTGGCACACCGGCCGAGGCTCCTCAGGTGGTGGCAGATCTTCGGGTGGTGGATTTTCCGGCGGCGGCGGGTCGTTCGGCGGTGGCGGATCCAGCGGCCGTTGGTAAAAAGTGCTTGTTTTCGGGCAAAAAATATGATATAAAAGAAATATCAAGCTCTAATATAAAAGGAAATAACAATGTCAGGACATTCACAATTTAAAAACATTATGCACCGTAAAGGTGCTCAAGATAAAGCCCGTGCGAAAATCTTTTCAAAGTTGGCTCGTGAAATTACGGTGGCTGCCAAAACCGGTTTGGCCGACCCGGAAATGAATCCGCGGTTGCGCTTGGCAATCCAAAATGCGCGCTCGCAAAATATGCCGAAAGACAACATTGAACGCGCGATTGCCAAAGGAACCGGCGGTGCGGATACCACGAATTACGAAGAATTACGCTATGAAGGGTTTGGCCCCGGCAAAGTGGCCGTGATTGTAGAGGCTTTGACGGATAACCGCTCGCGCACGGCGCCGAATATCCGGGCAATCTTTACCAAAAATGGTGGGGCTATGGGTGAAACCGGATCGGTGACTTTTAACTTTGAACACATCGGGTATATTGAATTTCCGGCCAAAGTAGCATCACCCGATGCCATGTTTGAGGCAGCCTTGGAAGCCGGTGCGGAAGATGTGGCCTCGGACGAGGAAACGCATGAAATCACTTGCACGCCGGAAGATTTAGGGGCGGTGCGTGAAGCTTTGGAAAAGAAGTTCGGCACACCGAATGCCGCACGTATGGATTGGAAACCTATGGTGCAAACACCGATATCCGATCTGGAAACAGCACAAAAATTGATGAACTTCATTGACTTGCTGAACGAGGATGATGATGTGCAACGCGTGATCACAAACGCCGAAATTTCCGAAGATGTTTTAGCCAAATTAGAGGCCGAATAAATGATTCGCATCTTGGGGTTGGATCCGGGATTACGCCACACAGGGTGGGGTGTGATTGACAAAGACGGCCCCAAGATTCGTTTTATCTCGGCCGGCGTGATCAATCCGGACGAGACATTAACACTGGCCGAACGGTTGGCGGAATTGCACGAAGGTCTGAAAAAAATTATTCAGGATTTTAAGCCCGACGAATCGGCCGTGGAACAAACTTTCGTCAATATAAATCCGACATCAACCTTAAAACTGGGACAGGCGCGCGGTGTGGTCATTTTAACACCGGCTTTGTTCGGTGTGCGTGTGGCAGAGTATACACCCAACCAGATCAAAAAGATGATTGTCGGGGCGGGTCATGCCGATAAAAATCAGGTGGATATGATGGTGCGTACCCTTTTGAAAACAGTGCCCGAACATATCCCGCCTGATGCGTCGGACGCGTTGGCGATTGCCTTGTGCCACGGGTTTATGCGGCCGGCTGGCCTGCTGCGAGGTTAGGGTTGCTTAATCAATCTCCTCGCCCGGGGAAATACCCCAAAACGAATCGCGCGGATACCAACCTTTGATGTCTCGATTGTTGTATTTGAAAGCCAGCAAACAAAACTTGGTATCGGCCGGGCATCGCAAAATACGAGCAATTGTGCCGGGTTCTATAAATGCAACGGTGTTTGAGGTTGCATTGGGCTTGGCTGTTAAAGAACCTTCTTCTTGGATAAGGGCAGTGCGCAGGTCGCTGAGCATTTTTTTATGAACCCAACCGATAGAACCGTCGGCTTCACGCACTTGGCGCCAATTATCATATTCGTCCAGCACTTTGACCGGATAGCCTTTTTCTTGATACACCCAGACAATCGGAAAGCGCTCACCGGGACCTGTGCGCCAATTGACCTCAGTCTTTTTAAGTGAGGCAAACCGATCCGTCGCAGTATCAGCCAATGCCAAACCACCCCAACACAATATTATCAGGCTAAGAAAAAAATTAACCGGTTTCATCTATTTTCTTATACCTGTTGCGAATAGAGTTTTTTTCCCGGCGGCTTGATTTGAAAAGATCTTTTTTGGGTGGTTCTTGGGTATCGCCGGTGTCAACGACAATAGTGTCTTCGGGAGTGGGAGAACCTGCAGCCTGTCCCAAGGACAGATCGTTCCAGTAAACTTGAACAGCGGGCATAATAACCAGCTGCGCAATGATATCGCCTCGGTGGATAACATAGGGTTTGCTGGAAATGTTGTGCAGTTGAATGAAAATCGGTCCGCGGTCAGTGGGATTGAGTAAATGTGGCGCATCAGCTACAATCAACCCGTGCGATTGGGACAGATTCGGAAAACTAAGAATTTGACCACAAAAGCCTTGGGGCACACCGATTGCAAAACCGACGGGAATCCGTACACGCTCGGCCGGATTGACACGCAAGGGATTGCCGATCGCTGCCATCAGGTTTAGTCCGATATGGTATTTTGAGGTATAGGACGGTAACGGAAAATTATTTCCGTCCGGTGTCCGTGCAATGTAAAGTCGTAATACCATATAAAACCCCATTCATAATATATAAGAATGCCAAACTTTCAAAATAAAGTCAAGTATAAAGCCGTTTTTTTGACAAAAAAAGCGCCCCTGAAACAGAGCGCTGTATTTAAAATCAACGATCATTCGTTGTGCGTGGCGGCAAAACCTCTTTGCCGGATTGTTGAACTAAGGCGCTGATAGGTGTTTCTTGAACAGGTCGACCCTTCAAATAGCCCCGCTTGGCATCACGATTATCCAAGCCACAGGCAAAAACAGTTGCTTGGGTAAAATCCTGACGAGTCAATTTTTTCATGGTCCCTCCATTTTGTCTAATTTTTCTAAATCTGCAAACACAGCCTAACACAACTTTGAAACGGTGTCAACCCCTTTTTTCAAAAAATCAATCTTTTTTGAAACGAGTGCTATGATGAAAGGATAAAGCCTCGGCTACATGGGGCGTTTGAATGATATCTGTGGCATCTAAATCCGCAATTGTTCGAGCCACGCGAATCATACGATGATAGCCCCGCCCCGACAGCATCATCTGACGCGCCGCATTCATCAAGAATGATTGAGCATCTGTCGTCATGGGCGCAATCTTTTCCAAAACACTACCATCAGCTTCGGCATTATTGTGGATTTTAAGCGTGGTAAACCGGTCTGCGGCAAAAGCACGGGCATGCTCAACCCGGGTGCGAATGGTGGCTGAATTGGCACCGGTTTGTTGCCGATTCAACTCCCACGGTTGAATTAAAGGCACCTCAATTTGCAGGTCAATCCGATCCATCATCGGGCCGGAAATCTTGGATTGATACTCCTCAGCGCAGCGTGGAGCCCGGGAACATTCGTGGCCGGCCACACCCAAATAGCCGCACTTGCACGGGTTCATGGCGGCAATCAGCTGAAACCGTGCCGGATAGGTGACATGCATATTGGCACGCGCCACCGTTACAACACCTGTTTCCAGCGGTTGCCGCAAAGCCTCCAAAGTTTGACGATTAAATTCAGGCAACTCGTCCAAAAATAAAACGCCCCGATGCGCCAGGGAAATTTCGCCCGGATTGGCTTTCAGACCGCCACCCACCATCGCCGGTGTGGAGGCCGAATGGTGTGGGCTCCGATACGGGCGTGTTGTGATTAATTGCCCGTCGCGCAACAACCCGGCGACAGAATGAATTTGGCTAACCTCTAAAATCTCGGATTGTGTCATGGGCGGCAGGATAGAGGGCATACGCGCAGCTAACATAGATTTGCCAGATCCCGGAGGCCCGATCATCAAGACATTGTGTCCGCCGGCAGCGGCTATTTCCAGAGCGCGTTTTGCATTCTCCTGTCCGCGCACATCAGCCATATCAGGCAGGTAGGGTGTATCTTCGGGCGGCCTTTCTGTCGGATGCGGGAGAATCTGGCGTCCTTTTAAGTGGTTCAAAAGGGCCAATAGCGAATCGGGTTCAAAAATAGCCGGGTTCCCGGACCAAAGAGCCTCGGCACCTTGACCGGCCGGACAGATAAAACCCAGCTCATGGCGATTGGCTGCGATGGCTGCGGGTAAAATGCCGGACACCGGCCGAATGGACCCGTCCAGTCCCAACTCGCCCATCATCACAAAGCGATAAATTTCTTCGGGAGGGACAATCCCCATGGCGCCCATCAGGGCGATGGCAATCGGTAAATCGTAATGAGTTCCTTCTTTGATAACATCTGCCGGAGCCAAATTGACAGTAATGTGCGATGCAGGCAAGGATAATCCCAGCGCATGCAACGCTGATCGCACGCGTTCGCGACTTTCGGTAATGGCTTTGTCTGCCAACCCTACAATAGAAAACGATGGCAAGCCATTGGTGATCTGAACCTCAATTTCCACCTTTAAGACGTGAATGCCGGCAAAAGCAACAGAGTGTGTGACAGAAAGCATTTACCACCGCGGTATGTTATTGTTATTGCGCCATTTTCCGCCGGCCGGATAGTCCGAGCGCCCCGGTATATCCCGAAATCCGGCAAACTGCGGCACATTTTGCAAAGGCATATAGCCCTGCTTGATAGCACTATCCAGACAAGCCGAGTCGGTTGATTCGCATTGCAGATATCCATCCGTCGGTGATCGGAGCGTGATAATGATCGATTTTTCGATGGGCACCGGTGCCGGGGTCTTGGCAGGTTGAATCGCCGGAGTTGGTGCCGGTTCGGTGGTCGGAGCCAGCCAAACCTGCTCATTTGTCAGCTCAGCCTCGTCCTCAATCGGAAAAAAGTCAATATCCTGAGCTTGTGCATAAGCAGAGAATAGCAGTAAAGACAGGCAGGCAAAAATCTTATTCATCGGTTCGTCCTTGGTTAAAATCAAATATAGGCTCAGTATAGCAAACTTTTTTCTTAAAAGAAAGTCCTTTTTCACATACAACAAAAAAATATAAAAAATAAGTTGCAGATTGGTTGAAAATAAGGTATATTAAAGGCATTCATTATTCAACCGGAAAGGACATAAAAATGGAAAAAGATAAAGCATTGGAAGCCGCTCTCTCGCAAATTGAACGCGCCTTTGGTAAGGGATCTATTATGCGCCTGGGACAACAGGGGAATGCTGTGGAGATCCCGGCGATTTCAACTGGATCTATCGGGCTGGATATGGCCTTGGGAATTGGTGGGTTGCCTCGTGGAAGAATTGTGGAAATCTATGGGCCGGAAAGCTCCGGTAAGACAACGCTGGCTCTCCATGTGGTGGCTGAAGCGCAGAAGAAAGGCGGAACCTGTGCTTATATTGACGCGGAACACGCTTTGGATCCGGCGTATGCGGCTAAATTGGGTGTAGATATTAACGGACTGCTCATTTCGCAACCGGATACGGGAGAACAAGCTTTGGAAATCGCGGATACACTGGTGCGATCGGGAACAATCGATGTGCTGGTTGTGGATTCGGTGGCTGCCTTGGTTCCGAAGGCTGAATTGGAAGGGGAAATGGGTGATTCGCATATGGGGCTGCAAGCTCGTTTGATGAGCCAGGCCTTGCGTAAAATTACGGCGTCGGTGGCCCGGGCCAATACATTGGTTATCTTTATCAACCAGATCCGTATGAAAATCGGTGTGATGTTCGGCAATCCTGAAACAACAACGGGCGGTAATGCCTTAAAGTTCTATGCGTCGGTGCGGTTGGATATTCGTCGGATCGGGGCTATTAAAGATCATGATGAGGTTATCGGCAACCAAACGCGTGTCAAGATTGTTAAAAACAAAGTTGCGCCACCGTTTAAAACTGTTGATTTTGATATTTTATACGGTGAAGGAATCTCCAAGACCGGGGAATTGATTGACCTGGGAATCAAGGCCGGTATTGTTGAAAAAGCCGGTGCTTGGTTTTCGGCCAAAGGGGAACGAATTGCCCAGGGGCGTGAGAATGCTAAGCAATATTTGAAAGAACACCCGGAATTGGCACAGGAAATTGAAAAAATCATCCGTAATGATGCCAAAGACTTGACGCAGAAAATGCTGGATGGAGAAATTGAGGCTGCAGCCGAGTAAGTCAAGCCGGAACGAAAAATGTGTCCGGCCGATGGTGGTCGGACACTTTGTTATAAGAGGATAAACATGAGTCAGAATATTACCAGTCAAATCAGAAATACATTTATTGAATACTTTAAAAAGAACGGCCATACCATTGTACCGGCCAGTTCTTTAATTCCCAAAAATGACCCGACATTGATGTTTACGAACTCGGGTATGGTTCAGTTTAAAAATTACTTTACCGGCGCGGAAAAACCACCGTTTACGCGAGCTGCAACAGTGCAAAAATCGGTGCGCGCCGGCGGTAAACATAATGATCTGGACAATGTAGGCTATACGGTTCGGCACCATACGTTTTTTGAAATGCTGGGGAACTTTTCGTTCGGGGACTATTTCAAAGAACAAGCCATTATGTATGCCTGGGAGTTGTTGACGAAGGAAATCGGCTTGGATAAAAGCAAGTTGTGCGTGACGATTTACCACACCGATGACGAGGCTTTTAACCTGTGGAAAAAGATTGCCGATTTAAAAGATGATGACATTATCCGAATCGCCACCAAAGATAACTTTTGGCAAATGGGTGATACAGGACCGTGCGGGCCGTGTTCGGAAATCTTTTATGATCACGGGGAACAATACTGGGGTGGTCGGCCCGGCACACCGGAAGAAGACGGTGATCGCTTTATTGAAATTTGGAACCTGGTATTTGATCAATTCGAAGATCTGCCCGACGGCAAACGAATTGGCTTGGCTCAAAAATGTATTGATACCGGCTCGGGGTTGGAGCGGTTGAGTGCAGTGCTGCACGGAACGAATGATAACTTCCAAATTGATATTTTCAAAGATTTGATTGAACAATCGGCTGCGATTGCGGGGGTAGACCCCTATGGAACGGCTAAAACATCATTGCGCGTGATTGCAGATCATTTGCGCTCTACTTCATTTTTACTGGCAGACGGAGTGATGCCGTCTAATGAGGGAAGGGGCTATGTATTGCGTCGGATTATGCGTCGCGCGATGCGTCATGCACACTTGATCGGGTGTAAAGAACCCTTGATGTATCAATTGGTGCCGTCGCTGATCACTACGATGGGTGAGGCTTATCCGGAATTGGAAGCGAATCGTAAATTGATCACGGAAACTTTGAAACTGGAAGAAGAGCGCTTTCAACAGACTTTGGACAAAGGGTTAAAATTGTTGGCCGAAGAATCAGCGCACTTGTCAGCGGGCGATTCGCTGAACGGCGAAACAGCGTTTAAACTTTATGATACTTATGGTTTTCCGTTGGATTTAACACAAGATGTGTTACGTTCCAAAAAAATTACGGTTGATGTGGACGGATTTGAAGCGGCTATGGCGCGTCAAAAAGCCGAAGCACGTAAATCTTGGGCCGGTTCGGGTGATAATGCTGATGAAAAAGTCTGGTTCCAAATCGCTGATCGAGTTGGGGCCAGTGAGTTCTTGGGCTATGATAGCGATCGGGTCGAAGCACAGATTATGGCGTTGGTCAAAGACGGTCAGGAAGTTCAATCCGTCCAATCCGGTGATATGGTCTCGATTGTGGCGAATCAAACCCCCTTTTATGGGGAAATGGGCGGGCAAGTCGGTGATACCGGTTGTATTCAAACCGAAAGCGGAAAAGTGCGTGTGTCTGAAACGCTGCGCAAAGCCGATTCGGCTTTAATTGTACATATCGGAAAGGTAGTTGAGGGTGAAATCAATCAAGGTGAATGCGGTGTATTTGAAATTGATTCCGAACGTCGGTTTGCGATTCGGGGGAACCACTCGGCCACTCATTTATTACAGGCGGCCTTGCAGACTGTTCTGGGCTCGACAGTGCATCAAAAAGGATCATTGGTGACCCCGGATTATTTCCGCTTTGACTTTACCTATAATAAAGCCATGACAAAGGACGAACTCCGTCAAGTGGAAAATCGTGTCAACGAAATGATTGTTCAAAATGAGACCGTTGTCACAGATTTGATGACGCCCGAAGAAGCTGTCAAGCAAGGGGCTATAGCTCTGTTTGATGAAAAATACGGGGATACCGTGCGGGTCGTGTCCATGGGGCAGGGGGATAAACGGCTGTCCTGCGAACTGTGTGGGGGAACGCATGTTCGGGCAACAGGAGATATCGGTTCTTTCCGAATTCTGTCCGAATCGGCTGTGTCGTCGGGAGTGCGCCGGATTGAGGCTGTTATCGGTCGGGCGGCTTTGAAAAAAGCACAGGAAAATGCCGACCTGGTAGCGGAATTGGTTCATACTTTGAAAGCCACAAATACGGCTGAAATCAATGCCAAAGTGCAGGCATTGCTGGACGACAAAAAACAACTGGAAAAAGAAATGGCAGATTTGCGCCGGCAGGTGGCTTTGGGTGGTTCAACCGATGCCTCGGACGCTGTGGAGACTGTGGCCGGAATCCGTTTAATCGGTAAAATTTTGCATGGCACACCGGCCAAGGAATTAAAGCCGTTGGTGGACGCGTTTAAGAAAAAAATCGGATCGGGCGTTGTGGCGTTGCTCAGCGATAATGATGGGAAAGTGTCGGTTGTTGTTGGGGTAACGGACGACTTGACGAATCGCGTCAATGCGGTGGATCTGGTGCGTCAGATGTCTGAAATCGTCGGCGGTAAAGGTGGTGGCGGTCGGCCGGATATGGCTCAGGCCGGCGGATCTGATCCGGAACAAATGGCAGCTGCTCTGGCCGTGATGAAGCAGGCACTGGCCGGTTGAAAGTGAGGCTGAATGCGGGGATATTTCTTTGGCCGAAATGCCAGAATATACGAGCATCTAAAACACAGTATTCGTGAGCGCTATAACACAGCCAAGCGCGCGGAGCATAATTGGTATGTCGCAGGAGTGCTGGCAACAGCCCTGTGGTGTGCCGGTGTCGTCGGACTATTGCCGCCGGTGGCCCATGTTAAAAGTGCGGTGCCGCATCTGCTGGCTTTTGTGGTGGCCTCCAGTATCGCGACAACAGTCTCTCAAAATGTGAAAAATGCCCGAACCCAGCAACAAAATGCCGTTAAAGGTATGCGTCGGTTACGACTCTGCCAAGAGCAGGAAGAACTGGAAGAATTGCGGCGTGCCTGGCATAGTGTGCGTGGACGTTAGGAGATTTGTCAGTTGAATATAAAAAAAGCGGGCCTTGCGGTCCGCTCTTCATTTTGTCGTTTCCGATTAACGATTGCACGGAGACAGAACTTCAATCAGCGAAATACCCAACAATGATTGGTTTTCGCAAACTTTTTGCGAGCCATGATAACCACGGACACCCATACAAGCCGTCAAAGACAAAGCAGAAGCCAACAAAGCAACAACGAGTAATTTTTTCATCGTATAATCCTTTTCTAAAATGTTTTTCGTCAGGCAATTTTGCCAAACATGCATTTTCCTTATATCATACTTAAACGCCTCTGTCCAGTGTTATTTTTGATTTTTTTACTACATTTTGTCGGGAACTCGTAAAGCCAGTAATCCGGCCATCGTTTGGGCAACATGTAAAGTGTATTTTGTCAATGTTACACGGGATCTTTGCGTGGCACCATCAGCCCCTTTAATCGGGCAGTCATGATAGAACAGGTTAAAATCCTGAGCCAACTTGAATAAATAGTCAGCAATAACATGCGGTGCGCGGTTATCATAAGCCGTTTGAACCGAGTCGGGCAGGGCATACAGCCGTAGCAACAAATTACGCTCGGCCGGTGTTGTAATTGTGACAGTATCTGTCGCAGATAAATCGGCCGATTCGCCCATCTTTTCCAAAACGGACTTCATACGTACCATAGCATACAGCAGATAAGGCCCTGTTTTCCCGTCGGTGCTGGTCAGTTTGTCTTCGTCAAAGATATAATTCTTCATACGCTCGTTCATCAGATCGGCAAAAATCAAGGCTGATACACCGACGATTTTGGAAATGGATTCTTTTTCCGATTCGGTTAAATCCCGACCCATTTCACCCGATTCCATTTTTCGGCGCGCGGCAGCAACAGCCGTGTCAATCAGATAGCGCAAAGTCGGAATCCCCCCCGATCGTGTTTTGAAAGGCTTGTTATCCATCCCGTTGATTGTGCCAAATCCCAAGTGCTCCAAGGATAACTTGTCTGCCAAACCGATTTTACGGGCAGCAGTGAAAACTTGCTCAAAATGAAGCGATTGCCGGGCATCTACGACATATAAAATCGCATCCGGGTGAAACTCGTCAACGCGCTCTTCTATGGTTGCCAGATCCGTCGCGCCATACATTACGGCACCGTCAGATTTCACCATAATCAACGGCGGTAAATCATTACCGCTTTTGGCTTTCCCAAGAGGAATAATTTCGGCCCCCTGGTCCGGGATAATCGTGCCGTTGGCCCGCAGGCGTTTAATCATAGTCTGCAACCGATCGTGCACATGGCTTTCGCCCCGCCACAAGTCAAAAGAAACACCCAATTCATCATACAGTGAACGAATATCCGCAACGGATAAATCAATAAAATGTTGCCACAAAGCGCGATAGCCCGGGTGGCCGTCTTGCAATAATTTCGTATTCTCGTGCGCACGCTTGGCAAAATCCGGATCATCTTTGGCATGTTGGCTGGCCGTCGGATACAGGTTTTCCAGATCCTGAACCGTAAAGGGCGGTTTAGTCGGATAGGAACCATGGAAATGTGGGTCAAAATACGGTAAATCCGGTTGGCGGTCTTGAATTTCGGTAATCAACAGCCCCATAGGTTTACCCCAATCGCCCAAATGCACATCACCGATCGTTTTATCTCCGACGAAGGCGCAAATACGTTTAATGGATTCGCCGATTAAAGCAGGACGTAAATGTCCCACATGGAGAGCTTTGGCAACATTGGGACCGCCGTAATCCAAAACGATCGTTTTAGGTTTGTCGGGACGCTCATAACCGCAAGTTTTATCGGACAAAATCGAGTAAACCTCTTGTCCCAATGTTATGTCGGAAACGGTCATATTGATAAAGCCGGGACCGTCTACGGAAACCTTGCTGAAAAAAGAATCGGCGCGTAATTGTTCGGCAATCTTCTCGGCAATTTGGCGTGGGTTTTGATGTAGTTGCTTGGCCAGCGGTAAAGCCCCGTTGGCCTGGTAATCGCTCATATCCGGCCGATCGGACAGGCGCACCAAAGTATTATCCGCATTCAAGCCGCATACTGTAAATGCCGCAGCCACTTTTTCTTTAATCTGGTTAAGCAAGTTCATAGCAAATCCTTTCTGTTGGCAAGTATCCTATCAGAAATCCAAATAAAAAGCAAGCTCTTTTGTCGGGTAAGAAACTTGAAATAATCCTTGATTTTCAGGGAAAAGTCTGGCATAATATATCTTAATTCATTTTTTTTATAAGGACACCAAAATGACAGAAAAACAAAAACACTATCCGGAATTGGCAGCGCGTTTGTCTTTTCCGGAGATGGAAAAAGAGATAATCCGATATTGGGAAGAAAATCGGACTTTTGAAAAATCGGTTGCTCAACGCGAAGGTGCTGATGAATTTGTGTTTTATGACGGCCCTCCGTTTGCGAACGGGTTGCCGCACTATGGTCATATTATGGTGTCGTATGTCAAAGATACAATCGCACGCTTTCAAACGATGGCCGGGAAAAAAGTTGACCGGCGTTTGGGCTGGGATTGCCACGGATTGCCGGCGGAAATGTCGGCCGAGAAGCAACTGGGTGTGTCGGGTCACAAAGCCATTGAGGAATACGGTATTGACAAATTTAACACCTTTTGCCGGAAGGATGTGTTGAAATACTCGTCCATTTGGGTGGATATGTTCAAGCGAATTGGCCGTTGGGTGGACTTTAATCACGATTACAAGACGATGGATTTGTCATTTATGGAATCGGTGATTCATAATTTTAAGGAACTCTATGACAAAGGCCTGGTGTATGAGGGTTATCGGGTGCAACCTTATTCCTGGGCAGCGCAAACCCCGGTGTCGAACTTTGAGGTGAATCAGGCCTATCGCGATAAAACGGACACGGCCATCACAATTATGTTCAAATTGGAAAACGGTATGCATGTGCTGGCCTGGACAACAACACCGTGGACACTGCCGTCAAACCTGATGCTGGCGGTGGGAAGCGATATCGACTATGCCGTTATGGAAGAGGCCGGTGAGAAATATATCTTGGCTGAGGCCTTGCTAGGACAGTATAAACAACAACTGCAAGCCGCCACACGTGTAGGCACGATTAAGGGGGCGGAATTGGTCGGTATGCGTTATGAGCCGCTGTTCCCCTATTTTGCGGACCTGAAAGATAAAGGATGTTTTCAGGTTTTGGCGGGGGACTTTGTTTCGGTAGAGGACGGAACCGGTATTGTGCACATTGCGCCGGGTTTTGGTGAAGAAGACTTTAACGCCTGTGTGGCTTTAGACAAACATTTTCCGATTGTGTGTCCCGTGGATGAGGCCGGTTGTTTTACGGCCGAAGTGCCCGATTATCAGGGGCAACAGGTCTTTGAAACCAACGAGCCGATTATTGCCCGGTTAAAAGCCGAACGCAAATTGGTTAAAAAAGAACAAATCACACACAGCTATCCCTATTGCTGGCGCACGGATACGCCGCTGATTTACAAGGCTATGAGTTCTTGGTTTGTTAAAGTGACAGACTTTAAGGATCAAATGCTGGACACGAACGAAGAAATCACTTGGACGCCGGCGAATATTAAACATGGACGCTTTGGTAAAGGATTGGAATCGGCGCCGGATTGGAATATCTCGCGCAATCGGTTTTGGGGGGCGCCGTTGCCGGTGTGGAAATCGGATAATCCGGACTTCCCGCGGACAGATGTGTTTGGTTCAGTGGCCGAAATCAAGGCTAAAACCGGTTTTGAAGTGACGGATTTACACCGCCCGTATATTGACGAAGTTGTTTATCCGAATCCGGATGATCCGACGGGTAAAACGATGATGCGACGGGTGCCGTATGTGTTTGATTGCTGGTTTGAATCCGGCTCTATGCCCGAGGGGCAAATCCATTATCCGTTTGAACGCAAAGAGTGGTTTGACAAGCATTTTCCCGCTGATTTTATTGTAGAGGGAATTGATCAGACACGCGGATGGTTTTATTCATTGCATGTATTGGGGACAGCCTTGCACGGGAAACCGGCCTATAAAAACTGCCTGGCAACCGGCCTGTTGATGGCCGAAGGCGGGGTTAAACTTTCCAAAAAGTTAAAGAATTATCCGGATCCGTATGTGGTGCTGGATACCATGGGATCGGATGCGTTGCGGTGGTTCTTGATCTCATCACCGGCGGTTAAAGCCGGTAATGCCATGGTGGATCAAGAGGGAAAAGAAGTAGCCAAGGCTGCTCGTAAAGCCGTGATGCCGTTCTGGAATGCGTATTACTTTTTCTGTCTGTATGCGAATGCCGAAGGGATCAAGGCCGAAAAGATAACGACATCGGGCGATATTTTGGATCGCTATATTTTGGCCAAGTTAAAGGCTTTGACCGAGCAAGTTAAAGAAAACCTAACCGCCTATGACATGGCGATTGCTTGTAATGCGTGTGCCGAGTTCTTGGATATTTTGAATAACTGGTATATTCGGCGTAGTCGGGTGCGGTTCTGGGACGGTACGGATGGCCAAGCCTTTAATACGCTGTATACTGTGTTGATAACGCTGGCGCAGGTTATGGCACCTCTGATGCCGATGATGAGTGAATATGTTTATCGGGGCCTGACAGGGGCTGAATCGGTGCACTTGACGGATTATCCGAATGTGGCGGATTTACAAGACGAATCGGAATTGATTGCGCAAATGGATCTGGTGCGCCAGATTTCTTCAACAGCCAAATCTATCCGCGAGGAACATCATTTACGTAATCGGTTGCCGTTGCGGTCTATGACGATCGCCGGCAAGCAAGTCGGTATGTTGGATTCGTTCACAGAGGTTCTGAAAGACGAGGTAAATGTCAAAGATATTCGCTTGACAACCGAGATTGACACGGTTGCGGATACATTCCTGTATCTGAAAACCCCACTGATCGGTAAGCGTTTAGGGCGCTTTATGGGGGCGATTATGGCCGCCAGCAAGCAAAACCAATGGGCTGTGCAACCCGACGGAACTTTGGCAATTGCGGGACAAACTCTGTTGCCCGAGGAATTTGAGTTGCGCTTGGTGCTGAAAGAGGGTTTGGCAGGGCAGGCTTTGCCGGATAACACGGCCGTTGTGCAATTGGATACAACGGTTGATGTGACATTGGAACGCGAAGGAATCGCGCGTGATTTTGTGCGTATGATTCAAGCGCGTCGGAAAGAAAAGAACCTGAATATCTCGGATCGGATTACATTGGGATATACGACCGAATCGGAGTTGGTGCGGGCGGCGATTGCCGAGCATCAATCCTATATTACCGAGCAGGTCTTGGCTACGCAAATCAGTGAAACAGTTCCGTCTGATGCTGCGACAGAGGATCTGGGTGATGGTAAAATCACCTTTGATGTGTGGGTTTAAGGGTATCAAATCCGCAAAAAAATCAATGATCGGGAGGGTAAAACCTCCCGATTTTTTTATAAAAGTGATTTGTGTAACATACCGAAAAATAAAAAAATTTCAAAAAAACGAAAAAAATGCTTTACAAATTTAAAAAATGCGGTAGAATAAAATTAAGGATAGAGGAACCCTCTATCTGAAATTATGACTATCTGTTTTAACCTTTGAAGAAGGAGAAATCTCATGAATAAAATTTTAAAATATGCATGCTGGTCATTGGCGATTGCCTTGGCGTTCACAGCGTCAGGTGCTATGGCTAATGATGCTAACGTCTTCCAGACAGTTTTGTCTCGAATGATGACAACGTTCCAAAACGCACGTTCCGTGATCTTTATCGTCGGCGGGTTCGGCTTGATCGGCTTGGGCTTTGCGGCTATCTTCGGTAAAGTGAACTGGAAATGGTTGGCTGCTTTGGCTTGCGGTTTGGCAATTGTTGCTGTTGCCGGTCAGGTTGTTGACTATGTCACACGGTCTGATGTGGGACAACGGATCCAAGACGTTGGTGGTTCAACATTTGATGATACTCTGACATCAGGCTCTGGTGATGGATATTCGACAATTTCCAGATCTGGTAATCAAGATAACATCTCTTACTAAGCCAGTAACACAAGAACACCCCCTGCGTCATGCGGGGGTGTTTTTTTATGTCGGGTGAAAAAGTATATTATCCGAATCGTTTGAAAAATTACTTGTGTTCTGCAATTAAACGGGCAATCGGCGCATAGGTTTTGCGGTGGTGCGGTGTAATGCCATAGCGGGCCAGAGCCTCTATATGTGCCCGAGTCCCATAGCCGGCATTTTTGTCCCAGCCGTATTGGGGATACTCTTTGGCCAAGTCGGCCATAATATGGTCCCGTGTTACCTTGGCAATAATGGACGCCGCCGCAATAGATAGTGATTTGGCATCTCCGCCGATGACGGCACGCATCGGCATATCCCAGGCGGGCAATTTATTCCCGTCAATCAAGGCAAAGGCCGGTGTCAATCCCCGGGACCGCACATCATCCAATGCACGTTGCATGGCCAGAAAAGAGGCTTGCAGGATGTTGATTGTATCAATTTCGGCGGCCGAAGCCTGCCCGACCCCGACAATAGCATCGGAAGCCATAATCAGAGGAAATAATCGCTCTCGCTTTTGTGCCGATAGTTTTTTAGAGTCGTTGATTTGTGCCGCCAAATCGGGTGGCACCTGACCCCGGGGCCAGCAAACGCATGCCACCACAACCGGTCCGCACCAAGGACCTCGCCCGGCCTCGTCCAATCCAAAGATCAAACCGTCGGTAGGACATTGTTGTTCCAGTGTTAAATCAGGCATGGTTCAATCGCCGTAAAACATCATCATAGGGAGTTACTCGTTCAATAGGTCCCAATGTTGCCAATGTGGGGCGCCCCGAAAAGATTTGCCGCCCCAGGCGGGCCATATCCTGAGCCGATACCGCGTCAATTTTAGCGATTGTTTCCGAATCGTCAATTACACGCCCGTAAATAATCATATCAATAGCATTGCTTTCGGCGTGTGTGCTCCAATTTTCCGAGCGCATTAAAAGCCGTGCTTTAGCTCGATTCTTGGCGCGCTGGATTTCCACTTCGTTCAAGGTGTCCGGTAGGCGGTTGATCTCGTCGCACAAAACGGGTAATAACTCGGCAACTTCGTCCGCGCCGGTGCCGGCGTAAATACCGAAAGTCCCCGTGTCCGTTTCCGGCGAGTTAAACGCATAAATGGAATAAACCAGCCCGCGTTTTTCACGGATTTCCTGAAACAGGCGTGAAGACATACCACCACCGAAAACCGACGCCAGCAATGCCGCCGTGTAATAATCCGGTGAGGTATACGAGCACCCCTCAAACCCCAGCATCAGGTTGACCTGCTCATTCTTCTTGGATAAACGAATATCACCCCCGACATAGCATGCGGCCTGGGCCGGTTTGCCTGTGTTCGGGTTAATTTTTATGAAAGATTTTTCACAAGCCTCCACAAACGAATCGGCGTCAATGTCTCCGCAGGCACTGATAACCAGGCGATTTGTCGTATATTGTCCGTGCATATAAGTCAGCAATTTCTCACTGGTAACGGCGCGCACCGTGTCGGGTGTGCCTAAAATTGTGCGTCCCAGCGGTTGATCGGGATAGGCGGCTTGGTGATATAAATCCACGACCAGCTCGTCGGGTGTGTCATTACTCATATTGATTTCTTGGACGATAACACCTTGTTCGCGGGATAATTCTGTTTTATCCATCACCGAATTTTGAATAATATCCGCAATGATGTTCAGACCTAACCCCATATCTTTTTTCAAGACTTTCACATAATAGGCTGTCATATCTTTGCCCGTATAGGCATTGATAATCCCGCCGACATCTTCAATCTCGCGCGAAATGTCAAATGCCGAACGCGTGGTGGTGCCCTTAAACGCCATGTGCTCTAAAACATGTGAAATACCGTTGATGTCCGGTGTCTCAAAACGAGCGCCAACCGCCACCCAGACACCCAAAGAAATACTTGCGGTTTTTGGATTCGAATCAACAATAACCCGAATACCATTGGATAAAGAACGAACTTGAATCATAGATAATTTCTTAAAGCTGAATTATTGTTCCAAAGCCGGTACGCGGGTTCGAGCCTCGGGCGGCAGTGCGATCGGCTGCGTTGTGTCAGGTGTAATAATCGTTGTCTCGGTGACCGTTGTTTTACGCACGGTGGTCGGTAAAGGTTCCAAATCCGGCATTACAGCCACCGTTTCCGTCACGATTGCCGGATCGGATTTCAGAGTAATCGGAGCCGGCTCGGACGCTTGGGGGGCAGATTCGATGGCAGCTGTCGTTGTGGCAGTTATCATAGTGTCCGTTTCTGTTTCATCAACGGTTTCCATAGTTAAAGGTTCCCGATTCGTAAATCTGAAAAGCGCATAGCCGGTCTTTTCCCCGGTGACAGCTTCACCGATACCGATGGTATAATAGGCTCCGATAAAACCGTAATCAAAATCCAGATAATCAACGCTATACGAGGCATTGATGGAAGTATTCCCCGTTTGTGTCAAGTTGCAGGCAAAATCCTGGGTGGTCATTTCAACCTTGTTGACCGTAGAAACCGAGACGCCCGAGACGCCCAGTTCACACTGCGGATAGGTGCCGCCCGCCTGAATCTGATAATCCCAAGCCACCGCCAGATCGTCAGAGTTCGGGATAATTTTAATATCGTGTAGTTTCAGGCTGTTGATGGAAATATGCGTCTGCGTGAAAGCCGCCTGGGCCGGTACTTGAATACCCTCGCTTAAACAAGCGTGAGATATCGGATCGGCCTCACAAATTAAAACCGTTCTGCCGCGGTTATTGTTGAACAGTTGCGTGATTTTGTTAAACAGAAAGCCCCGCGTCATACTATACGAAGCATCTGCACATTGTCGTGATCGGCAAACCAGCAGTGTATCGGCGGGCTTGGTCTGTGCCACAGCAATCCCTACTGTTGCCACGCTTGCCATCAATACCATTAAACCCAAAGAGTGTTTTTTCATATCATATTTTCCTTTGCTTTTGAAAGACCTAATACTTTACTTTAACCATAAAATAAATGAAATTGCAACAGATTTTCGTTCTAAAAGGCTATTTTTATCAGACTAACATCAATGGAAATTCTTCAATTTCTTTGTAATACTTACCTTCGCCGTTTTCACGGGCAATGCTTTGGTAAAGTGTGAACGAGGTGATTTCAAACGGTTCCGTATGGAAAAGGTTATTTGCCTGTATATACTTAAATACATCATTCATATCGGCGCCGAACAGCTTTCCCAGCGTCACATGAGGGGTGAATTTAAACTTATCCTCGGTGCCGGCGCCGGCTTTTTTGACGGCAACATCTATTTTGGATTGCAGTTCACGCACAGCCTTGTCCTCAGCCACGCCCGCCCAGACATGATGCGGGATATCGCTGCGGGTGAAATAGCCGATGCCGGCCAGAGACAGATGAAACGCCGGGAATCGCACATAGCGCAATTCTTTCAGAACATCTTCGGCTGTGGGTTCTTCCAAATTACCGATAAAGCGTAGCGTTAAATGCATTTTTTCCTGTGGTCGCCACAGGGCCGTCGGCAATCCTCGTTGCAGTTCGGACAGTTGATCTTTGACCGATTGAGGCAGGTCCAAGCCGACAAATAGACGTATCATAAAAAAACTCCTTTGCATATTTTCTTTTTTTAGTGTATAATAAACAGACGAAAAAGGAAAGTAAAAAATGTCAAAATTACAAGTTTTAGAAGTGCCACACCCGATTTTGCGGGAAACAGCGGCGCCTGTGGAAGTGATTACCCCCGAGATTCAGCAACTGCTGGACGATATGTTGGAGACTATGTATGCCAGTAACGGTGTGGGTTTGGCCGGCAATCAGGTCGGAAAGCTGCTGCGCGTGGTGGTGGTGGATTGCGGTGATGACAAGCCCGATCCCATTCAAATGGTGAACCCCGAAATTATTACGCACTCAGAGACTCGGGTACTGCATAACGAGGGGTGTTTGTCCGTGCCGCGCGAATATGCCGATGTAGAACGCTGGGAAAGTGTAACTGTGCGCTATCGGGATAAAAACGGAAATGAACAAACCCGCACGACGGATGGCTTGTTGGCAATTGCTTTCCAGCATGAAATTGATCATTTGGACGGACATTTATTTATTGATTACCTATCACAATTAAAGCGCTTGCGGTTATTAAAACACCTGGAAAAGCGCCGGAAAAAGGCTGCGCGTGAAGTTGCAGATGCCCAAGAGGAGGTCTAGATGAAAGTTGTCTTTATGGGGACGCCGGAAATCGCGGCAACTATTTTGGAAAGAGTGGCCGATCGGCACGAGGTAATTTGTGTGTATACGCAACCTCCGAAACCCGCCGGCCGGGATATGAAGCCGCGTCCGTCGGCGGTTCAGACTATGGCTGAAAAATTGGGGATACCGGTGCGTTCGCCCAAGACATTACGCACCCCTGACGCGCAGGCCGAGTTTGCGGCCTTGAATGCCGATGTCGGGGTGGTGTGTGCGTATGGCCTTATTTTACCGCAAGCGATTTTAGATGCACCCAAAATGGGGTGTATCAATATTCATGCGTCTTTATTGCCCAGATGGCGGGGCGCGGCTCCGATTCAACGGGCGATTCAAGCCGGTGATGCGCAATCGGGAATTACGATTATGCAAATGGATGCCGGATTGGATACAGGGGATATGTTGCTGCGCGGTGTTGTCCCGATTACGCCAGAGACAACGGCCGGTGATTTACATGATGCCTTGATGAAACAGGGGGGAGATCTGATCTTGCGCGCGCTGGCCGAAATGCCCAGCCCGATCCCGCAACCCGAAGAGGGAATCACTTATGCCGAAAAGATTAAAAAAGAAGAAGCCTTGATTGATTGGACTTTGCCGGCGCGTCAGATTGAGTGTAATATTCGGGCATTTAACCCGTTCCCGGTGGCTTATTTCATGTTGAAGGACGAGCGTATTCGCGTTTGGCAGGCCGAGGTAGAACAAATGGATACGACTCAATCGGCCGGCACGGTGTTGGACGATCGGTTATTGATCGCGTGCGGTGGTGGGTCGGCGTTGCGCTTGACCGTGATACAACGCGCCGGTAAAAAAGTGCTGCCGGCGGAAGAAGTGCTTAAAGGTTGGACATTACCCAAGGGGACAAAACTTGCGGTATAAATTGATTATAGAATATGACGGAACCCCCTTTGTCGGTTGGCAAAAACAGCAAGGGCAAACATCGGTGCAAGAAGTGTTGGAAAAGGCTTTGACAACCGCTGTGCGTGAACCGGTAGCCTTGCAAGGAAGCGGACGAACGGATACCGGTGTTCATGCCATTGCGCAGGTGGCTCACTTTGATTGTATGCGCGAACAGGATTGTTATCGTCTGCGCGAATCGGTGAATGCTTTGGTGCGACCGTATCCGATTTCAGTGAAAGGAATAGAACGAGTTGCAGATGACTTTCATGCGCGTTTTTCGGCCAAGCAGCGGTCCTATATCTATCAAATTCAAAACACGCGTTATCCGCCGGCCTTGAATGCCAAGCGTGTGTGGTGGTTTGTGCACCCCTTGGATCTGGAAAAGATGCAACAAGCGGGGAAATTGTTGTTGGGAAAACATGACTTGTCCACTTTTCGGGCGGCCCAATGTCAGGCCAAATCACCGGTTAAAACGATTGATGAATTGACCATACAGCGAATCGGCGAGCGTATTGTTGTGCGGATTCGGGCGCGCTCGTTCCTGTATCACCAGGTGCGAAATATTGTAGGCAGTTTGGTCTGGGTCGGCGTCGGTAAATGGAGTGTGGCTGATTTTCAGGCAGCCTTGGACGCCAAAGACCGCAAACGCGGTGGCGAAACGGCACCGGCCTGCGGCCTTTATTTTGAATCCGTTAAATATGAATAGCGGTTATTTGGTTGTTAAAATTTCGGCAGCACGTGCCTTGGTTTGCCAGGGGTCGCGAATTGTCCCAAAGCGAACATAGGAAATGCCTGTGCCTGAAAAATACACATCGCCATAGCCCAACAATCGTCCGAAAATGCCTTGACGAATCTCAATGGACTCAATTCTGTTCCATTGCAGCTCCTCGGAATGAACGGAAATAATGCCGGTTTTGCATACAACACGTTTGTTCGTGACGGCCATTTCTATATGGCGATAGTAAAGATAGCCGAACCCCAACCAAATCCCGCATAGCAGGGCATCAACAAAAATGATGGCCGCTATTGCGATCCAAGTATCCGATGATTGATCAATCATGCCGATAAGCAAAGCCAGCAATCCGATAATTGCAAAGGTGATAATGGGTCTGGCATGAACAATGTTATGAACATCTGGGGTAATAATAATCTCCTCCCCGGGGATCAAGGTAGATTGAATATAGCTCATTATTCATTCTCCGTATACTTTGTCAAGGGGTCCTGACCATAGGCATTGGGGCCCTTGGTCCCTGATACAAACAAAAGAATAAGGCTGAAAATCGATACGACAATGTTTCCAACCATGATAAGAGTATCATTATGTAAGAGTGCCGGGGCATTTGAAAATACAAGAATCAAGGATAACCAACCGGTCCAACCCAAGTCATGCAGCCGTTTTACATAGGCCATAATAATACGCCAATAAGCCCATGCGGCCAATGCCCCGCAACCGATTAGCATTGCATAGGAGACAAGAGAGCCACCGCCTATAACGCCGCCGGCATATCCCATGGTGGCAATTGCCACCATAATAGCGAATGTCAAACAGTTTAAAACACCCCGCACAAAGTATTCCGAGCGATTGATTCGCCCCGTCACCCAGTTCGGATTACCATAGATTTTTTGTTGATAAGTATTTTTTGCCATTTTCTATTTCCTTTCTTAATGCAAAAAAGACGCCGTGGTGAGTGGCGACCGGAAGTTGAAAGCTATGCATAAGAGTATAGTGCGATATATTGACCGCAAAGGCTTATTCTATCGCCTTCCGGTCAAAGACCGAAAGGGATATTTGACGTCGGATCAACCGACAACTTATGCGAGGCTTTCAAACCTCGAGCTGATAACCAATCAACCCGAAGTGTATCCTAGCACAAAAAAATTGAAAACAAAAGTAAAAAACGAATCAAAGCCGAAAAATCTAGCCTTGCGGGGTTTGTTCGGATTCGTCCGGTGCTGTTTGCGGTTCGGGTGCATAAAATGGTATGTCCGGACCCAAGAAAGTATCAGGAGTCGGACTGACGCTTTGTAATTTTAAGTTCGGACGAATTTGGAATACTTCCAGCAAGCGCTCGTTTTGGCCGTTCGGGCGCAACCGAAACCGTCCGTCCACACCGTTAAAACCCGATTCGCGGGTCAGATTTTCGGGTGTCAGAGCTCGGTGCTCTGCCAACACAGAGACCAGTGATACGGCATCATAGGCCAGTGAGCTGATTCGCGGAGCCTTGTCGCCGAAAGCGTTGCGATAACGGTTAGAATACGAGGCAACCTTGCCTGTCGGGGTAGCGGCAAAATAGCCTCCGGCCAGATTCCGATCTCGCGAGGATTGCCAATTGGCCAGACCGTAAAACGGCACAACTTTGGGTGTTACATCGTAATAGGAAAGCAGAGAAACCACCTGTTGCAGGCGCACGCCGTCTTCAAACAAAATCAAGGCGTCAAAGTCAAGCCGATCCTGTATCGGTGTGTCCAGCAAAATCTGTTCTTCTTCGCTCAGGTTTTTCTTTTTGGGATCAATGGGTTTGGGAACGATTTTTAGGATAGCCGGTGCCAAATTAACGGTTTTGGGATTGTAAAGAGAAATCTTGGGCACATCCATATCGGGACAGCGTGAAACCGTCTCGGCCAGCGTGTTCATGGTCAACTCACCGGTTTTATCCTCGGGACCCAATACGGCAATTTTTTTATGCCCTTGGGCGCACATAAATTGCACCAGGCGTTCTATCTGACTGGGAATCAAAACACCCATGGTGTAAACATTCGGCTCCATCAAAGTGCTGTCCGATGTGAAAGAAATAACGGGAACGGCTGGTGATTCTTTTTTTAAAGCCTGCAATTCAGGGGCAAAAACAGGTCCCAGAATAATATCCGGATTTTGAGAATAGGCTTCTTCCCAAGCGGCTTTGGTGCCCTCGGCCGTCCCTTGGGTGTCAAAGAATAAAAGTTTTAAGGGACTGGACGGTTGATCTTGCAACGCCATAATCGCGCTGTTGCGAAAGGCATCGCCGATAGCTGCCGACTTACCCGACAGGGGGAGCAACATGGCAGCGTTGACTGTGGGGATAACCTCCCCCTGCTGTGTGGGGGCGGGGACTGTCTCGGCCCATTTGAATGTACCTGGCCGGTAAGCCTGACAACCGAATAAAACCCCAAAACCGATCACTAATAAAATAATTCTGATTTTCATCATCAAAGCCTTTCCCTTTTTCTTTTTATATGGTATACTCTTTTTTATCGGATTTTTCAAGTCTGAAATTGAAAGGATACCTATGCTATATCTTGTTGCAACACCGATCGGTAATCTGGGGGACATTTCGGACCGTGCCAAAGAAGTCTTGTCCCGTGTGGATTTAGTGGCCTGTGAGGACACGCGCACCAGCGGACAATTATTTCATTTGCTGGGAATACAGGTGGCGGCTACTATACCTTATCATGAACACAATGCGGATTCACAACGTCCAAAGTTGATTGAAAAATTAAAGCACGGTGTCAATATTGCTTTGGTCTCGGATGCGGGAACACCGCTGATATCCGATCCGGGATATAAATTGGTGCGGGATTGTTATGAGGCCGGTATTGCTGTTACAACCGTGCCGGGGGCAAATGCGGTTTTATCGGCCTTGCAACTATCGGGGCTGCCGTCGGATGCATTTTATTTTGCGGGTTTTTTACCGCCGAAAGCGGCCGGTCGTCAGCGAGCCTTACGGGTTATTAAATCTTTACCGGCGACGGTGATTGTTTATGAGACGGCGAATCGCCTGTCGGATATGTTGACGGATATTCAGACTGTGTTGGGTAATCGGGAAATAGCTGTCGTGCGAGAAATTACCAAAAAGTTTGAAGAAGTCAAGCGCGGTTTTGTTGCGGATTTAATCGCTTACTATGATCAAAATGGTGCGCCAAAAGGCGAACTGGTTTTGGTGATTGATCGGGCGCGTGATACACTTGATGAATGGGACGAAACCAAGGTGGCAACTTTAATTCGGGATTTATTGGCAACCAAAACCGTTCGGGATACGGTAGAGGCCGTTGTGGCTTTAACGGGCATGCCCAAAAAACAGATTTATAAACAAGTATTGGAGATTTCGGGTGGCAAGTAATCATGCACGCGGTCATTTTGCAGAAAAAATAGCAGCTCTTTTTTTGTTGGCAAAAGGGTATGTGCCGGTGAAAATGAACTGGATTGTGGGGCGTGGTACCGGTGCGGGTGAGGTTGATTTGATCGTGCGGCGTGGAAAAACCCTTGTTTTTGCGGAGGTTAAATATCGCACCACAATGGCCAAAGCCGCCGAAGCTATTACGATGCAAAATCGTATTCGGGTCAGTCGATCGTCAGCCGCTTTTTTAAGAGCATATCCGCAATATCAAGCCTATCAGGTGCGCTATGATGCGATTTTGATGGCTCCGAAATCATGGCCAAGACATATTCAAAATGCATGGAGTGTCTTATGAGACAAATCTGGGTTGTGGTTATGTTGATATTGTTGGGGGGGTGTCAATTGTGGGGAACCGCCCTGAATGGCGCACATAAAATCTATACAATTGTGGCTGATGACCGTTCTACGGCCGATGATTTAGCCGATATGCGAATCAATCTGGAAATACGGGATACGCTGGCCCGGCAAAAATTTGCTTTGGCCATCGATATTGAAGTAACCGTTTTTGAGGGAGAAGTTCTTCTGACCGGTGCAGTGCCGAACATTGAAACTATGCACACGATTTTAACGGCAACCTGGAGCGTGGACGGTGTTAAAAAAATCTATAATTATGTTCGGTTGGACAGTGCCCCCGAAATGCAGAATACGGCTACTGAAACGGTGCAGGCTGCGAACATCAAAGCCAAACTGACGGCTACGGCCGGAATTAATTCGGCAAATTATAAAATTGTGTTGGAAAATGGGACGGTCTATTTAATGGGAATATGCGCCGGTGAAGCAGAATACCAAACCGTGGTTGCCGTTCTGAAGGATACAGCATCTGTATCGGAGATTGTTCCCTTGATGCGTATGGCCACGTCCGACTAGCGTATTTGGCGTAAAAAGTTAGTTAGTTGCTCTAACGCATGGGCTCGATGGGAAATTTTGTTTTTAATTTCAGGGGATAATTCACCACAGGTTTGGGTATAACCGTCAGGGATAAAAATCGGATCATAACCGAATAAATGTGTCCCTTGCGCCTGATTTGAAATCCGGCCGGTCATTTTTCCGATAAACAAGTGTTCATCGGCCTGTGTCGGGCCTGTAACCAGCGCCATACAGCAAATGAAGTAAGCGGATTTATCTGTATGGGAGGCAAGTTGTTGCCAAATTGCATTAAAAACAGCCGGATATCCGCCATGTGCTTGGGCAAAGCGCGCCGAATGCAGACCCGGCCCATCCCCCAGAGCCCGAATGCACAGCCCTGAATCATCGGCCAGCACCGGGATATTTAATTGTTTATAGGCTGCGCGTGCTTTTAGCAGAGCATTTTCTTGAAAAGTTGTCCCCGTCTCCGGAACGTCGGCCAGAGCAACCTCATCACCCCCTAATACGGTTATATTTAGGGGTTCTAAAATTGCGCGCACTTCTTCCAGTTTGTGCCGGTTATGCGTTGCCAAGACCAATTTATCCGGCATGAGAGACTCCGATAATGGCTTCTTTTTGTTTCTGAATTAATTGGGCAATACCATGTTGTGCCAGTGCCAGCAATTTTTGGAATTCGTCGGAGGAGAATGCCCCATGCTCGGCTGTCCCTTGAATTTCAATGATTCCGCCTCGCCCGTTCATCACAAAATTGGAGTCGGTACCGGCATGACAATCTTCCTGATAATCCAGATCTAATACGGGTTGTCCGTTGACAATGCCACAGGATACAGCTGCAATAAAGTCCGTAATCGGCAGTTCTTCCCATTTCCGTTGTTTTGTCAGTTTGGAAAGCGCCAGATACAGTGCCACAAATCCCCCCGTGACAGAAGCTGTTCGTGTGCCGCCGTCGGCTTGAATAACATCGCAGTCAATTTTAATTGTCAAACCGTCCAGTGCTTTCAAATTCACACACCCGCGCAGTGATCGTGCAATCAATCGTTGAATTTCCTGTGTACGACCCTGCTGGCCTTTTTTGGCTTCCCGATCCATACGCGTTTCGGTGGAACGGGGCAACATACCGTATTCGGCAGTAACCCATCCCTTTCCTGTGCCTTTAACCCAATTAGGTACTTTCTCTTCCACAGTAGCCGTGCATAACACATGCGTATCTCCCCACTTGACCAAGCAAGACCCCTCGGCATACTTGTTTGGGTTGGTGATCAGTTGCACAGAACGTAATTCATTTTCTTGACGACCGGAATGACGGGACATAATATTTTTTTCTCCTTATATAACGAAATTCCGATATTTTACGCCTCTTTTTTACAAAAAGCAAGATAGAAAGAAAAAAGCACTTGATTTTTGTTGGAAAAGCATCTAAATTTATGTTAAACGAAAGGACAACCAATGAATAACAAACATTTCCCCGATCAAGCACGTCAGGGGCATTTCCAGAATCACGAACATAACCATGAGCATCATCCGAATCAGCAGCACGCAGAGCAATCCCCTAAGCAATCGCCTGTAAAACAAACGGAAAACCCGAAACAGTCTTTGTCGGCCGAGGCAGCTAAGCCCGAAATCGTTTCTCCGTCCTTGGCCGAAGAGTTAAAATTGGCTCAAGATGATGTGGCGCATTGGAAGGATTTGGCTTTGCGCGCGACGGCCGAAATGGAAAATTTGCGTAAACGCACACAAATAGATATTCAAAAAGCAACGCGTTATGCGAATGGTTCATTCGCCAAGGAGTTACTGCCGGTTGCGGATTGTCTGGATCAGGCATTGACTTGTGCCAAACAGGAATTAGACAAAGAAAAAGCCGCCGGAGCCATTGAAAATCCGATTTTGGCAAACTTGGTCAAAGGGGTTGAAATGACTCAAAACAACCTGATGGCGGCTCTGAAAAAGCAGCAGATTGAAAAAGTGGTCGGATTGGGGCAGATTTTTGATCCGAATTTACACAAAGTCATTCAAGAGGTGACCGATCCGTCGCACCCTGCCGGTACAATTGTGCAAGAATTACAGCCCGGTTATACCATCGGGGGCGATCGGGTTTTGCGGGAGGCTATGGTTATTGTCTCTAAATGATTGTTTGGTCCCGTAAAATCCGCGGGACTTTCTTTTGAAAGTAAAAGGACAGGGTGAAAAATATCTTTTTCCGCGCGAAATGCTTGACAATTCCGATTAAATCTGCGATATTACTGTTCATCTGAAAGGATTATAAAATGCATTCCAATTTGGTTTTACGAATTTTATCGGCTTTGGTGTTGGTCCCAGCGGTGTTGGGACCCGTGTGGTTTGGTAAAGATGTTTATGAAAATTATAATATTCCGTTGTATCCGATTTTCTTGGCAGTGCTGGGAACGGGATTGGCCTGGGAATGGGGGGATATGTTCAAAATTTCGGGTAGCAAAGCCCAATTGACGATTGCTCTGTTCGCGGGGTTGACGGCTTTTATGACCGAAGGGAATCCGACATTTGTATTGTGGCTGATTTTACTGGGGACAGCGGTTGTTGTGCTGCTGACGGGTCGGTTGCGGTTTGCTCTGGGGTTGCCATATATTTGCTTGCCGCTGTTATCGCTGGGATATATCTATTATGTTAACGAAAGCATCAGCCGCGAGATCGTGTTGTGGCTGTTCTTTGTCGTTTGGGCGACTGATGTGGGCGGATATGTTGTCGGGCGCACCGTCGGCGGGCCGAAATTGGCTCCGAAAATCAGTGCAAAAAAGACCTGGTCCGGCTTGTTCGGCGCTGTTTCTTTCGCAATGATTGTAGCGTATGTGTTTGGTCTTTATATGCGGGCAAACGGTTTGATTGAAGCCGATGTCAATGTGGCAAAGTATATGCGAACGCTGGTGCTGTCGGCCGGGGCGTTGGCGATTGTATCACAGATGGGGGATTTCTTTGAATCTGCGATTAAACGAAAGTTGGGTTTAAAAGATTCAAGCAACATTATTCCGGGGCACGGGGGGTTGTTTGATCGTGTGGACGGATTGCTGTTTGCGTCTTGCGCAACGGCGCTGGTTTTGGCGTATTGCGGATAAGGGGACTTTATGACACCGATAGAAGCAGCTGCGTTTACGATTTATGAAATGGTCAATATGATGATGCCGGTTCTGTATGTGCTGGCGTTTGTGTTTGTGTTGTCGTTGGTGGTGATTGTGCACGAAGGGGGACATTTTTTCGCAGCCCGTCTGTGTGGTGTGGCCGTGACGGATTATTCGCTGGGATTCGGGAAAGAATTGTGGGGGCGGACCGATAAAAAGGGAACACGTTGGAAAATCTGTGCATTGCCGCTGGGTGGCTATGTTAAAATGCTGGGTGATGAAGATGCGGCAGGGGCTAAATCCTCGGCCGATAAAGTGCCTGAGAATATGCGTCATTTGACTTTTATGGCACAAAAGCTTTGGAAGCGAGCTGTCATTATTTTTGCGGGTCCTGCGATGAACTATGTGTTTGCGGTAATGATGCTGACAGGAATTATGTTTTTTGCGGGCGTGGGTGAATTGGCGCCGGTCATCGGCACCGTTATGGAAAATTCGGCTGCCGAAGAAGCCGGCGTGCAAGCCGGTGATCGTGTGGTGTCTTTGAACGGTAATCCGGTGGAGTCTTATCCGGATATTCAACGAATCGTGCGCGTGACCGAATTCGGTAAGCCGTTGGTTATGGAAATTGAGCGATCCGGGGAAACTCTGACTATCAATGTGATGCCTCGTCAAATGGAAGGATATGATATTCCTTTGATCGGAGTTAAAGCGTCCGAAGATGCCTTTACGCTGCGGGATGATATAGGATTGGGTGAAGCATTTATAACCTCGGTTAAACAAGTCTATATGATGACGGCGGATACATTGGTGTATCTGGGGCAAGTGATTACAAATCACCGTTCACCGACGGAAATGCGGGGACCTTTGGGGATTGCCGAAGCATCAGGCGATGCGGCACGGGGCGGTTTGCTGCCGCTGTTGGTGTTTATTGCAAATATTTCGGTGGCAGTCGGGTTGATGAATCTGTTGCCGATTCCGCTGTTGGACGGCGGGCATTTAGCTATGTATGCGGTAGAGGCTGTGCGTCGCAAGCCAATGACAGAGAAGGCACAAAGCCGCTTGATGTGGGTTGGGTTTAGTGTCTTGATGGGCTTGGTGGGGTATACCTTTTTTCTGGATATTCCGCGTTTGGTGCAAAGGATTTTTTCATGAGAAGACAACTAGCATTTTTGTTGATGTATTCAGTATGGGCGACCCCGGTATGGGCCGAGGTTTTGAAAGATATGACAATTACCGGTACGCGTCGAATTGAAGACTCCACTGTGGTCAGCTATTTGCATTTGGAGAAAGGACAGAATATTACCACAGCCGATTTGGACCAGGCGACTAAAACCTTGTTTGCCACAGGTTTGTTTTCCGATGTGGATATTCAAATGAACAAAGGGATTGCCCAAATCCGTGTCGTGGAAAATCCGATTGTGCGCACGGTTTATTTCGAGGGGAACAAAGCTCTGTCCAACGATATTCTGAACACCGAAGTATTGCTAAAACCGCGTATGGTATATACAAAACGCAAATTGCAAAATGATGCGGCGCGGTTGATAGAGGTTTATAAACGAAACGGACGTTTTGGGGCAACAGTAACCCCCAAAATTATTGAACAAGATGAAAACCGGGTTGATGTAGTTTTTGAAATTGATGAGGGCAGCAAAACCTTGGTGCGCAAAATTAACATTACCGGGGCAGAAGCGTTTTCCGAATCGCAACTTCAAGACAAAATGATGACCAAAGAAAATGCCTGGTATCGGTTTTTATCCTCAACGGACACCTATGATCCGGATCGGCTGAATTATGACTTGGAATTATTGCGCCGGTTTTATATGGAACAGGGATATGTGGATTTTTCTGTCAATCGGGCCGGTGCCGAACTGTTACCGGATAAATCCGGTTTTGTCATCAACATTGATGTCAGCGAGGGTAAGCGCTATCGCTTTGCTAAGCCCGAGATTATTGTGTCGTTGCCCGAGTTTCAAGGAAAAGAATCCTTGAATGACTTGATTGAAGTTCAAGAGGGGCTATATTTTAATTTGGCCAAGGTTGATTCAACCGTCACTGCTTTAACGCAGGAAATTGAAAATCAGGGATATGCTTTTGTTGAAGTTACACCCGATTTCCAAAAAGATGTAGAGGCTCAAACAGTTCAGATTACTTTTCGTATTGCCGAAGGACCCAAAGTTTATATCAACAAAATTCAAATCAACGGTAATTCACGCACGCTGGACAAGGTTATCCGTCGCGAATTTCGGATTAAAGAAGGTGATGCCTTTAATGCATCAAAATTACAACGATCCAAACAACGGGTAGAGGATTTGGATTACTTTGGTAAGGTGGAATTAAAGACCGTTCCTACACACGATCCGGCTAAAGTCAATGCTGTCCTGGATGTTGCGGAGAAATCAACCGGTGCATTCAGTATTGGGATCGGCTGGTCGTCCTATGACGGTATGATGTTTGAAACCGGTATTCAGGAGCGCAATGTCCTGGGCACGGGAAATATCTTTGGCGTCAATGCGATGTTGTCGCAAAAAGAAACGCAATACACGGTCGGTATTACGAATCCGTATTTTCTGGATCAGAATCTGACGGCCGGTGTTGATATATTCCATACCACCCGAGATAACAGTGATTCCAGCTCATACAGCTATGTTTCTAACGGGGGAACTTTGCGCTTGGGTTGGGATTATACGGATAATCTCCGACAATCGGCACGTTATACCCTGCGTCAGGATAATATCAATGATGTGGATAGTGATGCCTCTATTTATATTAAAGATCAAAAAGGTAAAAATGTTGTGTCCTTGATCGGGCAGGAACTGGTCTATGATCGGCGCGACAGTCGAATCAATCCGACAACGGGATATTATACGTCACTGGGGACGGATTTGGCGGGCTTGGGCGGCGATTCCAAATTTTTCCGTGTCAATTTGACGGGTATTAAATATTTCCCTGTGGCCGAAGATGTGGTATTGTCCTTGCGCGGAGATGCCGGTAAAATCTGGGGTCTGCAAGACGGTAAAGTGCGAATCAATGACCGGTATTTCTTGGGTGATGTGTCTTTGCGCGGGTTTGAATACGGTGGCGTCGGAGCTCGGGATAAAGCAACAGATGATGCTTTGGGCGGCTTGTGGTATGCAACAACGACGGCTGAGTTGGTCTTCCCGATCGGTTTGCCCAAAGAATTAGGGATTAAGGGTAAGGTTTTCTCTGATGCAGGTTGGATCGGTAAACCTGATCATTATGACAAAGAAACAATGGTTTATTCGTCCAAAACTCGTATGGCGGTCGGGACGGGTATTTTGTGGCAATCTCCGATGGGTATGATCAATTTGGATTTCTCATATCCAGTGATGAAAGCGTCTCATGATGAAACGCGTGTTTTTCGTTTAAACTTTGGGAAAGGATTTTAATATGAAAAAAAGTGAAGCAATTAAAAAATGTTGTGCGTGTTCGTGCTCTAAAAAAGTGGCTGTAATTGCTGGGGGTGTGGCTGTCGCTGTTTTGTTGGCAGTGGGCGTATGTAAAATGTGCTGTGGCCCGAAAATCGTGGTTGTTGATTTTGACCGTGTGCAGCAAGAGGCCGCGGTTTATCGTGCTATTGGAGTCGAACATCAAAAGCATGAAGCGCAATTGAAAGCCGATCTGGATCAAACGGCTGCTGCTTTGCAAAAGGAAGAAGAAGAGTTGAATGCCAAAAAAGGTAAATTGGGTGAAAAAGAATTCAAAAAACAGTCGTTGGCTTTGAACCGTAAAGTTGCCGAAGCACAACAAAAATATGGTATTTGGAATCAACAAATCAACGGCGCAACGCAATTGACAGCGCAAAAAGTGCAAGGCGATTTGCAGGCGGTTTTGAAAGAAATGTCCTCGGGCGTTGATATGATTCTGTCCAAAGCCGTGACGGCTTATGCGTCGGATAAGGTGGATATAACGGACAAATTTATTAAGGCTTTGGATGACAAAGTGCAATCGGTTGAGTATATCAATCCGCAAACGGTGAACCTGACGGTAGGGGGGCAATAGGTATGGCTGACGCTCGTTTTTTTCACAAAGTTGAATCACTGACCGTGGCAGATATCGTTCGCGTGGGCGAGATAACTGTTGCAGACAGTGTCAACCAAAAGCGCGTTTTTCACGATGTTGCGGGATTGGATATGGCGGGGCCCGATGATGTTTCTTGGGCCTTTATTCCCAAAGCGCGTGAAGCTCTTAAAAACACCAAAGCCGGAGCGGTGATTGTGCCGGAGAAATTTTTGTCTTTTGTGCCGGCCGGGTGTATTGCTTTGGTGTCGGCAGATCCACATCGCTCGTATGGTCTGGTGGCGAGTGCTTTCTATCCGCGGCGTGTAGAAGCTTATATATCAGATAAGGCTTATATTGATCCGACAGCTGAAATCGGACCCGGATGTCGGATTGAAGCCGGTGTCTTTATCGGGGAAAATGTCAAGCTGGGAGCCGAATGCGATATTCATCCGAATGCGGTGCTGGAAGCCGGCGTTCAAATGGGTGATGGCTGCACGGTCGGAGCAAATGCCACGGTTTCGCATTGTATCGCTGGAAACAAGGTTTATATCTATCCCGGGTGCCATATCGGACAGGACGGCTTCGGTTTTGCTATGTCGCCGGCCAAAGGGCCTCAAAAAGTGCCTCAATTGGGTCGTGTGATAATCGGCAATGATGTGGAAATCGGGTCGTCTACCTGTGTGGATCGTGGTGCGATGGGAGATACGGTAATCAGTGATGGCACACGGATTGACAATCTGGTTCAGGTGGCGCACAATGTCAAACTGGGACGGTGTTGTGTGATGGTATCGCAGGTCGGTATCGCCGGCAGTTGTGAGTTCGGTGATTTTGTTGTAGCAGGTGGACAATCCGGTTTTGCCGGGCACTTGAAGATTGGCACGGGCGCTCAAATCGGTGCTCAATCGGGCGTGATGAGTGAAGTTCCTCCGGGAAGTATTTTGTTGGGGGCTCCGGCTGTTCCGCATAAAGATTTTATGCGTCAGGTGTTGGCTCTTAAAAAACTGACTCAAACCAAGGACGGTCAGCCTAAGTTTTCATGGAAGCTATGGTTTGGCGAAAAACTGATGAAGCTGAGGAAGAAAGGATAAAAATGATTGAAAATACACAAGTTAAACCCGAAGATATTATTCCGGAAATCCGAATTGATGAGATTATGCGCCTTCTGCCGCATCGGTATCCGTTTTTGCTGATAGACCGAATGAAAGATGTGGCGCCGGGAATCTCGGGTATCGGCATTAAAAACATCACGATGAACGAACCGTATTTTCAGGGGCACTTTCCCGGCAATCCGGTAATGCCTGGTGTTTTACAGGTTGAAGGTATGGCTCAAACGGCGGGAATGGTGGTGATGGAATCTTTCCCCGAAGAAGAGCGTGATGGCTGTTGGGTTTATTTTATGACGGTGGACGAGGTCAAGTTCCGTAAACCTATTACGCCAGGTGATGTAATAGAGTTTCATGTCAAAAAAGAACAAGCCGTTCGGAATGTCTTTAAGTTCCGGGGTGAGGCCTATGTTGACGGGCGATTGGTTTCGCAGGCCGTATTTAGTGCAATGGTTATGAAGAAAAAGTCTTAAAAGGAGTTCCCTCTATGATTGATATACACCCCACCGCTATTGTAAATCCGCAAGCCGAATTGGCGGACGGCGTAGTCGTCGGACCCTATTGCACAATTGGCCCGCATGTCAAAATCGGAGCGGATACACATCTGGTTTCGCATGTAGTGGTTGACGGCTATACGACGCTGGGCGCGCGAAATACCGTTTATCCGTTTGCGACGCTGGGTTTGCTGGCGCAACATAAACGCAGTAATGCACCCGATGCTGTTCTGATTGTCGGCGATGATAATACTTTCCGTGAACATGTGACGGCTCATGTCGGGTCTGATGTAGACCACAAAATTACGACAATCGGCAACCGGAATCTGTTTTTGGTGGCCAGCCATATTGCCCATGACTGTATTTTGGGCGATGATATTGTGATGAGCAATAATGCAACATTGGCCGGACATGTGCAGGTCGGGAACAAAGCCATTATTGGCGGATTGGCCGCAGTGTTGCAATTTACGCATATTGGCGAAGGAGCTATGATCGGCGGTATGGCCGGTATTGCTCGAGACGTGATTCCTTATGGATTGGTGATGGGCGGCGGGCGTAGTGGTTTGTCGGGATTAAATCTGATCGGGCTTCAACGCGCGGGTGTTGCCAAAGAGGATATTTTCACTTTACAACAAGCCTATAAAATCCTATTTGATAAACAGGATACACGGTTGTTTGCTGACAGATTGGCCTTTTTGGAGCAAGATGAAAAGTATCGGGCAAATCCCTTTGTGAACAAGATGATTCAATTTGTCAAAAACCCGTCTAAAAACAATATATTACAACCGGATTAAAACGATGGCAGAAAAACGAAAATTGGGCATTATCGCCGGCAATGGCACCCTTCCGAACGCTGTGATTAAAGCGTGTCGGCAAGAGAAACGTCCGGTTTTCGTGTTGGGTCTGAAAGGGCATGCAGATCCCGCACTTTTGCAAGAAAACGAAGGGGCCTTTATCCGATTAGGCTCAGTGGGACGTGCGATTCGTCTGTTCCGGCGTGCCGGTGTGCAGGACATCGTCTTTATCGGTGGGGTGCGTCGTCCGTCGGTTGCCGAAATTCTGCCGGATTTTAAGGGGCTGTGCATGCTGGTAAAAGTCGGCTTTCGACTGCTGGGGGATAACCAGTTATTGAGCATTTTACTGGCCGAAGCAGAACATCAGGGATTCACGGTTATGGGCGTTGATCAACTGGTGCCGGGGCTGGTGGCACCCGAAGGGGTGTATGGTAATGTGGCTCCCAGTATCAAAGATTGGGAAGATATTCGCCACGGTGTGCAGGTGGCCAAGATTTTAGGTCAAGCTGATATCGGGCAGGCTGTGATTGTGCAACGCGGGCTTGTCTTGTCGGTTGAGGGAATTGAGGGAACAGCTGAATTGATTCGACGCACAGCTGCGTTGAAACGCAAAGGTGCCGGCGGTGTGTTGGTCAAGGTTGCCAAACCTCAACAGGATCGGCGTGTTGATTTGCCGACAATCGGACCTCAAACGGTTCAAGCGATCTGCGACGCCGGGTTTAAGGGCATCGCCATAGAGGCCGGATCGGCACTACTGGCCGGCGCAGATCAAACAATTGCTCTGGCGGATAAGTTGGGGATTTTTATTGTGGGAGTTCGGGAATGACGGCATTAAAAGTTTACTTGGTGGCAGGGGAATCGTCCGGGGATCTGTTGGGGGCGCGTTTAATGCGAGCCTTGAAAAAACAAACCAAGGGCGCTGTGCAATTTTATGGCGTCGGCGGTGAAAGTATGGAGGCCGAGGGCCTAAACAGCTTGTTTGATATTCGGGATTTGGCAGTGATGGGATTTTGGGAAGTGGTGCCCAGTATCCCGAAAATCCTGAAACATATGAATGAGATTGTGGCAGATATTCAACAGATACAACCAGATATCGTAATGACGATAGACAGTTATAGTTTTGCATCCCGCGTGCATCAAAAATTAAAAGCAGCCGGTTATCAAAAACCGCATGTGCATTGTGTGGCGCCTCAGGTATGGGCATGGAAAAAAGGACGCGCAAAAAAAATCGGCTCTTTTATGGATCATTTGTTCTGTCTGCTGCCTAACGAAAAACCGTATTTTGAACCATATGGTATGCCGACCACATTTATCGGCCATCCGGTGGTAGAAGGAGGCGCTGATAAAGGAGATGGTGCTGCCTTTCGCCAAAAATACGGGATTCAGCCTAATCAGACGGTTTTATGTCTCTTACCGGGTAGTCGGCGTAATGAAATCAAATATCTGCTGCCGATCTTTAAACGTGCGGTTGAACAGTTGCAGGCGTATGTACCGGATCTGTTTGTGATACTGCCGACGGTGCGCACGGTGGCCGAAAAAGTTCGCAAGGGATTACAGGATTGGTCTGTGCCTTATGCGCTGGTGCTGGGCGAAAAAGAGCGCTATAATGCCTTTGCGGCAGCGAATGTGGCTTTGGCCGCCTCGGGAACCGTCAGTATTGAGTTGGCTATGGCAAAAGTGCCTCATTTGATTGCATATAAGGTCAGCCCGATAACGGGTATGATTGCTAAGAAATTATTGCATATTCGGTTTGTTAATTTGCTTAATTTGTTGGTGGATAAAGAGGTTATTCCAGAACTGTTGCAGGAAGATTGTCGGGTTGACAGAATTGTGGATACATTGCGTGAATTATTAACCCATCCCGAGCAAGCCACGCATGAAAGTTTGGCTCGACTTGGGTTGGGGGATGCAGAATCTCCGTCGGACAAATTGGCCGAAGAATTGCAAAAAATAGCCCGTCGTCGACAGCAAAAGGAGCCGAAATAATGGTCATGGAACGGCGAACATTATATCATGTCCCTTTGTGCCCGTTTTCGCGTAAAGTGCGGTTGATGCTGTTTGAAAAAGGGATACCCTATGGTTTGGTTCAGGAAACGCCCGGTGTGCGTCGTGAGGGGCTTTTGAAACTGAACCCGATCGGGGATTTGCCGGTGTTGGTAGAGCCCGAGGGTGATGTTTTGACTCAACATAATGCGATTTGCGAATACTTGAATGAATTGGTGCCGTCTGTAAACCTGATGGGAGAAACGCCCAAGGGGCGGGCCGAGATTCGGCGCTTGACCGGATGGTTTGATTCGTCTTTTTATGCTGATGTGGCGCGACCGCTGTTGAATGAACGGGTATATAAAACATTAAAAGCCAGTGGTGCCTCGCCGAATTCGTTGTTAATTCGTGTGGCGCGGGATAATATGAAAAGCTATTTCAAATATATTGACTGGATTGCAGCTCATCGGGCTTATTTGGGGGGGCGCAGCCTGTCTATGGCGGATTTGGCGGTGGCGGCACATGTTTCGGTGTTGGACTATTTAGGTGAGATTTTATGGGAAAATTATCCTGAAATGAAGCTGTGGTATTCAAAAATAAAGTCTCGTCCTTCATTTAGTTCTTTACTTTCGGATAAAATAGCTGGTATAATGCCATCAGGGAATTATGCAAACTTGGATTTTTAAGGAGAGCGCATGAAAAAAAACGGAATACTTCTATTGAGCTTGGCCTTGTGCTTGTCAGCGTTGGCGGCCTGCGGTGGTGGCGGACAGCGTGTGTATTACTGGGAACGGCAAAATACCGGTGCGGTTTGGTTTGCACGAGATCATAACTATTGTCTGGCACGTGCCGATTACTGGCCGTGGACTTGGCCGGGGTGGCCGTGGCAGTGGGGGCATGATACCTATAACCCTGATTTGAACTTACGCTTTGATAATGATTCGGAAAGCGGTATTTGGGCGCAGTTTCGTCCGATGCCGGGTGCGCAACCGATCTATGTGAATTCGGTGGCGGCAGATTGGTCCATGTCTTACAGTGATTACGAATCGTGTATGGAGGCGCGCGATTATGTGCAGCGCAAGCCGGCTACTCAAAATCGGCAAGTATTTTATCAATAAAGGAATAATATGAATTTTAAACGTCGAAAAAAAAGTCCGGTTAAAAATTATGAAGATTTATCACCGGAAGAAAAACGTTCACAACTGGAAAAATTGGTATATCTGTTTGAACGCATGCGACTGGGCGATTATGTCAATAATTTTAATCGGCCTTGGCGTGTGTTTATGATGAATGTATTGGGTGGAATTGGTCGCGGTGTTGGTTTGACAATCGGAGCCACGCTGGTGATTGCGGTGATTTTTAAAATTATTTCAGCAATGGTCAGTTGGAATGTCCCCTATTTGAGTGATGCTATGAAAGAAGCCAAACAAATTCTGGAGGATCGATATGCTGGCGGACCGCGCGGTCGTACTCAGCAGGCCCCTATGACCATTGAAGGTAAAAATGGACAGAATATTCAGATAAAAATACCTCAAAGTAAGGAGTAAATAAATGGAACAAAATCAAATTAAAGTCGGTATAGTCGGCTATGGTGTGATCGGGTCAACATTCGGTCACTGGTTAAAAGAACATACCCAGTGCCAAATGGCTATTTCGGATCCGCCCAAGGGAATCAATGAAGACTTAACGGGGTGCTCTATTTTTTTTATTGGAATTCATATTCCGACTGAAGTAGATGGAACACAAGATTTAACTTTGTTAAAGTCCATTATTCGGGAGCTGCCGCCGGCACCGGTGGTTATCCGGACAACGATGTTGCCGGGCACATGTGATAAATTGACAACCGAACTGGGGCGCCCCGTCATTTTTATGCCTGAATTTTTGACCGAGCGCACAGCGTATACGGACTTTTGTACTCAAGATGTGGTGATTGCCGGTGCGCACGAGATTTTGGACGCGATCTTTGCTTCTAAAAAACGGTTGTATATGAGTAATATAGAGGCCGAAATTACCAAGTATGCCCATAATGTTTTCGGTGCCGTGGCTGTTACTTATTTTAACGGGATTTATGAGTTATGCCAACAAACAGGTGCCGATTACGAAAAAGTCCGGAATGGCTTTTTGTTGAGCGGCTATATCAGCCCGACGCATACCCATGTACCGGGGCCGGACGGCCGAACTGGTTATGGCGGCAAGTGTTTCCCGAAAGATGTCAATGCGTTTGCTGAGTATAACAGTAAACGTCCGCTGGGAGAGTTGTTAAAAACGGTCGCCAAAGAAAACGACTATTACCGTAATAAAAAAGAGGCTTAAAGCCTCTTTTTTACATACTGTGGCAATCGCACCACGACAGGTAGTTATAGGCCAAACTCAACAATAAAACCGCCAGAACCGGCACAACCACTTTTTCAAACGGGAAGTGCGCATGTCCGCCGTTTTTGGCTTTCATCCATTCGTAAAACTTCATTGCATAGATAAAGGTCAAAGCCCCCAAAATCGTGGTAAACAAAAACGAATCCAGGTATAAAAAGCCCCAATGCAGAGTCGGATCATAGGTCAACTCACCCAAATACATAAAACCGATAGAGGCCACGGACAATACCATCAGGGCTTGATCCCGATACGGGAAAACCCAGCGTCTTTTGTCAAACCAGCGAATTACCCAATAACCCAAAATTGCCAGCATGGATCCCGCCCACACACCGACGACACAATCATCAACCCCCATTTTGCGCGCAATGGATAAGGATGCACCGATGGCCACTGTACACACCGCGCACGCCGGATTGGCCAACGCTTTGGCCGATAAAATAATTGTCAACAAGGCAGATAATAATTTAATCATACACATCTCCTATACACATGATAGCCACCAGTATAAAAGATGTTTATCAAAAAAGCAAGCACTTTTAATAACGAGTGCGTACACGCCTGTTCCGAGAGATTCGTTCTCGCGGATCTGTCCACATACGAGAATGAATAACGATACATTCGGGATTTGGTTCGAACCCTGCAAAATAGCTTTGTTTGTACTCAGGAGTAGGTGCCGGAGCAGGGGGCTCATACCCGGCCACAGCCTGATCAAAAAAACGCATCGTAGCATTGGTCGCATCTGCTGCGCGTTGATGGGTATATCGATACGCATTAACGGCATGATCTCGAATTGTTTTGTCCGGGATCATATTGGAATCGAAAGTATAAGCTTGAAACGCTTGCATGTCATCGCCACAGGATCTAATCATGTTGCGCACAACGTTTTTTCCGTATTCAATCACGGGGCCGTCCTCGCGCTTGGAGCGTTTGTCTTTGGCAATCAGGTCGTCCAAATGTTGCATACGATCCCGAATAGCAGGAATTTGGTGCGGCATAATACCTTTGACGGGCTTTTCGCACAGTAGATATAAGGCATAGCGTGTGTATTTTAGGGTTTCCCACCACCGACGTTGCGGAATAGGACTGGCTCGATTGGTTTTAGTTTCCGAGACGGGAGTTTGTTGAAATATTGACATGGGCATTTCTCCTTTCCATAAGACCAGTATACCATAAAAAACAATTTTGTCAAATAAAAACAAAAAAATAGGCAAAGTCAACACTTTGCCTATTTGAAAATCAGAAAGATAACTTTCTTATTTCATGGCTTCTTCAACCGCCACGGCCACAGCCACACTGGCTCCGACCATCGGGTTGTTTCCCATACCGATCAAGCCCATCATTTCAACGTGTGCCGGCACCGAAGAGGAACCCGCAAATTGCGCGTCGGAATGCATACGACCCATCGTGTCCGTCATACCATAAGAGGCCGGACCTGCTGCCACGTTATCCGGGTGCAATGTCCGTCCCGTGCCACCGCCCGAGGCCACTGAGAAATACTTACGACCGTTTTCGGTTGCCCACTTTTTATAAGTGCCGGCCACCGGGTGCTGGAAACGAGTCGGGTTTGTTGAGTTGCCGGTAATGGAAACATCGACACCCTCATGAATCATAATGGCAACACCTTCACTGACATCGTCGGCGCCATAGCATTTTACTTTGGCTTTATCGCCGGTGGAAAAAGCCTTTTCCGAGACGATTTTTAATTCACCGGTGTAGTAATCATATTTCGTTTCCACGAATGTAAATCCGTTGATTCGTGAAATGATATAAGCAGCATCTTTACCCAAGCCGTTCAAAATCACGCGCAATGGTTCTTTACGGACTTTGTTGGCCGAGCGGGCAATCCCGATAGCCCCTTCCGCAGCGGCAAAGGATTCGTGCCCTGCCAAGAAGCAGAAGCATTTGCTTTCTTCGCTGAGCAACATTGCCGCCAGGTTTCCGTGGCCCAAGCCGACTTTGCGTTGATCGGCAACCGATCCGGGGACGCAGAAAGCCTGCAACCCGACGCCCAGCATTTTGGCAGCCTCGGAGGCGGATTTAACACCTTTTTTAATAGCCAGCGCCGCGCCCAATATATAGGCCCACACCGCATTTTCAAAAGCGATTGGTTGAATCCCTTTGACCAACTTGGCAACATCAATGCCTTTGGCATCGCACAAAGACTTGGCTTCTTCTAAATCTTTCAAACCGTATTCGGCCAAGACTTTATTGATTTTGGCGATTCGGCGTTCTTTACCTTCAAATTCTACCATAGCTTACTCCTTTCTCGGGTCAATTTTCTTGACGGCTTCATCAAAACGACCGTATGTTTTGACATTTTTGGTAAAAGCTTCTTCCGGAGAGACACCGTTACGAATGGCTTCCAGCATTTTTCCGACATGCACGAATTTATAACCGATGATTTCGTTGTTTTCGTCCAGCCCTTGTTCCAGGACATAGCCTTCGGTCATTTCCAAATACCGCGGTCCTTTTACCGTTGTGGAATACATGGTGCCCACCATAGAGCGCAATCCCTTGCCCAAGTCTTCCATACCGGCCCCGATCGGCAGTCCGTTTTCCGAGAAAGCCGTTTGTGTTCGGCCATAGACGATTTGCAGGAACAATTCGCGCATAGCTACATTGATCGCGTCGCAGACCAAGTCCGTGTTCAAAGCTTCCAAGATCGTTTTGCCCGGCAAGATTTCCGCAGCCATCGCGGCCGAGTGTGTCATACCCGAGCAGCCGATTGTTTCCACCAGTGCTTCTTGAATTATGCCGTCTTTAACATTCAGGGTCAGTTTGCAAGTCCCTTGTTGCGGCGCACAGCAACCACAACCGTGTGTCAAACCCGAAATATCGGTGATTTGATGAGCGTTCACCCATTTTCCTTCTTCGGGAATAGGGGCACAGTTATGATGAACGCCTTTGGCAATCGGGCACATATGCTCAATTGCGGGCGTGCATTGATATTTAGAATCCATAAAATTATCCTTTCGTAAAAAATTACGGAAGCAATTATACAAAAAATTGAATCGGATTGCAAGAAAAAACTATTTCTTTTCTTCCAACAGCAAAGCGACATTTGCCTCGTCCGCGACATAGGCCCCCGGAAAAGCCAACCCGATAAACGGCACCAGCCACACAAAGCCGAACAGACAGTCAATTGTCCCGATGGTCCCCAGCCGATAAGAGATATTCTTTTGAGCGGGGTAAAAACCGTCCTTGCGCACCAGCACCGAGTGGTCTTCGTGCCGGCTGACCCGGGTTTGAACACGCCCCACGCCCATATACTCGCCGTCAATATAAATTTTAGCGTCCGGTTCCGACGCGCTGACCGTTATCGGCGTGCGCGACCAGTTCAGGATAGAACAAGAAGATAGCAACAGTGATCCGGCTATTAAAGCACACAAACTTTGTTTGAACATAGATATTTCCCTTTCAAGTGCGGCTGACTATACACAAAATACGATATTATGTCAATTGATTTTTTTCTTGACAAGAGTGTTGCAACAGAATATCTTGAAATAAAAACGAAAGGATTGTTTTATGAAATTACGCGGATATAGTTTGGAATCTGGTCGCACTTTGACCGAGATGCTGGGTGTATTGGCGATTATGGGGGTGTTGACCGTTGTGGGGATAGCCGGATTTAACTGGGCGATGGATCGGTGGCGAGCGAATCG
>CAKQGY010000008.1 GCA_934234055.1 uncultured Alphaproteobacteria bacterium | reverse complement strand
TGCTCGGACAAAGAAAAAGTCGGTATGTGGTTTGAAATTAAAGCCACGGCGGACAAAGACCCCGAACCGCCCTTCCATTGCACAACGGATCAAGATTGCTATAACGAAAAAGGCGCAAATTATGTCTGCAAACTGCCGCGCGGGGTATGCGAACTATCCTGTCCGGCGGGGCAAATCTTTACCGGCGGATCGTGCCAACAAATGGAGTGTAAACAAGATGTTGACGGCTGGTATTATTGCTACTTAAACGGCAAAAGATGTGCTATCTGTAAATCGCCGACTCCGACTTCGGAAAGTCAATGTCGGGGATTTTGTAAACCGCAGTATTGCAGCGGTCGTGGCACTTGGCGACAGGTAAGCATGAATTGGTCCGGTTTCGGGTGCGAGACAAATGATGGGTTGTATTGTGCTTACAATACCTCTAATCGGTGGCAATGTGCTGCTGCCAGTGCCCCAATCCAAGTATGTTGCGATAGCAGCAGTTTTGGCACCTGTGAACGCGGCTTTTGTGATGCCGATGTTTGCTCGGGATTGGGAAAATATATGGTTTTAAATCGTTTTGGGGGATGCCAAGTTACCAAGAATAATAAAACGGCCTATTGCACCAGGACGGCCAGTGATACTTGGGCTTGCAATTATGAAAAAGACGCATTTACGATTATTTCTACAAGTGCTGGTTATTGTGGTACTTGCACCGAGGCGCAATTAAGAAACGGTGAATGTGGGACTTGTTTTACCGAAACACGAGCCTGCAAATGGGGCGAATATGATGCGGCCAGTGTTACCTGTGTCGGGGAATTGAATGGGCATAAATTCAGTTGTGATTTTTCCGGCCGGTGTTATTACGGCGAAAAAAAAGATAACTATCGGTGCGGGTATTCATGTAATGGCGATCCCACAAAATGTACGGGAGGCGTTTGTAATACCGATCGTTGTCCCGAGGATACAACATGGACAGAAGACAGAACCCGAGCCATTTTCGGCTGTCAGATGCGTAAGAACGGGTATACCATGATGTCATTTTATGATGGCAATACATATGCCTGCACGGTTTACGAAGGAGGAAAATATAACCCCTGCGGGCAACGGTGCGATTCTAATTGCGATAATTGCAAGGTTGTCCGGCATGAAGCCTGTGCTGCGCTGGGCAAATGTGTCAAAGACGGCAGTGCTGTGGACTATGACGGTGATGGTGTGGCCGATTGCGAATGCGACGGGCAACTGTCCAACGGGCATTGCTGTGAGGTGGGACATACCTATATCAACGGGGCCTGTAATCTGTATTCCTGTGGGACGAATCAGTGTGTCTCGGCCAACGGTATTTGTCAGAACCTGGGCAGTCAATGGATCCGCGATGAAAACGGCAACTGTAAGGCCAAGTAAGGCAGCTGAACTTGCCCTGGCATCAAAAAAAAACACCCCGATTGTTCGGGGTGTTTTAATTATATATGATAACCTAGCGCACAATCCGCGGATCTAATTCACCGCTTGCATAACGCTTGGCCATATCAGCCAAGGAGATTGGTTTGATCTGATCCGCGTGGCCGGCCGCACCGAATTCAACATAGCGCGCTTCGCACACGGCTTGCATCGCGTCCATGGCCGGTTTCAAATATTTACGCGGGTCAAATTCTTCGGGCTTGGTCATATAGACTTTCCGAATCGCCCCGGTCATTGCCATACGCAAATCGGTATCCACATTGACTTTGCGCACGCCATGTTTGATCGCTTCTTGAATTTCTTCCACGGGCACGCCATAGGTCTGCGGCATCTTTCCACCGTAAGTATTGATAATATCCTGTAAATCTTGCGGAACGGAGGAAGACCCGTGCATAACCAAGTGTGTGTAGGGCAGTTTGGCATGAATCTTTTTCACTGTGTCAATAGACAGAATTTCACCGTCGGGCTTGCGTGTGAACTTGTAAGCCCCATGGCTGGTCCCGATGGCTACCGCCAACGCGTCCACATGAGTTTCTTCCACAAAACGCACAGCGTCATCCGGGTCGGTCAACAGCTTGGATTTATCAATTACACCGTCAAAGCCGTGTCCGTCTTCTTTTTCGCCTTTGCCGCTTTCCAAAGAACCGATACAGCCCAATTCACCCTCAACCGATACACCGACGGCGTGGGCAACTTTGGTGACTTGGTGAGTCACATCGGCATTATATTCGTGAGAAGCAGGCTTGCCGTCCGGCATCAAAGACCCATCCATCATCACGGAAGTAAAGCCGTTCGTCATGGCCGAATAGCAAACATTCGGAGTCGGACCGTGATCCTGATGCACGCAAATCGGCAATTCCGGATACATCTCGGCACCCGCCATCATTAAATGCTTTAACACGGCGTCGTTGGCATAGGCTCGTGCCCCTTTGCTGGCTTGAATAATCACAGGGGCGTTGACCTTTTTGGCAGCCGCCAAAATAGCCAAAACCTGCTCCATATTGTTGACGTTAAAAGCCGGAATACCATAGCCGTTTTCCGCAGCATGATCCAGCAGTTGTCTTAAAGAAACTAACATTTTTTCATCCTTTCATTTGTTTGTTTCAAGTGATAGATTGGATATAGCACAACCGAAATTGAAAATCAAGAAAAAAGTTATTCTCTCTCCAATTCCCTTAAATGCAGGGCAAGAGGCCTTTGGGGCGAGACTAAACGTGTGCTTAGGCCGGCCTGTTGGGCAACTTTCAAAATCCCGATTGAATCGTCAAGAACCAAGCCTGATGTCGGGGTCAGTTCGTTCATGGCACAAAAACGCCGGAAACCGTCGGGGTCTTGCTTGGGATGGAACCAGTGGCCGTCATAAGTGTTTTCAATTGTAAAAGTCCGCGGGTAGGGCGGGTTAAACGGAAATAAGCGACGCCAAACATGATCCAGGTGCAGTTTGCAATTATTTGTCAATATACAAACGGGCAACTTTGTATGCCGCAGGATATGGCCCAACATTGGGTTTGGCTGAATCAAAGAGTAATCCAATCTGTTGCACCAATCTTGTGTGAATTGAGCGAAACGAATCATATTACCACCGCACAGAGCCAATATAAAGTTCATCATACCGGGATGCCGGCCACGGACAGACATACCGATTTCGGTATAATCTTTTTCGGAAATTTGCCAATCACGCGCTGTCGCCTTTAAGGCTGCTTTGAAAGTGCCGTTAAAAGTCGGTATTGTCGGATAGCATGTTCCGTCACAGTCCAAAATTATTAATTGTTTTTGCATATAAAATAGTATAAAGAAAAATAAACGGATTGTCAATATGTAAAAATAATCATTAAATATCAGTGAAATAGCCTCTGAATAAAAAAAACTTGTATCAGCGGGCATTTTATGCTATAAATGCAACTGTTTTTACATAAAAGGAGTTTTTACTATGAAAAACACGCTGTTTAGCAAGATGTTCTGCCCGCTATGGGTTTCACACTTTTTATCTGTGGTCAATGATAGCTTTATTCGCTCGGTCTTTTTGTTTACCGTTACCTATCAAATGACACAAGCCGGAACAGGATTTTTTATCTCGGCGATAATTTTATATGCTTTGTTCTATTGCGGGACGAGTCTTTATGCCGGGCAAATCGCGGATAAAATCTCACGAGTTCGCTTTTTACGCCTGATTAGGTTATCCGAAGTTGGCTTGATGCTGACAGCACTTTTATTTGTTTTCTTGGAAGCACGAGTCTTGTTGACTGTGATTTTGGCGTTGATGGGGATTACAGGTGCCTGCCTGCGTGTTGTCAATAACGCTTTATTGCCGGCCGTGGTTGATAAATCCAAACTCAATTTGGGTAATACTTGGATGAAAACATTATCTGTCGTCGGGGCCGGGTGTAGCACGTTGTTGCTGATGTCTATTTTAAAATTTGATGCAGCGGCAGAGGTTGTGTGTGCAATTGCGGTTGTTTTTTCGCTGATTAGTCTGGGCGTTACAATGCTGTTAAAACCTGATGAACCGGCTGATCCGGAGTTGAAATTGATTTACAATCCGTGGACTGTGGTTGAGCCTGTTTTGGATTCTTTAAAGCATCAATTTGATCGTTGGGCATATCTGGTTGGGATCGCATGGTTTTGGATCTTGGGAATGCTGTTGCTGATGTTCTCGGCAAAATATGGACATGATGTGTTGAATGCGCGTTGGTCTGTGGTGTCTTTTTTAACTTCTGGCGTGTTTACGGCAGGTTATTTGATCGGGGCTGTTATTTACTCGCGCCTGACTCGTCGGGGTAATCTTTTTTCATGGACGGTGTGGGCCGGATTGGGCGTCTCGGTGTTCCTGATAGATTTGATTGTTGCCGGTGATGTTGCGATGGCGATGCCCGAAGTTAAAGCTATTACCGTGCATGATATGTTGTTCGGTGGCTTTGGCTATTGGCGGATTATTATCGATACATTGGCGTTGGGATGCTTGACGGCGGTTTATATCATTCCGTTTTACACAATGTTGCAGAAAACAACACCGACAAAATTATTGGGACGAGTGATGGCATTCAGTAGTATTATCAATGCGTTCGGAATTATGTCAGCTTTACTGATTGTATTGTGCTTTTTAATGTTGTTTTTTGATTTATTGCATATTTTAATGCTTTTTGCGCTGGCAAATATCTTTGTGGCAATTTATATGGTGCGCTTGTTGCCGGTGGAGACACGACGGCATGTGTTCCGTGCAATCTTTCGTCATTTGTTTAAGGCGAAAATTGAAGGGCTGGAAAACCTGAAAAAAGCAGGCTCGCGGGCGTTGATTGTAACAAATCATACTTCGTATATGGATGTATTACTGATTTCGGCGTTTATTGATAAGAAAATCGTTTTCGCAATTAATAATCAGCTGATTGACAAGATGTTTGTCAAATTTATGACAAATCTGGTTGATGTGCGTCCCATGGATCCGGTCAGTCCTTTTGCGATTAAAGATATGGTAGAAGAACTCAATAAAGATCAGCTTTGTATGATTTTTACCGAAGGGATTATTGAAGGTGGTCATACGCGTATGAAAATCTATGAAGGACCGGCGATGATGGCGGCCAAGGGCAACGCACCGATTGTGCCGATTCGTATCGATGGAGCCGCGCATGCCGTTTTCTCACGCGTGTTGGGTAAAAAAGCGGATTTTCGCTGGTTCCCGAAAATTAAAATGACGGTTTTACCGCCGGTTTATTTTAATGATTTTCCCTCGGATATGCCGACTCGAGAAGTGCGCGAACGGTCCAGCTCTCGCCTCTATGATGTGATGTCGGGCATGCAGTTTGACAGTTATGAAACAGATAAACCGATTTTTGAAACACTGACCTATTCTATGAAAATGGCGGGGCGATTTAAGCCGGTGTTGGAGGATACGGCACGCAAGCCTGTGTCATTCACAGGTGTGTTTTTGAAGTCCTTTATCTTGGGGAAACTAATCAATCGGACGACCCCTGATGAAAAATATGTAGGGATCATGATCCCGACCTCTAATGCCTGTGCGTTGACGGTTTTGGGGTTGCATGCCTATGGCAAAGTGCCGGCCATGCTGAACTTTACTTCGGGACCGAAACAGGTAATTGCAACCTGCCGGACGGTGGGGTTGAAAACAGTGGTAACCGCCAAAAAGGTTGTAGCTTTGGCAAAATTGGAACACATGGTGGAGGCTTTAACCGAAGCCGGTATCCATGTGGCCTATTTGGAGGATTTGGCACTCGGTTTGACGTTCAAGGATAAATTGATTGGTGTCATCTCGGCTTTATTCCCTCGGCGTGCTTATTTGAAAACAAGCGGCGGGCAGGTGAAACCGGATGATGAGGCCGTGATTTTGTTTACTTCCGGGTCCGAAGGATTTCCAAAGGCTGTCTTTTTGACACACAAAAACCTGTTGTCAAATGCGTATCAGGTTCCGGCACGGTTTGATATTTATCCGACAGATGTATTTTTAAATGTCCTGCCGATGTTCCATTCGTTCGGATTGGGCGCTGGGACGATTTTGCCTCTGTTGGTCGGGGTGAAGACAGTTCTGTATCCGACGCCGTTGCACTATCGGATTATTCCGCAATTATGCGCTTCCACGCGTGCGACGATTTTCTTTGGGACGGACACTTTCTTGGCCGGTTATGCCAAATGCGCAAATCCGTATGACTTTAACAGTTTGCGTATTGTGGCAGTTGGTGCCGAGAAGCTGAAAGAAGAAACACGGAAAATCTGGTCTGAAAAATTTGGCGTGCGTGTGTTGGAGGGGTATGGTGCGACAGAGTGTTCGCCGTTTATTTCCGTCAACACATTCCTGCATCAAAAATTCGGATCGGTCGGCCGGTTGCTGCCACGTCTGGAATATGAATTAAAGCCTGTTGACGGTATTACCGAGGGTGGTGAACTTTGGATTAAAGGCCCGAACATTATGAAGGGCTACATGCGGTATAACAAGCCGTTGGAACTGGATCCGCCCAAAGATGGCTGGTATGATACCGGTGATATTGTCGATATTGATTCGGACGGCTATATCTTTATTAAAGGCCGTTGTAAGCGTTTTGCCAAAATCGGTGGCGAAATGGTGTCATTGCTGTCTGTTGAAAGCGTGATCACTAAAAAGTGGCCGGACTTTATTCATGGCGCAGTCAGCCTGCCTGACGCTCGTAAAGGGGAACAGATTGTTCTGATTACGACCTGTCCGGACTTGAATAAAGACGCCCTGATTGCGGCTTTCAAAACGGCGGGAGTCACGGAACTGGGCTTGCCGTCGCGGATTATCGTTGTCAAAGAGGCACCGTTGTTGGGAACGGGTAAATTTGACTATGTTTCCGCCAAGGAAATGGCTTTGAAAGAAGTCGGACAATAAAATCAATCCGGTTCGTAAAAAGCCCCGCATCAGCGGGGCTTTTTGGTGTGGTTGCTTTATTTGACAACCAGATTGAGCAATCGTCCGGGAACATAAATCACTTTGACAATTTCCTTGCCGGTAATGAATTCCTGCACATGCGGATCTTGCTTGGCTAAATCTATCAATTCTTCTTGTGTGATGTTGGTCGGGACGGTCAAAAGAGATCGTTTTTTACCCAAAACTTGCACAACAATCGGCATTTCATGTTTAACCAGTAAGTCTTCATCAAAGGTCGGCCACGGGGCATAAGTGATGCTTTCCGTGTGTCCTAAACGCTCCCACAATTCTTCTGCAATAAAGGGAGCCAGTGGAGACAACAATTTGACAACACTTTCCATATCGGATTTGGCGACAGGCTTTTCTGTCTTGTAAATGGCATTAACTAACTCCATCATTTTGGAAATAGCGGTGTTAAATGTCATCTTTTCCATGTCTTCCGTTACACCTTTGACCGTTTTGTGGACAAGCTTTGTAATCTCGGAATCACCGGATTCCTGAATCTTGTTTGGCATATCAAAGATATTCCACACCCGTTTGACAAAGCGATTGACACCGTTGATACCGTCGGCAGACCAAGGCTTTTCCGCCTCAATCGGGCCCATAAACATCAAATATAACCGCATAGAGTCAGCACCGAATTCTTGCTCTACATCATCGGGGTTGACGACATTAAAGCGGGACTTACTCATCTTTTCCACTTGGGTGTTGACACGGGTGTCGGTGCCTTTAACATACCAGTCATTACCGCGCCGTTCTACCTGCTTGGGATAATAGTATTTTCCTGCATCATCGCGATAAGAATAAGCCAATATCATCCCTTGATTGACCAGGCGTTTAAATGGCTCATCCGTTGAAACCAATCCGGCATCAAACAGCACCTTCTGCCAGAATCGTGCATACAGCAGGTGCAACACGGCGTGCTCCACACCCCCGACATATAAATCCACCGGCATCCAGTATTCATCGGCCTCTTTACTGATTAAAGCATGATCATTATACGGATCGCAATAGCGCAGGAAATACCAGGAACTTCCTGCCCATTGAGGCATTGTATTTGTTTCTCGCTTGGCCGGTTTTCCGGTCTCGGGATCCGTGGTATTGACCCAATCTGTACATCGTGCCAGGGGTGGTTCGCCGTCGGCTGTCGGTTTGAACTCGGGCAACGGCGGCAACAGAAGAGGCAGATCCGTTAAGGGTAATGATTTAATTGTGCCATCCTCACAATGGATAATCGGGAACGGTTCGCCCCAATACCGTTGACGCGCGAAGAGCCAATCACGCAGTTTATAGTTGACAGTGCCTTTCCCAAAGCCTTTTGTTTCGGCAAATTCAATCATCTTCTTTTTGGATTCAGCTACATGCAAACCATTCAAAAAGTCCGAATTGATAAGGGCTCCGTCCCCCTCCCAGGCTGCCTGTGATAAATCAAAATCGGCAGGGGATTCAATAACTTGGATAATAGGCAAATTAAACTTTTTTGCAAAATCATAGTCGCGTTGATCATGTGCAGGTACCGCCATAATGGCGCCATATCCGTAATCACCTAAAACGTAATCGGCGATATAAATCGGTATGTTCTTGCCATTGAGCGGATTGATCGCATAGGCCCCTGTGAAAGCACCGGTTTTTTCTTTGGATTCGGCCATACGATCTTGAGCTGATTTTTTGCCGGCTGCCTCTACATAAGCTTCTACCTCGGCTCGTTGGGCATCGGTCGTAATTTCTTTAACTAAGGCGTGTTCGGGTGCCAAAACGCAATAGGTTGCTCCGAAAAGTGTGTCCGGGCGTGTGGTATAAACTGTAAACTCGGCATTAGAATCGGCGACCTTAAAAGTGATATCAGCCCCTGTGGATTTACCGATCCATTCCCGCTGCATTGTTTTAATACTTTCCGGCCAATCCAGTTTGTCCAAATCTTTTAATAATCGCTCGGCATAGGCCGTGATTTTCAGCATCCATTGGCGCAAAGGTTTGCGAATGACTTCATCTCCGGTTTCTACATATTTTCCGTCTTTGACCTCTTCATTAGCCAGCACAGTTCCCAATTTCGGACACCAATTCACTGGGGTGATAACCTCGTAAGCCAGTCCTTTATCAAATAAAATCTTGAAAATATATTGTGTCCATTTGTAATAAGAAGGGTCAGTCGTGTTGATTTCCCGATCCCAGTCATAAGATAGCCCCATGGCCTTTAATTGCCGGCGGAAAGTATCAACATTTTGTTTAACTACATCGGCCGGGTGCATACCTGTCTTTTCGGCATAGCGTTCGGCCGGCAAGCCGAAAGCATCCCATCCCATGGGTTGCAAAACATTAAAGCCACGCATGCGTTTATACCGACTGACAATATCAGAAATAGCATAGTTTTCAGCATGTCCGACATGCAGCCCCGCGCCCGAAGGATAAGGGAACATCACCAAAGAGTAATATTTGGGTTTGTTTTTGTCAATTTCGGCATGGAAAGTTTTGTGCTCATCCCAATACTTTTGCCATTTCTGTTCAATTTGTCTGTGATTATATTCTGCCATTTGGTTCTCCTTGAAAATAAATATGTCGCAAATCATACCTGATTTTTCGGAACAAGTCAAGATTTATCCCGCCCAGATATCAATTTTCCTCTTGCGAAATGATGCACTCTGTGCTAAAACAAAAAGGAGAGGTATTGATGAAACAAACTAGAATTCAAAAAAAGTCAAAAAAAATGACCGTCGTTGTTGAAACCATCCATCCGCTGACGGATTTACAACAAGAGACGATTCGTCGGCATTTAATTACTGTTTTAGAATCGGAGCGGATAACGATTACATTCGGCCTGAATCCGAAATTGTTGGGCGGTATGACAATCAAAGTCAATGATAAACTGCTGGATATGTCGGCTTTGGGAAGTTTAAGACAATTTCAATCCGAATTGGAAGAATATAAAACAACTGTGTTGAATATTCGGAAGTTAGCTTCTGTATTTCATAAAAAAGCCAACACATTTTTGCCGGAACCGACTTTAACCGAAGTCGGAACGGTTCTATCAGTATCCGACGGAATCGCCAAAGTCCGGGGACTGAATAATGTGATGTCAGGGGAACGCGTTTCGTTTGCATCGGGGGCTGAGGGTATGGCGCTTAATTTGAATGCAGTCGATACTGATATTGTTATTTTTGAAAATGCCGATACGATTCGCGAGGGCGATCAAGCCTTTTGCAGCGGTCATATGAACACCGTGCCGGTAGGCCTTTCTTTGTTGGGGCGTGTCATTAATCCTTTGGGTAATCCGTTGGATAATAAAGAAACATTACGATTAATGGAACGGCGGCCGATTTTTGCTCCGGCACCGGGGATTGTTGAGCGAGATAAAGTGATCACACCTGTTCAAACGGGGATTAAAGCCATTGATTCTCTGGTTCCGATTGGTCGTGGTCAACGCGAATTGATTATCGGGGATCGGCAGACAGGCAAAACCACTTTAATCATAGATTCAATTTTAAGTCAAAAAGCGGCAAATGAACGCGCCAAAAGCGAAGAGGATAAGCTTTTTTGTATTTACGTGGCCATCGGGCAAAAGCAATCTACGGTGCGTGATGTAGTTCGGACATTACAGGAAAAGGGCGCTATGGACTATACGGTTGTCGTCTCGGCCACAGCTTCGGACAGTGCGTCTTTACAATACTTGGCTCCCTACGCGGGTTGTGCCGTCGGCGAATATTTTCGGGATAACGGAATGCATGCGATTATTTACTATGACGATTTATCCAAGCATGCCGTGGCCTATCGAGAGATGTCTCTTTTACTAAAACGGCCGGCGGGACGTGAAGCTTATCCGGGAGATGTTTTCTATCTTCATGCACGTCTGCTGGAGCGGGCGGCTCAAATGAATGCGAAAAATGGTGGTGGATCCTTGACGGCTATCCCTGTTATTGAAACACAAGAAGGTGATGTTTCGGCCTATATTCCGACGAATGTGATTTCCATTACTGACGGGCAAATCTTTTTGGAAAGCACCTTATTCCACCAAGGTGTTCGACCTGCTGTCAATGTCGGGTTGTCGGTCAGTCGTGTGGGATCGGCGGCACAAAGTAAATCTATGAAGCAGGTGTCCGCATCGTTAAAATTGGATTTATCCCAGTATCGTGAGATGATGAGTTTTGCTCAATTGTCTTCTGATTTGGATCCGACAACCCAAGCACTCCTTAACAGGGGGGCGCGCTTGACCGAGGTTATGAAACAATTGCCCTATCATCCGTTGACACCGGCACAAGAGGTTATTTCTTTGTGGGTTGGGACACATGGCTTTTTGGATAAACTACAAATCACTGAAATTACTTCATTTTTGGACGGATTATTGACGCGTTTACACCTGCAAGGGACAGCTCTGGCCGGAGAGATAACAAACCCCGGGGGGTTGACCGAAAGGGTTGAAAAACAGTTGACCGAGTTTGTGCAAAAATACTGTGATTATTTTGAGGATGCAAAGAAATTGATATGAGCTCACTCAAAAAAATTGCAGATCGCATTTCTTCCGTGACAGCAACGCGTCAGTTGACTGCCTCTATGAAAATGGTGGCTGTGTCGCGGTTAAAGAAAAAGCATGCCACTTTTTTGCGATCCGTCCCGTATGCGGACGAAAGCAATCGTGTTGTGCGTCGGTTGGTGCGGGCTGTGTTGGAGCAGGGCAACCCATATGCATTGCCGCCGTTGCTGCAAGATAATCCAATGGCTCAAAAATACTGGGTGCTGACAATTACTTCGGATAATGGTTTATCGGGGGCCTCGCAAATTCAAGTGGCTCAACAAACCAAAAAGATAGTTGACTATCTGATAGAGCAGGGGAAAGAAGTGCGCTTGATGTCCTATGGTCTGCGGGGATTACCTCTTCTAAAACGATTCTATCCAGATATGGATATATCGGCTTTTCGCCAGAAAAAAACGACTGCTGAAACTGTTCCGGCGTTGGCTGAGCAGTTTTCTTCCGAGATTATGCGTGCTTTTGAACACGGAGCATTTGATGTTTGCTTGATCGTATATAATCAGTTTAATTCTTTGGTGTCCCAGCACCCGACCATTGATCAATTTATTCCGGCTAAGATGTTCTTGAAAGAAAATCCATGGGCGTTTTTAATCGGTGATACGGCGCAAATAAAGCAAAAAGTCAAACCCAGTTCTTTTTTGAAAGCAATCGGTGGGGCTGAAGTCCTGCCTTCTTTGAGGAACATTATCTTTAAAACGGATTTAGCGTCCGGTAAGCGCTCACCTTATTTATATGACTATGAACCGTCGACAGTTTCCCTGTTGCAGGATATGCTGCCGAGCTATCTGTCGGCGTATATTTATCGGGTGCTTCTGGAATCCGAAATATCGGATAATGCCGCACGCCTGATGGCAATGGATAACGCAACCCGGAATGCAGGGGAAATGCTGGATAATCTGAATAAAGTTTATCGTCGGAATCGCCAAACAAAAATCACAACGGATATTGCCGAAGTATCCGGTATAGGAAAGGACTAAGAAAATGACAAAACAAAAAATCGGAACTATTGTCCAGATTCATGGATCTGTTGTAGATGTTGCTTTTACGGCTGCTGATATGCCGCGTATTTTTGATGCGTGTATTATAACGGGAGAGCAGGGCGATTTTGTCTTGGAAACGGAACAGTTACTGCCCGGGAATATGGCTCGATGTTTGGCTATGTCGGATACGGATGGTTTGCGACGCGGCCAGGAAGTAATCAATACCGGAAAACCGATCCAAGTCCCTGTCGGAACGGGCACTTTGGGTCGTATTATGAATGTGTCAGGATGCCCCCTGGATAATCGAGGACCGATTGAAGCCGATACATTCAAAAGTATTCACCAACCAGCCCCCACTTTTATGGAACAGGCACCGAATACCGCCGTGTTGGAAACCGGTATTAAAGTTATAGATTTATTGTGTCCGTATCCCAAAGGTGGTAAAATCGGTCTTTTTGGCGGGGCAGGTGTCGGTAAGACTTTGATTATTATGGAATTAATCAATAATATTGCCAAGATTCACGGTGGATTTTCCGTTTTTACGGGCGTTGGCGAACGCTCGCGCGAGGGGAATGATTTGTATCAGGAAATGGTAGCGTCGGGTGTTATTGACCTGAAAGGTAAACAATCCAAAGCTGCGCTGGTTTTCGGGCAAATGAATGAAGCCCCCGGTGCTCGGGCGCGTGTGGCTCTGACAGGCCTGACGGTAGCCGAGTATTTTCGGGATTATTTGGCTCAAGATGTGTTGTTGTTTATTGATAATATTTTTCGTTTTACCCAAGCTGGATCCGAGGTTTCGTCATTGCTTGGTCGGGCTCCGTCTGCGGTAGGATACCAACCGACTTTGGCCACCGATTTAGGAGCGCTGCAAGAACGTATTACCTCCACCAAAAAAGGGTCCATTACCTCTATTCAGGCGGTTTATGTCCCGGCCGATGACTTGACGGATCCGGCGCCGGCTACAACATTTACGCATTTGGATGCTACAACGGTTTTGTCGCGCACCATCGCTGAGCAAGGTCTTTATCCGGCCGTGGATCCGTTGGAGTCGACTTCCCGCTTGTTGACTCCGCAATATGTAGGTGAGGAGCACTATCGTGTGGCGCGAGAAGTTGTTCGAGTCTTGCAGGTTTACAAATCGTTGCAGGATATTATCGCGATATTGGGAGTTGACGAATTGTCTGATGAAGATAAAAAGACGGTGGCAAGAGCCAGACGATTACAGCGTTTTTTAACGCAGCCGTTCACGGTGGCAGAAGCCTTTACTGGGCAATCCGGAGTTACGGTTGCATTGGCCGAAACGATTCGCGGGTGCTCGGAAATCATATCGGGGCAACACGATTCGCAGCCTGAACAGGCTTTCTTTATGGTGGGAACGATTGACGATGTTGTGCAAAAAGCCAAAACATTGACGGAGAAAAAACATGGCTGAGGATATTGGACCGTCCGTCGGGAAATTGCGGGTTAAAATCGTCTCTCAAATCCAAGTTGAACTGGATACCGAAGCCGATGCTGTTCAAGTGCCGACCTCAGACGGAGTGCGTGTATTTATTCCCGGACGGGCACCGATGATTTGCGCCTTGGGTGCGGGTGAAATTGTGCTGCTGAATAACAATAAACCGCAAGAGCGATTTTCAATCCAAAATGGAATTTGTGAAATTCGGCGTGATATTTGTGCAATTTTAGCTTCATCGGTGGCTTCACCGGTCAAATAACTTTATAAAGGGAGGCTTATTTTTTTACTGGACTTTTGCGGGAAAAAAGCGTATAATTCTGCCAATTATTTTTTTACAAAGGACACGCATATGACACAAAATATCAGAAACATTGCTATTATTGCACACGTTGACCACGGTAAAACCACTTTTGTAGACGCTTTTTTGAAGCAAAGTGGCGCTTATCGGGCAAACCAGCAGGTTGTTACCTGTGCTATGGACTCGGGCGATTTGGAACGGGAGCGAGGCATTACGATTTTTGCTAAATGCACTTCGGTGGAATGGGATGGTACGCGAATCAATATTGTTGATACGCCGGGGCACGCGGATTTCGGAGGCGAAGTTGAGCGGATTTTATCCATGGTGGATGGTGTTATTGTTCTGGTAGATGCAGCCGAAGGCCCCTTGCCACAGACAAAATTTGTGGTAAGTAAAGCCTTAAAGCTGGGGCTGCGTCCGATTGTTGTGATCAACAAAGTTGACCGGGCTGATGCACGTCCGATTGAAGTTCAAAATGAGGTTTTTGATTTGTTTGCCAATCTGGGTGCCACGGACGAGCAGTTGGATTTCCCGACATTGTTTGCCTCGGGGCGCGATGGCTGGGCTGCGAATTCTTTGACCGATGAGCGCAAGGATATCAAGCCGCTGTTTGAAAAGATTTTAGAACATGTGCCGGCACCTGTTTGTGATGAAACCGGTCCGTTCAAAATGCTGGTGACGACATTAGAGGCCGATCCGTTTGTCGGGCGTATTTTAACCGGTCGGATTACATCGGGCAAAATTAAAACGAATCAAACGATCAAAGCTCTGTCCCGCGACGGTAAGCCGGTTGAAACAGCACGTGCCTCTAAAATTGTGGCATTCCGTGGATTAAAGCGGCAACCGATTGATGAAGGAATCGCCGGGGATATTGTCAGTATTGCCGGATTTTCCGAAGCAACGGTGGCAGATACTCTGTGCGATTTAAGCGTGACAGAACCGCTACATGCTTTGCCGATTGATCCGCCGACACTGGCAATGACATTTTCAATCAATACATCGCCTTTGGCCGGGACAGAGGGGGATAAGGTGACCTCTCGTATGATTTGGGATCGACTTGAAAAAGAAGCTGAAGGGAATATTGCTCTTAAAATTTCTCGCACTTCTTCAACCGATTCGTTTGAGGTTGCCGGTCGGGGTGAATTGCAATTGGGAATCTTGATTGAGACAATGCGCCGTGAAGGATATGAACTTTCTGTTTCTCGTCCCCGCGTGGTCTTCCATACAGATGAACAGGGACACAAGTTTGAACCGATGGAAGAAGTTGTGATTGATGTTGATGATGCCTATACAGGTGTGGTCGTTGAGAAAATGAGCCTGCGTAAGGCCGAAATGACCGAGATGATTCCCAGTGGCGGTGGTAAAACGCGGTTGACATTTTTGGCCCCGTCACGCGGGTTGATCGGGTATCACAGTGAGTTTTTGACAGATACCTGTGGCACCGGGGTTATGAATCGTTTATTCCATAGTTATGCCCCGTATAAAGGGCCTATCTCGGGTCGCAGAAACGGTGTGCTGATCTCTACCGAATCGGGGAAATCGGTGGCTTATGCCTTGTGGAATATACAAGAGCGGGGTCCGCTTTTTATTCCGGCGGGTGTTTCGGTATATCCGGGGATGATTATCGGAGCCAATGCAAAACCGGGAGATATCGAAGTCAATCCGATAAAAGGCAAAAAATTGACGAATATGCGGGCTGCTGGTAAAGATGAGGCTGTTGCCTTGATTCCACCGGTTCAAATGCCGTTAGAGGCCGCCTTGGCCTATATTGCCGAAGACGAGTTGGTAGAGGTCACACCGAAGACGATTCGCTTGCGTAAAAAATTGTTGGACAGCAATGATCGGCGCAAGTTTGAACGAGGTCGCTTACCGGAGGTCTAGATGAGATTGACCTGTTTGAAAAACTGTCGGGCGTATTTTCAAAAAAGTATCTTGCCGTTTTTCGGACTGGGTATCTCGGTGCAGGCGCCTATTAACCTGATGGGTGGTCTGTTGATGTTGTGGACAACATCGGTTGGTTTGGATTTAACAAAAGTTGGCCTGTTTGCCCTTGTAACACTGCCGTATAGCTTGAAATTTCTATGGGCACCGTTTGTGGATCGGATAGATTTGAGTGTCGGGTGTGGTTTTGGGCAAAAGAAATTTTGGTGCTTGCTGTTTCAATTAGGGATTTTGATGGGTCTGTGCTTTATATCAACACTGGATCCGGTGCAAGATACAAAGGCTTTATTTTGGACCTGCTTGGTGATTTCTACCTGCGCGGCCAGTCAAGAGATGACCGTTGATTCCCTGCGTATCGATACGCTGAACGGTGAAGGCTTGAAAAAAGGAACAGTTTTATTCCAGCTGGGTACACGAATCGGCTATTTTGCTGCAACGGCAGGTATGATTGCCCTGTCGGCGTGGATGCCGTGGAATTGGGTTTATCGGATATCTATGGCGATGATTATAATGGGTATTCTGTCGGTGCAATTTATTCAGGAGCCGAAGCGCCCCATTGTTCCGACCAGCTTTAAGACGATGGTGGCAGACCCGTTTATGGATCTTGTCTCACGACGAAATCTGCTGCTGTTATGCGTGTTTATCGTGCTTTATAAACTGTGTAACGGTATGCTGGGCAAAATGGCTTATCCGTTCTATTACGATATCGGTTTTACCAAAGTGCAGATTTCTTTGGTTTCGGCCACATTCGGATCGGTTATTACCACAATCGGGATTATGTTGGGAGGGGTCGTTTTGGATAAACTTCCCATTAAAAAGCTATTGATCATATTAGGATTCGTGGAAATTTTGACAAGCTTGGCTTTTGCAGGTCTGGCAACAGTCGGCCCTAATGTTCAATTGTTTGCTTTGGTCATTATATTTGATAATATCGTAGGCGGAATGGGGGGCGCCGTTTGGACGGTTTTCTTGTCCCAAATGTGTTCGCGTCGCTTTTCGGCCACACAATACAGTTTTCTGAATGCTTTAACTATGATTCCCCTGACTTTGTTCGGGGCAGGGGGTGGAATTTTGGCGCAGTATCTGGGTTGGCCGACGTTCTTTTTCCTGACAGGTGTTATGATGATTCCGGCCCTGATGATTCTGTTGATGAGCAGGAGGTTTTTAACGTCATGAAACATATTCGCTATTTGGTTTATCGGGGAAGGGGATTGGTAAAACAAGCCCTGGTTTGGGACAAAGAAACCATTCATTTTCAATATGCCAAGGAACAGGGAATTGAAATGTATCAGGTGGTTTCATTGGGCTATATCGGCTTTGATAAAGGAAAATGGATTTGCTATGAGCACTATCAAATGACGCTGTCACCATTTTCGTATCGGGACAAAAAGTTGGCTATGGATACTTTTTTACAAACATATCAGGAAAAAGACAATCGGGCTGTTCAGCAGGAATTGAGCCAAACATATCAAGCTGAGAAAGATTTGCTCAAACAAGCCTTAAAATCTGAAATCAGTCAACTATGGACACGTTTAGTCCGTGGTGGGCGCGAGTAAAATAAAATCCTCTTTTCTGCCCATATTTAAGGTTCTGAGAGCCGATTCTTCCAATTGATCCAAATCAAGCGAATCGGGTGCCAATGCGCTCACCTTTGTTTCCAATAATTCCTTGCGAATCCGTGTCTGGTTTGCTATTTGCTGGGCCAAGATAATTTCTTGGCGCACTTGATTTAAACGGCGATAACCGCGCGCTCCTTGAATGCTGTGGTATGCAAAGTATAGGGTAATTATCAAAAAGAGTGCCGGAAACAGGCACGATTTGTTTATGTCAATTTGCATCGGTCGGTTCATTTGTCTTGGCTTTATTGGGTTGATCTTCCGAAACGGCTTTTAGTTTTGTTTCTTCGGTTTTTGGTGTTGCAATTTCCGAAAACAAAGTGACACGATTGCGTCCGTTCTTTTTAGAGGCATACAGCGAATCATCGGCTTGCTTGATCAGAGCCTCCAGACCGATTGGTTTGCAATCCGAAATGCCGATGCTGATAGTAATCGGGATCACTTTGCCGTCAATCACCGTGCTCATACATGCAGCTGCTTCGCGAACATGCTCGGCAGCGATTCGTGCTTCGTCCTGATTGGATTGCGCAAAGAAAATAACGAATTCTTCCCCGCCGTAACGTGCAACGACATCAGACTTGCGCAAGGTATCTTTCATCGTATTAGCCAGATTTTGAAGCACTCTATCACCGGCCTCATGTCCATAAGTATCATTGACTTTTTTGAAAAAGTCAATGTCCACCATACCGATAGTGAACGGTGTATCATAACGTCGCGCAATTTGCAAAGATTGATTAGCCAGAATCTCAAATTGCCTGCGGTTATACAGACCTGTCAGGGGATCAGTTGATGCTTGCTCTTTCAAAATACGGGCGATTTTTTTCTGCTCTGTGACGTCCTTAAAGGTTGTAAACAGGACAATTTCCTCATTCCAGTCCGTTGTCCGAGTCGTCATATCAATCCAAAACGGATTGCCTTTTTGCGGGTGTTGAACTTGAACCTCAAAGGATTTAACGATCTGAAATTGTCGCACCTGTTCCAGCAAATCATTTTTCTTTTGCGAATCCACAAAATAGCTGCTCAGCGGGTAAGAGAAAACCTCGGCTTTATCAACCCCCAAAATTTGCATTGCCCCCGGATTCATATATAATATCGTATCATCCCTTAAACGAGAAATTACAATCGGAAACGGTGAAATCTCCCATACTTCGCGCTTACTGCGCTCTTCGCTTTCCAATTTCTTTTCCAGTTGTGCACTGTAAAGATTCAAAAATTGAATCTGGGCTGCCAGCGATAAAACAATCGCCATCATATATCCCAGTATTACGATTTGTTGAATGTTTTCAAGCACATCAAAGAATTGATAGCTGTAACAAATAGTTAAAATAATAAAGCCATTTCCAACCGAACGTAAAGTCCGATTACGTCGGGTGGTGCTGTTGAAATAGAACGATAAGCTTAGCACCAACATCGGGAAAGCCACATAGATCAAAGGTTGATATAACTTGAATGTAATGACTTCACGCGTTGTGTTTGGGAGTAAGGTCAATCCGAATAAACCGGCTCCCAGTATAACAACCATAGCAATCGGCGAAAAATAGAATTTCAGATTCTTGAATGCACCGGTTAAAAAAGTTGCCGCCACCAAAGCCGTCAGAGCGCCAAAGATATGTTGCCCATAGGAAGGTGGAACCAGCAAAGACGGCGCAAGAGATTGAGCCATATTTTGAAAGGCTTGAAATAAATCTCGCGCGATTAAGGTATAAAACCCGAAACTGATCAGGTTAAAACTGTCGCGTTGAGATCCCTTTATATTGATCAGGTTGATCATGGCGGCCATTAAAAAAGCCCCGATTAATTCTGCCCAATACGGTGTTAAAGCGGTTTCTATTGCATTATAGTATCCAAGAAGTTGGCTCATTTTTAATTGTTTCCTTTACTCTTTTGACTAGTCTAGCGAAAAAAAATATGAAAGTAAAGAAAAATTATTCAAGAGGTGTTGCAAAATACGATGATATGCCCTATATACTGCACATCAGTTGTTTTTAGAGATTAACGAAGGAGAAAAAAATATGTCTAAAATACTTGGTATTGACTTAGGAACAACAAACTCATGTATGTGTATTATGGACGGTAAAGACCCGAAGGTTTTGGAAAATCGTGAGGGGGCGCGAACCACCCCCTCTATGGTGGCGTTTACCACCAAAGGCGAGCGTTTGGTCGGACAACCGGCCAAGCGGCAGGCAGTGACAAATCCTGAAGGCACGTTATTTTCCATTAAACGGTTAATTGGCCGTCGTTTTGACGATAAAATGGTGGAAAAAGACAAGGGTATGGTTCCCTATCATATCATCAGCAGTGATAATGGTGATGCTTGGGTGGAAGTGCATGGCAAAAAGTATGCCCCCAGCCAGATCTCTGCTTTTGTGTTGCAAAAGATGAAAGAAGACGCCGAAAGTTATTTAGGCGAAAAAGTGACACAGGCTATTATTACGGTGCCGGCTTACTTTGACGATTCGCAACGCCAGGCAACAAAAGATGCCGGTAAGATCGCCGGCTTGGAAGTGCTTCGGATTATTAACGAGCCGACGGCAGCCGCTTTGGCCTATGGTATGGATCAGAAAAAATCCGGTATCATCGCAGTTTATGACTTGGGCGGTGGGACTTTTGATGTGTCCATTTTGGAAATCGGTGACGGTGTGTTTGAAGTGAAATCCACAAACGGAGATACTTTCTTGGGTGGTGAAGACTTTGATGCCCGTATTATGGATTATTTGGCCGATGAGTTCAAAAAAGAAAACGGCATTGACTTGCGTCAGGATCGTATGGCTCTGCAACGGTTAAAAGAGGCCGCTGAAAAGGCCAAGATCGAACTGTCCAGTGCACAACAGACGGACATTAATTTGCCGTTTATTACAGCCGATGCGACAGGTCCGAAACACTTAAATGTATCGTTGACACGGGCTAAACTGGAAAGCCTGTGTGAAGACTTGCTGGAACGGACAAAAGGCCCGATGGAAAAAGCTTTGAAAGATGCCGGTCTGTCCAAGAATCAAGTTGATGAAGTGATTCTGGTGGGCGGTATGACCCGTATGCCCAAGGTTCAAGAAATTGTTAAAAAATTCTTTGGTAAAGAACCGCATAAAGGTGTCAATCCTGATGAGGTGGTGGCTACAGGTGCCGCTATTCAAGGGGGCGTCTTAAAGGGTGATGTGAAAGATGTGTTGTTGCTTGATGTGACGCCACTGTCTTTGGGAATTGAAACATTGGGTGGTGTTTTTACGCGCTTGATTGATCGGAATACAACAATCCCAACCAAAAAATCTCAAGTGTTTTCTACGGCCGAAGATGGTCAGACGGCTGTGACAATTCGTGTCTTTCAAGGGGAGCGTGAAATGGCACGTGATAACAAGTTGCTGGGGCAATTTGACTTGGTGGGTATTCCGCCGGCACCACGCGGTATGCCTCAAATTGAGGTCAGCTTTGATATTGATGCAAACGGTATCGTGAATGTATCGGCTAAGGATAAAGCAACCGGCAAGGAGCAAAATATTCGCATTCAGGCTTCGGGCGGATTAAAGGATTCGGATATTGAGCAAATGGTCAAAGATGCCGAAGCCCATGCCGAAGAGGACAAAAAGATAAAAGAAACGATCGAAGCGCGTAATCATGCTGATGCTTTGATACACACAACGGAAAAGACTTTGAAAGAAAACAGCAGCCGCGTTCCTGCTGCGGATAAAGAAGCAATTGAAAAAGCGATCCAAGATCTGAAAGATGTATTGGAAAGTGATGACTGTGCTAAAATCAAAGAAAAGACCGAAATCTTAATGCAAGCTTCTATGAAAATGGGTGAAGCCATGTATAAACAACAAGGCGATACACCGGCCGGTGCTACTGATGCCGGTTCGGAACAACCGAGTGCTGATGAAAAGAAAGAAGACGACACGGTTGTTGATGCCGATTTTGAGGAAGTTAAGAAGTAAGTGTAACAGGGCGGACAACTTACCGGTTGTCCGCCTGACTTTGTTTGGGAAGCGAGTAAGGAGGGCGCCGAAAAACAAAACAGGTGGGTAAATTGAATCAGACATATTACGAAGTATTAGGTGTGTCCCAAACAGCGTCGTTTGATGAAATTAAACGCGCTTTTCGTGTCAAGGCCAAAGAGTGCCACCCGGACTATCACCCGAATGATAAAGAAGCCGAAAAACAGTTTAAGCTTTTGAATGAAGCCTATGAGGTATTGAAAGACGGTCAAAAACGGGCCGCCTATGATCGTTATGGACATGATGCGTATACCAGTGGTATGGCCGGTGGTAACAGTGGTCGTTTTCATAATTTTGATTTTGGCAATGGTGGCTTTGAAAATATTTTTGAAGAAGTCTTTAATGTGTTCGGTAATACACGCCGCCCTAAACATACGGATGTTCATCGAGGCGAGGATATTCGCGCTGATTTGGATATTACCTTTGAAGATGCTTATTTCGGGGGCAAGAAAAAGGTTGTCGTAGAGACTTATGTCAAGTGTGATAAATGTGATGGTCATGGAGGACAGGATTTAATCACGTGTCCAACCTGTAACGGGCAGGGGTCAATTCGACAATCTAATGGCTTTTTTACGCTGGAGACAGAATGTCCGGTTTGCCACGGTGCTGGTAAAACTGTAAAGACGCCTTGTGATAAATGCCATGGGACCGGTCGGTTAAAAAATCGTCGCACCCTGGAACTGAATGTGCCTCGGGGCGTTGATACAGGAGTTCGGATGCGCTTGGTAGGTGAGGGGAATGCCTCTCTGAATGGTTTGGGTATGCCGGGGGATTTGTATGTCTTTCTGCATATGAAAGAGCACGCCATTTTTAAGCGTGATATGACAGATTTGTATTGCGAAATTCCGATTCCGATGACTCTGGCGGCTTTGGGGGGAGATGTCGTTGTTCCGACTATGGATGGCAAAGGGACGACTGTCCACATTGATGCCGGCATGCAAACCGGAGAGGAATATCGCATCAAAGGAAAAGGTATGCCCAAATTACATTCGGACACTTTTGGCGATTTATATGTGGTTTTTCGGGTTGAAACACCAATCAAACTGACGCCCAAGCAACGCGAACTGTTGGAGGAGTTTGATAAGGTCGGCGGGCATACGCAACAGGCCTGTAATGATTTCTGGTCGTGTGTGCGGAAGGTCTGGAAGAATTGGACTGGCCAGTCATAAAGATTGGGGGTTGTTATGGTGCAAAATGCGTATTTAATCTTAAAAATATAAAAAATATGATTATTTTGTAAAAAAAGACTTGCAAAAAAGAAAAAAATAGGGTATAAGCATATTCGTCCTTTTTTTGACCCTATCGTCTAGAGGCCTAGGACATCGCCCTTTCACGGCGGTAACGCGAGTTCGAATCTCGCTAGGGTCGCCATTTAATCCTCGGTTTGCGGGGATTTTTTTTATCCGAAAAAATCGTAATTATTGCTTGCAATAGGAAATAAAATTCTATATACTGTCCCCGTGGCGGGGTGGTGTCCGCTCAGAGGGTTCATAGCCTCTAAAGGTTGCCAGTTTACACTTTGGCATAAAACCCCTTCTGGTCTAAACGACTGGAAGGCGGTTGAATAGCCGGTTCTTCCGGTCAATAGGCTGCACTATTACCTTTAATAGCTATGAAACTTCCAGTCACCTGCTACACCACAGGTGATATTTTTTTGGAGAAATTTTATGAACGGAACGCCTATGATGCAACACAACAAGCAACATTTTGAGAATATTCAACAATTTCACAGCGAATCGGGCCGCAGTCTGGTTGAAATGCTTGGAACATTGGCTGTGATGGGCGTATTGACCATCGCGGGAATCGCGGGTTTTAATTACGCGATGAATAAACAGCGCGCTAATGCAACAATCGGTTATGTCAACGAACTTGCAGTTCTTGGCACAGGCCAAATGTTGGCCGGCGGAACACCAAAATTGTTGGACTATCCCGACCATACACCAAGCGGCTATCCGGTCGGTATTTCAACAGACTCGGAAAAACCAAATGTCTTTTATGTGGATATAAAAGAAGTTCCAACACCTGTCTGTGAAGAAATGGTATCGCGCCTGGACGGCTGGAAAATGGTCAACGACATCGGATTCTTTGACAAAGTCGGCGCCTGCTCGGACAAAGAAAAGGTAGATATGTGGTTTGAAATTATCACTACGGCCGGTAAAGGCGATATGCCATCCCAGCGGTGCCAAACGGATGCCGATTGCAAACAATGGTATCTGCAAAACGGCAAATGCAACAGTAAAGGGACCTGTGAATTGGTTTGCCCCAAGGGGTATACCAAAACGCCGGTCGGTTGCTGCCTGAACGCCCGAGTCTTTAACGGTGGCTGTTGTGGTGTAGATCTGATTGAAGAGGACGGCGTCAAAAAATGCTGCGGCAAATATGGTTTTGACAGCAACCCGCAATGTTGTCCCGAGGGCACTTTCCCCTATAAAAACAATCAATGCGTCTCGTGCGATGACCCGAATGCTAATTATTATTTCGGCCACTGGGGGTATTGTCAAATGTGCCCGAATCGTGTTATCAACGGTGCATACGGTTGTGCCCTGTCATGTGCCGATCCGGACGCCAAGGTATGGATGGGACGATGCCACTGCCCACCAGATAAGCCTTTGGCAACCAGAAGCGAAGACGGAAAATGCTATCCATGTAATACTCCTCCTGGCGTCCCAACCACTTGGAGCAGTTCTGTTTTATTAGATAATTACAAAGAGGAAACTGTACAAACGGCCCACTATTGCAACCGGCGAAATTTTGGCGGTTTCTCAAGTTATTGTGCCCCCGGCACCGTGGGTGTATCGTGGATTGATGAAATTACCTTAGCTGACGGGACACTTAAAAAGACCAATTCGGCCAGCGAAGCAACTTGTATACCCTGCGAACAAGTTATGGTTTCCGAACTGAAATATCAGGCGCAGTGCGAATCGTGCGGTTGGAAATGGGTGGGTGTGAATTGGCATACAGGATCCTGTGAACCGAGAAATTAAATGTGTTTAATAAATGCCGTGCGTCTTTCGGGCGTGCGGCATAGCACAATAATATACTAAATAAATGTGATTTTGACAAAAACAAAAGCCCCGCAAGGGGCTTTAATATGGTGGGTGCGACAGGGATTGAACCTGTGACCCCTACCGTGTGAAGGTAATGCTCTCCCGCTGAGCTACGCACCCAAGTTCAATGTTTTTTCTTATACCTTGTTTTTATCAGATTGTCAAGAACTATTTTTATTTTTATGTCGTTTTTTTTTGAATAAAAAATAAAGTCCCAAGGAGGAGAGGGACTTTGCTTTAATGGCTCCAGCGGTAGGGCTCGAACCTACGACCGATCGGTTAACAGCCGATTGCTCTACCACTGAGCTACGCTGGAACAACGATAACCTATTTACACCAAAAAAAAACAAAAAGCAAGTCTTTTTTTATATAAATAGCATTTTTTTGGAGGTCGGTACCGGAATCGAACCAGTATAAAAGGATTTGCAGTCCTCTGCATAAGCCATTCTGCCAACCGACCCTTTCAAAAACAATTCTATTACTACACATTTTTGACATAATAGTCAAGAAAAAAAATAAAAATGCTTGAATTTTTTTTGCGAATGGTTTATTCTGTGCCTGATTATTACAGTAACAGAGGATTGATAAAATGAAAAAAATACTGGGTTTCGGATTACTTTTGTGCTCGGCAGCTTGGCCGGTGGCTGCGGATACATTATCGGATATTTTGGAATATACTTATGAAAACAGCACAACCATTACGGCGAATCGTGCCGGATTAAAAGCTGTGGATGAAAGTGTGGCACAGGCCAAATCCGGCTATCGGCCGCAGATTTCGGCTCAGGGAAGTATTTCACGTGCGCATTATGAGAATACCTATGATAACGCGTATTTATCTGACAAGCAAAAATCATACCTGAACCCGTCGGATATATCGCTTTCGTTTACGCAACCGGTTTTTACGGGGTTAAGCACTGTCAATACCGTCGAATCGGCCAAAAGCAATGTGCGGGCAGGGCGGGCCGATTTGCTGAATACCGAGCAAAGTGTCCTTTTGAATGCAACAGCGGTTTATATGGATGTTGTGCGGGACAAGGCGGTTTTAGACCTTCAAAAAAATAATGAAAAAGTTTTGAAAGAACACTTGGATTCGTATAAAAAACGCTTTAAGGTCGGTGATCTGACACGCACAGATGTGGCTCAGGCCGAGGCGCGCTATGCCGGTGCGACAGCGAATCGAATCGCAGCTGAAGGACAATTGAAAATTTCGAAGGCTAATTTTTTTAGTGTGGTTGGCATTGAACCCGAGGATTTACAAGATATGAGTGATGTCAATTTCCAACTGCCTGCGGATATGGACGAGGCGATTCGTTTGGCCTTGGCCAACAATCCCAAAGTTCATGCGGCCGAATATGCAACCAAGGCGGCCGAATCGGCGGTAAAAGCACAAAAAGGTGCCCTGTTGCCGGTGGTGAATGTGGGTGGTGCCGTTGGGCGACAAAAAGAACAGGTCTCAATCAAGCAGTCCGATTATTGGCAAGTCGGGGCCAATGTGACAGTGCCTTTGTTCCAATCCGGTAAGGAATATGCTGATGTGCGAGCGGCACGTCAGACCGAAAATAAATACCGGATTTTGTGGCACAAAACAACACAAGATGTGCGAGCTGAGACTATTTCGGCTTGGGAAGGGTATCAATCTAATAAAGCCAGAATCACCTCTATTCGCAAGCAAATTGATGCGTCCAAAATTGCTTTGAATGGAGTGATTCGCGAAGCCAAAGTCGGTTCACGGACAGTTCTTGATGTCTTGGACGCCGAACAGGAACATTTGGATAACCAAGTGTCGTTGGTTAAAGCGCATCGCGATGAAATTGTATCGGCATTTTCGCTGATGTCTGCGATCGGTCAAATGAACCCGGAAGGATTGGGTCTGTCCGTTCAATCATATGATCCGAAAGCATACTATGAAGATGTTAAAAATCAGTGGTTTGGCTATGGTATAGACTAGGAGACGAAATGGAACAATCCCCTGAAGAATTACCAATGGATCAAGTCTTGGACGAAATCCGCCTGATGTTGATGGCCGAATCCGATTCGCAGAACAAACAAAAGGCGACGGCCTTGGATTCACCGATTCGCGTTTCGGATATTATCACCCAAAACGAATCGCCAAAACCTGATTCGGTCGAAAAAATAGCCGTCAAATCACCCGAGCCCGCGTATTTTTTATTGACGCCGGCGATGCGCTGCGATTTACCTTCGGATGAGGTGTTGTCTGAAACTGTTCAACGGCAATTGCAACGCGTGATGACAAAAATGCAGGCTCAAAAACAAGAAACGGATAAGATCTCTCCGGAATTGATTGCCTGGCTGAATACGCATTTGCCGGCGTTGGTGGAAAAGGCAGTGTCGGAAAAGTTGGGAAAATAATTGCTTTTTCCCGGAAATTGGGATATACTAGCGCATATTTATTGAAAGGAAAACCATGCGTCAATCTAAATTGATCTCCAAAAAACACAAAGAAAAGCCGTCTGAGGCTCAACTGATCAGTCATATTTATTTGCTGCGGGGCGGTTATATTCGACCGGTTGCGAATGGGATTTATTCTTTGTTGCTGCCGGCGTGGCGTATTCAAGCCAAAATTGAAGCCATTATTCGTGAAGAAATGGATAAAATCGGCGGTCAGGAAATCAAAATGCCGGTTGTCTTGCCACGTGAACTGTGGGACGAATCGGGACGCTGGGATTCCGTGGAAAGTGAATTGGTGCGTTTCCGTGATCGGGCGAATCATGATATGCTGCTGGCGATGACGCATGAAGAGGCTGTGACGGCTTTGGCACGGACCGAAGCGACCAGTTATAAAGATTACCCTTTTATGTTGTATCAGATTCAGACCAAATTTCGTGATGAAGCGCGCTCTCGCGGTGGTTTAGTTCGTGTGCGTGAGTTCACGATGAAAGATGCTTATTCTTTTCACACATCGGTCGAGGATTTGGATAAATACTATGATGAATGTGCCAAAGCATATCATACTATTTTTCAGCGTTGCGGTGTGCCGGAGGTTGTCTCTATTCAATCCGACAGCGGTATGATGGGTGGAAAAGTTGCTCACGAGTATCAATTACTGACCGATGCCGGTGAAGATCGTGTGATTGTCTGTGATACTTGTAAAACCTATGCTAATGATGAAGTGGCCGTGGCCGCCTATCCGGCCGAATCGGAAGAATTAAAGCCGTTACACGAGATTGCAACCCCGGGGGTAAAGACAATTGAAGATTTGGTAAAACTGACAGGTCTCTCACCGGTTAAAATGGCAAAAATAGTATTCTATACCACTGAAAAAGGACAAACATTTGCTGTTATGATTCGGGGAGATATTGAGGTTAATGAATGTAAATTATCAAAAATAATCAAATGTTTGTTTAATTTTGCCACCGACGATGAGGTTAGGAGGGTTGGTGCTGTACCGGGTTTTGCCACAGGTATGAATCTGACATGCCCCGTTTTTGTGGATCAATCGGTTGCCAATGGTTATAATATGTTGTGTGGTGCCAATAAGGAGGGCTACCATTTTGAAAACTTTAATATCTCGCGCGATTTACCGAATGCGCAGGTTGTTGATATTGCTACGGCTCGTAATGGGGATATTTGTCCGAAATGCGGGGGCAAATTGCGCCTCTCCCGCGGAATAGAAGTGGGTAATATCTTTAAGCTGGGAACAAAATACACCGAATCGATGCATATGACATACACCGACGAAAAAGGACAAGAAAAGACTCCTGTTATGGGGTGCTATGGAATCGGTGTCGGTCGTCTGTTGGCTGCGGTGATTGAAGCTTCGCACGATGATTACGGCCCGATTTGGCCGCTATCTATTGCTCCTTGGCAGGTTCAATTGAATGTGATGGGTGGAACGAATCCCGAAATTACGCAAACGGCCGAGAAAATCTATGCGGATCTGGAACGGGTCGGTGTTGAAGTTTTATACGATGACAGGGGACTATCGGCCGGTATTCAATTCGCCGAAGCTGATTTAACAGGTATACCGCTGCGCATTATTGTGGCTCCGCGCGCCTTTAAGGAAGGCAAAGTAGAATTCAAAATGCGTGGCGACAAGGAAAGCATATTTGTGAGTATTTCCGATATTGTGCCCTTTATCCAAGATAAAATTAAAGCCGAAATGGAGAAATATAAATGAGAGAAATCGGTATGGCTGTTGTTGTCCACGACGGCAAGATTTTAATTGCACAACGCAAAAAGACGATGCGTCAAGGTGGTTTGTGGGAATTTGCCGGCGGTAAAGTTGAAGCCGGTGAAACCCCGGAAGACTGTATCCGACGTGAATTTATGGAAGAATTGGGTATGCCCGTCAATGTTGGGGCATTTTGTAAAGAAATGCGTTATTCTTATCCCGATAGCGGTGATTTCCTCTTTCATGTATATTGGGCGACCTGTGATAACCCGACACCGGCATTCCTGAATGCCCATGAACAGATAGCCTGGGTCACACCGGCCGAGTTGGACCAATACACATTCTGTCCGGCTGATGTACCTTTGATTGAATTTTTGAAAAATAGCAAAAAATCATTATGTTAATACACGATATAAAGTTATTACTTTAACTTCTTTTGCGCCGGCTTTTAACAGGGTTCTGGCGCATTCGTTTAAGGTGGCACCAGTGGTCATAACATCATCTATAACCAAAATCCGGCGGTCTTTGACGGATTCTTGTCTGGGAACTGTAAAAGCATTTTTAACATTCTTTTCCCGTTGCTTTTGGTTCATATGGCCTTGGCTGGGCGTGTGGCGCACTCGCTTTAATAACCGAGCAGAAAAGGGAATATGTGTTGCCCGTGCCAAGGCTTGTCCCAGCAAAGCGGCTTGATTGAAGCGGCGAAATAAAGCGCGTGTCCAATGTAAAGGGACTGGCACAATCACATCTATATTTTCAAAGACAGCTTTGTCGGCTTGTCTTAAAAACTTTACCAATAGGGGCGTTAGCTCCGTATGATCGCCGTGTTTATAGGCTAAAATTAAATGCTTGGAAAACGAATCGTAGGATAAAACAGCACGTGCCATTGAAAAATATGGGCGATGTTGGGCGCAAGCCCCGCAAATTACAGTATCCAAAGCCACATATTCAAACGGCCGTCCACAAATTTCACAGCAAGGTTTGGCTAGAAAATGAAGTTTAGCATAACAGCTGGGGCACAATGTGTGGGGCTCTTCAATCGGTTTATGGCAAATCGGACACTGTGGCGGGCAGATCAGATTAAGAAACTTTGTGATAAAATAGTGTAATATCTTCATTTTTACTTGAAATCCTTGTTTATCGGAAGTATATAATAAAGGATATTTTGGGGCAAGAAAAAAATGAATGATTATATCTTAAAAAGGACAAATATGCCTGATTTGGCTTATACTTGGGAAAAGGGAAGTAAGCCTTTGGCCGTACTCTATTTACATGGCTGGACTGCCCGACGCAAAAGCCGAAAAGGAGATGCTGTTCAAGAACAAGCTCGGCGCGAAAAATGCCATTATCTGGCTTTTGATTACACAGCACACGGCGAATCGGGGGGCAAGCCGGAGGATTTTTTAATCGGGCAGGGGATTCAAGATGCTTTAGATATTATTCGGGAAACGACACAGGAGATACCCCTGATTATTGTGGGTAATTCAATCGGTGGCTGGATAGGCTTGCAATTGGCTGAACGATTGTCAAATGTAGTTGGATTTATCGGTCTTGCTCCCGCACCGGATATTACACCTTATATTTGGGACGAACTGTTGCCGGATTACGCACGTCAGGCTTTGTCTGTCGGAAAAACGATTGGACCATCTCCGGAAACATTTGGTTTTTGCTTTACACCCCGATTATTTCAAGATGCTCAAAAGTATATGATTCTGGATCGTGAAATTCCTTTTAACGGACCGTGCCGATTATTGCTGGGGGATCAAGATGAGCGAGTGCATATTGATCGCTTGTATCGAATTAAGGATTGTGTGAAATCAGAAAATGTCCAAATTACTTTGATAAAAGGGGCTAATCATCATCTTTCGCGTGCTCTGGATTTGGCCGTTATCCAACAGACAATATCAGAACTGATTGGGGAGATTATATGAAAAGAGAAACTGTTTGGAAAAAAGCCCTGCGCCTGTTTTTTTTATTGTTTTTAACGAATTTGGTGGGTTATGTCGGCAGCACCTTTATCACGCCCGAGGGGATTGATTGGTCGGGAACATTGATCGAATCGCGTTTGACTCCACCAAATTTTTGCTTTACTTTGGTTTGGACAGTGCTTTATTTTTTGATGGGGATCGCCGGGTGGCTGGTCTGGAATAAAGCAACACCTCGGCCGTTTGTGATGTTGTTGGCTTTTAATTTGTTGTGGCCGTTCTTATACTTCTATTTACGGGAGCCTGTATTTGCGTTGCTGGATATTGTCGTTATGATTTACTTTATTATTCGGACAATTCAAGTATTTCGGCCTGTATCGCGTTCGGCGGCTTTCCTGATGTTACCGGTGCTGTTGTGGAGTATGTTTGCCTTTTATCTGAATACGATTATTGTTTTGTATAATACACAAATCGGTGTTTGGTTGGGTTTTATTTCCGGATAGAAAGCTCCCCCGATTTCTCGGGGGAGTTTTATGATTACCGTTCTTTACCGTTATATTGAACTTTACGATTTGCAAGGCATTCTTTGCTTAAACTGTTATGTGTTCCGATAAAGACAAAAATAACATCGCTTTTCAAATAAGTTTCCGTATTATCACGATGAGTCTTATAAGCCTTTAAGGGTTGTAGCGTTTTTTCTCTGGCTACATATACATAGTAGGCCGGTTTTTTACCGCTGATCAAAGCATAAGCACGCCCTTCAACCGGGGTAATCGGATCAACATGACCGTCCGGTGTGAATGTGAACATGGCGTCCGGTGCATATTTCGTGTCCCCGATTCGGGCATTTAAGTCTTTACCCATGACGAATGAAGTAACCTGAATAGGTTGTTCAACAGTCATCGGATGATTTTCAGATGCGGTGCGCAGAATTGTTCCGGTATAAATACCGTCAGACAAGCTGCTTTTCCCCACCTGGACACCGGCCGTTTCAGGGCCTTTTATATCCGGTTTGGTCGTTGGTGGCAAACCATAACCTTTTTCAACAGATTCCTCCATTGTGAAGACGCCGTTTTCATCGGTTTTGAAAGTTTTGCGCACTTCGGCTTGGTTTTTATCCGTATAGTTCATATTTCCAATGATTCGTTCGCCTTGGGCAGTGCGAATCCGTTTATATGAATAACGTGCATTTTGTTGATCTTTGATTTGAGCAATTTCGTTTGCCAAAGAATCATTTGCTTCGGCAGCCTTGGCCGGATCACCTTTAGGAGCCGTTGCGCACCCAAGCAACCCAGACAAGACCATATACGACAATAATAATTGTGTATGTTTCATTTTAATGCCTATTTTTAATTATTAGCGTTGATTTTGCGGCACATATACATCTTGTAATTTGCCATCAATCATTGCTTTTTTCTTGATCAAAACAGGGCCATTATTTTCATCAACCTTAATAGAAGGTGCAGATTGTTGAATGGCTGTTTCTTGTTGAACAGGCACTTCTTTAATAATAGTTTTTTCAATCACTTGCGGTTGGGCAACCGGTTGTTGATAGGTAACTGTCGGAGTGATAACTGTCGGAGTGATGACTGCCGGTTGTGTATAAACAGGCGTTGTATAAACAGTCGGCGTTGTGTAGACAACCGGGGCGGCATAGCCATAAGAGTAATATGGGCGAGCAATAGCGCCACCAATAATACCGCCGGCGACACCGCCAACGAATCCCGGCCAGAAGTTGCGACCGCCGTGGCCCCAAAAACCACCACGCGGACCGTGACCCCAACCACCCATCATGTGGTGTGGGCCACCAAAACCATGTCCCGGATGAGCTTCTGTCTTTTGCGGCATAGCTACGCAGGCCACCGCCACAGATGTCAAAGCAAGAACTTTTGTCAATTTGTTGTTTAATTTTTTCATTTTCTTTTCTCCTTTTTTATATTGTTATTGAATTAAATTACCAACGCCCCCGCGGACCATGATGGTGCCAAGGACCATGATGGTGCCAAGGACCATGATGGTACCAAGGACCAAATGCGGGACCGATCGGCATAATCGGTGCTGGAACAATAACCGGCGCAGGTGGCACAACGACAGCCGGAGCCACGACAGCCGGAGCCACTACGGCCGGAGCCAACACCGGTTCGGTAACAACCACAGGGCCACGCGGAACGGCCACACAGCCGCTCGTTAAAGCGCCGCCAATAATGATCAAGTTTCTTAAATTAGATACGATATTCTGATTCATTCTTTCCTCCTGTTCTTTTCAGATTGTTCTTACATTTTACTATAAAAGTTGACAAAAGTCAAACATTTTTTGTATAAAAAATAAAAATCATTTAAAATCAATAAGTTGTTTTATTTCTTTCCGTTGTTATAATGGGCCAATATCCTCCTTTTTTCTATATTCCAATCTCGTTTTTTGATTGTTTCACGCTTGTCTACCAGGTTTTTCCCTTGGGCAATGGCGATTTTGACTTTGGCAAGTCCGCGTTGGTTAAAGAACAATTCCAGCGGGACAACGGTCTTTCCCTTTTTCAATAGTTCGTTTCGGACTTGTTTTAACTCCTTTTGACGCAGGAGTAATTGTTTCGGGCGGCTGGCAACCTGTTTGACAAAGCCTCCTTTGGCCGCACCATAGTCCATAATATGCATATTGATTAGGTAAAGGCCACCCTGCTCAAAAGAGGCATAGCTTTCGTTAATTGTTGCATGTCCTGCCCGCAGGGACTTAACCTCGCCACCCGTCAGCACAATCCCTGCCACGAATGTTTCCAGTATCGTGTAGTTAAAATGTGCTTTGCGATTGGTGGCCACAGGCCCTGTTGTAATGAATGTCTTAGTCATAGGCTTATTTTATGCAATTTCAGTAAAAAAGTCAAGCAATGGATTTAACAGTGATTGATCTTCGGCATTTAAATTCGGCATAATTCGATCGCGGATAGCCTGATGATAGGATTTTAGCCACTGCTTTTCATCGGTGGTCAGCATCGTAAAATCAATCAAGCGGCCATCAAACGGAACCCACAGCAAATTTTCCAGGATTAAACTGTTATCAGGGCCGCTTAAAGTCATAATCATATTTTCCAACCGAATGCCGAATCCGGCCTGGGCGTCATAAAATCCCGGCTCGTTAGAAAAGAGCATACCGGCTTGCAAGGGGGTATTTGCGCTTTTATAAATGACGGGCGGCGCTTCGTGAACAGCCAAATACATACCGATCCCGTGTCCTGTGGCATGCCCGTAATCGGCGCCGTCAGCTTGCAGGGCTGATCGGGCACGGTTGTCCAGTTCCAGAGGTAAATCCCCCTTGTGTACCGGGGTGGTGGCCAAGGCAATATGACCTTTTAAAACTTGGGTATAGCGCTTTATCATCAAAGGGGAAGGTGTGCCAACACAGATGGTGCGTGTCATATCTGTTGTGCCGTTCAGGTAATTCCCGCCGGTATCAACCAATAGCATGGGGGCCGAACTAACCGAAACATTGGAAGAAGTATCTGCCCGATAGTGAGCACGAGCCGCATGTTCTCCCACAGCTGCAATGGTATCAAAACTATCCCCGCGATACAAGGGCGATTCGCATCGTAGTTCTTGCAACTTTGTGTCGCAATCCATTTCTGTGATTGTGGCCTTATTTTTTTCTACCCAGGCCAAAAACCGGCATAAAATTTTGCTTTCAAATAAGCACGCTTGGCGAATGTTTTGCTGCTCTGTTGGGTTTTTGACAGATTTCATTTCCGTGACCGGATCAGGCAGAGTGATGATTTTTGCAACCGATCGAATTTCTTCAAATAAAGATTGAGGCGTTTCGGCCGGATCCAGTCCCAATCGTAAACCTTGAAGACGGTTTCTATCTTCATGCAAATCCAGAATAGTTCCGTCACGCAAGACAATAATACGTTTGAACACAACAGGGTATTGCGGAACGCTTAAACTCCGCTGGTTCAACAGCCAAGAAACGCTATCCGGCACTGTCAAGACATAGCCATCCAGTTGATGAGATTCTAACACACCGGTCAGGCGTTTTATTTTATTCGCCGACGATTCGCCGCAAAATGAGATATCATATTCAAAAGTCGGAGCAATCTTATCAGTTCGAGACGGAAATAGACTTTCCCAATCCGATTCGGATACCGGGACCAATCGGATTCCTTTTTTGACCATATATTCTACCCACAGAACAGACCGTTGCGTGGAATTATAGCCGATTTTTTGACCGGGCAAGTGCTTGGAAAGCCAATCCGAGGGGGTTGTCTGAGAAGGGATTTCATAAACTTGAAAGGCGGATTCAATCTTGGCCTGCTCGGTATAACGTGAATCGACAAACAAAATAGTTTGATTATGAGTGATAACCGCCATACCGGCCGAACCGCAAAAACCGGTGGCTTGTTTTAATTGAGCAGACTGCGGGGGATAGTATTCGCTTAAAAACGAATCAGTTCGCCCGACCAATAGAGCATCCAAATGATGTTTACTTAAAAATCTCCGAATTTCTGATATCATTTTTCTTCCTTTTTCATAACCAGGGTGCTCCAACCATTAATCCGATAGCGCCGCACAAATGAAAGTCCGACGGCTAAATGTGCTTTTTCAACCCAGTTTTCCTGATTATTCAAAAAGCCGGACAGAATCGCAATGCCGCCTGCATTCAAATGTTGGGCTAATTCAGGTGCCATTTCGATCAGTGGTTTTGCCAAGATATTACAAAAAATCAGATCGTATGTTCCGGATACATCGGCATAACCATTACTGACCCAAATGTACATTAAATCGCTCAGGCCGTTCTGTTTGACATTCAAGCAGGCCACACGCACCGATTCGGGGTCGATATCTACGGCGTCTACGGGTCTATGATAGGTCTTGGCAAATGCCATACCCAAAATACCCGACCCGCACCCGACATCAAGAATACGATTCGGCGTTGTTTTCAACTCTGACAAAGCCGTCAAGCACCCATGTGTTGTTTGGTGTTCGCCCGTCCCAAAGGCTGTTGCCGCATCAATTTTAAGGGCAATTTTATCGGCCGGTGGGGGAGTAGTAATATGGGACCCGTAAATATAGTAGGGACCGACTTCAATAGGCGGAAAGCCTTGATAACTGGCCTCTAACCAATTGATGTCAGGCATTTTTCTTATGCATAACCTTGGAGGTTTGATATGTGCCCGGGTTGCCGATTGTGCCAAGCAATCCTTTAACGCACCATGATCGGGCCTTTCTTCAAAAATAGCCTGAAGCTCCCAAGATCCGGCGTGAGGCCCTTTCTCTAACAGGCGGGTCAATATCGCTCCGGCCGATTCGGACAGGGCCTCTTCAAACACCGAGACCGCATTTTCAGGCAAGATAATTTTAAAATCAAATGGCATGGTTTCTCCTATAAAATACCACTTTATTATCATACTGTATTTGAGAATAAATATCAATGACTATTTATAAATTGGATTGAAATTGATTTTATTCTGTGTTAAATAGGTAGGAAAGGAGTTTTGAAATGAAAGCTAAAAAAGAATTTGCAACAGCCTATGTGATGACACCGTCGGATACATACAGACCGGTGAAATTGGCATCTTTGGCCGATATGGGAACAGAAGGTCAGGCAGTTTGGGTGCACTTGGACCTGTCGGATAAGCGAGCAGGGCAGTGGCTTAAAAAGCAACCTCAAATTCCACAATGGGCACGACAAAACCTGATGAGCGCAGAATTGTGTGAGCCACGCCTGCGCGTTCGTCAGAATCAGGTTTTCCTTGTCTTGCGCACGATCAATATGGCACCGGGAGCCGAACCGGACGATCTGGTCTTTTTGCGGCTTTATGCAACAGAGAATATCCTGATTACTGCCAGTTCTATGCCGGTATTGAATTGGGAGGATATTGACGAAGTTTTCTTGGAAGATATACCGCAGTCCAGCGCGGCTTTGCTGCCGATATTATTTGAGCAGACGTTAGACGGAGTGTCGGATTCGATTGCCAATATTGAACAAATGGTTGATGATTACGAAGAAGCAATTATTACGAATCGCTTTCAAGACACTGTTTACGCGGCCCTAAGCGAACTATTGCGTCAGGTTATTATCATTCGACGGTTTATGTTACCCGAGCGCGAGGTTCTGGATAACCTGATGCGCCATGGAATCGCCTGGTTTACAGATGAGACGAATCGGCGAATTCGTGATGACTTTGACCGGATCAGGCGAATCGTGGAAGATATTGACTTGCTGGAAAAACGGATTCGTGTCAATCAAGATGCCTTGACCCATATGGAAGACCGTCGAAATCAGCGAAATACCTATATGCTGTCGGTGATTGCGGGAATCTTTTTGCCGCTTTCATTTTTGGCCAGTGTCTTTGGTATGAACCTGGGTGGGATTCCTGGAAATTCAGATAGTTATGGATTTGTTGTCGTGACAGCGATTATGTGCCTGATCGGTATTGTTATTTGGTTTTTATTCAAGCACTTAAAGTGGGTCTAGAAAATACTTGCTTTTCAGATAAAAATGTGTTAAAAAAACGATATGAAAGGAAAAAATAGAATGCTTGATTTTACGGGAAAAACAGCTTTAATCACAGGGGCAACCGGCGGTATCGGTCGTCAGATTGCTCAAAAACTGCATGCCCAGGGGGCGACTTTGGCGCTGACGGATATGAATATGGATATATTGCGGGCATTTCAGGCGGAACTGGGAGAACGCGTATATATCTACTGTGCCAATCTGACCGATACGGCCGGAGTTGGGGCTTTGGTGAAACAAGCCGAGCAGGATATGGGTCGGATTGATATCCTGGTCAATAATGCCGGTATTACCAAAGATGGATTGGCTGTTCGTATGACAGATGAACAATGGCAACGCGTGTTGGATATCAATTTGACGGCTGGATTTCGGTTGGCTCGTCAGGTTGCTGTCGGCATGATGAAACGGCGCTTTGGACGAATCGTGAATATGGCTTCGGTTGTCGGGGTCATGGGAAATGCAGGGCAGGCAAATTATGCGGCCTCAAAGGCGGGCTTGATTGCCATGTCCAAATGTATGGCGCAAGAATTAGCCGGTCGTGGAATTACGATCAATTGTGTGGCACCAGGCTTTATTAAAACACCGATGACTGATGTTTTACCCGAGGCCGCTAAGCAGGCTTTGGCTCAAAAAATACCGATGGGACGCCTGGGAATGCCGGAGGATATTGCCAATGCCGTGGTATTTTTGGCCAGTGATGAGGCCGGGTATATTACCGGTCAAACGCTGCATGTCAATGGCGGCATGGCGATGATTTAGGATTTTTTGCGGATTTTTTTACATTTTTAACCTTTTAAAAAATAAGGAAAAACCGTCTTTTTGGGCGAAAAAATAAAAAAAAGACTGGACTAGACAAGAAAAATGTGCTAAAAAAAGACCGATTTCGTCAGAAATGACAAAAATTAATAAAAAAGAAAGGATATAAAATATGAGTAATATTGCTGAACGCGTCAAGAAAATTGTTGTTGAACATTTGGGCGTTGATGAAGCCAAAGTTCAAGATAACGCAAGTTTTATTGATGATCTGGGTGCGGACAGTTTGGATACTGTTGAATTGGTTATGGCATTTGAAGAAGAATTCGGTTGTTCTATTCCCGATGATGCCGCCGAAAAAATCCGCACGGTAAAAGATGCAATAGACTTTATTGAAAAGCAAGCGTAATTTATCGCGCTGGAGTTTATCTTTTAAGGAACGCAATTGTATCTTTTGTTTCAAAAGAGGCGTTCCTTAATTTTTATATACAAGATATCGGAGTTTTTTTATGGCCAGACGGGTTGTTATTACAGGTATGGGATTATTGACGCCATTGGGACGTGGATTAGATGTGAACTGGAGTAAATTAATTTCGGGCACATCTGGCGTATCTAAAATCAAATCTTTTGATGTCAGTGCCTACCCGGCTCAAATTGCGGGGCAAATCCCCTTTGGGGACGGAGTTGGCGAATTCCAGCCCGATTCGGTTCTGCCGGCCAAAGAACGCCGCCATATTGATCCGTTTATCCTGTATGGCTTGACGGCAGCGACCGATGCCATGACGGATTCGGGATATTTGCCAAAAGATGAGCAAGAAGCCGAACGATCCGGTGTTTTAATGGGATCCGGAATTGGCGGATTGCAATCTATTGAAGATTGCACTTTACAGATTAAAGAACAAGGACCACGTCGAATTTCTCCATTTTTCATTCCGTCTGCCCTGATCAACCTGATCTCGGGGCATGTATCTATTAAATATAATTTTAAAGGTCCCAGTCTTGCAGTCGTCACTGCTTGCGCGACGGGAACGCATGCAATCGGAGATGCTTTTCGGATTATTCGTAATGATGAAGCCGATGTGATGATCGCCGGCGGTGCTGAAGCGGCTATCTGCCCCTGTGGTGTGGCGGGTTTTTCGCAATTACGCGCCCTTTCAACACATTATAATGAGACCCCCGAGCTGGCGTCGCGTCCATGGGATAAAAACCGAGACGGTTTTGTAATAGGTGAGGGCGCCGGTGCCGTTGTTCTGGAAGAATACGAACATGCTAAGGCTCGTGGTGCTAAAATTTATGGTGAAGTCATTGGTTATGCGATGACAGGGGATGCCCATCACATTACGGCACCCGGTGGAAAAGGCGGGTATCGAGCAATGCGAAATGCTTTAGCCAATGCCAAAATCAATCCCGAAGATGTGGACTATATCAATGCACATGGAACATCAACCCCTATGGGTGATATGGTGGAGTTTGAGGCAGTACAAGAGATTTTTGGCAACACACATGTTTCTATGTCCTCTACAAAATCATGCACGGGGCATTTGTTAGGGGCAGCCGGTGCCGTTGAGGCGATTTATAGCTTATTATCTATGAAAAACAATATGTTACCTCCAACAATTAATCTGATAGAGCAAGAGGAAAAGACCCAAGGTTTTGATCTGGTGGCGAATATTGCGCGCGACAAGAAAATTGATATTGCTTTGTCCAACTCATTCGGGTTTGGTGGTACAAACGGAACATTGATTTTCAAAAAAGTATAATATGCGCCACAGTGTCATTGTTTATTTTTTTCTGTTTTTTATTGGCGTTTCCTTGATTGGGGGAAGTGTTTTAACGACCTTTACGCAATTTATGGAAGACGGGCCCTTGACCGAGCCAAAGGAGTTAGTAATTCCTCGGGGCAAAAGTCTGAAACAAACGGCCACTTTGCTGAAAAAAGAAGGAATTATTGACAGTCCCGCTGTTTTTGAAATCGGCGTTCGCGCCAGTGGAAATACGTTAAAGATTAGATCTGGAGAATATCTGTTTCCCAAGCATGCCAGTGCTAAATTGGTTATGAATATCTTGACCGAAGGGCAAACCGTTGCGCGTCGCTTTGTCGTGCCAGAGGGGCTGACATCGGCTCAAATAGTTGATTTGATGGATAAATACAAAGGACTGACCGGTGAGGTTGCCACTATTCCCAGAAACGGCACATTACTGCCGGATACCTATAATTACTCATACGGTGATACCAAGGAATCCTTAATCCGGCGTATGGAAAATGCAATGACAAAAACGCTGACAGATCTGTGGGCGAATCGCAATCCGGATATACCGTTTAAGACGCCGTCCGAAGCCGTCATTATGGCTTCAATCGTAGAAAAAGAAACCTCTTTGGCACAAGAACGGCCGCATATCGCATCTGTGTTTTTTAATCGTTTAAGTAAGAATATCCGCCTGCAATCTGATCCGACGGTTATTTATGCGATCACAGACGGCAAATTAGACCTGAAAAGACGCTTGACTTACAAGGATTTACGCTATAATCACCCGTATAATACTTATGTGATTTACGGTTTGCCGGCGGGCGCGATCAGTAATCCGGGGCGAAAAGCTTTGGAGGCTGTGCTCAATCCGATTAAAACTGATGATATTTATTTCGTGGCCGACGGAACCGGTGGGCATGTGTTTGCTGCAACCTATGCAGAGCATCAGAAAAATGTTCAAAACTGGCGACAATTTCGCAAGAAAAAAACACTCCGCAAAAACACAACAGTGCCTGTGCCGCAAGCCTTACCCCAGGGACTGCGTGAAGATGAAATCATAGAGTTTGATTTGGACACCGAGTCGCTGGACTAATTATTTTCGGCGGTTTTTTCCCGTATCATGGCCATCAGGCTTTTACCGTGTTTCGATGACCAGCCCATTGTCATTTTTCCGTTATACAAAATCACTGGTGTCCCCAGTTTTCTTGGCGGTATATGATATTGCTTTGCAACCGCTTTTAATTTAGCCAAATTTTTGTGATTGTCGGTAATGTCAATAATGTCAATTGCCAGATTCGGATAATTTGGCTTTAAGGTATCATTAACAAAAGCCAAAGCCTGGTGGCAATGACCGCATCCCTGTTGCACAAAAAAGACAACTCGATTCGGATCAATATTCGGCAAAATAATCCGCTTGTGATTTTGACTATACAGGAATATAAACACAATGGTGCTTAGAACACCGACTAAAACAATTAACTTTTTCATGCTTTTTTTCTAGCACGATTTGTTAAGATTGTCAATTTTTATCTTGCATTTTTGATAAAAATATGATGGAATAGATGCATCATTTTTACAGGAAAGGAAACAAAAATGAAATTTAAAACATTAAGCGATTTTGATTTTAACGGCAAAACCGTGTTTATTCGGGCAGATTTAAATGTGCCGGCCAAAGACGGGGTCATTACGGATATGACCCGTATTGATCGGTTTGTGCCGACATTAAAAGAAATTGTCAGTCAGGGCGGTAAGGCTGTTGTGGCGTCGCACTTTGGTCGCCCCAAAGGAGAAAAGAAACCCGAGTTTTCTATGGCTTTTATGGTGCCGGCTTTGGAAAAAGCCAGTGGTTTGAAAGTAACATTTATTGATGATTGCATCGGTGAAAAGCGTGATGCTGCGATTCGCTCAATGAAAGCCGGCGATGTGCTGTTGCTGGAAAACCTGCGTTTTTATGCCGGTGAAGAAAAAAATGACCGGGCTTTTGCCGAACAATTGGCCAGCGGCATTGATATCTATATCAACGACGCTTTTTCAACGGCTCACCGTGCTCATGCGTCTACCGAAGGTATGGCTCATTTGCTGCCGCGCGGGGCAGGGCGTTTGATGCAGGAAGAGTTGGAAGCGCTTGACAAAGCTTTGGGGAATCCGGTGCGACCGGCGGTGGCTGTTGTTGGTGGTTCCAAAGTGTCAACAAAACTGGATTTACTCTCTAACCTGGTTAAAAAAGTGGATTATTTGTGCATCGGTGGTGGTATGGCGCATACATTTTTGGCTGCCAAAGGCATTCCGATGGGTGAAGGATCTTTGGTTGAACCGACCATGGTTGATACAGCCAAATCTATTTTAGCAAATGCCGGTAATTGCCAAATCGTGTTGCCTGTGGATTTAACCTGGGCTGATGCGTTTGGAGAGGGGCAGGAAGCGCATGTATCTGCGGCGGATCAAGTCCCGGCCGGTAAAGTGTTGTTGGATATCGGCCCGAAATCGGCCGAAGCCTTTATTGAAACGATTCAAAAGTGTAAGACTTTGATCTGGAATGGTCCGGTCGGTGCCTTTGAAATCAAGCCGTTTGATAAATCCACAAATGAGATTGCTCATGCTGTTGCCAAGCTGACAAAAGAGGGTAAATTGACATCTGTGGCTGGTGGTGGTGATACCGTTTCTGCTTTGAAAAAAGCAGGAGTAGAACCCGAATTGACCTATGTCTCTGCGGCAGGTGGAGCCTTCCTGGAATGGATGGAGGGTAAAACATTGCCCGGCGTTGCTATCTTGGAACAATAAATTTTCTATGCCCGTGAATAAGTCCGGCCCACTTGCAGTGCCGGACTTATTTTTTACTGAAAAGACCACAGTGAACGAACTCACGACCGTTCGTTCTTATCTCACTGTCCAAAACCGGTGTTGATGTAAAATGGCGGAGAGAGTGAGGTTGCTCGGATAAATCCTCGTCCTCGCTTTGCTCGGATCGCCTGTGGCGTCCACGGCGCTACGCTTGTGAACGAACTCACGACCGTTCGTTCTTATCTCACTGTCCAAAACCGGTGTTGATGTAAAATGGCGGAGAGAGTGAGATTCGAACTCACGGTAGGGTTACCCCCACGCCGGTTTTCAAGACCGGAGCCTTAAACCACTCGACCATCTCTCCGCATAGCGACTTTCACGTAAACAGATAGTTACCTCTGAAAGCGACAGGTTCATTTTTACATAAAAAAATAAAAAAATCAAGTGATTTTTTTGAAAAAATAGAGTATGATATAGAAAGATATGAGGATATTTTATGAAAAATTATTTTAATTCAGTATGTTATTTGATTTTTACGATTTGTGTGGTGTTATCGCAAGGTGCTTATGCCGATTCGGATTTTGAAGCTTGGAAAAAATCTTTTGCGCAAGAAGCCCTTAAAGCCGGTATTTCTCAGTCTGTTTTAGATCGAACCTTGCCCAAAATGCATCTGCAAGAACGCGTTATTCATCTGGATACGCGTAAGCCCGAATTTCTGCCGAATTTTTATGATTATATACGCTCACGCCTGACGGATACAAAAATTGAAACAGGACAAAAGATGTTGCAAAAATATCCGACATGGTTGAATCGTATTGAAAAACAATATGGTGTTCCCAAAGAGTATCTGGTCGCGATTTGGGGAATGGAAACCAATTATGGCAGCTATATGGGGAGAGTCAATATGCTGGATTCTTTGTCATCGTTGGCTTATCACCCGCGCCGGCGCAAATTTTTCACGGCTGAACTGATAGCACATCTAAAAACAATACAAGAAGAATCATCAATAGCCCCTAAAATCGGATCGTGGGACGGCGGATTCGGACATTTTCAATTTATGCCAACAACCTTTCGTGCTTATGCCGTAGACGGAGACGGGAACGGCCGACGTGATATCGTCAATAATATGCCGGATGCATTTGCTTCGGCCGCAAATTATTTATCAAAGCTGGGGTGGCATACTTATGAACCATGGGGAAGGGAGGTTGTCTTGACCACCCATCCGGATTGGGATCAGATTCACCGGGATGATAAAAAAACAGTGGCTGCTTGGATTGCTGTTGGTTTTAAGCCAAAACATTTACCGGTTTTCCCCGAAAGCGAACATACAATCGTTGCCGAACTACATATGCCGATGGGATTTTCCGGCCCAATGTTTTTAACCTATCCGAACTATCGGATTATACGGCGCTGGAATAAGTTGGAGGTATATGGCTTGGCTGTCGGGTTGCTGGCCGATGCACTGGTTGCACGCAGCCCTTATCCGACACCGCCCGAAGGGTTTAAGCCATTTCGAACCAAAAGCATTATCTGCTTGCAGGAACTTTTGGCGCAGCAAGGGTATTTATCCGCAAAACCTGATGGTTTAGTGGGGCCCAAGACACGCCAGGCAATCCGCTCGTTCCAACGAGAAAATCGCCAATTACAAGACGGATATCCCAATATAGAATTATTAAAACAAACTGGGTGTTTAGAAGATGAAGAATAAATTGAAAAATACAGGTGGTATCGCTTTAATCCTTGGACTACTGACCGGGTGCAGTGAAAATGGTTTCTTGTTTCGGTCGGGCAGTGATTATGATGATCAGCCTGATTCGCAGGCCGTTTATTATATTGGCGCGCCGTATTATATCAAAGGCGTTCTTTACACCCCGAAAGAGGATATGCGATACAGCGAAAAGGGCTTTGCTGCCATTTATACACGTGATACACAAAATCGTCTGACAACCAACGGAGAACTGTTTGATGATAATGCTTTAACGGCGGCACACAAGACTTTACCCCTACCCAGCCTGGTTCGGATTACCAATTTGGAAAACGGAAATACGGCGATCGTTCGGGTCAATGATCGAGGACCTGTGGTTAACAGTCGCTTGATTGATGTATCACGTCAAACGGCCGAGGCTTTGGAAATGTCCGAAACCGGCACCACAATAGTTCAGGTTGATATCTTGCCCCTACAAAGTCGCCAATTAAAAGCTCAATTAAAAGAATTATCTATACCCTGGCAAATTCAGCCGGAAAGTCCGATCCCATCGGGTGATTCGAGACCGATTTATATACCCGATGGCGGGTATCAACCCCCGGTTTACAATGGTTCTGTTCAGATCAATAACTTACCGGACAATGACGTGATTGAATTATCGCCGGATACACAGGCTGACAAATCGGCCTTGGTTGGAGTCTCGGGGTGGTATGTTCAGGCCGGTGTCTTTTCCCAAGAAGCCAATTTGAATCGGACTATGCAAACTTTGGGTAAAATTGCACCAATATCGTCCCAACCCAAAGGGAACGGGCGGGCGGTTGTGTTGGGGCCGTTTGCTTCCAAACAAGAAGCATCATTTATTCTTGACAAAGTGCGTCAAACAGGGTATGCTGACGCGTGGTTAAAATATAAAAAATAAGGATCGTATATGAAAACAAAACTTCTTTTAACGGTGTGTGCCGGTTTATTGATCAGTTCTTCGGCTTTGGCTTTTGATACCAAGGCCAAGTATGCTCTTTTAATGGATAGCGACACAGGGTATGTTATGCTGAATAAAAAAGCTGATGTGGCTATGCCGCCGGCGTCTATGAGTAAATTGATGACGGCATATATTATCTTTGAAAACCTAAAAACAGGTAAGATCACTCCGGATACAGAGTTCAGTGTTTCCGAAAATGCTTGGCGTAAGGGTGGGGCCAAAAGCGGCAGTTCTACTATGTTTTTGAAGCCAAATCAAAAGGTTAAAGTAAAAGATCTGCTGCGGGGGATTATTGTGCAATCCGGAAATGATGCCTGTATTGTGGCGGCCGAAAATATCGCCGGCAGTGAGGAAGTATTTGCAGACATTATGACGCGTAAAGCCAAAGAGTTGGGGCTTGAAAATGCTACTTTCAAAAATGCAACGGGATTGCCGCAAGCCGGTCATGAAATGAGCGCGTTTGATCTGGCTAAATTGGCCCAAGCCTTGATTCGGGATTTTCCAGAGTATTATCCGATTTATTCCGAAAGAGAATTCAAATATAATGGTATCAATCAGCAAAACCGCAATCCGTTATTGTCCGAAGTCAATGGAGCTGACGGTTTAAAGACAGGGCATACAGAACGATCGGGATTCGGTTTGACCGGATCGGTTAAAACCCCTGACGGACGTCGCTTGATTATGGTTGTGAACGGGTTAAAATCTATGGCCGATCGACGGGTCGAGTCTAAAAAGCTGATCAATTGGGGCGTTGGAGCCTTTGACAATGTCCATATGTATCAAATTGATGAACCGGTCGTTTCTGTGCCGGTGTGGTTAGGAATTTCCGAAACCGTTCCTGCCGTTATCAATCGGCCTGTCCCGATTACGGTATCCAAGGGGGAACAGCCCGACATTGTTGCCGAAATTCATTATGATTCGCCGGTTATGGCACCAGTTGTCAAAGGACAAAAACTGGGGCAAATCATTATTCGTGGGCCGGAGAATCAAATTCAGACCGCCGATTTGATTGCCCAAAATGATGTTGTCAAAGTCGGTTATTTTGGTAAATTAAAAGCGATTATCTTGTCATGGTTTAGAAAATGAAACAGGGCTTCTTTATCACATTTGAAGGCGGTGAAGGATCGGGAAAAAGCACCCAATCTAAACTGCTGATGGAGGCTCTGCGCCAAAGGCAAATTCAATGTCGCTGGACCAGAGAACCCGGAGGTAGCCCAGGGGCCGAAGAAATTCGTCAATTACTGGTCAATGGGACAACGACACGTTGGGACGGAATAACGGAAACGCTGTTGTTTATGGCTGCACGCAGAAATCATCTGTCTCAAACGATTTGGCCGGCTTTGGCTCAAAATGAAGTTGTTATCTGTGATCGTTTTTTGGACAGCACTTTGGCGTATCAAGGATATGGCTATGGCAAAAATCAGGCAACGATTGATACTATTATGGCTTTGTATCGGACAATAGCCGGTGATTTTTATCCAAATTTGACTTTTATTTTTGATATTGATCCGTTAATAGGCCTAAAGCGGAGCTGTGATCGGGCCGGAAACACCGAAAAACGGTTTGAAAATATGGATCTTTCTTTTCACAAAAACTTGCGCACAGGTTTTTTGGAATTGGCACAGACGGACAAAAAACGCTATGTCGTTATTGATGCGACCGGTAATGTTGAAGAAATACATCATCAAATTGTTAAAACCGTTTTAGAAAGGTTGAAAAATGATTCTACCGATTGATCAAATCCGTCAAGCCTATCAGCAGGGAAAAGTGGCCGGATCATGGTTGATAATCGGCGGAAGCGATGTTGAAAAAAAACATTTTATATTAGAGTGTTGTTCTCTTTTGTTAAATCAAAACATTAATGCTTTGACAGCTTTTCATCCGGACATTAAATGGTTAGAATTCGGACTGACCGATGAAGCCAAAAAGGATATTCAAAAAAATATTTTGGCCGGGAAAGCCGTGGATTTGAATATGGATTACGCGCGCAAGCGTGAAATTACCGTTCCTGATATTCGCGAGGGAATACAATTCTTGTCTATGAAAGGGGCCCCGGATCAATTCAAGATTTTGGTTATTTCACCGGCAGATCGTATGAACGAGAACGCATCAAATGCCCTTTTGAAAGAATTGGAGGAACCGCCTGAAAACAGCGTTATTTTTCTATTATGCCAGAATTTGGGACGTTTTCCGGCAACCATAAAATCACGTTGTCGGCAAATAAAATTGCCACCTTTATCAGATACAGTGTTAAAAGAAAAAATCCAAAAAGAATATCCCGATGTTTCCGATATTGATTTGATTATTTCTTTATCAAACCATTCCTTGGGCTTTGCGCAAGATATGTGCCGTTATAATGGCGTTAAACTTTATCATCAGATGTTACACCTGTGCCAGCCGGATTTGCCGGTGGCCGATATGAAAAGTTTTGTGGATACGGCGACGGCTGATCCGAAAATTTTTTCTATGGTGCAAACTCTAATTTTGAATTGGGTTGCCGATCAAGCCCGCAGGCAAGCAATCACGGCTCCGATTTTAGCTGAAGACTTTATTGATTTATATAATGAAATCATTGCGTTATTTGAAGATACAGATCGAATTTATCTGGACAAAAAAAACGCTTTACAGACAATCTTCTTTCGCATTTCTGAGGTTTTAAGATGATAGACAGTCATTGCCATCTGGGGTTTCAGAATCAACCAACAGAGCAGGTTGTTGCACAGGCCGGTGCAGCCGGTATCCAAAAAATGCTGACAGTCGCCTGCGAACCGGCTGATTATGCGGGATTGCTCTCTATTTTGGATACTTATCCGCAGGTTTATGGGGCGTTTGGAATTTATCCCGAATACGCGGATAAATTTATTTCAAAACAAGAATTTTTTGATTTAATTCAATCACATAAAAAGATTGTCGCGGTCGGGGAGATCGGGTTAGAATATCATTATCACGAACAGGATAAGCATATCCAGCGCCGCATTTTCGAGCAACAATTGGAATGGGCCCGGGAATTGAATAAACCGGTGATTATTCATGCTCGTGAAGCTGATGAAGATATGATTGCTATTTTGGATTCAGCATACAGGGGTGGCCTTTTAACCCATTCCGGTGTTATTCATTGTTTTACGGGCAGTCAGAAATTGGCTGACAAAGCTTTGGAAATTGGGTTTTATATTTCGGTTTCGGGCGTCATTACATTCAAAAATGCGGATTCTATTCGTGCCGTTGTTCGATCAATACCGTTGGACAGGTTGTTAGTGGAAACAGATGCTCCCTATATGGCTCCGGTGCCATATCGCGGTCAGGAAAATCAGCCTGCTTTTGTGCTTAAAACAGCCGAAAAATTGGCCGAGATTAAAGACACAAATATTACAACAATAGATTTAGAAACAACACGTAATTTCAACAAGTTATTTCATATAAAGGAAGCAAAGAATGAAAATTAAAATACTGGGGTGTGGTCCTTCATTCGGTGTGCCGTCACTCAATCGCGGATTTGGATTGTGCGACCCGATGAACCCCAAGAATTTCCGCTTGCGAAGTTCGCTATTAATTCAAGAAAACAACACAAATATTCTGATTGATTCGGGACCCGAGGTTCGCTTACAGCTCCTTAATGCCGGCCATCCGAAATTAGATGCTGTTTTGTATACGCATAACCATTATGATCATATGGGTGGAGCCGATGACTTGCGTTCGGCATTGGGTGAAAATAACGAACGTTTGCCGGTGTATTTGTCCGAAAATGATGTACCGCACTTCAAGAACATTTTGGATTATATGTTTAATTCGAATAATCAGGGACATAATGTGTTCGATATTCATACCATCCATCCATATATTCCGTTTGAAATCAACGGGATAAATATTTTACCCATTCCCCAAAAGCACGGCAAGGGGGCATCCTTGGGCTATCGAATCGGTGATATAGCGTATTCCACAGATGTGTTTGAAATGGAGGAGGCCGGTTTTCAAGCTTTGCAGGGTATAAAAGTTTGGATTTTAGGCGTCGTCACTTCATTACCGAATGACAAGCATTTGAATACCGAGCGTGCTCTGGAATGGATTGACCGTGTGCGGCCAGAACAAGCCTATTTTACACATATGGGCACACGAATGGATTATGCCTCACTGTGTGCGTATTTGCCACATCATATTCGTCCCGCCTATGACGGTATGGAGTTGGATATTTAGGCTCTTTCCCGGACCTTATTTAGTAATTTCAGGATATCATTATCAAGCCTGGACAAGGTTTCTTTCTGTATCAAACGTGGAACTCCGAATCGGATTTCGGCCAAGCCACCGGCCATAGTGGCAAGCGTATCACTATCCCCGCCCAGTGAGATGGCATTGCGGATACAATCTGTAAAAGAGTGCCCGTCCAAAGCGCATATAATTGCTTCGGGCACTGAATGTTCGCACGAGCAGTAAAACTTATTATAGGTCTTGCGAATCTGGGGAATCGGCCGTCCCAAATCATAATGATATTTAAGCGTTATTTTATTTTTTATTAATGGGACAGGGATCTGTGCTTTCAGTAAATAAGCCGTTTCCAAATATGCCTGCACGGCTTTGATACTTTCAGGGTGGTTGTGCGTTGTCAAAGTCAATGCTTGCCCCAACCTTTGTCCCAAGGCCGGTGAAGCCACCAATAACGGAATGGGGCTTAATCGCATAACGCACCCGTTCATACGAGACATTCCTTGTTTTTCTGTTTTTAACCATTCGAAAAAGCCTTTACCGAATGCCGCAACAGATCCGTTTTCATAAGTCCTGTTTTGATATTTCAGTCCCCATTTTCTTAAAAAATCGGCCGGTTCCCCTCCCGAAATCAGCCAATCGGCGGTTGCACAGGTCAGAATCGTATCATCTGTAAAGCACGAACGCTTTGAAAATAGCGGAAAACGCTTGTGCTTGATGTTATGAAATTCATAACATGATCCGATAACATCGCCGGCAATAGCACCCAACATTTTATAAGATGTTTTAGAAATTGTATTGAATGGAGGCTCCCAATAAATTCGTGCTGACAGTGTTTTTGGCTGTATTGGCAGGATTATGTGCGGTGATGGAATGCTTCCAAAACAGGTGCGCATAACCTAAATCAAACTGCCAGTTTCCGGTTTGATATCCCATACCGACCGAAGCAATCCATCGGTTGGAATCCGGCACACGTGCTGTCCGGTTTGCCGGGCGTTTAACCGCCCCTTGGTCAAATGCCAGACCTAAACGGTATGTCCAATTTTGATTATAGTAATAATCCACCCCTGTTCCAACCATCCACACATTGCGCCAATCTTCATCAACAGTTGGTAAATTACCGCCGACGGCTTCCGAACGAATGGTCAGTTTGCTAAAACGACTCCAACGTGTCCAGCGCGCCATCGCCGACAAACCGAACTGCCCGATTTTATGATAGGCTGTAAGCAAAAAATGCTCGGGAAAGACCAACTTGGTCCCGCAATCTCCCGTGCGTGTAACGGGCCCCAGATTCAGGTAATGCGGTCCTCGGATATTATGAACAACCTTAGAGCGATAAGTAACACCAAAACGCGTATCCTTTTGCGGTTCATACATCAGGCCCAGAGTATATCCCGGCTTCCAACCGTCCGCATTCAGGTCCGATTCGGTGCCATAAGGCGTTTCATTTGTCAATCGAGCATCTACATACTCCACAAAACCACTGGCTCCGAGAGAGAGAGTATCCGTCAATTGATAGGCAGCGGCCACAGCCATGTCAATCGCATTGATTTCAGAGTTCAGTGCATCTCCGGCACCAAACCAATGCTTTTTATAATAAGTCCCTAATCCAAACGGCACATAAACGCCCGCTCCCAGCCGTGCTTTTTCACCCACTTTTGTTTGAGCAAAAGCATGTGGTAATATGGCATTTGTCTTTAATTTTCCCTTGCCTTGTCCTGCCAGGCTGTCGGCATGCGCCCGAATAGCCACCAAATTACCGCCGAGTTGCGCGCCGGTTCCCTTTAACATCATACCGGCCGGGTTAAAGGCAATGGCCGAATAGTCATCGCCCGCCACACCAGCTCCGGCAAATGAACGTCCCAAATTGGTGACGGAATATTCGCTGAGTTGATATCCGCCGGCCAAAACGGCATTCGAGAACCCCAGAACACAAGTTGTCAATAATAATGTTTGTCCTATTCGCATCAGATTATCCTTTTTGAGAGGTTGATAAAAAGTTTTCCAGCCAATGAATATCATACTGTCCGTCAATAAAGTCCGGATTGCTGATAATCCGTTGGTGCAGCGGAATGGTTGTGGGAATACCCTCAATAACAAATTCTTCCAAAGCTCGTCGTAAGCGCATTAAAACACCATTTCGGGTGCGACCATGCACAATCAATTTGGCGACCAAGCTGTCATAATTTGGTGGCACGGTGTATCCGGTATACAGCTCCGAATCAACCCGCACATCCAGTCCGCCGGGTGTATGCCATTGCCCGATGGTGCCGGCACGCGGAATAAAAGTTTGCGGATCTTCGGCATTAATTCGGCATTCCATGGCACAGCCGTTAAAACGGATATCCTCTTGCTTATATCCTAATGCCGTGCCATCTGCAATTCGAATCTGATCCCGCACAATGTCAATGCCGGTAACCGCCTCGGTAATCGGGTGTTCCACCTGAACGCGTGTATTCATTTCCAAGAAATAAAATTGCCCGTTTTCATATAAAAACTCAATTGTCCCCGTACTGGTATATCCCAATTGTTTCATGGCGTTGACCACAATTGTCCCCAGTTGTCGGCGTTGTTCCGAATTCAAAGCCGGTGAGGGGGTTTCTTCCAACACTTTTTGATTGTTGCGCTGAATAGAACAATCCCGCTCGCCCAAGTGCACAACATTTCCATACTGATCTGCCAAGACCTGAACCTCAATATGGCGCGGGTGTTGCAAGTATTTTTCCAAATAAACAGTGTCATTTGCGAATGCGTTTTTGGCTTCATTCTTGGCCAAAGCAAAAGCATCAGCCATATCCGATGGCTGCATAACTATTTTCATACCTTTACCGCCACCGCCGGCCGAGGCTTTCAAAATCACGGGATAGCCGATTTTATCTGCCCAAATCAGTGCTTCCGCCGGCGTTTTCAGGGCCGGAGAACCCGGAATAATCGGCAGTCCTGCTTGACCGGCCGCTTCACGAGCCTGCACTTTATCACCCATCAGGCGAATCATTTCTGGCGTTGGTCCGATAAAAGTAATTCCATGAGCTTGCACCATTTCGGCAAACTCGGCATTTTCGGATAAAAAGCCATATCCGGGGTGTATTGCATCGGCCCCCGTCATCACAGCAGCCGCAATAATAGCCGCTTTATTCAGGTATGAATCACGGGCGGGCGCCGGACCGATACATACGGCTTCATCAGCCAATTTCACATGCATTGCATCAGCATCAGCCGTGGAATGCACTGCAACTGTTTTAATTCCCATCTCGCGACAGGCACGATGAATTCGTAATGCAATTTCGCCCCGATTGGCTATTAAAACTTTTTCGAACATGACTTATTCCACCGTAAAGAGCGGTTGATTGTATTCCACAGGGCTGCCGTTTTCAACCAGGATCTTCGTGATACGCCCCGCTTTATCCGATTTAATCGGGTTAAAGGTCTTCATCGCTTCTATCAGACAGACAGTTTGCCCCACCGACACCTGATCGCCCACCCGGACAAAAGCCGGTGATTCGGTATCTTTGGCTAAATAGACAACCCCCACCATTGGTGAGACAATGTCATTCTTTTCTTCTTTTTCTGCCGGTGCTTGAATGACCGGAGCCGGTATCGGTTGAACCATAGGAGTCGTTTGCGTTGCATTCGCTCCGACAACACGCAAATATAATCCGTTAGATTCATATTCAATCTCGGACAAGCTCTGCTCTTTTAATAAAGCAGATAATTCAATGATAGTTTGTTTATGTTCGTTTTCCATAGGTACTCCCTTCAAAAAAATGATCTGTTTTTCTTTTTACAGCATTTTAATCAAAAATGCAAGCATTAAAAATTTGAACTTTTATCTTGAAAAATTTTTGAAGATGTGTTAAATAATCTTTTGTATGTGAGAAATGCAGATTCTTGTAGTGTTTGATCAAGGGGTGAAAATGAGTGAGCAAACAAAAAATATCGGAAAGATTGTCGCTGTCAGCGGCAGTGTTGTTGAAGTGCGTTTTGATAAAAAATTACCGGCCATCTTTAATGCTTTAACAACAGGTGATAATCAGGGGTTAATTTTGGAAGTTCAAGGTTATCGTGATGAACATACCGTCCGGGCTTTGGCCATGGGCGGAACCCAAGGACTGGCGCGTGGTATGAAAGTGACAGATACAGATCACCCGATTGAAGTTCCGGTCGGTAAGTCGATTTTGGGCCGTATGTTTGATGTATTTGGTCACCCTATTGACGGGGGAAAACCTTTGAATAACCCCGAGGTTAAATCCATTCATGCTCAGCCCGTTCCCGTCTCGGAATTAGAGGTATCTTCCGAGATTTTTGTCAGCGGAATTAAAGCTATAGACTTGTTAGCACCCATGGAACGCGGTGGTAAAGCCGGCTTGTTCGGTGGGGCAGGGGTCGGTAAAACGGTTTTAATCACCGAAATGATCAATAATATGGTCGGCCGGTATGAGGGTGTCAGTATCTTTGCAGGAATTGGTGAGCGCTCGCGGGAGGGAGAACAACTGTATCGTGAAATGCAGGACGCCGGTGTTCTTAAAAAAACGGTTATGGTTTTCGGCCAGATGAACGAAGCCCCCGGTGTTCGTTTTCGGGTGGCTTTGTCGGCATTGGCGATGGCCGAGTATTTTCGCGATGAAAAGAAACAAGATGTTCTTTTACTAATTGATAATATCTTCCGCTTTATTCAGGCCGGTTCCGAAGTATCCGTTTTGTTGGGTCAGATTCCATCGCGAGTCGGGTATCAACCATCTCTTGGCACGGACATTGCCGATCTGGAAGAGCGAATTTCCAGCACTAAAAACGGAGCAATTACTTCTATTCAGGCGGTTTATGTGCCGGCCGATGATTTCACGGATCCTTCGGCAACACATACATTCGCGCATTTGTCTTCCACAATCGTTTTGTCGCGTGCCCGAGCGGCCCAAGGGCTTTATCCGGCGCTGGATCCCTTGGCGTCCGGGTCTAATATGTTGACGCCATTGATTGTCGGGGATCGTCACTATCGTGTTGCTACCGAAGTGCGCAAAACATTGGCACAGTATGAAGACTTAAAAGATATTATTGCAATGCTCGGATTTGACGAATTACCCGAAAAAGACCAACAGACGGTTTTGACTGCTCGGAAACTGGAACGTTTTTTAACGCAACCATTTTTTACCACAGGGCAATTTACCGGTATGGCCGGGAAATCGGTCAACTTGGATGATACTATTTTAGGTTGTGAACGAATTTTATCCGGTGAATTCAACGATTTGACTGAAGAAGACTTCTATATGATCGGCACAGTTGATGAGGCGCGTGAAAAAGCCAAACGGAGGCAAGCCCAAAAATGACCTTTCGCCTGCGTGTATTTTCACCGATTGATATTGTGCTGGATACCCCCATTACCCAGGTGGATTTTGAGGCTGTGGATGGTTTCTTTACATTACTGCCGCGGCATATGGATATGGTGTCGGCCTTGAAATCCGGTATTTTAACTTATCACACGACAAACGGGAAAAAGTATATTGCTTGTCACAAAGGTGTTTTGGTCAAAAAAGGAGAGGTTGTATCTGTCTCTACCAAAATTGCCGTTATGGGTGATGATCTGAAAAAATTGGAAGAAAAAATAGCGATTGATTTCAAAGAGATAGAAGAAGAACGTAAAGAAATAAATCTGACAATGGCTAAATTAGAAATCAGTTTGGCCAAAGGAATTATGAACTTAAAAAATGGGGATACAGATCATGTCGGATTATAACAAAGAACAGAATAAAACAGCGCGAATCCTGATTAAAAAAGCCAGGACATTAGAACAACGCAAAAATCGGATTTTTTATTTTAATGCGGCTATTTTAAGTGTCTATGGCTGGCAATTATCCGTTCCGGTATTGCTTGGGGTGATGATTGGCACCTATTGCGATAAACATTTTCCATCGGGCACGATTTCGTGGACTCTGAACGGGATCTTTTTAGGCTTTATTATCGGTATTTTTAATGCAAATTATTGGTTACGCAAAGAAGGTATTACCAAACGAAAGGATAAAAAATGAATATTGATCTGCATATGTCTTGGGAAATGATTGGAATATCCTTTATTTTAGGACTCGGATGTGCGTGTATAGCGATGTATTTGCTGTGGCGGACGGTCTCTTTGTTGCCCCGGGTCAAATATAAAAATACATTTTTGACTTTTTCATTTTTTTGCCGAATTTTCTTACTGATTTTCGGTATGCTGCTGCTTTCGGGTGGCCATGCGGGCCGATTTTTAGTGATGTTTTGCGGTTTTGGAATTGGCCGCTTTTTGATTTTACGGTTGACAGTTTTCCAAAATTCCTCTAAAATAGAGCAGAAACAATTGGAAAAATCTTTTAATAAGCAAGGAAAATCAAAAAGATGAACACCACTGTATTTCAGATTGGAAATATAGATTTAACGTTGTCGGTTTTTCTGTCGGCGGTGGTGATGGCGGCTCTGTGTGTGGGATCGTTGTTTTGGGTAAAAAATGCTATTGGCCGGGGATTATTACTTTTTTTAATTATCACCGTGTGGTGGAGTGCTATTACCTCGACAGGGGCAGAAAGCGCCGGCTTGGATTTACAGGATTTGGATACGACGATTGTTTTTTCTATCGGCCCGGTAAAGATTGGGGGCACAATTTTTTATTCCTGGCTGGTTATGGGGGTTTTGACGGTTATTTCAGCATTGGTCACACGAAAATTATCAACCGATTTGCGTGTATCATCCGTTCAAACGGTGTTGGAAATGATTGTTATGACAATCAGGTCTCAAATCAAAGAAGTCAGTGGTGATAATCCGGCACGTTATTTGCCGATTATGGGGACTTTCTTTCTATTTATAGGAATGAGTAATTTACTGACCATTATTCCTTGGTTTCAGGCACCGACAGCCTCTTTATCTACGACGCTGGCATTTTCGCTGTGTGTTTTTTGTGCAATGCCGATCTATGGTATTCGTAATGCCGGTATTATCGGCTACCTTAAAAAATACATAAACCCGACACCGATTATGTTGCCGTTAAATATTTTAAGCGATTTTTCTTCCACATTTTCGCTGGCTTTCCGGTTATACGGAAATATGCTCAGTGGCGCAATTATTGCCTCAGTTCTGATGATGTTGGCACCTATGTTAGTGCCATTACCGCTTCAAATTCTGGGGTTGATAACCGGGACGATTCAGGCATATATTTTCGCTTTGCTGGCGATTGTGTATGTGTCTTCGGTCGGCCCACATACACACTATGTAGACCATTTAGAAAATATTTAAGAAAGGAGAAATAAAATGGATGCAATTACTTTAATCGGAGCTATGTCGGTCTTATCGGCGGGGTTGTGCATTTCAATCGGCGGGATTGGGCCCGGGTTGGGCGAAGGTAATGCTGCTGCAAATGCTTTGCGCGCTATTGCTCAACAACCGGACGAGGCCAATACTATTACGCGGACTTTGTTTGTGTCTATGGCCATGGTCGAATCGACAGCCATTTATGCATTTGTTGTGACTGTTTTAATTATGTATTTTAATCCGTTTTGGAACTATGCCAAAATGGCAGCGGAATTAGCAGCGAAATAAGAGTAAAGGAGCCCGATTATGGGATTTAATTGGGGCGTTTTTATTGCCCAGATTGTCAATTTATTTGTGTTGATATGGTTGATGAAACGATTTTTGTATCAACCGATCATCTCTGTGGTTGAAAAGCGACAGGCCTATATCAATGACAAAGTGAAAAATGCCGAAGATATGGCCAAAGCGGCACAAAAGCAACAGATTGAGCTTGAGAAGAAAATTGACAGATGGAATGCGGAAAAGCAATCTCGTCAAGAGGATTTATTCGCGGCACTCACCAAAATGAAAGCGGAACAAGAAGCTCAGATCGATTGGGAAGGGGAACAACATCGACAAGCATTGCAAAAAAACCTTAATCGGGAAACCGCTTCTTTACAAGTGGAAATCCGCGATTTAATGGCTCATAATTTTATGGATATGTCGCGCAAGGTTTTATCGGATATGTCGGGATTATCACCCATGAAGCAGGCAATTACTTTATTTGAAAAAAAAGTTGATTCCTTGTCTAAAAAAGAAATAACGAGCATAAAAAATACCTTTAATAAACAAAATGTTGTCATCGTCCGTTCATCTGTTGCTTTATCTGATAAAGAGGCTGAAACAATAGTCAACTTTCTGGCAAAAAAGTTTTCTTTTATTGATGCGGAGTCCATTCAATTTACGGTTACCCCGGATCTGATATTAGGCCTTGAGCTGGAAATCGGAGAAACGGTTTTAGAATGGAATCTGAAAACTTATCTGGATACTTTTGAAAGCAATTTAAACGCGGCACTTGCCGGATTAATCATCGATAAAGAATGAGGAAAATATGTTAAAAAATGCATCGGCGGAGGCCAAAAAAATCATTCAAAAAACTATTCAAGCCACTCAAAACGATTTGAAAGTTTCCGAGGTCAGCACGATCGTATCCATTGCTTCGGGAACGGCAGAGGTTTCCGGCCTTTCCAAAGTCAAAATGAATGAATTGTTGACTTTCAAAGGAGATACTGTCGGTATGGTTCAAAGCCTGAATGAAAATCATGTCGGGGTTATCTTTTTAACGAATGCCGATCATTTAAAAGCCGGTGATCGTGCCAAACGAACAAATCGAATGCTGGATGTCCCGGTCGGTGAAGGATTGCTGGGGCGGGTTATCAATCCGCTGGGGCAACCGTTGGATAACAAAGGTTCTGTCGCAACTACCGAGACTTATCCCGTAGAGCGTGAATCACCGCCGATTATGCACCGTGCTCCGGTGGATACTCCCCTTCAAACCGGCTTGAAAGCCATTGATTCTTTTACCCCCATTGGCCGTGGACAACGTGAATTGATTCTGGGTGACCGCCAGACCGGTAAAACTGCGATTGCCTTGGATACCATTATCAATCAAAAGGACACCGGTGTGATCTGTATTTATTGTGCCATCGGGCAGCGTGCTTCCGGCACAGCGCGCGTTATTGCAGACTTGGAAAAATATGGCGTGATGAAACAAACTATCGTGGTTATTGCCGGTGGTGATGATGAGGCGGGTCTCCAATATATTGCTCCCTATGCGGCCACTTCCATTGGTGAGTGGTTTATGGCTCATGGGAAAGATGTTTTAATTATTTATGATGATTTAACGGCTCATGCCCGTGCCTATCGGCAGCTTTCGTTATTATTGCGGACACCTCCGGGACGAGAGGCTTTTCCGGGGGATATTTTCTATATTCATTCCCGCTTATTGGAGCGTTCAACACATCTGCGACCGGAGTACGGTGGCGGATCATTGACGGCTTTGCCGATTGTGGCAACCGAAGCCGGAAATATATCGGCCTATATTCCGACGAATATTATTTCTATTACGGATGGACAGATTTATCTGTCTACCGCACTGTTCCAAAAGGGGATTTTACCCGCCATTGATACGGGGCGATCTGTCTCCCGGGTCGGTGGGGATGCGCAGCTACCGGCTTATCGGAGCCTGGTCGGACCTCTTAAACTCTTCTTTTCACAATTTGAAGAGTTGGAATCTTTTGCTAAATTCGGAACCCAAATGGATCCTGAAACGGCCGGTCGCTTGAAACGGGGGCGGGCTATTCGGTCCGTATTGCAACAAATTCAATACTCGCCGATGTCAGTTGCAGATCAAATTGCAGTCTTTATGGCGACAAATGCAGGATTGTTGGATAATGTACTCGAAGGCAAAATCAATAATGCTCAACAAATTATCATTCAAACACTTCATCGCCAATTTTCAACGGCCATCAGTGCTATTTCCAAAAAGGAAAAATTGACACCAGACATGCAAAATAAAATATTGACCGGTATTAAAGCAGCTTTGACAGCACATAAGGAACTGTTTGAATGACCTTGGAAGCGTTGAACAAACGAATAAAGACAACAACAGATCTACGTGATATTGTCAGCACGATGAAGATGCTCTCGTCTGTCAGTATAGGTCCTTATGAAAAAGCCCTAAAATCGTTGGACGAATACGGATTGACGGTTCGGTCGGCATTCGCGGGACTGATGCAAGACGATCGCTTTCAATATCCTTTTCGACGCGAACTGCCGTCAGGGGGCAAAACATTATCCATCTTGGTGGGCACAGATAACGGTCTTGTCGGTCGCTTTAACCGTGATGTAGTCTCATTTGCCAGGCAGGATTTACGCGAACAAAAAGCCTTGTCGGATGCTCAATTCATTTGCATCGGCAAGCGTGTTCATCTGTTGGCCGAATCGGCGAAATTACAAGTCGCCGCAGGCTATGCCATTATGAACTCGCTTAAAGAAATTGCCACGATCACAGATGTCGTCTTATTAAAAATCAACACTTTGATTCAACAGGAAAAATTTGATCGAGTCTGGGTCTATTTCACATATAAAAAATCTGGTGAATCTCAGAAAATAAGTCGCGTTCAATTAATGCCGCTGCCGGCGACGGATATGAAAAAATTAAAACAAGAAAAGTGGAATGGTCGAACGCTTCCTTTGATAACCGCAGACCATTTAACCCTCTTAAAGTCCCTGACGAACGAGTATTTGACGGTTGTTTTGGGTGGTGCGTTGACTGCTTCTTTAGCAGCCGAGCATTACACCCGTATGGTCAATATGCAGCAAGCAGAAAAAAATATTGATGAGTCTTTGGAAAATATGAATTTGAGCTATCAACAACTCCGTCAAACCGGCATTACGGACGAGTTAATTGATATTGTTTCAGGTGCAGAAAGTCTAAAAAAGAAAGAAAAAAAGAATCGCTAAGTCATTATATCACTTGACATTAGAGGAAAAATCAAGTAAAAGAAGGTTATCATTTTATAATAAAAGGAGTTCAAAATGATTAAATCCGAATTGATTGCCCAAGTGGCTGCAAAAGAAAATCTGACCCATACGAACGCAGAACGGGCCGTGACAACTGTTTTGGATTCGATTATCAAGGCTTTGTCAGCCGGTAAGCGCGTTGAATTGCGTGGCTTCGGCGTTTTGTCCGTGCGCACACGCAAACCCAGAAAAGCCCGTAATCCCAAGACAGGTGAAAGTGTGGAAATCGGTGTTAAACGAGTTCCATTCTTCAAAGCCGGTAAAGCCGTTAAAGATGCATTAAATAAAAAGTAGTTTATTTTCAATGAATTGGATCACAAATTTAACCCGAAATACCGTTAAAAAGACGCAGATCCATACCGATGTGCCTGCAGATTTTTGGGATCGTTGCCCGGCTTGTGGTATGATGCTTTTTCATGAGGAAATTGAAAAAGCTGATTATGTATGCCCTCGGTGTTCTTTTCATTTTCAATTGCCGGTTCCTCGGCGCTTGGAAATGTTGTTTGATCAGGGAAAATATACGCTGGTTCAATTACCTAAGGTTAAAGAAGACCCAATTCATTTTGTTGACTTGAAAAAATACCAGGATCGCCTAAAAGATTCACGTAAAAAAAACCATACCGAAGACGCCATTTCGGTGGCTCATGGAAAAATAGGGGGGCACCCTGTTGTCATTGGGGTATTCAATTTTGCTTTTATGGGGGGGTCTATGGGAACAGCGGTGGGTGAGGCAATTGTCACAGCCGCTCAATTGGCGATGTTACAAGAGGCTGCGTTGATTTTAATCCCGGCTTCGGGTGGTGCTCGTATGCAAGAGGGAATGCTCTCTCTGATGCAGATGGTACGCACGACAATAGCCGTGGATCGGCTGAAAAAGAAAAAATTACCCTATATTGTTATTCTGACCAACCCAACGACGGGCGGAGTCACAGCCTCATTTGCCATGCTGGGTGATATTACACTGGCCGAGCCGAAGGCTATTATCGGTTTTGCCGGTGCCCGGGTTATAGAGCAAACGATACATCAAAAACTGCCTGATGATTTCCAAAGGTCTGAATACCTGCTGGAACATGGTATGATTGATCAAGTCGTCCACCGGCACAAGTTGAGAAGTGCTCTGAAACAAATACTCTGTTTGCTAATGAAATAAGTATTTTTTTCAATATCTTATATTTAAAAATTAAAGTTATCCTTTAATAATTTTATCTCGTCGGCATAGCCGGATAATGCCTCTTGAGGGGTTTCTAAATAGAACGGTTTATCACGCAATGCCGGGTGATTGATCAGGTTGATCAACGCCGGCAGCCCGATTTGACCTTTCCCAATTTTTTCGTGACGATCTTTATGTGCCCCAAACGGTGTCAAGCTATCATTCAGATGTATTGCATACAGGCGATCTAAACCGATGATTTTATCAAACTCGGACAATACCCCATCCAAATGATTGACAATATCATAACCGGCAGAAAATACATGACAAGTATCCAAACAAACACCTAATTTATCCGCATGGTGTACTCCGTCAATAATAGCGCCTAATTCTTCAAAGCGTGATCCGATCTCCGTTCCTTTTCCTGACATTGTTTCTAACAAAATACGCGTTGTTTGTATTGGTGTAATAACTTGATTTAAAATCGAAATAATTTCTTCTATTCCGGCTTTTACTCCTTGTCCGACATGGCTGCCGGGGTGAAAATTATACATTTGGTAGGGCAGGGCTTCCATACGTTTCAGATCATCGGCAAAGACCATTTGAGCAAACTCGCGAACCGAAGAATCTTGTGCCGCAGGATTCAAAGTATACGGTGCATGAGCCAAAATCGGAGCAAAATGAGCAGCTTTGGCCATTTCTTGAAATTGACCTATATCTGTTCGGGACCATTCTTTGGCCTGACTTCCGCGCGGGTTCCGGGTAAAAAATTGAAAAGTATTTCCTTTAATTTCAATGGCTTCCTGTGCCATATGCACGAAACCTTTTGACGCAGATAAATGACACCCGATGTTCAGCATTCGTTCTCCTTGGGCCACAGATTTTTATCCTGACATCGTGGTCGCAGTATCTTATTTTTATTTTTTTGAATTTTTTCAATCCGACAGGCACGCCGACATTCCCACGCAGATACAGGGTATTCCTTGTCCCAAGCCTGCATTAATTTTCGGTTTGAATCGCTCATTTTATAGCGAGGATAAGCTGCTTCAAAATATAGATAGGTTCGCCCGATAACGCCGCGTACCGGGGCAGGGGGCTCCACTTTTCTATCCCATATTTTTACTTGACAAGTTCCGAATGAGGACGGCGCATCCGATTGAAATTGCGTGAAATTATAATTACTTCGTAAAGCATTAACAGCCCCGATCGCCGGATATAGATTATACATATCGGCTTGCATCAAGCGGTATTCCCGATTAGCAATTTCGGCGCACTTACGCCCCTTAAATTGGTGTCCGTTCGGCTCCTGACATGTCGGCGCTCCCTTGCGCCATTCGGCAAAAGTTCGTCCAAAGTTTTCTGCCGGGACAATATGTTCCCACTCAATACGTTCGGCCCGCGACCGATATTTTTCCGTTTCGAATCCAACTGGCAGTTTCACATGTTTTTGTTCATTAAATTCAGCTTCGCAATAGACCGTTATACGATGATCAAAATAGACATCTTGCTCTAACCGTTTTTTAGCCGTTGCAAACGATTCATTTGTGGTATTGCCTTCGGCTGACAATCGCATTGAAAAGAAAACAGAAATAATGATCAATAAGATCGATACGACATAGCGGCGTTTAATCATCAATAACCTCCGTCCGCACTATATCAAAAAAATCAAAGAAAAGCAAGAAATACCTTCTATTCAAAGCGAAATTTTGATCCGCCCAATAACGCCACGGACACAATTTCCTGATTTGCTAACCCTTTGTAAAAACAAGAAATTTCAAAAATAATTAAAAAAATGAAAAAAGTGCTTGCTTTTTTATAAAAAATCGTGTAAAAGAATAAGTGCTTTGGGTGTGTAGCTCAGGTGGTTAGAGCGTTACGTTGACATCGTAAAGGTCGCAAGTTCGAGTCTTGCCACACCCACCATTTCAAACACTGGCTTATCCGGTGTTTTTTTATGCTTGACAAACAAATTATTTTCTGCTACAAAAGAGCGGTGTTTTATTAAAAGGAGACATTAAATGCAGATTTCTAAGCAACTACCCCCCCCCCCCGTATGTGTGAATAATAACTATTTTTCAAATGGTTATAAATTGTTATTAAAGTATTCATATAATCAAAAATCATTACCCTGTGCTTGCTCTGAATCCGGCCGCTCCTTAAATGGTTGGGTGTGCTCACCGGATAATTCTTGCACAGACCCCGAGGCCGTCAATATATACGGTAATTGTCGTTGTCCTTTAACAAAGCCAGTCATGGATTTGCGCGGAAAGTGTCATAGCTGTGACTGGGCCGGGCAGGGGCTTAATTTCCAACCATTAGGGCTGATCGGAGGTAAAGATGTTCATATAGGCAATTACTGCAACCGAAAAAGAGAAAATGCCTATATTTGGAAATGCCCTGATAACCAGGTCGCTATTCAATATGGCGATACGGTCAGAGCCAAAGACGGGACACCCTATACTGAACCTTCAAACTCATGGCGCTATTGCAAATCGTGCGATGAATTGGATATCACATCGCTGAAATACGAGGCCGGGTGTAAGGCTTGTGGCGGGCATTGGGTTGGATCGGCCTGGAACAACGGGGCGTGCAGCACAATAAAATAAGGCCATAAAGCCAACTTAACGCGAGCGATAGTGGCGATAATATTCCTCATTTTGCCACTGTTGCTCTTGCTGGGTTTCTTGTTGCTTCTTCTTGGCAGAGTCCGCTTGCCTTTGGCGAGTCTGATCGGCCAGCCATGACAAAATTCCCGATAGCCCGGCCTTTTTCTCTTGATGATAGTAAGTTTGTTCTACTTTTTTCTCTTTCTTGAGCTCGGGCGGGGGAGGGACCTTGCTGGTGCCTGTCAAAATGCCTTGGGCATTATAAGTTGTGATACTGCTCACATTACCCTTGGAATCAAAGCTTTCTGAAACTTTACTGCCGTCTTGATTCACGGTTTGGCGCTGCATCGGCAACCCGGCCGAAGTGAAATAAGTTGTCACTTTTTTATCTTTACCAAACTCTCTTTTTACGGAAGGTTTATTTGTTTTAGGATTATATATGGTTTCTTCGGCTAATTGATTCTTCACATAACGTCCTTCTTTTATACGCTTCATATCTGGGGAATATTGGGTGAAAATACCGTCTTTTTCCCCGGCTGAATTAAGCTCATACTCAGCCACCGTCCGCCCGTTTTCAAAAATAGACATGGACTCTAAAGTAGGCTGTGAGTGATATTTATCTGTATTAAAACGATAAAACGGACCGTCCAGCTTACCGTTTTTCATTTGGCCTTGAACTCGGTGAGTGCCCCAATCCTCAATATAAGGACCATTAGGTTGTCCATTTTCAATCGTTTTGGTTATAAGAATATCGCCTTTTTTCTCACGAATTATAGTGCTCATTAGATTACCTCCTTATATGCTATACTTTTATTATACACGAATTACAAAAATCTGTCAAGCGAGCGTTTAAACTGCCGGAAGATATTATTTTGTATTCTTGGTGCCGGTCATCTTTGAAACAGATTGCCCGATATCAAACACTCTGGCATAAGTTTTATCAACAGACTTATCCACAACATCAAATAAAACATTGAAATATAAAAATAATAATAGGGAATACACCCCATTAAAATGTCGCATAATTTATATTATGTATAGTAAATGATAAAGATGAACCGTTCTCCCGTCCCAAAGAAACCAAAGAAACCAAGCAAAAACAACAGCGGCAAAATAAGCAATATCACCGCCACTATCGCTCGCGTTAAGTTGGCTATGGCCTTATTTTATTGTGCTGCGCGTATAAATTACTCACCAAAGGATTTTTACTCCGTCAAAAAGGCTTTGGAAATTCAGAAAAATAATATATAATCCATTGTTTTCAAAGGGATAGTCGAAAATCGAACATCTTTTTAAAAGGCACCAAACGCCCCGCTCCCCGTTATACGCGAGGCAAACAATTATTATCCCTTCAATTGTTTGATGATATTTTCCTTCAATCGTTGCCATAAATGACCGCTGGGGGTCTTTTTAATCAACGGCGCCAAAAACACCGATAACTTTTGCGCCAGGTCGTCCAATGTGTGAAAAGTTTGAATTTTGCCGTCTTTCACCAACGAGACATCGCCGTTTTCTTCCGAGACCACCAGAACCAAGGCATCGCTTTCCTCGCTTATACCGATCGCTGCCCGATGACGCGTTCCGTATTTCCAGTTCAGTCCAACATCTTGCGACAAAGGCAAAACAACCCCCGCCGTCTCAACCACGCCGTTTTTAATAATAACCGCCCCATCATGCAGGGGGGTATTAATAAAGAATAAATTGATCAGCAACTCGGTGGACAATTTTGCGTTCAACGGCACCCCTCCCGTCGTAAAAGCCGACACCGGGTCTTGGTTTTCAAATACAATCAAAGCACCGGTTTCATGCTTTTGCCAATACTCAATGCTTTGAACCAAAATTTCCACGATCCGATTGTTCATTTGTCGCTTTTTAGCTGGCGATCGCATTTCAAGACTGTTCCCCAAACGTGCCATCAACCGCCGCAATTCGGGCTGAAAAATCACGATAAAAGACAGGATAATCAGCAGCAGCAGATTTTGCAGTAAAGCCCCTAATATCCGTAAGTGCAACCACATAAAGACCTCGGCCGACAGCCAAATGATGACCAGGAAGAACAGCACTCCGCGCACTGTTTTTTCCACGGGAGAGTCTTTGATCAATTTCCAATACAAAAACGCCAAAGCACCGATAATCAAGGCCAGCTGAACCACTATACTGGCACCGGTCAGTCCCGAAACCCCCAAATAATTTTGTAATTCCAAACGTAATGAGTCTATCATTTGCCACCTCGCCTTCAATATACCGAATTCCAAAACAATTTTCAACAAAAATATCAGATTTTTTTACATTGTAATAATGTATTGTTTTTCAATATGTTATATGATTTCATTTGACAAAACATCGATTTGTGATACAATTTCACTATGGAGATTAACCATGACACAGACATTTGAACAAAGATTAAAGCGTTTAGAGCAATGCAAACGGGAATATCGGGAGCGATTGGCCAACCTGCCCCGGCAACAACAAAAAATCGTGGAAGACGGCATTTGGGCCGAAGCTTCCGAGTTAACTTTTATCCCGCGCAACACCCGACAAGCATTTACAACCGTTCCCGCTCAAACTGACTTGGTTCGTGCCTTTCAAAGTGTGCGTCATTTACCCAAAAACACCGAAATCACGTCTGTTTTGATTGCCAATCTACACCAGATGATCGAGCAGCAAGAGGCTCCCTATTTCGCCGGACATTATCGCCATATGAAAGCACGCTGGAACGGCACAGCAATCGCCTTTGCTAATTATGTAAAAGTTCCTGATTTAATTGATAAAATATCAAATAGTATCAACAACAACACAGCCCCGTGCTTTTACGAGGAAGAAAAACGCAAGGGTTTGGGGAACTTGGCTTATAATCCCGTGATGCGCGCCATTGAGACCGGTTACAGCATCATAGCAACACACCCCTTCCCCGATGCAAACAAGCGTGTGATGCGTGCCGTGATGAGTGTCGTGTTGACACGTGCCGGGCATATCCCGATTATTTTGCATAATAAACAAGCATTTGTCAATGGTGTTATCAACTACAATGCCACTCATCAACCGCATACTTTTGTTCGGCATATGATCGGTGAAATGGAAAAAAGTTATCAAATTGCTTTTGACCATTTGCGCGCCCAAGAAAGACAACGCTGATTTTTTTCTTGACAAACGTTTGCGGTGTTGATATAAGGGGGGGTACTGTTTTATTAAAAGGAGACATTAAATGCAGATTTCTAAGCAACTACCCCCCCCCCCCCCC
>CAKQGY010000007.1 GCA_934234055.1 uncultured Alphaproteobacteria bacterium | reverse complement strand
CCACCCTTTCCCCTTCGTTGTCAAGAAAAAAATCATTTTGTCGCCGGCACAATATGAATCAGCGTTATTTCCGACGGTTTTGCCCGAATCACTCCGCCGGTTCAAACCCGCTTGCTGCGCAATCCCTTTATATTTTACAGATAATATTTTGTCGGATATTATATCACCAAAAACTGGCGAATAAGAAATTATTCTAAAAAAAGAATTTCCTTTTCTTTGATTGCATGAGATAAAAGTTAGGTGGAAATAAAAGAAGTAGATTAAAAGTTTATTTAACCTTATAAATGTAATAAAAGCTTGACAAGTTTTTCAACGTTTGATATTATTTCACTAACATGAAACAGCCTAAAAATAAACATTTTATTTTTATATTACTTGTGATAACAACTGCTATTGTATATCCGTTAGTAATGATAAACTTACCAATATATAAAGTTTTTTCTTGTAATAAAGATACAAACGTTTGTGGGGGTAGCGGATATAATTGTAATAGAGGTATAGCTGCTTGTGAATATACAGAACATAGTATTTATCAACATAAAACAAAACACTTTAGTTTTGATATAGATCTTAATTTTAATCCTATTCTAATTGTCCATGAATATACAGGTCGCAGAGGCATATCGCATTACTATCAGCTATCCCTATATCATGATGATGGAAAAGAATACAAATTATTTTCACATGATGATCAAAAACAATATGTTAATGAATTAAAAGATAAAATTATACAGCAATTAAATAATCAAGAAAATAAATATGTTCAAGTTACCGAAGGAGATCCTAACCCTGATTTTTGGATTTATTTCTGTATCTTGATTCTTGTTGAAGGGGCTTTTTACTATCCCTCTTATTTAATAATAAATATGAGAAAAAAATAGAAAAATTATTTTTATTTCATATTTTGTTTTATGAATTAAAACACTTTAAATCATTTGGGATGATAAAATTTAGTTCCCGAGGGACGCGTATTGAAACCAAAGGATTTTTTGTTCCAGAGTTCGTAAATTTGTAAAAATAGCTGTTTTTTGCCTTTGAACATTTTAACCCTTATAAGTGCTTGTAAAGTAAATAAAAAAAACCGCCCGTAAACGGCGGCTTTTTTATAAATGGTCGGGTTGACCCCCTCTAAATTAGAAAACGGATACCACTTTTTTAACGCACAAAATTGAGGGCTATTTCCCCCTTATTTTATAAGGCTTTTCGGCACACTTTTAAAACGCAGAGGGCAACAGTTCTAATCCGCACTGGTGGGGTTGAGTTTTGTTCACCGCCCTCTTGGTATAAACCTCATTTTTTCTTTTAATTACAATAAGATACACCGACAGCTTGGTGTGGACTTGACTTTTATATTTTTTCAAGCGTTATTTCAACCTGAATTATTTGAAACGGAGGTCAAAATGTCAGAAAAAACAGAAAAGCTTGTTCATATCATCATGCCGGATTTGTTAAATTACCTGGAAATGGTCGAAAGCGGAGAGATTATTGAAAAGCGAATAGAGAAAAATCTTCCCCGAGAACAAAAGGAAGAAAAAGATGAAAAATTTGAAGAACACAACAAAATTTCCAACAACTAAAACTTTTACTGTTATTTAAAGCGAATTAGATATCTATTTTTATTTGAGAAGTTTTAATTCGAAATAACGCATCGGATAGTTGTTTTTTCACTTTTTCAATCTTATCGAGCCTACTGGCTATATTTTTTTGTTTTTGAAGATCATAATCGCCTTTTGCATTAATTGGAATAGGGATTCTTATAGTTTTTATAATTCCAACAGTTACACGCTTATTTTGCTCTCCAAGTGCATTGTTTGGTAAGACTTTATTAAGGATGTGCCGTATGTAAGAGATATCAATATTTTTTAATTCACCTTTAGGTTTTAATAAGCCACAGTGAGTATTCATACTAAATTTACCATTTCTTTTAAACACTGTTCCGGCATAAACTCCATCTGTTGTCCAAGTTAACCATTCGTTACCCTGCGTGTCCCAATCATATTTATCAATTTTTCCTATTTCTCCATAGTCTTTTGTTGCACCGGAGAAAACGGGAAATTCACCAGAATGATGGGCTATATATTTACTTGTATATTTTTGATCCCCTTTATACGGTTCGAAGAATGTAAGTAAATCTTCCTCTTTAAACACAGAATTGTCGTTCTCCTCAACTATCGTACAATTTTTTAAAATATTATAATATTCACCCATCTGGATTTGCAATTGATTAATTTTTTCATATCGTTTTGCCAATTCTTTTTGTTTTTGAAGATCATATTTACCATCGGAAAATGGTATTGATAAAAATAATTTTTTTATTTTTTCTACTCCAGCCTTGTTTCCCCATGCAAAACCATTATTAAAAATTTCGTTTTGCACAGTATATCTTAAAAACGATACATCTAAATCTTTTCTAAATAAATCTTTAATCTCTAAAGGTCGATGATCATCGGTTGTCGTAAATTTATGATCCCTGTAAAACACATATCCAACGGAACCATTTCGATTCCAAGAAAGACAATTTTTAAAGTATTTTACATTAGGTAAATCATCTTTAATAAAACCAACGGGTTTTCCATCTTTTTTACTTCCGTATACTGGGATTTTTCCTACATTTTGATGAATAAATTTAGCGGTTATTCCAGATGAAATGGTAGGAAAATCAAATAATTCATCAAAACTAAGTTGCTTAATTTCACACATTTTTTACCTCTAAAAAAGAAGATAACTTATTTTTGATATCAGAGATTAAGTCATAAAATTCTGTTTCTGATAATTCTGTATTATCTTCAGATATTCCTAATTCTTTTATTTCATCGTCAGACCAATCTTTATCAACTAGCCATAGAGAATCCTTAAATCTATCTATTTCTTGAATTTTACATCTGCGATCATCCGTCTTAAAATCTGATGGTGATACGGAAAATTGCTTGTAAAGAAGAGACATTTTACTCAAATCATTTTCAGCAATTTCAATCCTGTTGGCGTCTTTTGTTTCTCCAATATTAGACACCAAATATGTAAACACTGGAATAGTTTGCGACTTTGGTGAATCTTTTTTTGTAATCGCCAAAATATACGTCTTCTTTGAAGTCGCAAAAAAAGTTCTACTAGGAAGTGATATAATAGCATTGATATCACATTTCTGGATAATTCTATCTCGTAATGCTTTATCAGAACTTCTTGTAAATAAGCCATCAGGAACAACAATAAAAGCCCTTCCTCCAGGTTTTAATGAATAGATAATCCATTCAATAGCTAGTCCTTCTAAACCATTTCCATTTGAAGGATATATATCACTTAATCCTTCGTCATTAATGACTTTTTTAATTGAAGAAACGCCGTTTGTAACATACGGAGGATTAGTTAGGATGAGATCAAAATAATCTTTTTGCCGTTTACTAAATGTACCTAAGTTATTTCGAATTAAATGGAAAGTCTTATTAAAAACTTTTTCAGAAAATTCTTTTTGGCAATTCGTATGATTTACAATTAAATCAGATAAGTAGATTAACATATTGGCTTTGGCTAGTATAATAGTTCTTTCATCGTCTTTTTCATCAGAACCCTTATCATAACCTAAAATTTCAATATGAGGTGTAATTATTCCATTACAAGGTTTAAATTGATTTTTGACTTTTGAAAAAGAATTAATAAATTCAAGTGGAAAACCTCCCACACCACAAAAAGGATCACAAACTTTCATATCTTCTTTTACAGTGGATTCTGGTATCATGTTTATAATGGATTTAACAACATTTCTAGGAGTAAAGTATTGACCGAGAGAGGCAATTCCTGCGGATTGTCGTAAAAAACTTTCATACAATCTCGTTTTAAATTGTTTGTCTATGTTTTTAAATGAACCAAATTCTTGGCCATAATCAAAAAATTCCTTAATTACTTCCTTAAAAAGGTTTTTTTGTGTGTGGTTAGGCTCTCCCTTTTCGTTAACAAATATTGTGCCGTTTATGATGGTTGTTCCATCTTCTCCCTTAGGAAACATTTCTCTAATCTTAGGCCTTATCATTCTAGCATAATGCGATAATGCTTGTTCGCTATCGCTTGTGCTAAGATCATAAATTTTAGAAAATGATAAATCTCCCGTTAAAACGTTTAGATCAGAAAGGAATTTAAAAATAAACATTTCTACAACATTATATAAACATTTCTCAGGATCTTTTCCTGTATTGATCCAAATCTTTTGCCAAACTCGATTTGCTAAATTTGTTGGATTTAAGATTTTCTCAGGTATAATCTTAGCATTATCATCTATATTTTCTAATGTTTTGAGAATTCGTACAAGAGATTCCTTTTGCTCTGCTGATGAATCATCTTGAATATCCATATTCAATACAAAAACTGAACCATCCGCATTTTTTATTAAATGTCCTTTAGAATCAAACCAATAAGATTTTTCACTATCTTTTGCACATAATAAATTACAATTTAATTTTTGAGCCAATTTAAAATACCAATCCGTTAATACCTTCTTGCCATCATTTTCATCAGATATAACTCCAATTGGCTTGGCTTCTATCAGAACTTTTACATTATTTTTACCCTGTAGGATTATCCCATCTGGCTTGTTGGAATATAATGATGTATACTTTTTTTGAGGAAAAATTCCCGATTGAGCTAGTTGCTTTACCGTTGTGGCACCAATTTTAATATAATGATAATCTTCAACAAGAGAGATATCTTTAAAAGCACCATCAGACAATTGTTCACTAGATAAATTGTATTTATACATGGAAAATCCTTTCATAATGATGCTATTTAAACTTATTTTCTTTAGAATTGCAAGAATTAATAATTTTTTTTCATCTTAATGAAAATGTTATTGTGTTAATATTTGATGAAGAACAAGCTTAGATCTTCTGTTTCAAGTTGTAATAGCGCTTGGAATGTCAAAAAAGTCAACTAAAAAATTTTTAATTCAGAATCAATGTGTTATTTTTGCGTTTCACAACCGAAGCTCAACCCCACCATATTGGATTTGAACTGGCGACAGCAATGTAAAAATATATCTATTTCAATGAGTTATACCAAGCGGACACTTAAAATTTCAATTCACCAAAAGGTATACTTTTTTGCCAAGGTATACTTTTAGAAGTTTATAATCTTTCATAAACGGGAACTCTGACCGCTTCGTATCCTCTGAAAAATCATCATTAACTAATTGAAAAATATAATTAAATTATTTTGGATAAAAAAATAACATAGTAGGTATACACATACTATGTTATATAAATGGTCGGAACGACTGGATTTGAACCAGCGACCCCTACGTCCCGAACGTAGTGCTCTACCAGGCTGAGCCACGTTCCGACAAAGTGTTTTTCTTTTTACACCTTTTTTCTGCGAATGTCAAGCATTATTTTTGAAAATGGTTTAATCCAGCAGTCGGCACATCCGTCGGTGTTGCATCATCATCAAAGGATTCTGCTGTCCCAAGTGCACCGGAATACCGATTTCTTTATTCATACGGATTGTGCATTCTTTGATTTCGCCCAGGCCCAAGTTATTATCCGTAAAGGCGATGATCGGTCGTTTCATCGGGTTCAATGCGCGCAGTTTCACCGTGCAGTCGTCACCAAAGTGATTTGACAAAGTGCCTTCCGAGGGGCGATCGCAGATCGGGTGAATTCCGATCTTAGATTCGGTAATTTTAATTCGCTGTCCGTGTGCGTTATAGTTATAGCCATAGCTGCCCGCCGGCGTGCACACGATCAAGCCGTTTCCTGTTGTTATTCCCTGAACCAAGGTATTACCCTTTTGGTCTGTCACGGTCACTTCCACGGCGCATGCTTGGTTCATAGAACTGTCTTTTTCCGCCACCACATCGTTAAAGGCAATTCGGCGGAAGGTATTGCCATACACGTCGGTCATTGTGGCTTCCAAGGGGTAAAAGGTAACGATTTCTGACGATTCCACCAATTGCGGCAAAGAGAATGTCTCGTCATTGATCGGCGGGTTCATCAAGAAGCCTTTACTGCGTTCCCCGCCATAGTGGATTCCGGTCACTTGTACAGGCCACCGGTCCGCGGGTTTCAAGCGATTTTGTTCGCGCCACAGTTGTTGCAACACCCCAATCATAGACCCGTCTCCACCATAGGTAAAGACATAGTTCGAATCGGTCATTTTATCGGTTTGTTGTTTTTGATATTTTCGGATTGTCCGGTTAAAAGCCGCTTCACTTTCTTTGTTGCCTTGATAAAAATAGTATTTTCCTTGCATAATGTTCCTTTACTGTTGATAGGGTCATTGTATCATAAAAAGCGAATTTTGTCAAACGCTCGTTCACAGCATATTGATATATAACGATATTTTAGTTTGAAAAATCGGTTGACATCCTTTTCTTTTTTTGCTAGGATAAGAACAAAACCAGAACAAACAACACGGAGGCAACCATGCTCACGCCCAAGCAACATAACCTATTGATGTATATTCAAAAAACGATACAAACCACGGGTATTTCCCCCTCGTTTGAGGAAATGCGCATTTATATGAATCTTAAATCCAAGTCGGGAATCCATCGTCTGGTAGGCGCACTGGTCAGCCGCGGCTACTTGCGTCAAACGCCGAATCAAGCGCGTGCGCTGGAATTAGTGTCAATGGCGAATCTGACGGCCTGTTGTGCGATAACGAACGACAATGTGGCGCGGATTCCGCTGTGTGGCAAGATTGCGGCCGGCATTCCCATAGAGGCCGTTGCGACGAACGATACGGTTTGTGTCCCGCCTCAGATGATGGGTTTGGGCGAGCATTATGCGTTATTGGTCGAGGGTGATTCGATGCAGGGTGCCGGTATTATGGACGGTGATACCGTGGTGATCAAGCGTTGTCAAACGGCGCCTGACGGTGCGATTGTGGTGGCTTTGATTGACGGATACGAGGTTACGCTTAAACGCCTGCACACGCACGGCAGTTCCATTGCTCTAGAGCCTGCCAATCCCGCTTATCAGACTCGTATTTTCAGTGCCGATCGTGTAGAGATTCAGGGGATTTTGGTGGGGCTGATGCGCCGGTATTAAATCCGGTCACTCGCTTCAATCCCACATCTTTTCTATTTCCAGCAATCTGCGGTTTTGGCCGGCGTTGAAGAAAAGTGCCCCCAATAGCGTGGGCAGAAATAAATCGGATCCGCATTGATTTGCCCATTACTGTTGATGCCGTCTATGTCAACAGTTGTTGTTCCGATAACTGATTTGGCCGTTATCGTTCCGTTATTGCGGATACCTTGATGTGTTGTCGAGGTCCCTGATACCATCCCCATTGCTGTGATTGTCCCGCCGTTGTCCAAGCCTTGGGCGTTTTCACTGGCGGCGGTAATTGTATTTGCAGTAACCTGAGCAGCGCTATCAATTTTGATACCCGGAGTAGCATGTCCTGTCCCGATTAAGGCGGTGCTCTCAATACTGCCGCTGATAGCATAGACACCCTGTCCGGTTGCCGATTCGCCCGTGATATTACCCGATACGATCAAATGAGTATTTTTCATTCCCACGGCATGTTTTGCTTTTTCTGTCGTTGTGGCGCGTAATTCGTTCAGTTTGATTGTTGCATTTTCGGCCCAGAAATAGCCGTCAACGTCCAACGCACAATCGCTTAAATCCAGGTCTTCTTTGAACTCGATATTCCCGGTATAATGCACATTGTTCCCTGTCATAGAGGTAAAGTTTTTCGCCAAAGTCGCCTTGTTCCCCATGCCGGCGTTTGCCAAAGCATTCAGCATTTGCGTTGCGCAGGTAGCCGCGCCGCAATTCGTCCCGTCCCAGGCGGGCTTATCCGCCGGACACCGACACCCCGCCACATCGGTTTGATCCCCCGTTCCGTCCGGCGATGATCCGGCCGGGCAGGTGTTCACTTCACACACGCCGTTTGTCAAAGTATAGCCACTGGCGCAGGCCTGACACACGCATGCGCCGTCCACTTTTGCCATAGTGGTACAATGCGAGCCTTCCTCAATCACACAGGTAGCACAGGTTCCCCGGTCGCATTTTGCTGCACACTGGGGGACCACCGTCGCATTTTTGACCCACGCCGTCGGGCAGTAATAAATGGCCGAGGCCGTCGTCGGACATGCCAGGTTGACCCCGTTTGTTTCAGCGTCCGAAATACCGGTCAGGGATCCCCCGACTTTCAAGGTGGTGCCTTCTCCCAGCGAAATCGCTCGCGCCGTTTTTGAGTGTGCCACGATATTCCCTGTGGTTGTGATAACGCCCCACTGCCCTTGCAAAGCAATCCCATTGCTTTCCACATCTATGGATCCGGCGGTTATATCGCCTTTATTCTCAATGCCAATTCCGTTGGGCGCTCGGATAATCAATTTTCCTGCGATATTCAGGTTGCACCAATCATTATTAGAGATCCCCCAACCGCGCTGACCTGTCGCTGTCAAGTTTTGTGCTGCTATTGTGCTATGGTCCATTGTTTTGACGGCCATAGATGTTGTGTTCGAAGTTGCCTCAATATTTCCTGCCACGGTCAAAGTTGCCCGCAAGAGATTTAGCGCTATTTTGCTGTTTTCGTTGGTGATTGTCTTTAATGATGCCATTTCCACCGCCGCATCTTCTGCGTAAAAGTAGCCGTCAATATCCAGCGCACAATCGCTTAAATCCAGATCTTCTTTGAACTCTACATTCCCGGTATAGTGCACTCGACTTCCCGTCATAGAGTCAAAGTTTTTTGCCAAGGTGTTCTTGTCCCCCATCCCCGCTCGCACCAAGGCGTCCAGCATCCGCGTTGCACAGGTATGCGCTATACACACGCCGCCCGACCATACCGGGGTTTCCGCTTCACACCAACAGCCCGCAATATCGGTGGCGTCTCCTGTCCCCTCGGCCGAGGCTTTATTCGGACAAGGATTCGGCTCACACACCTTTTGTTCGTTCAGGACATATCCGCTTTCACAGACTTGACAGGCGCAATCTTCCCCCGTCCACCCCGCCGACAGGCAATGCGTCTCCGCCCCCGGCGCACAGACACAGGCGCCCCCGCTCATCGCCATCCCGGCCGGGCACACACATGCGCCGTTTGCACACCGCAAAGCGATCCCGTTTTTGTCTGCCCCGCATGCCGGATCACAGCCGGTTGCAACGGCTCCATTAGCCCCGTTATGCCGGAACAGCAGGACATTGTGTTCGCCGCAAATACCGGTATCCCCGGCCCAATCCACACCATTCACGGCCAAGCCCGGCCCCACCGGATTTTTTTCCAGCACGATTTGACAGACATTTTTGGATATATCGCTAAATTGCACGGTAAAGCTGTCGCCCGCACTTTTGGCGATGATATAGGGCCACGCACTTTCTACATTGACTTTTGGCTCGGCTCCCCCGCTCAACAGGTGTGTTGTCATTTCCATCGCGATCAGGCGATCCGTATGCATCAAATCATTCGCTTCCCGCCGATCCATTGCCATATGATAGCCCCTCAGGGCCACGATACTCAACACACCCATCACGGCCAAAACGCCCATCATTTCCAGCATAGAGCGTCCCGATTGCGCTTGTCTTACCATAATTTCAACACTCCTTATAATACTATTTAAGAGCCACTATACCCACCCCGCTGTAAAAAGTCAACAATTATCCAAAAAAAGATTGCAATTTATCATAAAATTGTATAATTTGGATTCAGAACACCTGTTTTACCTCATCCAAAGGAGTCTGCTATGTTCAAAAAGATGCTATACGGTTGTGTGTGTTTAGGCCTGTTGACCTCGGCGACAGGCTATGCGGCCACGCGTTATCCGACCCGAGTCGGGGCCTCGCACGGTGTGACTCAATCGGCGGTTTCTGCCTCCCCGCGCCAAGCGATTTATTATTATGCCAAGACCGGAAACCTGCATGCTCTGCAACAACTGCGTGCCCGGGGATATCCTGTTGATCTCAAAGATTCCAAAGGCAACACCGCCTTATGTGAAGCCGTTTGGCGTCAAAATCGCCAAGCCGTTAAAACGTTGCTTACGGCCGGAGCCAATCGTCAGGCCGCCTGTCTTTCCCGTATTCCGGACAAGTATTTAACGCCTATGGACTTGACGGCGCCGGCGCCCCGAACGGCAGCGGCCGGTAAAGCAGGGGCCACGGCCACAGGTCTTTCCACGGGTGCCAAAGTCGGCATCGGCGTTGGCGCGGCGGCTTTAATCGGTGGCGGTATTGCATTGGCCGCCGGTGGCGGTGGCGGCGGTGGCGGGGGAGATTCATCCGCCACACAAACCGGCGACATCTGGGGCGTGGAGATTACGGGTGATACGCCCTATTCGGCCGCCAATGCCGGCAATCCCACATCCGATATTACGGTAAATGTGCCTGCGAATTTGACCATCACAGACGAATCCGTTGATGTGTATGGTATTAAATATATCGGCACGAACAGTTTTTATAACGCCAACGGCAACGGGTCTTTGACGCGCCCCACCGGCACGATTTCCATCACGAATAATAATGCCAAGGTTGCCAACATTTACGGTATGTATTCCCCCGACAGTGATACGAACAAGTATGCCTTTAACGCAGGTTCTTCGGTGGGGAATTCGTCCCGGGGTATTATTGAAATTACGAACACGGGCGACGCCAATGTATGGGGTATGTCGGTTGCGGGCAAAGGTTCCGGCGGTTTCGGCAAAGGGGCTCAATCCGAGATTACGATTAAAAACACCGGAAACGGGAATGTCACGGGGATTCAAGGGCTCTGGCATTCCGTCAATAACGCTCGTGGCACAATGACCATAGACAATACCGGCAATGGCAATATAACGGGTCTTTACGGACTGCGCAACGGTTGCGGCGGCGGGCAAGGGGATATTAAGATCACCAACACCGGCGCTGGCAACATTACAGGTTTGTTCGGTCATTTTAATTCGTGCAAGCGCGGCACCGGCACCATAACAATCGTTTCCGCCGGCGGTAAAACGGACAGCATTATTTACGGCCTCAAAATGGGCGATGATAAATACACGGCCGAATCCGATCCGGCTCCGCGTGCTTTTTCTCAGCTCAGCAATTCCTACGCCGCTTATGCGGTGGACGGCTATGGCACCACAACGAAAAAGGACAGTGCCACCGGCCTTGTAGATATTACCCAGAACGGCACATTGTCCACAGTCTACGGCATGTATAACGACAGTGCGAACGGTATGTTCAATGTCTTGGGCGATAATAACGAGGGCTCCAACCTCGGCCACACGAATGTCGGGGCTGATGCCACTATTTCAATTACGCGCAACGCAGCCGATGGCGAGATTGGCCCTGTTGCTCCCCTTTACGGTATGTATTCCGAGAATACGGCGGCGCCCATGGCGAATGTGTGGCGTTATGCCGAGCCGGGTTCTTCTTGGAAAAAAGGCTATTCCCTGCTGGGCAAGATCAACCTGATCAACAATGCCGAGGGCAATGTTTTCGGCGTTTATGCGACGGGTGACTACTATAATGTGTATTTGGAGGACGAGCTGAATCTCAGCGAACAAACCGCGTCCGACTTACAGTTTGGCTGGTCTGAGGCGATGGATGAAAATATCTCCGGCCCCGAGGCCTCCGGCAAGATTATTGTTGAAAATCACGGCTCGGGCACGGCGGTCGGTGTGTATGGCAAGGGTAACATCACCACCTTAAAGACCTGGAACGACGCGGACACCACCACGCACTATATAGAATCGACGATTCAGGTCAAAGCGGCGGGTTCCGGGGATGCTGTCGGTATTTTTAAGACTGGTTCGGGTATCCTCGATCATCGCAAGTTAAACGCCCCCGATCGTGATGACAATACGACGAACAACATCACGGTTAATTCGGCCGATACCGCCGGTGAAATCAGCGGCAACCTGATCGGTGTTTATGCCGACGGTGGGGTTGTCAACAACGGCGGTATGCTCAAAGTCGGTGAAGATTACGCCAACACGACCGGCAATGTGATCGGGATTTACGCGACCGGCGACGGCACGGTTGTGAACAACACCGGCACGGTCAGTGTTGATAACCGCAGTCCCAACGCCCGAAATGTGATCGGTATTTATGCCGGCGCCGGGGTAACGGTCAACAACACCGGCACGATTTTGGTGGCGCACGAATGTTGCAGCCCCGACCCGCGCACCGTGTATGGTAAGGCTTACGGTATTTATGCCGAGTCCGGTGCCACCATTAAGAATAACGGCATTATTCAGATTCAAGACAAAGGCAATCCTTCTGCCGCCACCGGCACGATTACCGCTGACGAGAAAAGCGACCTGGACAACGCCTGGTATATCGCGCTCAACCAGCCGAAAATCTCGGTGTTGAATGACTTGGTCGGCGGGGCCGGTCGAACGATCAGCAGCGCGGCTCTGGGCGGTGCGACTTTAATGCTGGGCGGGAGTGGTAAATATGATTTCGGTTCTGCCACATATCAGGGGGCCATGGGTGTAGACCCGTCCTTTGTGGCTCGTGGGTTTGCGGATTCCTACACCAATACGAATGCCATTACCACCGCCGATATTTCCAAAATTGACCTTTGGTCCGGCTCGGCGATGTTTAATGCTTCTATCAGCAAATTCCAAGACGGTTCGGCCGACATTACGATGACGCGTCGTGGTTTTGACGAGTTGACGGAGAACGGGAGCCTCGCGGCATTTTTGGAGCACAACTATGCGCTTGGGAACAATGAGGCGTTTTACCGCGAGCTAAAATCCATCGGCACAGCCGGGGCTTTCCGCGGTGCGATGAATGCGCTGGGCGGTATGGGCAGCCTTCCCCGCTTTGCGCACGAGGATATGACGGTGGTGCGTGAGATGAACTTGGCCATGAACACGGCTTTGTTTGCCGGCGCGGACAAAAACACGCTGGAAACTTCCGGCTCGGTCAGCGCCTTTTCGTTCAAGAACAACCGCGGCAGCAACGGGCAATACGCCCTGGGGAACAAGCGTATTACCCCGCATGTCAAGGTCGGCTATGCGATGTCAGTGGCGCACCTGTCCACCAAGGACAAGAGCCTGGATAACAGTCGCAACAATGTGGTGTATCAAGTTGCGATGCCTGTGAACTATCGCTATGGCAAAGTGCAGATGATGATGACGCCGACGGTAGGCTTTATGCGCGGGCATTATAACCGCTCGGGGATGAATGCGATGACCTATTCCGGGATGATCAGCCGCCGTGTGGCCGGCTTGATGAACGAGGGTCGCTATCCGATGCGGTTCGGGGATACCGAGATTGCCCCGACCATAGAGATGAATGCGTTAATGCTGCATCAAAAGGGAGGCGAGGATAGCAAGGCATATGCCCTGACCATTCCGTCGGATCGTCAGATGTCGGTGGAGAGCGGTATCGGTTTGAACCTGACGCGCACGACGGAGACACGGAATGGGAGATTGAGTATGACGGCGCGGATTATGGGTTATCACGAGTTTGCGGATCCGTATCGGACGCGGGTAGGTATGCGCGGCATGAGCGGGACTTTTGACCTGACGGACGGGGCAGGCCGAGATTGGCGTGCCGAGGCAGCGATGGGCTTTACCTACACGGCCGGCTCGTTCAGCCTTTATGGCCAAGCCCGCCATTATTGGGATCAATCCCCCCGCTCCGACCTCCGCTCCGGTCTTAAATGGGTGTTCTAGCCCCCGGGGGACTTTATGGAAATCAACCTGAAATACACCTCCGACCGGCAGCGTTTTGAAGCCCTTAAACAGATTGAATCAGCCGTTCAATCCCGGGCTCAAACGCCGACTCAGCAGGCCGCCAAACGCCGAAAAGTCATGATGGATAATCCGGATATATTTTATGCGTTATATCATGACTACGAACTTTCGGACCAACGCCAAGCCCAACTGTCAACTTTGGCGGAGCAGTGTATTGAACGGTTATCTCTCAATCCGGAAATGGCCGACACCATTACTTCGTTTCGGGGAAAAACGATTGAAGAGAAAGTGCGCCTGTGTGAAAAAGTCGGTAATTGGATCTCGCATGATTCCGGCATTTCGTTGTTCAATAACGGCCACACCGTCCGGGTTAAAGTGAACAAAGAAAGAGAAGACGCACACGGATATTCGCAGGAACTGGGCTCCGGCCAAGACAAACTGGGTGCAACCAACCTGATCTGGATAAATCAAGCCGATTTAGAGCGGGCCGACACGCCCTCCGGTATTATGCGCACGCTGTTCCATGAATTGCTGCATTCTACTCAAACCGAGGGAACCACCGATTTTTTTGAATTATCCCAAAAGTATTATGCTGATCCGCAGCTTGCGAAAAAAAATCCGAAATGGCATGACAAGGCTTTTGCGGCATACAAAAATCAACCCTGCGAAAAGGAAGCCCATTTTTTCGGCAGCCGGATAGAAAATCGTTTGATAAATTCTCTGACGGTCAATAAACTGCTCAACAAGTCTGCCATACACGCCGTGGCACAGAAGCTGACCGGCAAATCGGATTGTTCCTGGAAACAAGAGCAAGGCCGCCTGATTATCAACTTTTCAACCAAAGTCAATCCGAAATTTTCGGCTGCTGCGGTGCAAAAACATTTCGGGTATCTCAGTGGCCCCAATCCTGCCCTCAAAAACCGGCTGGACATTCCGTTCGGCCCTGATGAGAGAATTGCCGGCCTTCGGAAAAGATTGCAAGACGGCGTTCAAAATATTCAAGAATCGCCCAAAAAGACGCAACAGATCTTGCAAGACGCTTCTTCCCGGTCGACACCTTTTGACAATCATAACGCGATTGATATTCGTAACGCGTTCAAGGATACACAGGACATCGCTCCCACCCCAAAATCACCTGATCTAGACGACGAAACCCGCCGGCACAAGCGTGAAGAGATTATAAACCGCCTGCTGGACACCCACAAAAACCTCCACCTTTAACCTTTTTTACTCATCTTCCCTGTCCCCGTGGCAATCCATAAATCAAACGGCCGATATCCCCCTCTCCTGTGCTGTTTTTTATTGACTTTCCCGCCGATTGTCCGTATATTCATTTTATGACTGACACGATCACACATCGGGGCACAACCCTTATCATTACCTTTTCGGGGGACTGTCGCCACATGAACACGGCCCGAACCGTCGCCGCCTGGCGCACAGCCCTGACCCAAGCCCGCGCTTTTAAACTCCGCTGGCAAACGGGCGATCTGGGCCCCTGGGATTCTACGCTGCCGGCGGCGATTTACGCCCTCAAACAGCAGTGCCCGGCTCTCAATTTTGATGAAAGTGCTCTCCCCGATAACCTGCGCCAATTGCTGACTTTGGCCGGCCGCAAGTCCACAGTCCAAACCACGCCCAAACCTCGTCGCCTGCCGTTTTTGGATCGGATTGGCGACCAAGTATTGCGCGTTTCCGCCAGCACCGAGCGCGGCCTGGATTTCCTGTGCCAAGCCTTGGCCTCGCTGCATCGCCTGATTCGGCGCCAAGCGGTGATGCGTCCCACCGATTTGTGGTCCGCGCTGGAAGATTGCGGTCCGCGAGCCGTCGGTATCGTCAGCCTCATCAGTCTGCTTGTCGGCTTGATTTTAGCGTTCGTCGGTGCGATTCAGCTTAAATCCTTCGGTGCGCAGATTTATGTTGCCAGCCTGGTCACCATCGGCATGACGCGGATCATGGGAGCGATTATGATCGGCGTCATTATGGCCGGTCGCACAGGGGCTTCTTTTGCGGCTGCGATCGGCACCATGCAGGTGAATGAAGAGTTGGACGCCCTTAAAACGATGGGCATTTCGCGCACAGATTTTTTGGTTTTGCCACGCTTGCTGGCGATGATGCTGGTGATGCCGTTGCTGGTCATCTTGGCTGATTTTGCGGGTATGTTGGGCGGCGGATTGGTCGGCGTCGTGATGCTGGGTCTGGCCCCCGAGGAGTATTGGAAATACTCGGTCGCTGCGTTTAATTTAACGAATTTTTGGGTCGGAGTCTTTCACGGCTTTGTGTTCGGCATTATCATCGCGTTGTGTGGGTGTTATTTCGGTATGCACTGCGGTCGTGATTCCGGCAGTGTCGGCATTGCCACCACACGCGCGGTTGTGTATGGAATTGTTTGGATGATTGTGATGACCGGAGTTATTACTTTGATTTGTGAGGGTCTCGGGATATGACAGCGATCATAGATGTTCAGAATCTGACCGTGGCATACGATGACTATATCGTCATGCGAGACATTTCGTTCACGGTGAATCGGGGCGATATTTTCATCATTATGGGGGCTTCTGGTTGCGGGAAAAGCAGCCTCTTGCGCGCCCTGACGGGTCTTTTACCCATTCCTCGGGGCTCAGTCTGTATCGGTGGCAGCAATATCGCCACAGCCTCCGCGGCTCAGCGCACCCAAACCCTGCGTCAATGCGGCATTTTGTATCAAAGCGGTGCGCTGTTCAGTGCGATGACTTTGGCCGAGAATGTTGCGCTTCCTCTGCAACAGCAAACCGACTACGACCCCCAAACGATTGCCCAGATTGTGGATTTAAAACTGGCTCTGGTGGGTTTGGCGGGCTTTAACGATTTTTATCCTTCCGAGATCAGCGGCGGTATGAAAAAGCGGGCAGGCCTGGCACGCGCACTGGCACTGGATCCCCGGATTGTATATTTTGACGAGCCTTCTGCCGGCCTGGATCCGCTCAGTTCCCGTGCGCTGGACGAGCTGATTTTGAACATCAACCGCAGCCTCGGCACCACCATTGTGATGATCACGCACGAGTTGCCCTCGCTGCTATCCATCGGCACGAACAGCATTTTTCTGGACGCCGCCACGCGCAGCATTATCGCCCGCGGCCGTCCGTCTGATTTATTGCGGGACCCGCCCAACGCGACGGTTGCCCGGTTTTTAACACGAGGAGTTTGTCATGAAACGAAAACCGAATAAGAAATCCATCGGACTGTTTTTCATCACGGGGGTGATTGCCCTGTTATTCATCGTCGGCCAAGCGCTGATTTCCCGCCTCTGGCCGGATGACAAGTATATGGCCGTTATGTATTTTAACGAGTCGGTCAAGGGGTTATCCGTCGGTTCTCCGGTGGTGTTTAACGGTGTAGAAATCGGCAAAGTCGTCCGTATTTCGCTGGTTGCGGATCCCCAGACGCTGACGTTCCAAACGCCGGTGTATGTGCGTTTGATTCCCGTCACCAAGTCCCAAAATAATTTTTGGCAAGTCCTGATGAACAACCGCCGCCAATCGTTGCAGTTATTGATTGAAAAGGGGTTGCGCGCCCGCCTGCTGACTCAGAATTACCTGACCGGCCAGCTGATGATCGAGCTCAGCATGAACCCAGGTGCCCCGCTCAATTTGGCACAGGCGGCTGCCGACGCGCACCAAAGCATTCCCGAGATTCCGACCCTGCTTTCCCCGGCCGGCGAGTTGACCAAAGGCCTGGACAACCTGCCGATTCAAGATTCGTTTGACAAGATTAACGCCACCTTGACCACACTGGAAAAGGAGTTGCCCGTCCTGTTGCCCGCGTTGACCAAATCGGCCCAAAATTTACAGACCCTGACGGGCGAGATTCAGGCTGAGACGCTGGATTCACTTAATCAAGCGCTGTCGGATACTTCCGATGCGATGCGATCGCTGCGCAATCTGACGGATTATTTGCAAGAATACCCCGAATCGCTGCTGAAAGGAAAAAGATGATGAAACACACTTGGATTTTGCTGACCGGATTGATTCTGACGGGGTGCTTGGGGGGTCGCAGCACGCCGCCGCAATTTTACACATTGAATACAACGGTATGCACGGCACCACACCCGGCTGCCGCGGCCACCGTCGCGCTTACCCGGGTTCAAGTCCCCCGCGCTCTGGATCGCCCGCAAATGGTGGTATTTGACGCCACCCGGCCCGAGGCTCAGGTCTCCGAGATGAATCGCTGGCTGGAACCGCTGCCGAACCTGATCAACCAAGCCATGATTGCCGATTTATCGGCATGCCTGCCGAATGCCGTTGTCAAGAAACGCACCACGGCGCAAGAGCAATTTGACTATTTTCTGTCGCTGGAAATCACACAACTGACCGTTGTGCCGGGCCAATCTGCCACACTGGACGGTTGGGCAATGATTCGGCGTTCGTCGGGGCAGTTGGTCGCGCGCCTGCGTCTCAATGACTCTGTCCCGGTGGGGGCAACTTATGCCGACGCCGCTGCGGCGCAAAGCACGCTTTTGGGGCGCGCCGCCACCACGATTGCAGCCCGAATTGCCGACTTGAAACCCTAATCTTTAAAGGCGGCTAATAACTCGGCGGACTTGACGGCCGTGTCCAGGCGCATCATACCGTTCAGGCTGTATCCCGCATCCACATGGATTACTTCACCCGTCACCCCGGACGACAGGTCGCTGCACAGATACAGACCGGTTTTGCCTACATCATCGGTTGTGATATTCCGTCCCAGAGCCGAATTATTTTCAACCCATCCCAGAATCTGCCGGAAATCGCCGATTCCCGACGCCGCCAAAGTCCGCACCGGCCCGGCCGAAATCGCATTGACACGCACATTTTGCTTGCCCAGGTCATAGGCGATATAGCGCACCGACGCTTCCAGTGCCGCCTTGGCCACACCCATGACATTATAGTTCGGCACATACCGCTCCGCCCCTAAATAGGTCAAGGTCAAACACGCCCCGCCCTCGGTCATCAGTTCGGCCGCGCGCTTGCACACATCGGTAAAGGAATAGCACGAAATCAACAGCGCATTGGAAAAGTTATCAGCCGTGGTATCCACATATCGTCCTTTCAGTTCGCTTTTGTCGGCAAAGGCGATCGCGTGCACCACAAAGTCCAACTGCCCCCAGGTCTCTTTGATGGTTTGAAAAGTCGCATCCATAGAGGCTTTATCCAACACATTGCACGGCAGCACCAGTTTTGATCCCACCGATTCGGCCAAGGGTTTGACGCGTCGTTCCAACGCTTCCCCCTGATAGGTGAATGCCAATTCGGCGCCCGCATCGGCCAGGGATTTGGCGATTCCCCACGCGATAGAGTGATCGTTTGCCACCCCCATAATCAAGCCTTTTTTACCTTGCATCAGTGTATTTGTCATGGTTTGTCCTTTCTGTTTGTTTTTTTCTGTTTTAACCTTTTTTGAACGAAATGTCAAGAGGGTGCAAAAAATGCTTGACTTTTGTGCTTTTTTCGTGTATAAAGGAATTTGTAGTTTTTTTATATTATAGTTTGGGGAATAAAATGGCCAACATTAAATCTGCAAAAACGCGTATTAAACGCAACAAAAAACGTGAAGTGATCAACTTAAACCGCTTGAATGCTGTGCGCACGGCTGAAAAGAAGACTCGTAAAGCGGTTGCCGCCGGTGATAAAGAAGCGGCCAAGGTTGCTTTTGCGGGTGCTGAATCGGCTTTGGCGCGCGCCGCCGGTAAGGGCACAATGCACAAGAAGACAGCGTCTCGTCATATCTCTCGTTTGGCGGCAGCTGTTAAATCCTTGTTCACAAAATAGGTCCTCGGATCTGATTTTGAAATGGCCTCTGTCGCGTGATAGGGGCTTTGTTTGATAGGAAAACGATGAAACGCTACTCAAAAAATGTCAAACCGAAGACAACGCGAATCTGCGATTTTCCGGGGTGCACGGATTGCGGTGAATACCGCGCACCAAAGGACAGAAACCTGCGGGATTATTATTACTTTTGCCAAAAACATGTGGCCGAGTATAATAAGAACTGGGACTTTCTGAAAGGTTTGTCCGCCGAAGAAATAGAAGAACATCTGCAAAACGATGTGGTATGGCAGCGCCCCACTTGGAAACTGGGCCACGGAGGGATCAAGTCCAATCCGCGTGTTCACGATCCGTTGGGGGCACAACAGGACATGGGCCTGGGTATGGACGGCAAGTATAACCCGCCGCCCGCAACGCCTCGGTTTGAAAAGAAGATGCAAGCCGCCATTGATTTTATGGAGTTGACTCCGCCGCTCACGGTGTCATCCGTCAAACGGCAGTTCAAGAAACTGGCCAAGCAATACCACCCCGATGTGAACAAAGGGGATCCGGAATCCGAGCATCGTTTCAAACGGCTTAATGACGCATATCATTACATTTTGGAACGAATAACGCAGTAAATAAGAAAAAACACTTGATTTTTGATTTCATTTCGGGTATAACTAACCTGTTGCCGAGATAGCTCAGTTGGTAGAGCAACGCATTCGTAATGCGTGGGTCGTGTGTTCAAGTCACATTCTCGGCACCATTTTTTTATTTGGAAATTATTTCACGATTACCGGTATGAAGCAGACCATATTATAAATCCTGCAAAGATCAGATATGCCAGTCTTATGAGATAAAATAACATTCCGAAAACATAACTTTTATTTTAATTGCGTCTTATACAGGGCGGCATAAACGGAGTGGTCTTTTGCAAGCAATTCTTCATGCGTACCCATCTCTCGTATTTCGCCATGGTCAATAACCACGATCCGGTCAGCATTTTTGACTGTTGACAAACGGTGGGCGATAATAAATACCGTTCTATCCTCCATCAGGTTATAAATGGCCTGCTGCACGATTTCTTCGGATTTATTATCCAGGGCGGAAGTCGCTTCATCCAAAATAACAATCGGAGCATTTTTAAGAAAAGCCCGGGCGATGGCAACCCGTTGTTTTTGTCCGCCGGATAATTTTGTTCCTCTTTCCCCGATTTCCGTGTCCAGGCCATTGGGCAAAGAACTGATAAACTCGTCAAGGCAGGCGTTATGAACGGCCTGACGAATATCCTGTTCGGTTGCATCGGCATTACCCAAAAGGATATTGTTTCGGATTGTGCCGGCAAATAGAACATTATCCTGGAATACAACAGCAATTTGATCTCGCAGAGAATCCAGTTCTATTTCCCGAATATCCCGGCCATCAATTTTAATCGCTCCTTGGCGGACATCATAAAACCGGGGAAGAAGGCTGACCATTGTGGATTTACCCCCGCCGGAGTTGCCGACAAAAGCAATCGTTTGGCCTTTTTTAACATCCAAAGAAATGCCTTTTAACACGGGCCGATTGGCTTCATATTCAAACCAAACATTATCAAATTGTATGTCGGATTTTATCCCCGTTATCCGGACAGCATTGGGGGAATTATGTATGTGTGGTTGCTCGTCTAATACACCAAATACGCGCTCCATAGCCAACAAAGACATTTGAACGTTTGTGAAATTGGACCCGATGGATTTAATCGGATGATACAGCATCAATAAGGCCGTAATGAAAGAAACAAACCCACCCGGGGTCAGTTGCTCCGTTGTGATTAAATAACTGCCATACCAGATAACTCCTGCGATCCCGATGGAAATCATAAAATGCATCATAGGGGTCAGCATTCCGGTCTTTTTGGTCATATTCATGCCAAGTTTGAATACGGAACGTAAAGTTTCGCAAAAACGATTGTATTGATACTCATATAAATTAAACGAGGAAACGACCCGGTTGCCTGAAAAAGCCTCGTTATAATGGGTCATAATGCGGGCTCCGGAAAAGACGGTTTTATCCATAATGTCTTTTATCTTTTTGCGAACACGCGTCAGGGGAAATAAAGCCGCCCCCAAAACAACAACAGCAATAATAGAAAGTTGCCAAGAATTGTAAAGTAAAACAACGATCAAGGATAGAGATGAAAATAAACGCGTGGTAAAGAGTTTTAAGTTGGATAACAGGCCGTTGCAGGCCAGATCGGCATCTTGATTAAAACGGAACATCACATCGCCGGAGGTGGTCTTGTCAAAAAAAGCGGCATCACAACGCATCATCTTTCTGAAAAGGCTTTTTTTAAGATCCATTGTAATCTTTTGACCGACCCAGGTGTTCAAATAAGTGGCGGCGTAATTGAGCAAACTTTGCGCCAAGCTGAAAATAATAATTAATAGTGGCAGAAGTGAAGTGACTTTTGCACTTTTTTCAATCATCACAATGTCCATATAAGGCTTTAATACCCACGCAATGACGGCATCCATTGCCCCCAGCGGTAATGTGACCAACAACGCCAAAATTGCCCGTCCTAAATAAGGCCGAACATAAGGATATATTTTGGAGTAATTCCGAACAAGGTTGGTCTGTTTGAGATTGACAATTATATTCATATATTTTCTTTCAATGTCGGTATGTCTTTATGGTAATTCTAAATCATTGTTGATTTCGGTTTCCGCCAAATCCTTGGATTGTTGAATAATTGCATCCATATTTAAATATTCAAAAGATCCGAAACGCCCGTTTAGCCAAATACCCTGATCCTTAAAATAGTGTTTTAGTGTATTCACATTTGTCCGATGATCCAAATCATAAATAACATAGGCATATTCAAACCGTTTTATTTCACTAAAATTAACATCTTGGGGGGAATCAATAAAACCGATTGTTTTTAATCCGGCTATAACCGAATGAATGAGCTCTTTATCAGATGCTTTGTCGTTCAGATCATTCTTGCGATATGTGATTTCCGCCATATATGTGGTCGTCCCGTCAATGTGATACCCCGGCCCCATAAAATCTAATTTTGAAACACGGTGAAATTTTACGTTTTTATCTGCAACCGTAAATGCATAGTTATCACCCGCATAATCTTTTTTTACATTTATAATGCATATCGCGATTGAATTATAACGCAAATTATGAGCGGCATCTAAAATTGTTTGTGGTTTTTGAGCATCCTGATAGAGATGACAAAACTCATTTAACGGCATTGTGGAAACCAATTTATGCGTTTCAAAAGCACCGATAGAAGTATTTACCTGATAACCGTCTGTTGCTTTTTCAACTTTTAATACTTTTGCATTTGTATGGATTTTAACTTTTGGTCCTAGTTTACTGATGAATGCCTTTATTAAAGATTCTGTCCCGCCGTGCTTGGGATAAGTGAAATACAGTTGATGCAAATATCCATCAATTGTTTCACCGCGGGCGCTGCGCAGAATAGCGTCCTGAGGCGGTTTTGGAATACGTTCGACCATTTGGGTGTCCATAAAAGCAGGATCAAATTTCCAAATTTTTTCATTATAGGGCCTTAAATAAGTGTTTGTAATGCCTTCTCCAAATGTTTTCAGAAAAAATTGCAACATATTGGTCGCTGTGTAATGTTCAAACGGATTATGAACAAAGGTGTTCACACAATAGTCAATGTCCTCTTGCGGTAGCTGGGATAAATCATTTTCAAAGGGATATTGAACAAAGCGTTTTTTGTATAAAACCCGATTGGATCTTCGGTGCTTTTCATTATTTTCACCAAGCAAGTTATTCATCAGATCCAGAATTTCTTTATTCTTTGAAAAAATAATATGCGGTCCCACATCATATTCAATACCATTTTTCTTATAGGTGCGGCAGATTCCGCCCGGGACTTCATCCTTTTCCAAGATGGTTATTTCATCAATTTTATCGTTGTTCTGTAAAAAATAAGCAAGGGATAATGCGGATAATCCGCCGCCTAATATGGTTAAATTCATTTTTATGGTTCCTTATCTGTTTTTTATTATTAAAATCGGCAGGATATTGAATAACTTGAATATCCTTTTGTTTTTTTGATATTTAATCTTGAATAACGGAATTTTGTTAAATAAGAAAAAAGAGACGCTTTTCCCGTCGCGAAAAGCAATCTTTACAAAAGGGAGGCCTAATACCTTTACCCAGGATACACGGTTGGCAATCTGAACGTATTCTTTATAATTTCTGTGCTTTTTCAGGCACAGAAAAAACTCTTGAAGAAGCGTGTTGTGAAAAGCCGTAAAGTGAATACTTTCTAAATCAAGGCGCTGAACATAATTATGGGCAGCTTTCCAAAATTCTTTCCGATCTTCAGGGGTTTGCATCCTATCCCAATTCCATTTAAGGTGTAATGCGGTTGTTTCCATAAAAAATTCCTTTATGGACTCAAATAATTCCTTGTCCGCTGATAACCGCTGAAAGGCAAACTCTTCTGTCCGGACACCATCAAGAATTTTTTTTGAACTTTTAACCGATTGGTCGGGATTGTCCTGATAATAAAAATACAAAGGTTCGGATAAACTGACATACCGTTTTGCCTTTAAAAATGTTTCTTCGTGAAAGGGGGCGTCAATGTAGGATAATTTTTTCTCCTCCATAAACCGAATGTTATTTTGATCTAAAAATTTTTTCAGGTAAATGGCACTCCATACCGATGGTTGAAAACGCAGAAGTTCCAGATGATCGGATGGGTTGAAATAACCATCCGGTATATCCATGGCTATTTTGTGCGCGCGGGGATTTGCATCATAACTGCGATAAAATCCGCACTTGGCGACATCGGCATGTTCCTTTTCGGCGGCTCGATACAGTTTTTCAAACATGCTTGGGTCGCACCAATCATCTGGTTCGACAATGCCAATATATTTGCCTCTGGCAATAGTGATCCCTTGGTTGACGGCTTTCCCGTATCCGCCGGGGTGCGAAATAACCCGGACGCGTTTGTCTTGTTTGGCATAAGAAGCACAAATTTCATCACAATCCGCCGGGCCGTCGGTGGCCAAGATAACCTCAATATCCCTTAATGTTTGATTCAATACGGAATCAATGCATTTCGGCAGGTATTTTGCTACATTATAAATGGGTAAAATAATAGATACTTTTGTCATTAGCTTTTACTCTTTCGGTGGTGGTTGATAGTATAATGGTGATATGCCACTCCAAAAACTCATTTTTTTCTCCTATTTAATCTTTCCGATGCAAATGTCAATAACATACAGACCGCCAATTCGAAAAATATTGCGCACAATATTGTGTTTTAATCCAACAAAAAAATGAATAGACAGCAACTTTTTTCCTGCATAAAATTCGCATTTAGACCAATTTCTTTTTCTTTGAGGTTTCGATTTTAATCGATACTCCCCTTGTTTAATAGCTAAAACAACATTTCGTTTTTCGCCTAATTTCTTGCAGCGTTTGATAATATCATCATCAACATACTGTAAGTTTTGGCGTATCATTTCTAATTGTTCTTGGGTTACAGGATAATCGGTAAATAAATATCCTATGGTGTTTAAGTATTCATCCCAATATAACGCAGGACCGATTTTGCGATAGATCTCTTTGTCGATAGTTGTATGCACCTCGTTCCAGCGTTCTAACATAACTGTTAAATTAAAGTTATTTGTCGTTGAACCGTCGTTTGTTAAACGATAATTATAAAATGGTTTGGGATACCATGCAACTTTGCGTGTGTTAATCAGTGTATCTATTCTGAAACCAACATCAACATAAGCCCCGCCTTTTGCCGTGATAAATTTGATATTTTTGGCTTTCATATAAGATGTTTTATAAATACCGGACCACAATGACGCATGGACCCCCATCAATTGCGGATAATCCAATACGCTGAATGTTTTGTTTTTGGGACAGGATTTTGTCAGGGCCTTTGCATAGCTGCAGATTTTTTTCCGTTCCGGTGATGTTTTTGTTTTGTCCCAATACTCGTAATAAGGCGTTTTAACAACGTCTGCCCCAATCTTTTTGGCGTAATTATACATCTCTTCATACATGGTCGGTTCAATAAAATCGTCCGATTCAATGATGGAAATGTATTCGCCCGTGGCAATGGCAAAACCTTTATTGACAGAAGCACCATACCCGCCGTTTTTTTCGTGAATTGTTTTTACGCGCTTGTCTTTTTTTACGCCAAATTCATACATGTCGCAAATGGCGCGGCAGGCATCCAGATCCCCTTCATCTACTAAAATAACCTCTATGTCTTTTAGAGTTTGTGCCAAAATACTGTCAATACATTGAACAAGATATTTCTCTACCTTATAAATAGGGACAATGACGGAAACTTTGGGTTGGTGTTTCATTCTAATATTCCTTTCCGGTAATAATTCTGAGGGATAAGTGATCCATCATCATGTGTAAATCCTCGGATATTTGCATATCATCCACATTCATATTGACGGAATGATGGCAAATTCGTTTTAATTTACCGCCTTGGTAGCCGGTCAGTCCGATGCTGACACCACCATTCTCATTCGCATACTCTATCGCTTTAATGACGTTTTTACTGTTGCCGGAGCCACTGATCCCAATGACATAATCACCCGGTTCAAAAAAGTTTTTAAGTTGTTCAACCAAGGCGTCCTCGTAAGCGACATCATTTGAATAGGCCATCATCGTCGCCGTATTATCATTCAGGCAGATAAATCTAAATCTCTTGCCATAGCCGTAAGAAGCCCCCTTGTTAAAATCACAACAAAAATGTGAGGCTGTGGAAGCCGAACCACCGTTGCCCATAATAAAAATTGTTCTACTTTCGTCTCGGGCTTTTATCAGCATATTGATAAAAGTGTTAATCTCTGTTTTGTCTAAATTATCAATGGTTTGTTTTAATTTTGCCAAATAATCGTCAATGTCTTGTGAGAAATTAAACATCATTTTATTCCTTTCATTGATGACCGGTTGTAGTAAATTACGTTCGTTCCTTTGTTATCAAACTCAAATTTCATTTCTCGCAGATGGGATAAGGCCGAACGGACACGCGTGTGATTTTTTTCGGGGACATAAAAAAGCAAAAAACCGCCACCGCCGGCACCTAATAATTTTCCACCGGCTGCACCGGCTTTTATGGCCGTCGCATATTGCTCATCAATAAACGGATCTGAAATACAACTTGCTAAACTTTTCTTTAACGCCCAATTCGTTTTGAGAATCTCTCCCATCGAATCGATATCATTGTGAAGAAGATTAGACCTTAAATCCTTGGCCAGTGAAACCATTTTGTGTAAATTTTCAATCTTTTTTGTATCATCCGTGGTGTTTTTCTTTTGCTCTTTCAAAATATCGCCCGCCTTGTGGGTTTTACCTGTATAAAATAACAAAAGATTATTTTGCAGTTTTTCATATCCGTCAGAAGATAAGTAAATTTTTTCAACGTTCACTTTGCCATTTTTTTCAAACTCTATGAAATTAAGGCCGCCACAAGAACAAGCGTATTGATCCTGTTTCCCGATGGGCTCTTTTAATAAATCAATTTCAACATGGCACGCCTGTTCCGCTATCTGCTCTCTGTCGAGATAAGTTTCATTCCATGCATTACACAGGTGTATCAAGCCAACCGAAAAAGCAGAAGATGAAGCCAGGCCGGTCCCCGCCGGAATGTCCGCGTCAGAACAGAGACTTATACCTTTTATATTATACAACTTAAATACTTCTTTGACAATGCGATGCTGTATTTCATTGATGGATTTTGCATTTTCAGTTTGAGAATATTTTAAAAGATACTCATTATTAAAGAAATAAGGATGCATTGACAGATATACATACTTGTTGATTGCGGTGCTGACAACGGCACCTCCGTATTTTTCATAATAATTTGATAAATCACTGCCACCGCCGGCAAAACTGACACGAAAAGGTGTTCTGGTTATAATCATTTTACCTCACTAATAAATGACTCTTTTCTAAAATATCACAGAGCCCTTTTTCAATACTGATTTTAGGTTCCCAACCAGTAAATTGTCTGATCTTTTCGATATCGGCATATTCAACACTGGTTTCGTCATGACGTAATTTTTGAGCATCAATACGGATATTGAAGTGACGATTAGTTGCTTTTTCAATAATTTCCAAAATATCTTTGACAGAATAAGCTTTTCCCGTGCCGATATTAAAATATTCTAATTGCTGTTTGGCCTTATAATTTTTTAATAGGGTGGCAAAACAATCCGCTAAATCTGTGATATGTAGGTAATCTCGTGCATCATTAATGTTTCCGAGAGATAGCGTATCAGAAACTTTGATCTGCTCCATAATGTGCGGAATAACGAAGGTAGGGCGTTGCCCATATCCATATATATTAAACATACGAAAAATAACGAACTTATTGTCAAGATTATCAGAAGAATAATAATCGATGACCTGTTCAACCATGCGTTTTTGCTTCCCCAAAACATTTGTGGGATTAGGGGGAGTCAACTCATCTATCGGTTGAGTAATGCCGCCTCCGTAAATCTTTCCCGTAGAAGTATAAACAAAAAGACCGCCGTGACAATAAGTATTAAAGGCTGTTATTAAATTTTCCGTTCCCCGGAAACAAACATCAAGAGACATTTGTTTTTTGTTGACGATGTCATCGTGGAAAGTAACGCCGGCCGCATGAATTACCTTATCAAATTTATATTTTGCGCATAAATCAGTAAGAGATTGCTTGTCCAAAACATTTATTTTGTGATAAGTAATTCCTTCAATTGAGTTATCAAATAGACCGATTCCCACAATATTATTCACTGATTTTAATTTTTCACAAAGGTGCCGACCGATAAAACCATCAGCTCCTGTAATCAAAATATTCATAACCACCTCCCGGAAGAATTGTTATCTCAATTCTTGTTTAGCAACTTCGCCTCTCCAATAATCCAAAACAGACTGAAGGGTTTCGTCAATCTTATACTTCATTTCCCAACCGGTTTGTGTCTTGAATTTGGTATAATCTCCAATGAAGGTCATCAATTCTGTCGGACGAACACGTGCCGGATCAACCTCTATAGTAATTTCTTTGGCCTTGGTTGAGAAGGTAATTAACTTCTTTAATAAAGCTTCCATCGTGTAAATTTGATCTGTTCCGATCAAGTACAACTCACCACTTTTACCTTTTTCCATAGCCAAAAAATAAGCTCTGACGGTATCTCTAATATCTGTAAAATTACGTGTGGCAGATAAATTACCCACTTTAATGACGGGTTCTTGTAATCCGGCCTCTATACAGGCAATTTGATAAGCGAATGAAGCAATGGCTCCATGAACATTACGTCTTGGACCTTCATGATTAAAGGCTCGGGTTCGGACGATATCCATATTATAGCTGGCATAGTATGTCATACAGACCATATCCTGAGCCGCTTTACTGGCAGCATAAGGGTTAATAGGATGAATCCGTGTTTTTTCTGTAATAGGCAACATATCCAAGGGCACATCACCAAACTCTTCCGGGGTTGCGCTGGTTAAAACCCTTGCATTATTTCCAACAACACGCATTGCTTCAAGTAAATTGATTGTCCCAATAGCATTTGTTTGCATATAGACCGCCGGCATATTCCAAGAAGGGGTAACCCAACTTAAAGCACCCAAATGATAAATTTGATCGGGTTTTGCAATCTTAAGGGCGTTAATAAGGCTGCTTTCGTCCAATAAATCTCCATCAATCAGGTGAATCCGATCCAATGCATGTTTAATATTTTTAAGGCTGGAATTCATTCTTTTTAAACCATAAACGGTATAGTCTGTGTTTTCCAGAATATAATCCATTAAATGGCTTCCCGCGAAACCAGTAATACCTGTGATTAATACATTTTTAGTCATTTTTTGCTCCTTTCTAAAATTAAATTTATTGCGGCTAAAAGATTATTTGCCTGAAAATCGGCAATCTCACAACGCGACACAGTGTTATTTACCAAAATGGTTTTACAACCGGCTGTTTTTCCGGCCTGCATATCCGTTTCACTGTCACCAATCATCCATGACCGGGATAAATCAATGTTAAAATCTTGTTGAGCTTGTAAAAACAGGCCGATTTTCGGTTTGCGGCAATCACAATCTATTTTAAGATCCGGGATCTCTCCGGCAAAACCTTTGTCCGGGTGGTGCGGGCAATAGTAAATACGATCTACATACGCTTGATTGCTCCCAAGGTCTGTTTCCAGTTTTTTATGAATATTTTCAACGTCTTGGAAACTGATGAAACCTTTTGCTATCATGGGTTGATTTGTAATAATGATTGCCAGGTAATTTGTGGAATTAATAAGTTTAACGGCTTGGGCTACATCGGGAAGTAATTCAAAATCTTTGACCGACGGATGTGTGTCCATATTTTTATTTAGTGTGCCATCTCGGTCTAAAAATATAGCCGGACGCTTATTTCTTTTGTTGAGCCGACTGACTTTACCGCTTTCTAAATCTTGGCATACGGCCAGAAAACGATCTTTCGTCCCCATATCTTTGACGTATTCCGCCGTCTGATAAGCATAAATATCTTTTTGCGCTTTCAAAACCTTGGGAAATATGTCTTTTCCAAAATCACTTGATACATCATCTTCTATATAATCCATAATTTCCGGAGATAATATATATACAGCCGCATTCACAAGATTACGATAATTCAAATTATGTGGATGTGGTTTGGGTAGAAATGCCAATACTTTATCCGTGTTGTTAATCTCAATTAAATCGCTGTCATAAGGATGATCGTTGGGGTGAACTAAAATGGACGCTATTCCATTGTGGGCCAAATCAAAATTTTGGAAAGATTTAATGTCAAAATCCATGACAACATCACCATAGAAAACTAAAAATCGGTCAGTCAGTTTTCCTTTTAGCAACTTTAATGCCCCGGCCGTTCCGAGAGGTTTTGGCTCAATAATGTGATGTATCTTGACCCCCCATTTAGAACCGTCTTTAAAATAATCGCTGATAACATGCGCCAAATGCCCTGAGAGAATGAAAATTTCGTCCACACCATAGTGCTTGGCCAGTTCAATTTGGTGTTCCAGCAAAGGCTTTCCCGCCATAGAGACCATTGGCTTGGGAATATCCGTCAGTCCCAGGCGAGTTCCTTTTCCGCCGGCCAATATGACTAGTTGCATAATTAATCCTTTTTATCGGCCAGATGACTGCCAATAAATCCGGCTCCACCCGTTACTAAATATGTTGACATTATTGCAGTTCCTTTCATTAAAAGCTAATGACAGATACTTTTCTTGTGTAAAATACTACTATAAGTTGTAAAGTAAGTCAACTATTTTTTTGAAAATTTTGGTATAAAAATCAAAATGCTATCAATTAAAGCAAGCAGAACTGTTTGAAGATATAGACTTTTTCGATAGACAGGCTGACCGTAAAAAATCGTAAATTGTTTTTACGTTGCAACCTGTGCGTTTGTTGGGATGAGGGAGCTCACACTTGGTAAAATCAGGGCTCACGGTGGGTATATATTCAGGTATATCCCGAGATATACCTTTCATCGGGGGATCAATACAACGGTCTTTTTGAAATCATAATACTTTTACTTTCCTGTTAACTGTTGGTGTTATCATAAAAAAGTGTAGCAAAAAAGTGCCCCGATGTCAAACTAAATTAAAGGGGGAAACGGTGGATTTGGAAAACCTTTTACGGTGTGGCGGTCGGTTTAATACATGATATTCGGGGGAAGTGTGCAGGTTTTAGTCCGCTTGTCTACCTGCAAATGAGAAGCGCAAGACAAAACAGAACCAACACCGCAATCATAAGCGATGTATCTGTCGGGGCAGCGTTTGCGAGCCTCGGACGCGGTGGTGCAGGCCGGGTATAGAGGGATATACTCATACGAATCACATGGGACACATTTGGCATACTTAACCTCAAAATCATATCCCAAAATAACCGTGTAAATTGTGCCCGGGGGACAATCCGTTTTGTGTTTTTTGCATGCCGCAGCGACCTCCGGAGAAGCGTCAGGCGAAAGGCAATCGGCGAATGCCGGGACAGTCAGCAACAATACAGCCAGTGTGCATAATAATCTTTTCATTTTTTCTCCTGTTGAGTTGAGGTTACGTGCGGGTGCGGGTCAGGCGTTCAACGGCCTGGCGATAGCGCGAAACGCCGTCGTCCAAGCTGGTATGGCGATTGACACGAACGGCTATGCCCCGCACATGAGCCACAACCGGCTTGTGTGCGCGTTTGGAGAGCTCGACCGCTTCGGTAATCGCACAACCGATTGTCATCTCGGGATCGGCGTCATAGCGAATAAATTGTTTCTTGCTCATAAAAAACCTCCTGTGAATTGTTAAGATGACCCCATTATAGCACAAAATCAAAAATAACGCAATAAAAAACGCAAAAGCGTTGAAACGGTGGGGGGCATACGACCCCGGATAACTGTCAAATGCTGTGTCGGGATTGCAACCGACGAAAGAGCGATAAATAAGGCCGGTTTGGCTAGGATACACACGAAAGGGTGGGGGAGTGGAAAAAGGCAGAGGGGAGAACTATATGAAAAAATCGGGAAGTTCAAACAGATATGCAAAAAAAATCTGAAAATCGCATTTTGTGCTTTCAAAATTGAAAAAAATGTGCTATAATGCCCCCTGTCAGACAGAAAGGAGAACATGATATGTCAAAAGACTACACATTTAATCCTGGTGATTTCGTTGTCTATCCGGCGCACGGTGTCGGACAGGTTAAAGAAATCCAAAAAACAGATGTTGCCGGACAAAGTCTGGATCTGATTGCGATTAACTTTAATAAAGATAAAATGATGCTGCGTATTCCCTTGGCAAAAGCTAAAAACAGCGGTTTGCGCCAGGTGTCGGATGCCTCGGTTATGAAAGTCGCCGAACATACCTTGCAAGGGAAAGCAAAAATTAAACGCGCCCAATGGAGCAAACGTTCGCAAGAATACCTGACGAAAATCAACTCGGGCGACCCGGTGGCCGTGGCGGAAGTCTTGCGCGACTTGTATAAAAATCCGGACTTCGCTGAACAAACTTATAGCGAACGCCAAATCTTTGAGCAGGCGATGGGTCGATTTGCACCCGAATATGCCGTCGTGCATAAAATCAATGAAGTCGAAGCACAAGCCAAAGTGGAAGCGATCCTGTATGATAAATCTTTGGCATCCGTTAAAACAAGTGTTTAAGGGCTTGAAAAATAACAACTTTATCAAAAAGGCACTGTGCGCGGGCGTTGGGGGAGCGGGGCTCTTGCTGACGGCCTGCGCAGAGGTGGCGCCTTTTGTCGATTCACGGCGCGAGGCCGGGCAGGTGGCGCCGGTGGGGCAATCTCGGCCTGAACGCGTGGCGGTGTGTTATAATCCTCTGTGGCATGACACGGCCGAGGTTCAGGCGTTGGCCGAGGCGGCCTGTGCCGAGCGCGGATTGGTGGCGGTGGCAGATGGGCGGGCGGTGTTTAACTGTCGCCTGATGGAACCGAATACCGCTTTTTATCGCTGCCAAAAATCTAAATAAATCAGTGGAATGTCTTGGTATGCCAACGCACCGTTTCGGAGCGTTAAAGGGAAGGTTTGGGCTGAATCTTGGGCCAGGTAGGTCAGCCATGCAGGCAAAATACTGAGGCGCGTGAGATAGGATTTTAGGCCGGTGGTCCGGACGAACAGCGCGCCTGAATCGGGGGCTAGGGTGCCGTGGGCTTGAACTGTGAGGGGGGAAAGCCGGGCGAACAATTGACGGACTTCCCAGCGTTTTGGGGTCAAAGTGGCGTCCACAATCAGCGCGCCTTCGGGCGGGGTTTGCAGCGTGAGCCGCGGGGGATATACCGGTGTCAGGCGAGCCGTGAGCCGGGGCACTGTGAGGTCTGAATCAGGAAAAGACAGAGTGAGGTTGTGCGCCGTGAGGCAGGCTTGAAAAATGCAACCGGCGCGTGTTATTTTGCCGATGGAAAGCGCAGGCATGTTGTCGGCCAACAGGCGCGGGAGATTGCGAATCAGGACTTGCTCGGTCAGGCGCATCAGGCCGACCCAAAGAATGGTCAGCGTGAGGGTGGCTGTCAGAAAAATCTTCATTTTTTGCATAAAGGCAGTATAAAACAAAAATTGCCCCTTGACAAGCCCAAAAAAATAGTGTATAAGAAAAGGGCTCTGTGGGGCTGTAGCTCAGCTGGGAGAGCGCCGCGTTCGCAATGCGGAGGTCAGGGGTTCAATCCCCCTCAGCTCCACCAAAACTTTTGATGTTCATATTCGCCTGTGGGGAAACCCGCCGGCGTTTTTTTATGGGGAAAAGGGATGGGGTGAGTGGTTGGCGTGGCGGGGGAGACAAGGGCGCGGTTGGCGTTTTAGGGAGGGACTCACCCTGGGGGAGGGTAATATATTGACTTGCGGGTTGGTGGATTGCTGCGCTCCTCAGAATGACGACGGGGGGGATACGCCTTGGGGTTAGGCGACGGTTTTGACGCGTGTGTGGCGCACCAGTAAGTCCCGAGGCAACGCTTTCGTCTTTTGGGTGTGGGAAAGCGGGCGGTCTTTACCGAGGGTGTCGATCGGCCGTGGGCGGCGGTGCGACAAGCGGGACAGTTTGTTATTTAAACCGGTGCGGTTGGGGCGCTTTTGTTGAGCCAGCCGCAGTTGCCGTTGCAGGTGATTGACGCGACGAGCCTCTTTTTGCGCATGTTTGCGACGCAGGCGTGCGGCACCCTTGGCAATTTCGCGCGCCGCGATAATCTTGGCCATCTGATCATGACGCTCTTTAAGCTTGGGGTTGTCCTTGTAAATCTTGCGTTCCAGCCAGCGTTTCCGGACGGGAGCCAAAGCCTTGTAATCGTTTAAAATCGCCGAGGCTTCGGGAACCGGTTTGCCGGCCGCATGTGCGGATTCTTGAACCTGTTTAATCAAGGCTTGGTGCAGGTCGGACTCTTTTTTCGCCTGAGCCATATAATGCTTTTTACTATACAGGCTGCCCGGCTTGACAGGATCGGGTTTACGCAGCGGTAGAGGCTTGACGGTGCCGGTGCCCAATTGCGGCAAGATTTTGTCGGCGACATAAGTGTCCAGTCGTTTGTCGTATTCCTGCGCGTTAAAGCGGACATGCACAAACGGAGCCAGCAAAACCGCCGGTGCAGCCGCCGCCATAATATCCTGAGGTGTTGTTTGCGGCGCGGAGGCTTCGCGTTTGGCTTGCTCGGCCTGACGGACATCAACCTCTAACTGTGTGAGGACTTTTTCGGCGTCGTAAGTAAAAGTCATACCTCGGTTCTTGATCGCGGTGGTCATACTTAAAATCCGATTGACCAAATCCGCCGGCAAGTCCGACAAACGCACTTTTTCTTCAATCTTGTCCAGCCATTGGCGAATGTAGACCTTTTTGGCCGCGGTGCGCTCGGCAATCAGGCGCTCTTTCTCGGCCGCACGACGCGCCAAGGGGAGACTGCGCACGGCTTGCTTTTGCGCGCGGTTTAATACCACACGACGCTGGGATAACAGGCGTACTTGCTCTAAATCAAACAGAATGTCATCGTTGAGATTGAGTTGTATTTGCATGGCCGGACTCCTTTCGCTCTGTCTCTATTATAACACGAAAGTGGAAAAAATGCAAATCGGCCGGTAAAAATTTTGAAAAATCGCGTAAAATGAGTCAGTTGCGTGGTCGTGTCGGGGCGTCCAGCGGCAGTAAAACAATGACGCGCAGACCCCCCAGCGGGCTGTCCGTTAGGTCAATATCACCCCCGTGGGAGAGAATAATATCACGCGCAATCGTCAGGCCCAGGCCCACGCCACCGGTGTGAAGATTGCGCGATGACTCCATCCGATAAAAGGCGCGGAAAACATCAGCCCGTTTTTCCTGCGGAATGCCGGGGCCGTCGTCATCCAGCACAATCCGCGCGAATTGGTGAGAGCGTCCCAGCGTCAGGCGCGCGGATTTGGCATAGCGTCCGGCGTTGGTCAGCAGATTTGTGAGCGCCCGCGATAAATCGGTCGGTCGGCACAAGCAGGTGAGGGAGGCCTCTTGATGAAAATCTATGTCCTGGCCGGCGCGGGTGAGCTTGGCCACAATGCTGTCCAAGAGAGCGTTGAGATCGGTTTCTTCGGGGGTCTCGCGCCCCTCGCCCCGGGCAAAAGACAGATAGGCGGAGAGCATATGCTCCATCTCGGATACATCGGAAAGCAGGTCACGCACGGCGTCGGTTTGAGGCGCCATGGATAACTGCAACTTCATACGCGTTAAAGGTGTGCGCAGATCATGCGATACACCCGAAAGCATACCGGTGCGCTCGGTTAAATAACGCTGAATGCGGTTGCGCATTTCTAAAAACGAACGGCCGGCCTGGCGAACCTCGGTGGCGCCCTCGGGCTTGAAACGGGCGACGGATTGGCCGCGTCCGAATAACTCGGCTGCGCGGGAGAGACGCTGAATGGATCGAACCTGATTCTTCATAAACAAAAAGGCAATGCCGAACAACAGCGCCGAAAAACCGAATAACCATGCCAAAAAGACATAGACAGTGCTGCTGAAAAAACGCTTGCGCGGGAGGGTGCTTTGCAATACGCCGTTTTTCAGTTGGAGAGATAACTCGGTTTGCTGGTCCGGTGCCGTGTGCACGGTGAACGGATAATTTTGAGCGTTTAACTCGTCTAAAAGAGCCTTGATCGGCATATTGCTTTTGGGTGAAGAAAGCGTGTCCAGATGCGCGCCGGGGATAAAGGAAACTTCCAGACCCAGGTTCTCTTTGACCGTGGCCAACAGCGCGTCCACCTGGTCTGTGGGCAGGTTCGGGTTCTGCAAAATATCGGCGGTGAGTTCCAGCTCGCCAACCACATCGCGCGCCAGGCGTCGACCCACCGTGTCCCAGTGCCGATCGAAAAAGACCAGCATGATAATCGCCTGCAAAATCAACAGCGGCATTAAAATAATCAGAAGAAAACGCGTCAGCAGGCTGTGCGGGGTGATGGTGCGCTTGAACTCGCGCAGACCGTAAAGCAGCCAATCCCAGATCGCTGCCAAACATCGCCCAAGCCACAGAATCAAAGACTTCATGATTTAACCACCAGCATATACCCTTGGCCGCGGACGGTTTGAATGCAGATCGGATGCAGGCCGTCGGTCTCAATTTTCTTGCGCAGGCGGGTGATTTGCACATCAATCGTGCGCTCGTTATCCGTATCCATCAGCTCTTTTAACTCCTCACGCGCAACGGCGGTGCCGGCACGCTCGGCTAAAATACGCAGCAATTCAATCTCGGATCCGGTGAGGGAGACAGCCTGGCCGTCGCGGGTTAAAAAACCGGTCTTGGGTTCAAAAATACAGGCGCCGAAAGCAACGCTGGTCGGGTGTAGGGCGTCGGCTACACGCTTTAAGATGTTGTTGATACGCAAGAGTAATTCTTTGGGTTCAAAGGGTTTGCCGAGGTAATCGTCAGCACCGGCCTCCAATCCCGAAATACGATTGTCCACATCGCCCAGAGCCGTCAGCATCAAAATCGGGGTGCGATTCTTGTCCTGACGCAGGCGCCGCACCATATCGTGGCCGCTTGTGCCGGGCATCATCGAATCCATAATAATCAAATCAAACTGCAACGTCTGAATAAGCGGCAGAGCTTCATCCGCAGAGGGCGCCTGGGAAACCTGAAACCCGTTGTCGGTGAGGTATTGTTGCAGCAGGCGCCGCAAGCGATTATCATCATCAACAATCAAAATGTGCGCGGGCATAGCAGATTAGTCCTTTAACTGAATATGAGCCAAAATGGGTGCGGCCGCCGGACTGTCGGCATGCGTGATTTGCTTTTTAAGGACGGTTTTAGTGTCCGAAAGCATTGTTTTAAGCACCGTCAGATCCGCATCGGAAATACCGACTTTGTGCCGCAGAAAATCGCAGGTGTATGTCCCGATATCGGTTAAAAGCGGATAGCCGAAAGTGGCGCCTTGGCCTTTCATATCGTGCATCTTGTTAAAGAAATCCGTTCGAATTAGCCGAAAGCGTGTCTCGGCATCGGCGGTGGCGGCACGGGCCAAAAAATCATCCATATCACGAATATCTTGTTCCAGTTGGGCAATATAATCCTCGGTCAGATCGGCGATGGCCATTTTGGCTTTTTGCACCAGAATGTTGTTCTCGGACTGACTGTCGGCGGCAATGTGTGCTGCAAAAAATGAAGGTATGTCGGTATGCTTTGGCATCGTGTGTCCTTTCGTTATAGAGCCAGTATAAAACAAAAAACACGCGCGTGCAAGGACTTTTATCACAAAATGTTGAAAAATGGTGCGGTTAAGAAGACTCGAACTTCCACGGGTTGCCCCACAAGCACCTCAAGCTTGAGCGTCTACCAATTCCGCCATAACCGCACGGTAAAGCCTATCATAACCGATTTTTTTTCAAAATGCAAGACTTTTTCAATAAAGATCCCTATATGTTGAAAGAAACAAAAGGAGGAAATGATGAATGTGACTTTACCGAACTTGCCGTATGCGATGAATGCCTTGGCACCGGCAATCAGCGAAGAAACCGTCGCCGTGCACTATGGCAAGCACCATGCGACCTATGTCAAAAATACGCAAAACCTGATTGCGGGGACAGCACTGGCGGATAAACCGTTAAAGGAAATCATTTTGACGGCCGCGGCGAATAGCGTCTATACGGACCTGTTCCATAACGCGGCGCAGTGCTTTAACCACGATTTCTATTGGCAAAGCCTGACACCGATGCCCCAGGAAATGCCTGAAAAACTGCACCGGGCGATTGTGCAATCGTTCGGGTCGGTGGCGGCCTTTCGCGAAGTGTGGCACAAAGCGGCACTGGGCGTGTTCGGCAGCGGGTGGGTGTGGTTGGTGCAGGAAGATCAAACCCTGAAAATTGTGCAAACAAGCAATGCGGATACACCCCTGGTGCACGGGGGGCAGGTGCCGCTGTTGTGCGTCGATGTGTGGGAGCATGCCTATTACCTGGACTATCAAAACCGGCGGGCGGACTATGCTACGGCGTTGTGGGACAAAATGAACTGGGTGTTCGCAGCGGGCAATATGGTGTAAAAAAAATCCCCCCGAACGGAGGGATTTGGGAAGTAAAGCAACCCTTAAAGCAGGTTAAATAAACCGCGTTTTTGGGGCTCTTCGTTTGTTTTTTGATCAGTGGAGAGATGCCGTTCAGCGGCTTGTTTCTTGCCGGCGTCCAGTTCCTCGGCCGTTGCTGTGGTTTGCACCGTGTCCAGCGCGTTTTGCACCGTGAGCGCAAAATGCTTGCGCGGGTTGTCGGCCGCCGTTAAAAGCCATCCGTAGCAGGTGCCGATGTCGGGGTCAATCCCGCGACCCTCGCAATAAGATTTGCCGAGTTGATATTGGGCATAGACATCGCCGGCCTCAGCCCCCCGGCGATACCAATCGTTGGCGGCTGCGGAATCATTTAAGCGGTTGCGCAATACATCGCCGTAATAGCCGTAAACACCAATTTGACCGGCAGAAGCGATTTGGGAAACCTGATCCTCCAAAGCGGTGCGATTGTTTGTTTGGACGGTGTTTTCAACCAAGCCCTGATCCAGGCCGTAAAACGATGCATCCGAATGCAGGGAGTTGCCGACTTCCAGACGGGAAGAAATGGTCTTTTCGTCATTAAAGCCCGGAATAGTGGGCATAACAGCCTTTTGGCGCTCGGCCAAAGGAACACTGTTTTCGGGAGAAGTGGGGCGCCAGTTCATAATCTTTCTCTGCTGGGCTGTGATGATGTCGCTTTGGAAACGAGAACCCAACGCGTCCCGGCGGCCTGCGGCCTCTTTACCGACATCGCCCGAATCATAGGCAGCCAAAATACTATACCATGAATAGGCATCCAGCGGCGCCAGCAACCGTTGGTTGGAAGCACGCAAATTCGCCCATTCCTGTTGAGCGGGGATATAGCCTTGGTTGGCCGAACGCGTATACCATTTGATGGCAGCATCAAAATCCTGAGGTGTTCCGCGACCGGCCAAAGAATACTGCGCAACTTTTAATTGGCCGCGTTTGTCGCCTTTGAGCGCGTCCATATAATAAAAACCGTAAGCATAGCGGTAATCTTTGTCAACGCCGGTGCCTTGTTCGTATAATTGGCCAAGCTCGTAAAGGGCGTTGGCACTGCCGGCATAGGCAGCCTTTTTGAGGTATTCAATACCCAGCGGTGTGTTTTGTGCCAGACCCTCGCCCTTGATCGCCATTTGTGCCAGGCGTACCGATGCGTCGGTGTTGTAGCCGCGATCGGCCTGCTCAAAATAATGAATAGCCTGAGCCGTGTCCTGTGAGACGCCCAAACCTTCTTGATACATACGACCCAGATAATAGGCGGCGGTGGCGCTGCCCTCTTGGGCCAGAGCGGTGAACTCGGCATACGCGTTGGCATAGTCGGCCGTGTTAAAGGCTTGGACAGCCTCGGGCAGGCCGGCGGCAACCGGGAATGCAAAACAGGTTAAAGTCAATAATAAAGCTGTTCGTTTCAAAGACATTATTTCCTCGCTTTCAAAATCAATTAGGAGCAGTATACCATTTTTTTTTGGTGAAGTAAAACTTTTTTTAATGTCGGCCCCAAAATTATCGTTCGTTGGACCATTTACGCAGATAGGCATAAAAACGGCTGCGGTCCTTGGCATGGGCGAGTTTGCGGTCAATAAAGCCGTTGTAATCTTTGCGCAGTGCGATCGGCCCGAAATCGGGAAGCTCTATATCCACGGACTCGCCGACCTTGATGTTCCGGAGCGCCGGATCAAAACACTTTTTATTGATGAACTTGTGCAGAGAGCGTTCTATCAGGCAGAAATTGGAGAATTTGTTTTTTCCGCCGCCGGACAAGGGCAGAATATGGTGCACATCAAACCCGTGCGGAACCCGCCCCTTGGCCGCACGCTCCAAATTAAACACATCGGCGTATTTGTCCATCAGGCCTTGTTTATACAGCCAACGGACAAAAACCTGGTTGAGACGACGCCGGTCAAACTCTTTGCGGAGTTGCTTGGTGACTTCGGGTGGTTGAAGTGTAAAATGAATGGTCATAGTCAGCCTGCTTTCAATGTTTGAAGTTCGGTTTCTTTGTGAAATAAATAAAGAAGGAGGCGCAACGCTTGCCCGCGCGGACCGGTTAAATGCGGATCCAGAGATAAAATGGTGCGAGCGTCCTGAGTCGCCGTTAAAAGCAAGTCGCCCTGAACGGCGGGGTCGGCCATCTTGAACTCGGGCAGGCCGGATTGACGCGCCCCCAAAACTTCGCCGGCACCCCGGAGCTTCAAATCCTCTTCGGCCAGAACAAAACCGTCGTCCGTTTCACGCATGACGGTCAGTCTTTGGCGCGCGGTGTCGGTCAGGTGCCGGCCGTGCAACAAAATACACTGCGACTTGTCGCTGCCGCGGCCGACGCGCCCACGCAGTTGGTGCAGGCCCGCCAGGCCGAAACGCTCGGCATGCTCGATGATCATAATTGTGGCGGATTTGACATCAACGCCGACCTCGATTACCGTGGTGGCTACCAAAATGTCCAGGTCGCCGGCCGCAAACTGCTCCATGACGGCATCTTTTTCGGGGCCCTTCATCTGGCCGTGAACCAGGCCGACACGATCGCCGAAAACTTGCCGTAAAGCAGTATAGCGTGCCTTGACCGCGGTCAGGTCGGAAGTTTGAGATTCTTCCACCAACGGGCAGATCCAATAAGCCTGGGTGCGGGGCGAATTTGTTGCAATTTTCTGTTTAAGGCGGGCAACCAGATCCGGAATCTTGTCAATCGGCATCACGCGGGTTTCTATGGGCTGGCGGCCGTGGGGCTTTTCATCCAGGCGCGAAATGTCCATATCGCCATAAACCGTCAGGGCCAAACTGCGCGGAATAGGGGTTGCCGTCATCACCAGAAGATTCACACCATGCTGCTTTTTGACCAGAGCCAGACGCTGATGCACGCCGAATTTGTGCTGCTCGTCAATAACAACAAGACCCAACCGGTGAAAGGCTACCGTGTCCGTCAGCAACGCATGCGTGCCGATTAAAATCTGAATGGCACCGGCGGATAACTGCTCTAAAATCGCGGCACGGGTTTTGCCTTTTTCACGCGCAGTGAGCAAGCCCACCCGCACGCCCAGTGGCGCACAAAGGGCTTGAATCTTGGTAAAATGCTGACGCGCCAAAATGTCGGTCGGAGCCATCAGAACGGCCTGAAACCCGGCCTCGGCCGATGTGAGCATCGCCAGCAGGGCCACGATCGTTTTGCCGCTGCCGACATCGCCTTGAAGCAGGCGGGTCATCTGAACCGGGGATTCCAGATCGCGCTGAATCTCTATCAATACGCGGGTCTGAGCGTTGGTGAGCGTAAAAGGCAGATTCTGTTGTAAGCGGGTGATCAGGTCGCCCGTGCCCCGCACTGTCAGGCCGTTGGTTTTTTGGCGATTGGCACGCACCAGCATCAAAGCCAGTTGGTTGGCCAATACTTCATCATACGCCAGGCGCAGGCGCGCGGGATGAGTGGGCAGTAAATCTGTCGGCGATCGGGGGTGGTGGGCCTGCTGTAATGCATCGTGCCAAAACGGCAGGTGATGCTGGGCCTGATAGGCAGGATCCAGCCATTCGGGCAACCGGGGCAGGCGGGGCCATAAATGCGCCAAAATCCGCCGGATGAGCTTGCTGGACACGCCGCGGGATTGGGGGTAAATAACCTCATACACCGGTATGTCGTCGGGGGTGGTTGCGACATAATCGGGATGAGCTATGCGGAAGTTCTGCCCCTGAAACTCTGTGCGGCCGGAAACCCAGCGCGTTTGGCCGATGGGAAAAGCAGACTGCAAATAACTTTTGTGATAATTGAAAAAGACCAATTCAATCGTGCGATCCGCAAACTGCCCGATAATCCGATACGGCACGCGGCGGTTCGGGGGCGGTAAGTGATCCGTAATTTGCAGCGGCAAGGTGGCGAAGTGCCCGCTGATGATATCGGAGAGATTTTGAATAACGGGGCGATGATTGACCCCGCAGGGCAGGTGCCACAGCACATCACTCGCCGTCGGTCCGCACAATCCCGCAACCAGCTTGCCCAACTTGGGGCCGACCCCCGGAAAACCGGTGAGTGTGGCAAATAAAGGATTGAGGATCTCGGGGCGCAACATTACTTTTTCTTTTTCAATTTGGTATTTTTTTTGGCCGGCTTTTTAACAGCGGCTTTTTTGGCCGGCTTGGTGACGGGACGCTGCGGTCGCAGATAGGTGCCGTCATACATCTTGATGGTGCCGTCGGCATACACAACCGAGCGAAACAGCGGTAAATTACGGAATGAATCCAGCACTTGGCCACAGCCCATTTGCGGGTTTTTACGCTGCTCGGAATAGGCGTTAAACTTGGCCTCGGCATAGGCACGATAGCCCTCTTTTTCAGCGGCCTCGGTCAGTGCTTTGTTGGCGATGAGGCGGCTGGCGATCAACTCAAAATCGTCCAGCTGCCCGCCCGCGTTGCAGGCCAGCGCCGTGCCGGCCGTGATACCGAGCTGCTCGGGCTCGCTGAGCCCGTTGGTCGTGCGTGAAGTAATCTCGGCCCTAAGGGGCAATGTTGTCATTAAAACAGCAAAAAATAAAATGAGTGTCTTTTTTTTCATTGATTTTCTCCCGAAGATATCGTTATATTCTATTAAGGCACATTTTTACCCTGATTTCAAGGAGAATCTGAAATGAATGATGAACATAATTTAATCCCCGAAACGGTTGAAAACCTGGTCGTGCTATGCCACGGATACGGCTCTAACGGTGCGGATATGGCGGAATTGGCCAGGGAATTGGTCGGCGATTTTCCGCGTACGGCGTTTTTGACCCCCGATGCGCCGGTAGCTGTGGGGTGGGGCGGATATGAGTGGTTTAACCTGGACGATTTTGACTTGACAACTGCCGATGAAACCTACTTGGATACCTTGACGGCGCGGGCGGCCGGGGTGGCAGACGAGGTGGTCGCTTGGGTGCAAGAAGCGATGGCACGTTGGCATTTAAGCCCGAATCGGGTGGTTCTGGGCGGATTTTCACAAGGCGGGTTGGTGGCGTTTCGAGCAGCGCAAACCTTGGGCGCGGCCGGTGTCATCGGTCTGTCGGCGGTGCCGGTCGGAAAAATCACACGGGCCGAAAAACCGTTCCCGATCCTGCTGACCCACGGGGAGGCGGATCCGGTGGTGCCGGATGCGGCGTGGCAGGTGGGCGTGGCACACTTGCGCATGGCGGGGTATCCCGTAAAGACGGTAAAAGTTCCGAATCTGGGCCATGGGGTGGATGAGGTGTGTCTGAATGCCGTGAAAAAGTTTTTAAGGCAAGTGGAAAAACCTTGATTTTCGGCGGATTTTCTGCTAGGGTAGAGCCTGATAATATATAAGGAATACACATGACAGAGTTGGCTCATATTCGTAATTTTTCTATTGTCGCGCACATTGATCACGGAAAATCCACGCTGGCGGATCGCCTGATCCAAAAGTGCGGAGCGGTGGCCGATCGCGAAATGAAAGCGCAGATCCTGGACAATATGGATATTGAACGCGAACGCGGAATCACCATTAAAGCCCAAACGGTGCGCCTGAAATACAAAGACTATATTTTGAACCTGATTGACACGCCGGGGCATGTGGACTTTGGCTATGAGGTGAGCCGGTCGCTGGCCGCGTGTGAAGGGTCGCTGTTGGTGGTGGATGCCTCGCAAGGGGTGGAGGCACAAACTTTGGCGAATGTGTATAAAGCCCTGGACGCCAATCACGAAATCGTGCCGGTAATCAATAAAATCGACTTGCCCGCCGCCGAGCCGGATCGCGTGAAGCAACAAATTGAAGATGTGATCGGTATTGACGCCACGGATGCGCCGCTGATCTCGGCTAAAACGGGAATCGGAATTGATACGGTTCTGGACGCAATTGTGGAGCGCTTGCCGCCGCCGAAAGGAAATATCGCCGGCCCCTTGAAAGCGATGCTGGTGGATTCCTGGTATGACCCTTATTTGGGGATTGTGGTGCTGGTGCGGATTGTGGACGGAACCCTGAAAAAAGGCATGACTATCCGGATGATGGCAACCAAAGCCGCGTATAAAGTAGAACGTTGCGGCTACTTTACGCCCAAAATGGCCGATACCGATGAACTGGGCACGGGGGAGTTGGGCTTTGTGATTTGCGGGATTAAATCAATTGGCGAAACCCGCGTGGGGGATACCATTACCGATGATAAAAACCCGACCGAACACGCCCTGCCGGGCTTTAAGCCGAGCTTGTCGGTGGTGTTCTGCTCACTGTTCCCGGTGGATATGAGCGACTATGAAGTCCTGAAAGAATCACTGGCAAAACTGCAACTGAATGACGCCAGCTTTGAATTTGTGCCGGATAAATCCATGGCCTTGGGGCAAGGGTTCCGATGCGGATTCTTGGGGCTGCTGCATATGGAAATTATCCAAGAACGCCTGTCGCGTGAATTTAACCTGGATCTGATTACGACGGCGCCGTCGGTGGCGTATAAAGTCTATCTGACGAACGGGGAAGTTATGGTAATGCATAACCCCGCCGATATGCCCGATGTCAGCCGGATTGCCAAAATTGAAGAACCCTGGGTGCGCGCCACAATCATGACGCCGGATACCTATTTGGGCGGAATCTTGCAACTGTGCACCGAACGGCGCGGAATCCAAAAGGATTTGACCTATGTCGGTGATCGGGCGATGGTGGTGTATGAATTGCCTCTGAACGAAATCGTGTTTGACTTTTATGACCGCTTGAAATCCCTGTCGCGCGGGTATGCCAGCTTTGACTATGAGTTGGCCGACTATGCTGCCAGCGACCTGGTGCGCGTCAATATTATGGTGCACGGCGAACAGGTGGACGCGTTGGCCTTTTTGGCACATCGCAGTCAGGCCGAACGGCGCGGGCGACAGATCTGTGAACGCTTGAAAGACCTGATCCCGCGGCACCAATTCAAAATCCCTATTCAAGCCAGTATCGGCGGGAAAATTATTGCCCGCGAAGATATTGCCGCTTTCCGCAAAGATGTGACGGCTAAATGCTATGGCGGCGATATTACCCGTAAACGCAAATTGTTGGAAAAACAAAAAGAAGGCAAAAAACGTATGCGCCAGTTCGGCGAAGTGGAAATCCCGCAAAACGCCTTTATCCAAGCCCTGAAAATCGGGGACGAATAAGCGCATCGGGCGGACCGGTCAGAGGCGACTCGCAAAAGTTATCCACAAGCGAATCGGGGAAAATCGGGTTAGTTATTCAAAAATAATACAATTTTATTTAACCGGCCGAAAAATGTGAAAAAAGCCTGTGGATAAAATTCCGAACCGGTGGAGCAAAAAAAGGCTGAACGGGCACAAAATATAGAATCTGATTCCTAAATATGGGAAAATAACCGGGGAAACAAAAAAAAGGTTGTGTTTTGGAACAATTTTATTTTATGATGAACCTGAGCGGATGAAAAAAAGCCCCGAAAAAAAGGTCGCAGGTGTTATTCGGAGAAGAAGCGGGGGCGTTGTGGATAAAGTGGAAAAGGGATGCCGGGTGGCCGGGCGGTTTCGGGAAAAAGTGGGGCCAAGGGGTTCTGCTGAAAAAAAGGGCTTAGAGAGGCTCTGAAAAAGAAATGAGTGAGGTCCGAAAGGGCCTTGGAAATTGAAATGAGCGCACGGGGAAAACCCGGCTGAATGAACGAAAGGGATCAGGGTCTATGTCCGAAATGGAACAGACAACAGAAAAAAGACAGGTGCGGGATATGGGGTTGTCCGGTGATGCGGGCTTGTCTCATGATGTGATCAAAAGTCAATGGGATCGGATATGCTCGCGCCTGCAACGCAGTCAATCGGATCGCTTTGCCGTGCGGTGGTTGTCTAAAATCGTGCCGGATAAAATAGAGGGGCATCAGGTCTCATTATTGTTGCCGTCGCCTTGTATTCACGAACTGGTTAAACGCAACTATGCCGATCAGATCCTGTCCCTGTGGCAACAGGAAAATGCCGAAGTGTCGGGCTTGAATCTGAAACTGGCGCAACAGCAGCAACCGGAATTGCCGCTGGCCTCGCCCGCGATGTTAAAGCCGTCGCATGCGGCGATGGTGCTGGGAAAACGGCCGGCGGATCCCGAAATGCCGCAATCTTTGTTGGATCCGACGCATACCTTTGATACCTTTGTGGTGGGGCCGTCCAACGAATTTGCGCACGCGGCAGCCCGCCGAATTGCCGAAGATGACTCGGCAGCCTTTAATCAGTTGTATATCCATGGCGGATCGGGGCTGGGCAAGACTCACCTGATGCACGCGATTGCCTGGCGAATCAAGGAGCTGCATCCGGATAAGACCGTGCTGTATCTGTCGTCGGAGCAATTCTTTTTGCAGTTTATGAAAGCGATGCGGCAAAATAACCGCTATGAGGGGACGGCTCGATTCCGCGAGATTTTCCGCTCGGTTGATGTGCTGATGATTGATGATGTGCAATTCATCTGCGGTAAAGACGCAACGCAGGACGAATTCTTTAATACCTTTAACTATTTGATCGCACACGGGAAAAAGATTATTTTGTCGGCTGATTCGGCACCGCAGGATCTGCGCTATGTCAAAGACAGCCTGAAATCCAGTGCCGAGGCCAGCGGGATTGCGGATCGCCTGAAAACGCGAATCACGCAGGGGTTGGTGGTGAATATCTTGCCGACTTCATACGAGTTGCGATTGGGGATTTTACAAGAAAAAGTGCGGGTAATGAATACCTTGGTGCCCGAGGATATTTTGGACTTTTTGGCCAAGAATATTACTTCTAATGTGCGAGAATTGGAAGGCGCCTTGAAGCGTATCGTGGCGCATGCGGAATTGCTGGGGGCGCCGATCAATTTGGAAACAACGCGGGCGGTGCTGAAAGACTTGCTGCATGTGACGGAAAAAGAAATCACGGTCAAGGAAATTCAATATGCTGTGTGCGGGCACTATCAGATCGGCCTGACGGACTTGAAGTCAACAAGGCGGGATCGGAATATCGCGCGGCCCAGACAGCTGGCCATGTATCTGGCAAAAATGCTGACGCCGCGGTCTCTGCCCAGTATCGGGGGCGAATTCGGACGCGATCATACAACGGTGATTCATGCGGTCAAAACAATTGAAAACCTGTTGCCGCGTGATACAAAACTGGCCACCGATGCGGATATGCTGATCCGGCGGTTAAAAGGGGAGGCGGTCTGAACCGGAACCAAAATGAACGATCAAAACCGGAGCGATTTGGACTTGGATTTTTCGGATTTACTGTGTGATGAGGAAAATAAACCCGCGGATCGGGCGGCCTATATCAAGCAGGAAGTGATGGATTTTCGACCCGTGTGGGCCATGTATGACGCCGATGGGCATCGAATGGGCTATGCTGCCAGTCGCGAAATGGCACTGACCCTGTTGCATCAAAACGAATTGGTGGCGCACTCGCTGCAATAAATCAAAATTTTGAAGAAAAGCGCTTGCTTTTTCCCAAAAAGGTTTCTATACTAAAAACTGTCTTCGGTTGGTTTTCCGGTGGACGGACAACAGGCAAAGCAAACGGCTTTGGCAATTGACGGGCGCGGGTATCTGACGAATTTTTGGCCGATGATAAGGCAATTTTTGAACAAAGGAGTCCTGTATGCAGGGAACAGTAAAATGGTTTAACTATAAAAACGGATATGGCTTTATCGTGCCGGAAGAAGGGGGCAAAGATGTCTTTGTCCACGTGACGGCTGTGCATGAGGCAAACCTGCGCCGGTTGGAAGAAAATCAAAAAGTTTCGTTTGACTTGAAAGAAGAAAACGGAAAAACATGTGCGACAAACCTGAAATTGGTGTAAGCGAGTGAAATGAAAAAAAGCGTCGGCTCGGTCGGGTCGGCGTTTTTTTTGTGCGCGCGGGCGAGGGGGAGTGGTGGGGTGCCGGCGATGAGTGATGTTGGCCCGGCAGAACGGGTCACGGCAGGTGTTGGGTTGGCGGGTGAAAAAGCGCTTGACAGGGCGTCGGCGGGTGTGATAGAGTGAAAAATATATAAAAGGAGTGTCCTATGAAGCCAAAAAAGAAAGAGACTGTATCTGTGCAAGAAATTATGAATAATCCCGTGGATGCGGGGCAGAAAGCCCTGCATGTCCGGCGCGAGGGAGTGCTGGGGTGGTTGTCCTATGTCGGGTATATGTGCTTGGTGGCGTTTCCGGTTGCGGTGCTGGCGTATCGGGTGTATGAGTATGTTCTGAAAGGGGCAATTGATGTGAAATTACCATTGTATGATTCAGAGACTAGTCTTTTGGGATTTTTCGGGGTTGGGCTTCTGTTGTCCATATTGACAATATGGAAATCAAAATATCCGCTTTCAAAAAAAGCCCGGATTAGGTCCTTCGCTCTGTTTTGTGCGTTTACGATTTGTGTGGCGTTATGTCTTGGTATAAGGTTGGTGCTGTCTTTTCAGGGGGATGAGCCTTTCACATGGGAGGCGGCTGTATTTCCTTTCTTGGCCATGTTGCCGGCGAGTAGTATTCTATCGGTTTATGTTTGTCTGATTTGTTGGTATTTACGGTATTTTCATTGCAAGGCCAAGGACGGGTATCAGCATGTGTGGTTAAAGGTTCTTTTGTGCACTTTAATCCCGTTTACGCCCCTGTTTTGGATAAAAGAAACAGAGTATCATGGCGGCGTTATGGGGGATTTTGGGGGCGTTTATTATGAAGATTAAAAAAAGCACCGCGAAAGGCGGGTAAATTATACGAAAGGAGTGCTGTATGAAGCCAAAAAAGAAAGAGACTGTATCTGTGCAAGAAATTATGAATAATCCCGTGGATGCGGGGCAGAAAGCTTTGCGCATGCAGCGCGAGGGGGTGCTGGGGTGGCTGTCCTATGTCGGGTATATGTGTGTGGTGATGCCGATAGTATCCGCGGGCTATTTCAAGATGAACTCAAGTTACCCAAGGCAGGTTTTTGCTCCGTTTTATGAAAATGATTATATCCTTTTGGGTTTTTGTTGCGTGGGATTGCTTTTGTACATGTTGATCATTTGGAAGTCCCGCTATCCGTTTTCCAAGCGGGATCGGGGTTTAATATCGGTTCAGTTTACTATGTTTATGATTGGGATATTTTTAACCCGTTTCTTATTGGAGGGTTATAGGTGGCAATCTTCTGTTGAAACGCTTGTTGAGTATGGAATACCTGTGTTGTGGCTTTATCTGATTGGGTGGTATTTGCGATATTTTTATTACAAGGCCAAAGACGGGTATCGTTATGTGTGGCTAAAAGTTGCTTTGTCTACGGTGTTGCCGTTTGTGCCGCTACTGTTGGGAATCAGGGAAATAATAGGAAGCACCATTTATGATCCCGAGCCACTTATGATGGGTGATGTTGTTATGGATTGAGGCAGATGAAATGTCGGATTAGAACTTTGATATTTGAAGCGACGGTGGCGTGCTCGCTGAACTGTCGGCATTGCTATAATGTGCAAAAAATATCGGCGCAGTATCCCAAAAACCTGTTGGACACGGCGCATACGGTGCAGGTGTTGAAAGAAGCCCTGAACCAAACGGGGTGTGAGCAGCTGATCCTGACGGGGGGAGAAATCTATACCCGCCCCGATGTGAATGAAATTTTGGAGGCGGTGCAGGACAGCCGGGTGCGCAGTATCCATATCATGACAAACGGGTCGTTCCTGGACGCCGAAAAAGTGGCCTTTGCCAAGGCACATCGGGTGCGGCTGTTTGAAATATCGTTTATCTCGGCGGACAGGGCTGTGTTTGATGCCGAATCGCGCGCTGTGGGATTTTCGGCTTTTGATAACGCGGTGGCGGCGACCCAAGAATGCATTCGGCAAAATGTGCTGGTCTCGCATGTCTTTGTGGCGACAAAGCGGAATATCGCGACCCTGCCCGAGACATTAAAGCTGTCGTATGCCCTTGGGGTGCGGAACTTCTCGTTTAACCGGTTTAACCCGTGCGGGAATGGAAGAGACTGTGTGGACGAATTGCAACTGTCGCCGGCGGAAATAACCGAGGCCTTGAAAATTTGTGAGGCTTTTGCCGTTGTGCACCCGGATTTGGCTATACACGCGCCGATCAATATCCCGCCGTGCTTGGTGAACCTGCGGCCGTTTAAGCATATCACCTTTACTCTGTGCGGGGTGGGGTTTAAGCAAAATATCCTGGTGATGGACTACTTGGGGAATATACGGCTGTGCTCGTTCTCGCCGACGATTATCGGCAATGTTCGCGATATGTCCATAGATGCGATGTTTCACAGCGACCGGGCGGCGCAATTTATCCAAGCCCACCCGCGGTTTTGTGATTCGTGCAAAATCGTGAAGAAATGTCAGGGTGGGTGCAAAGCGTCGGCCGATAATTGCTTTGGCGATGCCGCGCGTGAGAATCCGTTTCTGGCCCGGTATAAGACCGAACCGTTGCGGGGATTTTGGGGGTAAAAATAAACACCGCGGGGAGCGGTGTTTTTTTGGTACAGCGTGCTTAACGAATACCGAGCCAAACATTTAGCAGATTTCAAAAAATTGGCACAACAAATTGAGGATATTTAACTAACATAAATAAACTGAACACAAGGATGGATGACTTCATATTTATTTCCGTCATTGTCTATTTTTATTTCACGCTCAATAATGGGACAACAGCCATGTTCTGTGGAATGAAATCCTTCGAAATCTTCGCATTTTTTGTTTCTGCATATACCATTTTCGGGGATTGTATCTTCAGGGCAGTACATAACGCTTTCATTTAATGTTGTGTACTCCCCATAGGAAAGATATCTGTTAGGACAAGACTTACCCGCCCTAGCTGTATCGCACAGAACGCTGATTTTTCTTTTGTCATCACATTTATAACATTGACCATCATCCCCTAATAGTTCACCCGTGGGACAGGTTATATTTTTAGGACATTCTTCTTGATCAGCTATAATTCCTCCCTTTTTGCCTATGACTGTTGGCACTGTGGCCGTCTCATGAGCATTTGTGATAAAGGGAATTAACAATAATAAAAATAATACTTTTTTCATAATTATCCTCTTTTCTTATCATCGTATCAGATTATTTTATAAAACACAATATATTATTTCATTTGCGATTAGGTCTTTGAGCCCGTGTCGGACTTGAACTTTAATAAGTTATTGATTTTAAATTATTTTATTTTCGAGTTCGATAATTCACGAAAATAGGCACTTTCGGAAGTGGTGTTTATCGAACCAGCAAAAAGCCTTGTAAAATAAAGAAAAAACCACCTTTGAAACGGTGGTTGTAATACTTGGTACCTCTGGCCGGACTTGAACCAGCATGATATTGCTATCAACAGATTTTGAGTCTGTCGCGTCTACCAATTTCGCCACAGAGGCATAAAAACTTTTTACTAGACATTTGCATTATACTCGTCTAAAATAAAAAGTCAAGAAAAAAATGCATTAAATGAAACTTTTTTTGAAAGGATTGATATGAAATACCCAAAACCTCTCTCCGTTTTTATCACCGGCGCGTCCAGCGGCATCGGGCGAGCCTTGGCATTGGCCTATGCCGAAAAGGGAATGATGTTGTTCCTGTGCGGTCGAAATGAAACGCGCTTGAACGAGACAGCAAAAGATTGTCAGCAGGCGGGGGCCGAGGTGCATACTTACCGCTTTGATGTGACGGATAAGGGGGCGGCCGAATTGGCAATCCGGACGGCCTGGGATATTCGGCCGATAGACTTGATCATCGCCAATGCCGGCGTGTCGGCGGGGGTGCTGGGCCTGGATGAAACACCGGTCAGCACGCGGACAATTTTTGAGACGAATATCTTTGGCGTGATCAATACGGTCCTGCCGGCGGCGGAATTGATGAAAGCCCGCGGAACGGGGCATATCGCGATCGTCAGCTCGCTGTCGGGTTATCGCGGGATGGCCAGCTGTCCGGCGTATTCGGCCTCTAAATCCTGTGTGAAAGCATGGGGTGAGGCTTTGTGGGGCGCGTTAAAACCGGCCGGCGTGGCGGTCAGTGTGATCTGCCCGGGCTTTATTGAAACACCATTGACGGATAAAAATCGCTTTGGTATGCCGTTTCTGATGCAGGCACCGAAAGCGGCGGCCTTGATCAAAAAACGCTTGATGCGACGGTCGCCGATCATCGCTTTCCCGGGAATAATGGCATTCGGCGCGTGGTTGGGAGGTATATTACCGGCGCGCTTGATTCTGCCAATTCTGGGAAAATTACCGAAAAAAGAAAAATAAATGATTGCGAAAATGTTGCTTTTCTGATATAAAGAAAGTATCATAACTGTAAAGGATTAAAAATGACTGAAAAATCTTGTAAAGGAAAATGCGAAACGGGGTGCTCGGATTGCAACCAGATTCAACAACGAATCTTTGAACGCGAAGTGGATGAAGAACTGCAACGTGAACGGCTGGCGACTTTGTGGAAAAAATACGGCTGGTTGGTGATCGGCGGGGCAGCCGGCGTGATCTTGGGCACGATCGGGGTGCAGGTCTATCAAACCTGGCAGCAAAAAGTGCGCTTGGCCGAATCGGATGTGTATGAAAATGCACTGGTTCTGGCGGCGCGGGGTGATGCGGTCGGAGCGACGACGGCTTTGGAAGAATTGGCTCAAAACGGACGGACGGGATACCGCTATTTGGCACAAATGGAAACGGCCGGAATCCTGATGAGCGGAACGGAAAAAGAACGCGGACTGGGAATCCTGAAAGATTTGGCAGATAATACAAGTGCGCCGGTCCCCTTGCGCGAGGCGGCAATGGTGTCCTATGTGGGACATCGCCTGAACAGCGCGAATCAGGCTGAATTGCAGGCGTATTTGCTGCCGATCCTGAAACGGCCGGAATCGGCTTTCTTTGGGGAAGCAAGCGAACTGTCGGCACTGATGAGTATGTTGGCGGGGCAAAAGGAAGTGGCGGTCGGCACGATCCAAAAAGCCTTGGCCGTGGAAACAATTATGCCGACGGTGCGGGAACGCTTGACGGCTTTGCTGCGTGAAATGGAAAAATAATGACGAAAACGGGATTTTGGCTGGGCGTTGTGTTGTTGGCTTTGGCGGGGTGCGCGGATACCGGTCCGGTCGCGCCGGCCGAGGGACGCAAGGCTGTGATTTTGGCCGAAAACCCCCAACAGGCACAAGGGACTGTGCGACCCGCGGCGGCCGTTAAAAATGCCAATCGGACAATGGCGGGCTATAATGCGCAAAATAAAGCACCTGTGTCGGCGTGGAACGGGCATTTGGACAAGCCTGTGGTCGTATCGGCCGGAAAAGGTATCACTTCGGAATCGGTGGTGCTGGCCGCGCCGGTAATTCTGGGAAAAACGATTTATACGCTGGACAGTCGGTTCGTGTTGCAGGCGACAAACCTGGAAACGGGAAAACGATTGGGACGGCAAAAATTGGCTGATATCAAAGGGACAACGGCCAAAAGCGTAGGGCTGGCCACTGATGGCACACGATTGTATGCGGTGGCGGGCGATGGTCGGGTGATGGCGACGGATCTGTCGGGAAATAAGATCTGGGAGCAGGCACTGAATATCCCGCTGCGGTCGGCACCGGTGATCGCGGACGGGCGGCTGTATGTGTCGTCGCTGAACAACGAACTGGTGGCGTTGGCGGTCAAAGATGGCACGCGGGTCTGGTCCTATAACGAAGCGCCGACGACAACGAATTTCTTTGGTATGGGGGCGCCGGCAGCGGGTTCGGGTTTGGTGGTTATGCCGACGACCAACGGGCGAATCAATGCGCTGGACGCACAAACCGGGGTGTTGTTGTGGACGGAGACGGTCTGGGCCAAGCGCACTTTTAATACGATGCTGGATATGCCGCATATTGTGGCGGCGCCGGTAATCGCAGACGGGCAAATCTATGTGGTCGGAAATGCCGGTAAAGCGGGGGCTTGGCGGTTGAATGACGGGACCCCGATCTTTGAAGTGAGCCTGGGCGGGCGTCAAACACCGATCGTCAGCGGGAATGTGATGATCTTGATCTCGAACCAAAATCAAATGGTAGCCTTGGATCGGCGCAATGGGCGCGTGTTCTGGCAACAAGATTTAACAAGCGATACCGCGGGGGTCGAATGGTATGGACCTGCGGCCACGGACAGGGGATTGATTGCGACCTCGTCCGCCGGGGATATTGTGGTGCTGAACCCCGCGAACGGACAGGTGCAAAAACAAACGCGGGTGGCTCCGATTGCGGTGGCGCCGGTGGTGGCAGGTGGCCGTCTGGTTATCTTGACCCAAGAGGCGGATATACTGATTTATCAATAAGGAAAAGAACTATGAAAACGATAGCGATTGTCGGCAGAACGAATGTCGGAAAGTCTACTTTATTTAACCGCCTGTGCGGTCGACGGGTGGCTATTGTGCACGACCGCGCCGGGGTGACCCGCGATCGCAAAGAAGCCGAAGCGACGCTGAAAGACTTGACCTTTCGCCTGATTGATACGGCGGGATTGGAGGAAACAACCGAGTTGGCCGAGGCGATGTGGCGGCAAACGGAACTGGCAATGGCTGAGGCGGATATTGTCTTGATGCTGGTGGACGGGCGGGCCGAACTGACGCGCCTGGACGAACGGCTGGGCGGGCAGTTGAGACGCTTGGACAAGCCGGTGTTTGTGTTGGCCAATAAATGCGAGGGGAAACCGGAACCGCATCGGTTGGCTGAATTCTATCGCTTGGGTCTGGGGGATCCGGTGCCGGTGTCGGCCGAGCACGGGTTGGGATTGGATCGGTTGTATGCGTTGTTAAAGCCGTTGTGCCCGGCGGAGGATAAGGCCGCGGGGGTCGAGACGGTGCGCCCCTTGAAACTGGCGATTGTGGGGCGACCGAATGTGGGCAAGTCCACCCTGATCAACCGCTTGGTGGGGCAAAATCGCCTGTTGACGGGGCCGACGGCCGGGGTGACCCGTGATGCGATTACGGTGCCGTGGGAATGGAAGGGGAATCAAATCCTGTTGACGGATACGGCGGGCTTGCGCAAGTATGGAAAAGTGGACGATGAGTTGGAACGAATTTCGGCCGCCGATACGCGTAATGCCATTGACTTTGCCGAGGTGGTGGTGCTGGTGCTGGATGCCAATCAGCCGTTGGAGCGTCAGGACCTGATGATTGCGTCCAAAGTGTTGGATGAGGGGCGGGGCTTGATCCTGGCTTTGAATAAATGGGATACGGTTGCGAATCAGCGGCAGGTGATGAATGACCTGAAAGAAAAAATGGAGGAGTCGCTGCAACAAGTCAAGGGCTTGCCGGTGGTGACGGTGTCGGCCAAAACAGGCTATGGCATAGAGCCGATGATGACAACAATTTTCCATATTTATAAACTGTGGAATAAGCGTGTGTCTACGCATAAAATGAACGACTTTTTGAAGATGATGACCCAGGCACACCCAACGCCTATTGCCGGCAACGGTCGCCGTATTCCGATGAAATATATGACGCAGGTCAGCGCACGGCCGCCGACCTTTGTGATTTTTTCCAGCAATCCGGATTCGCTGCCCGAATCCTATTTAAGATACCTGTCAAACGGAATCCGCGAAGAGTTCGGCCTGGTCGGGGTGCCGATCCGAATCTATATGCGTAAGCGCGAGAACCCCTTTGCGAACAAGCCGCGGAGGCCTTGCAAGAAAGAAAAACCCGCGCGTCGATCGTGATTTTTTGAAGCAGGTCTTTAAAAAAGGCCTGCTTTTTCCATTTTTTTATGCAAAAAGGACTTGCAAAACAGGGAAAAAATTAATAAACTGGTCAGGAGTTGATAGGGAGGGTGTATGATTTTTGAAGCACTATTTATTACGCTTGTCGGAATGGGCGGCGTGTTCGCTTTTTTGTTGATGTTGTGGGGCGCACTGGATTTACTGCGCCGGATTGTGGCGGCTGCGGCCGGTAATAACGATGAAGAAATTGCGGTGGCAATTGCCGTCGCCCAAAGTCAGGAGTAAAAAATGAAAACGAAAAAAACAAAGAAAATCACATTTATGTGCACGGCTTTTCGGGACGGATTTCAATCGTGCTTTGGGGCGCGGGTGTTGAGTAAAGATTATCTGCCCGTGGTGGCCGAGGCCGTCAAAGCCGGCTTTGATAACATTGAGTCAGGCGGTGGGGCGTCATTCCAATCGGCGTTCTTTTATAACAACGAAAATGCCTTTGATGTGATGGACAAGTTCCGGGAAATTTGCGGCCCGCAGGTCAACCTGCAAACCCTGGCACGCGGGGTCAATGTGGTGGCGCTGGATTCGCAAAGCTCGGCAATGATTAAACTGCACGCGGATTTGTTCAAAAAACACGGCGTGTCCACGGTGCGGAACTTTGATGCTTTGAATGATCCGGAGAACCTGAAATACAGTGCGGAATGTATTGCGAAAGCGGGCCTGAAACACCAGCTGTGTGTGGCGATGATGTCGCTGCCGCCGGGGGCAACGGGAGCTCATACGCCCGAATTCTATGAAGAACGATTGAAAAAATTTATCAAAGCCAAAATCCCGTTTGATTCGCTGTGCTTTAAGGACGCGTCGGGGACATCTGTGCCGGCGGTTGTGTATGAAACAATTAAACGTGCTCGGGTTTTGGTGGGCGATCACTGTCCGATTGAATACCATTCGCATGAGACGGCCGGTGTGGGCTTGGCGTGCTATTTGGCGGCGGTAGAGGCCGGGGCGGATATTGTGGACCTGTCGCTGGCACCGGTGTCGGGAGGCACCTGTCAGCCGGATGTGGCCACGATGTGGCATGCTCTGCGCGGGACGGACTTTGAACTGGTGTGCGATATTGATGGTGTGATGCGGGTGGAAGAAGCCTTGAAAGACGCCCTGTCGCCTTATTTCCTGCCGCCGGAAGCGCTGCATGCCGATCCTCGGATTCCATGGTCGCCGATGCCGGGCGGGGCCTTGACTGCCAATACGCAAATGCTGCGGGATAACGGCCTGATGGACAAATACGGCGAGATTATCGTCGCGATGGAAGAAGTCGTGCGCAAAGGCGGATTCGGGACCTCGGTGACGCCGGTGTCGCAATTCTATTTCCAGCAGGCTTTTAACAATGTGATGCAGGGGCCGTGGCAGAAAATTGCCGAGGGCTATGGCAAAATGGTGCTGGGCTATTTTGGGAAAACGCCGGTTGCACCGGATAAAAAAGTCGTGCAAATCGCGGCGGAACAGTTGGGCCTGAAACCGACGAAGGAACCGGTGCTGAAACTGAACGATAAAAACCCGATGAAGGCACGCAAGCATTACGAGAAAATGCTGCGGGACGCGGGGCTGAAAGTCACGGATGAAAATGTCTTTATCGCTGCCAGTTGCGGGAATAAGGGAATTGACTTTTTGCTGGGGAAAGGCAAGTTGGGGGTGCGCTATAAAGAGGCGCCCAAGGCCAAAACCGATACCTATCAGGTTCGGGTGGGCGGGCATACCTATGAAGTGCGCCTGGCCGGCGGAAAAGCCTGCGTCAATGGTAAGGAATACGATATTGCCGTGGGGGCGGAAAGCCAGTCGGCCTCCAAACCGTCCGGGACGATATCGGCCTCAACCGGTGGCACCGCGACAACCATTACGGCCGGCACGCCGGGGGTAGTGACAAATATCCTGGTGGCCGAGGGGGATCAGGTCAAGACCGGGCAGGATTTATGTGTTCTGGAAGTGATGAAAATGGAAGCCCTGACGAAAAGTCCGCGCGATGCCAAAATCGCCAAAATCCATATCAAAAAAGGCGATATGGTCAAGACCGGTGATGTGCTGTTTGATATTGTTTAAGGAGACCCTATGCAAGCCATAATCAATAGTTTGGGAATCGTGCAACTGACCTGGGGACAGGCCGTGATGATGCTGGTGTGCTTTGTGCTGCTGTATCTGGGGATTCGAAAAAAGTTTGAGCCGCTGCTGCTGATTCCGATTGCGGTGGGCGGGTTGCTGTCTAACTGTCCGGGGGCGGGTATGGCCGAGCCGGGCGGCCTGTTGGATGCGCTGTATCACATGGGGGTGGCAAACGGCTTTTTCCCGTTGCTGATCTTTTTGGGCGTGGGGGCAATGATTGACTTCGGGCCGATGTTGGCTAACCCAAAGACCGCGCTGTTGGGCGGGGCGGCGCAATTCGCTATTTTCGGAACATTTCTGGGCGGAATTGCATTGTCGCGGTATCTGCCGGGGTTTGAACTGACCTTAAAACAAGCGGCCAGTATTGCCATTATCGGCGGAGCGGACGGGCCGACTTCTATCTTTTTGGCGCGCGAGTTGGCACCCGAATTGTTGGGGGCGATTGCCGTGGCGGCCTATTCCTATATGGCCTTGGTGCCGGTGATTCAACCGCCGATTATGCGTCTGTGCACCCCGCGGGCGCAACGGAAAATCAAAATGGCGCAACTGCGCGAAGTATCGCAAACCGAAAAAATTATCTTTCCGATTGTGGTGATCGTGCTGACGGCGTTATTTATTCCGCTGGCGATTCCGTTGATCGGTATGCTGATGTTCGGAAACCTGTTGAAAGAATGCGGTGTGGCCGATCGATTGGCCAAAGGAGCCAGTAATGAGCTGATGAATATCGTTACGATTTTGTTGGGAATTACGGTCGGGTCCAAGCTGTCGGCGGACCTGTTTCTGACGCCGCAAACTTTGATTGTTCTGCTGTTGGGCGTGGTTGCATTTTGCATTGGGACGGGCAGTGGTGTTTTAATGGCGCGCTTTTTGAATTTGTTCAGTCGGGATAAAATCAATCCGCTGATCGGATCGGCCGGCGTGTCGGCCATACCGATGGCCGCGCGGGTATCGGAAAAGCTGGGGCAGGCGGAAAATCCGGATAATCACCTGTTGATGCATGCGATGGGCGCGAATGTAGCGGGCTCTATCGGGTCGGCAATTGCTGCGGGGATTTTGCTGGCGCTGTGTGGCTAGTAAAGGTAAAAGTCCTCGCCGCGAATCATATTTGTGGTGCCGTTCTCGGTCAATTCTCGGGCAATGATTTTAAGGCCGGTCAAGGCTGATTCGTCGGTGGGACGAATGATCCGAATGGACAATACATCGGCCATACGACCCAGCGTATCAAAGAATACCTGACGTGTGCGCTCGGAACGAATCAGCTCTATGGCCAGGCCTCCCAGATAAAACACGGGGATATTGTGCTTTTTATAAACCGTCAGGCAAAAATGCGCCAAAGTTTGAGCCATAATCTTGTATGTCATCAGGGCTGTGCGGTCATTATAATTATGTGCCAAAAAGGACACATCGCGTGAACGCGTGACGGGCTTGTCCGACAGGGAATGGTAAATTCGCAAAAAAGCCGGGCCGCTGACGATATCCTCCCAGATATGGCCGTCCAGGCTTTTAATTACTTCGCTGCGCCGCGGAATGGGGGTGTGGCCGGCCTCGGTCGCTGTAATCCGGCCATCGCGGATATAGGCGCACCCCAGACCTGTGCCGATCACAATCACACACGCATTTTTTGAATCAGGTTGCCCCAAAATACTGGCGGTATGAAAGACCATATCATTGGCCAGCAAACCGATTTTAAAGCCGAAAGCCTGACAGAGTCGGGGCATATTGACCATCAGTTTGCCGTTGGTGAGCTTAATCTTGCCGGCCGGGCCCAGTTGCCCCGCCGCACCCGCGACAAACATAATCGGGCGGGCTTTTGTCTCGGTCAAAAAAGTATGAATGGATGATTTAATCGGTGTGCGTGTTTTGTGTGCATAGGTGCGCATTTCAGCCACTTGGCCGTCATTTAATAACCACAGCCGTGTATAAGTTCCGCCAATATCTGCCAATAATGTTTGTTTCATTTCAGACCTCTTTATAACATAAAACTTCCCCAAAAGCAAGCGGCTTGATATGCAATTTGTTTTTTAAGGGAAACACTGCGGCCGGCATCCAGGCAAGCCGTCAATTTATGGAACTGATCCGGCGACATTTGCGCCAACCAGAGCCCCAGACAAAACTCTAAAAACAAAATGACAATCAGGGTAATTCCCAGGATTTTCATCACTTTATGGCTATACCAGCGGAAACAGAAAACCCAAAATGAACGGCGGAATTGTTCCCGGGTGATTACCGGTGGCATTTCAGGTGGTGTCGGGTCGGTTTTGACTTCGGTATCCGGTGGCGTTGCGGCAGCGGCCAAGCGCATCGGCACGCCCAGGCGCGGTTGATACGGTGCGGGCGGATTATCGTCCGGCGGTGGAAATTTGGAAATCAGGTGCAGGTTCTTATGCGTCAGCCTGTTCTTGACGGCGTGCATAAATCTCCTGAGCCGTTTCCAACTCTTCGGGCGTATTGACACCATGTAATTCCTCTACATCTCCGATAACCACAGAACACTTCAAGCCATGACTGCGAGCGATTTGCACCACATCGGTCAGGTAGTATTCACCGGCAGCATTGTTGTTTTTGACTTGTTTTAACAGGGACAGAATATGCCGTCCCGAAATACCCATGACGCCCGAATTGCACAGCCGAATGGCGCGCTGGGCGTCGGTGGCGTCCTTATACTCAACGATAGCCTCCAAACCGTCCGAACCTACAATCAGGCGCCCATACCGACGCGCGTCCGCAGGTGTAAAGCCCACCACAACAACATCAGATCCGGATTGATACTCTTGAATCATGCGATTGAGTGTTTCAGGTTTAATCAAGACCGTGTCTCCATACAGCACAAACACAAACCCGTCAAATGGTTGCAAAGCGGATTCGGCCGTTAAAACCGCGTGTGCCGTGCCCAGGCGTTGTTCCTGCACCACGGTGGGATAGGGGGCGACGGCCCCGGAAATGGCCTCCATATGCGGGCCGACGACAACGACGACCTCGTCTACCTGTTCCTGACGAACGGTATCCAGCAAAATACTGATCATCGGGCGGCCGCAAATCGGATGCAGGGCTTTGGGCAGGTCCGACTTCATTCGGGTGCCTTGGCCGGCGGCTAAAATAATGGCTTTTGTTTTCATAAGACTCCTTTACTCAATAAAAATATCGTGATCGGCCGCATACAATCGTAGTTTCTCACGCAGGCTGGCCGCAGACGAGCGCAGTTGTTTGCTTAAATAAACCCCCAGGGCTTGACGATTGAGGGTGCGCAGCGCTGCCTTAACCGCGCCCAAAGACGCCGGATTCATAGACAGCGATTGAAACCCCAGGCCTACCAAAGTGACGGCTTCCAGCGGGCGGGCGGCAATCTCACCGCATACCGAGCAGGGAACCCCCTGTTGCAGACACATATCATTAATATACTTTAACACCCGCAGTAAGGCCGGTGACAGCATATCATAGCGATTCCAGATGGTCGGATTACTCCGATCAGCCGCATATAAAAATTGTGATAAGTCATTTGTGCCGATAGAAACAAAATCCACTTCTTTGAGCAATTGTTCCAGTTGGAAAACCAGCGACGGCACCTCTATCATTGTGCCGACGCGAACGGTCTTGGGCAGCTTGCCACCGCGATTTTTCTCGCGATCCAGCTCTAACATCAGCGTGCGTTTGGCCTCGGTGAACTCTTGGACCGTGGCGATCATCGGGAACATGATATGTAAATCGCGCCCGGCCGCCGCCCGAATCAGTGCACGCAACTGATTACGCAACAGGGCTCGCCGATCCAGCGTCATACGAATGGAGCGCCACCCCATGGCAGGGTTTTCCTCGGCCTGGCGATGAAAATACGGCAACACTTTGTCCGAGCCGATGTCCAGCGTGCGGAAAACGACCGGCTTGCCGCGGGCCTGCAACAAAACGCGACGGTAAATGTCGGTTTGTGTTTTAACATCGGGTAAAGTCTCGGTCAGCATAAAGGGTAATTCCGTCCGATACAGACCGATGCCGTCAAAATAAAAATCTTCGTCCGGGGATAAATCGTGCGACAGACCCATGTTGATATTCAGCGAGACCGAAAACCCGTCAGCCGTGATGGCGGGCAGAGCTTTTGCCTGGGCGTATTTCAGGCGCAGTTTGCGTTGACGGGCGGCGCGGGCGCTTAAATCGTCCAAAGTATCATCCGAAGGATTGATATAAATACAGCCGTTCGTTGCGTCCAATGCCACCGAATCACCCTCGGACAGCAGCTGCTCAACATTTTTAATACCGCAAATCAGAGGGATATTTTTGGAGCGTGTGACGATCACCATATGCATGGTTTGCGATCCTTCCTCTAAAATAATGCCCTTGATTTTGCCCAGGTCATAGTCCAATAATTCCGCCGGGCCCAGGCTTTTGGCAACCAAGATGGTGTTGCGGGGCAGTTTGTGCGACTCAGAGACCGCTCCTCCTCGGCGCAAATGACGACGCACTCGGGCGATTAAATCCTGCACATCGTGGATTCGCTCTTTAATATAAGGGTCGGTCATCAACTCCATACGAGCGGTCATTTCCGAGCCGATTTTTTGCACGGCGGCATCGGCGGTCAGGCCGGTCTCAATGGCTTTGATAATCCGGCCGACCCAGCCCTTGTCCTTGATAAACATCAGGTAGGTTTCAAAAATGTCCGATTGATCGCCGCTCATATGCGAGGTGGTCAGAATCTTGTTGACTTCCTGCTCTATGCGGGCCAGAGATTGTGTGAGTTTTTGCGTCTCCTTTTGCGAATCCTTGGCCAGCAGTTGCACCACCTGCTCCATACGCTTGTGCAACACGACATGCCCGATCGCAAAGCCGTCAATCAGGCCGGTTCCTTCAATCTTTTGGCGATCGCCCACCGCTGCGGCCTCGGTTTGCGTGCGGTGAAATTGCGCGTCTGACAGCATTTCGGCCAACACCATACCGATGGTCTCCAAAACATCAATCAATTCGGACGAAAAGGTTTGCACTTTTTTGGTCTGAACCGCCAACACGCCCAGCAATTTATTAGAGCGAATAATCGGCACGCCGGCCAGGGATTTGAATACTTTTTCTTTGGTTTCGGGCTTATACACAAAACTGGTGTGTGCCCAGGCATCCTCAAAACTGAGCGGTTTGCGTTGCAGGGCGATTTCGCCGATCAGCCCTTCGCCGATGCGTAGGAAAGTTTCGTGCACGGCGCGCTTGTCCAACCCATAGGTTGCATACAGTTCCAGCATATCCCCGGGCCGCGCAATATAGCACGAGCACACATCAACCCCTAAATGTCGCGCCACCAGTGCCACAATCTGATTCAGGCGATCCGGGCCGGCCAAATCCTGCACCGCCACGCCCCGCAAATCTTTCATGATTTGCTGAACCGAGAATGTGCGTTGAGTTTGTTCTTGTGCCATGGCAACCCCTTTTTATGTCAGTTTAGCCTAAAATCCCCCCGCCCGTCAAGCATTTTATACTAGTCCTTGCTGTTTTTTAAGTGCGCGCGGGGGTGGGCGTGTTGATAAACATCTTGCAAATGTTCGGTCGTGATTTCGGTATAGCGTTGAGTGGCCGACAAAGACGCATGTCCCAGCAACTCTTGCACCGATCGCAAATCACCGCCGCCTTGCAGCAAATGCGTGGCAAAACTGTGGCGCAGAGCATGCGGAGTCACAGTATCGGGCAGATTCAGGTATCGCCGAATAAAGCGGACGTTGCGCTGAACCACGCCGGCATTCAGGCGATCGCCTCGGGCTCCGATAAACAGGGGGGCATTCGGGTCGGGATTCGGCCGGCTTTTGAGGTAAGACTTGATCGCCCGGCACACCGCCGGCAATAACGGAACCAGACGTTGTTTGTTGCCTTTACCGGTGATTGTCATCGCATCGGCGTTTAACGGCATATCCCGAATGTCAAGGGAAAGAGCCTCGTCAATCCGCAGGCCGCAACCATACAACAGTGTGTATAGGGCGACATCACGCTTGGCCTCCCAAGCTTTACGATTCATCGTGCGGGCCGCATCCAGAAAACGGGCGGCGTCGGACACGCTGAGGGGTTTGGGCAGCACTTTGGGCGGACGAGCCGAACGAATGGCCAAAATAGCGGCGTTCTCTAAAATCCCCATACGGCTGAGGTATCGGAAGAAATTGCGCAGAGCCGACAAGTTGCGGGCAATGCTGGCGCGTGAAATGGCAGCGTCGGTCTTCCACACCAAAAACGCCCGAAAATCTCGCACGGTCAGCTTTTTTAACAGCGGCAGGGTAATCGTCTGGCCGGTATAGTCGGCCAGAAAAGTCATAAACTCGGTCAAATCGGTCTGATATGATTCACCCGTTTTGGGCGACAGACGACGCTCTAACAGCAAACTGTCCAGCCAATTTTTTAAGGTCTCGGACAATTTTTTATCGCAGGTAAGAGAGAAAGGCTTGTATTCCGTCATCATTTCGTGTATCCTTTACCATAAGAATAAAGGATTTTTTGGAAAAATGCAACGGGTAAGTGTTTTATTTCCGGCACCGGTGGGGTGCTATGATTATCAATCGGCCGAGGAAGTATCGGTCGGTCAGGTGGTGCGAGCCTCGTTCGGACGCAAAGAAACTCTGGGCGTTGTATGGGATCGCGCGCCGGATCTGACGGTGCCGGAAAACAAACTGAAAACCATTACGGGCCAGGCGGGGTTGCCGGTGCTGCCACCCCAGACGATTACTTTTGTGAATTGGGTGGCGGGCTATACATTGGCCCCGGCGGGTATGGTGCTGAAAATGGCCTTGATACCGGACTTGGACAAGATTAGTGCCAAGCCGCTGACTTTTGGCACCCCCGATCCGGCGGCGGCGCCGGTGGCCTTTTCTCCGGCTCAGGACGCGGCGGTTCGACAGCTGAACGCCCAAATCGGGCAGGGGTTCCAAGTCTCGCTGCTGGACGGTGTGACGGGATCGGGCAAGACGGAAGTCTATTTTGAAATGATAGCGCGTGCGTTGGCGGGCGCGGGGCAGGTGCTGGTGCTGTTGCCTGAAATTACGCTGACGGGGGCGTGGTTGGCGCGGTTTAAGCAGCGATTCGGAGTGGCTCCGGCGGTGTGGCACTCGGCTTTGACTCCCAAAAAACGGCGCGATACCTGGCAGGCGGTTCTAAGCGGGCAGGCGCGCGTGGTTGTCGGGGCGCGGTCGGCTCTGTTCCTGCCGTTCCAAAAATTAAACGCGATGATCGTGGATGAAGAGCACGATCCGTCCTATAAGCAGGAGGAGGGTGTCCTGTATCAGGCGCGCGATATGGCGATTGTGCGTGCCAAAATTGCGGATTGTCCGATCGTTCTGGCCTCGGCAACGCCGTCGGTGGAGACCTATTGCAATGTGCAGGCCGGCCGGTATGCCCATATATGCCTGCCCGAACGGTATTCCGGAGCCACCTATCCCGATATTATCGTGGCGGATATGCGCCAAAAAGAAAAAGGCAAAGTATCGTTTATTTCGCCGGTCTTGAAAGCCCGGATTGCCGAAAAATTACAGGCGCACGAGCAAACGCTTCTGTTTATCAACCGGCGGGGCTATGCGCCGTTGGTGCTGTGTCGGGCGTGCGGTGAGCGGTTGAAATGTCCGCATTGTTCGGCGTGGTTGGTGGAGCATCGGCAAAAAGGATACCTGCAATGCCATCACTGCGGCTATACCCGACCCAAGCCGGCCGAGTGCCCGGCCTGTCATGAAAAGGAGACGCTGATTTCCTGCGGCCCGGGGGTGGAGCGCATTGATGAAGAAGTGCGCGCTTTGTTTCCAACGGCGCGGTGTGCGCTGATTACCTCGGATACGCTGGCAAACCCGGCTTTGTTCCAAGAGCTGACGGATAAAGTGATCGCCAATGAGTTGGATATTTTAATCGGGACACAGATCTTGGCCAAGGGGCACAATTTTCCGAACCTGACTTTGGTGGGTGTGATTGATGCGGATATGGGTCTGGCGGGGGGCGATTTGCGTGCGGGTGAGCGCACCTTTCAACTGCTGCATCAAGTGATGGGGCGCGCCGGGCGGCAACAAAAAAAAGGAACGGCCGTGCTGCAATCATACAGCCCCGAGAATTTGATTATTCAATCGCTGTGTCAAAACGATCGTGCACAATTTATGGCCGAGGAAACTGCCGCGCGTGAGGCCTTGTCTATGCCACCGTTCGGACGCTTGGCTGCCGTGATTATCAGTGGTAAAAATCAGGATTTAACCTATCGGGTGGCGTCGGATTTGGCACGTTGTGCGCCGGTCAGTCCCGAGATAACCGTGCTGGGGCCTGTGGCGGCGCCGTTGGCTGTGCTGCGCGGGAAGTATCGTTTTCGGCTGTTGGTGAAAACAGCCAAAACATTCAAGTTGCAAAAAATGCTGGCGGGGTGGTTGGCGCGCGTGCCTGTGCCGGCGTCGGTTGATGTGCGTCTGGATATTGATCCGTATAGTTTTATGTAGGAGGCTTAAATGAAAACATATCGCGAGACGGTTGCGGGCAAAATGAAACGCTTGGTTCTGGCCATAGTCGGGCAGGCGTTGTGGGTTGTGCCGGTGGGAATTGCGGGATACTATGCTTATCATCACTTGGGCGGGTGGTGTGATGCCTATTTCGGGATAGAGGAAGCGCGACAGCGGGCACTGGCGTTGGCACAGCAGGCCGATCGATTAAGCGAGCCGGTCTTGATGACACCGGGCGCGTTGTGGGTCTATGGCAAGGCTTTCTTTGCCAGCACCGGAGCGGGAGCAAAGCTGTATACCTTGACGGCAGCATCGGGTCTGGTGGCCGGTATCGGATGCCTGATTTTATATATCCTGGGTATTTTGGGGGCGATTTATGCCGTGTTGCGGGTCAAGCGCAGTTATGCCCGCCACGCACAGCGCGATGCGATTGTGCAGCAGGTTTGTCGCGAGATTATGCCGGAATTGGCCGCCCTGAAACAACAGGTGGCCGAATTAAAAAGCCTGGTTCAAAAACAGTCCTTAAAAATCTGAATCGGTGGGCTGTAATCGCCCGCCCAAACGCACGGGTTTAATTGCGCGGCAAGTGTTGGTGGCAGGATCAATATCAGCCAGGATGGCGCAAAAAGTCCCTTCACCCGAGGCCGGTTCCAATCGTTGAACGGTGCCGGTAAAACGAGGCAGGGCACTGTCCAGCGACATACCGATAATCGAGTTATAATCCCCACACATACCGACATCGGTTTGATAGCCGGTGCCTTGGGGTAAAATGCGCGCGTCGGCCGTCGGAATATGCGTGTGTGTGCCGATGACCAAAGCAGCCTGTCCGTCCAAAAAATAGCCCATACCGACTTTTTCGGCGGTGGCCTCGGCATGGAAATCAACGATCAGAACATCGTAATCCGAACGGTGCTTTTGAATAAAATCACGAATGGTTAAAAAGGGGTCGTCTGCCGGGCGCATAAACACTTTTCCCAACAACTGAGCCACACAAATACGCACGCCGTCTTTTTCCAGAATATAAAACCCGTGCCCGATTGTATTCTCGGGATAGTTCATCGGCCGCACCAAGGGGGCATCCGTTTCCAAAGTATCATTGATGTCGGCTTTGTCAAACGAGTGGTTGCCCAAAGTAATTACATCGGCGCCGATATTTAAAAAGCCTTGAAATAACTTGGGCGTCAGGCCAAATCCATGGGCCGCATTTTCGCCGTTGATGACCACAAAATCAATGCTGTATTTTTCTTTTAATTCAGGCACCCGGCGGTTCACGACTGCGCGTCCCGACTTGCCGACCACATCACCGCAAAACAGTATCTTCATTGCTGCAAGTTTTCCGCCAATAAAGTGATTTTAGAAGCCAGGTTATTCAGGCTTTCCGCCATCACGGTTTCCGATTTTTCCAACAACTCGGCGTTGGTTTCTTTTTCCAGCTTGCTTTTTTCCTGCGCCAGCAACAGGCAAATCATCGCCAGCATCTGGTTTTCCTGCATAAAGCCCAACGATTTTGTCAATGCTTCGGCCCGTCGATCCAACTCGGCCGCCAGGGCCCGCATATGCTCTTCCTGTCCGTCGGCGCAAGAGAACTTGTAAAATCCGTTCCCGATTTTTAAGGAAACAACCGCCATTATTCCCCTCCTTTGCGATAGGTATCAATCACTGTGTTCAGGCGGTCATGTGTCGCCCGCACCAGTTGTTTGAGATCGGCCACCTGTTCGGCCAATTGCGATTGCGTTTTTTTGGACGCATGGACGGCTGATTCCAATTTCAAAACCGCCTGTTCCAAGGAAGTCAGTGCTGCTTTTGTTTGTTCCATTGTCATCTTCCTTTCATCCCTAGACATCGCGGCGCGTTTTGAACGCCATTTGAATGGTTCCGTCGTCCAGATAGTCCAACTCGCCCCCGACGGGCACCCCGCGCGACAAAGCCGATATTTTAACCGGATAGCCCGCCAGCCGATCCGTCAGGTAATGCGCCGTTGTTTGACCCTCTACCGTTGCGGGCAGAGCCAGGATAATCTCGTCAATACCGTCGATCGCGACTTTGTTCATCAATTCCTGAATATGCAGCTCGTCCGGACCGACGCCGTCCAGAGCCGATAACACGCCACCCAGCACATGATACACGCCCCGAAAGGCCCCCGCGCGCTCCAAAGCCCACAGGTCGGCGACATCTTGCACCACGCACAGCTGATTGCGCTGCCGGTGCGGATCGGCACAAATCGCACAGGGAACGCGGGTATCCATATTACCGCAAATCGGGCAGACCACAACCGTATCATGGACGGTTTTCAAGGCCTCCATCAACGGGGTAAAGTGGCTTTCTTTTTTATTGATTAAATGCAACACCGCACGCCGCGCCGAACGGGGACCGAACGACGGTAATTTCGCCAACAGGCGTATCAGATGTTCAATCTCGGGCGCGGACATGGAGGGAACCTAGAACGGCATTTTAAAGTCCGGCGGCAAGCCCAAACCGGCTTGAATTTTTTCCATTTCCGCCAGCTGATAATTGTCGGCCTGAGTCCGTGCATCATTGATCGCAACCAGAACCAAATCTTCCAAAGTTTCGGTATCCTGCGGATTGACAACCGACGCGTCAATATGCACTTTGGTGGCGTCGCCTTTGCCGGTGATTGTTACACTGACGGCACCGCCGGCAGCCGAACCTGTGAACTCCTGATGCGCCATTTTCGTTTGCAGAATATTGACCTGCGTTTGAACTTGTTGCGCTTTTTTCATCAATTCACCGATGTTTTTCATAGAATGTTTCTCCTTTTGTTGAATAATCCTCTTTAACATACTGCATTTTTTCATGTTTGACAAGGTTTTTTTGATGAAAATGTATAAAAAAACACCCCCGCCGTGGCAGGAGTGTTTTTGGTCTTTGCAGTCAGAAACACTAAAAATAATAGCGTGCCGACAATTTGACATCATTAGACCGAATGTCGCGTTTTTCATGACCGGTATAAGAAGTGTCTCCTTTGACACGGGCATTACCCAAATCCGTGAAACGATATCCCAAGTCCAAAGACCAGCAATCGTTCAGGAAATAGTCAATACCGGCACCGGCTGTCCACGCAAAATTACCCCGTGTGCGGCCTTTGGCATTGGTAATGCTGTCGGTTTTGTTCCAGGCCATACCGATACCGCCCATCGCATAAATGTCAAACTTTTGATGGATTGGATATTTGGCATAGATGTTTGCCATTACGGGCAACGACCACATATCGGCTTTCTTGCTGTTGGCGCCCTTAAAATTCACTTTACCCCAGGGACGATAGCCTACCGTCATATCCGCCCGCATAAAATCGTTCAGATGATACCCAGCCCCCAAAGCAAAAATCCCGGCATCCTTGTTTGATTTCAGACCGAAAGCCATACCGGCCTCACCCACGATATAAGGACCACGCACGGGTTCGGCCCAAGCGCCGGTTGCTAACGTCATCATTCCGACGACGGCCAAAGTGGATAATAAATACTTCTTCATGTGATTCTCCTTTCCTATAAATTATCATTTGAAGCAATTAAACTTTGGGGTGTGAAAAAGCACTTGTCCAGATTAAAGTAGACTTTTTTAAAAAATAAATAGCATCGTATGCGCAAAACCATAACAGGGTATGTTTGTCCCCTTGAAAAAGAAAGTTCTTGTCTTTTTTCTTTTTTTGAGGTATGCTTAAAAAAACGAAATAATTTTGCCGAAAGGACACCCAAATGAACAATGATAATATAATTCGCAATGTCATCAACTCGGACGAGCAGTTTGTCTGGCATGTGACGGGTTCTGTCGCCGATGTCAAGTATAACCCGCTGTATCTGGCGCTGACGATTTTAACCTGCGGAATTTTTCTGATCGCTTTGTATTATCGGCGAGTCTTCAAATCCTATATTCTGACGAATCAACGCTTGATCATCATTACCGGTATTTTCAGCAAGGCTGTGGATGAAATTGAGCTGTTTCGTGTGGTGAACAGTTCCACAACACAATCTTTGGTGGATATTTGGGCGAATCTGGGCACGATTGAAGTGGATTCAACGGATATGACCGGATCGGTTTGTATGAACAAAATACCCAATCCGCACTATGTGCGTGACAGTTTGCGCCAACAATACACCCTGGCCCGCCAGAAAAAAGGCACCGTGGTGTTGGAAAGCTTGGGCAATCAGGTTTAATCTCCGATCTTCTTTTCCAGTTCGGCCTGCAATTTCGGCGTCAGGTCCGACTTTAAATCTAATGCCTTTTGGTATTGGTGTGCTGCCTCGCGCCGGCGCCCCAGAGCCGCATAAATATCTCCCAAGTGTGCATAGGCGACCGAACTGTATGCCAACGCATCTGTGGCTTTTTCCGCCAATTCCAGTGCTTTGTCATAGTCGTGTTTTAAATAATATCCCAGTGCCAGAGAATCCGTAATATTCGGATCCTCGGGAGCCAGTTCGGCCGCTCGCCGCACCATATCAAAGGCTTGATCAATATGCACACCGCGATCCAACCATACATAGCCCAGATAGTTCAAAATCTGCGGGTCATCGGGTGTGATTTTAAGGGCATCTTGCAAGGCGGTTTCGGCCGATTTATTCAGACCCGCCTTGTCATACGCCGCCCCCAGCGAAAGCAGTGCACTTGCGCGCTCGGCCGGTGTGCCCGTTATCTCTAATAATTTTGCTGCCCGGCCATAGGCTTCAATAGCGGATTCATAATCCTGCGTTTGTAAATACGTGTCCCCCAGCACCGAAAACAGCAAACCGTCGGTCTTGTTCTCGGCAGCCAGTTTTTCCAGGATCGGCAGGGCACCGGCATAGTCCCGATTGGCGATAAAATTGAGTGCGGCTTTCAAACGCACCACATCGCCGGGGTTTTTGATTTGGCTGTAAACCCGGTTGGCGGCCTGGTAATTTTGGGCGCTTTCAAACAACTCGCCGCCCCAGATTTTGGGTGTCAAGGCCTCGGGCGCCAAATAGGCCGCAATTTCGTTGAGGACCAAGCTGGTCTCTTGGATTTTTAAGGGAGCCAGCCCCACCGAAATATCGTAAAAGGCAATCGCAGCACCGATTTGAGGGGTGATTTTTTCAGGCGGTCGGGCAGACTGAAACAGATTAATCAGTTGCCGATTTTTCGTAATCAGTTTCTGCATCTGATCATATTCTTTCAGCCCCGCACGCCACAGGCCCTGCCGCTCCAAAAACGCGGGCATAATAACCAAAACGCTTAACGACGGATAGCCGCCGGCCGACAAGGCACTCATCGCCTGAAAGGCTGTAATCGCGCCGGCATTATCCGATCGGGACATCGCCAACAACGCCCGATAGTATTCGTAAAAGGCGCGCATATCCTTGGTTTTTTTGAGGGGGGCCAACGCTTGCTCTGCCTGTGCCCACTGTCCCTGTCCGGCATAGGTCCATGCCTGTAATACGGGGTGCAAAATCGTATCCGGGCCAAAGTCAAACGGTTGATCCAACAGATCTTGCATCGCAGGCCAATCCGAACGTTTTAACGCGTCGCCCATCAACACATAGTGCGTCAGATTTTCGGGGTGTTTGGGCGAATCCAGCGCTTTGGCCAGGGGGATTGCCCGATCCATTTGTCCCTGAATTGCATACAGCAGATACAGCGTTGTCTTTAATTTTTTGTTGTCGGGAGCAGCCAATAGCGCGCGCTCAAAAAAATAAGTTGTTTGGGCATAGTCTTGGTTTTTTTGCGCCATCATACCCGCCAGATACGAGCCGTATTGATTCGGATAGACCATTTCCAGAGCTGTCCGAGGTGTTTCCGCGGGCGGTTTCATCAGGTAAAATCCCGCAGTCATGCCGCCCAGCCACCCGGCACCGGCCACTACAACTGCCATCAAGCCGGTATAAATCCATTTTTTTTTCATTTTATGACTTCCTTTTTTGTTCCTTTTATGATAACATAATGTCAGAATTTTGAAAAGCAAAAAATGAACATTTATCAAAAATTAAAAGGATTAGTCTTGTCCGGTGTCTGCGAAATGGTGGGTGAAGATCCTGTCAATCGGCTGACAATACAGCGTCGACCGGTGGTTTGTCCGCCTGCAAATTCGACCCCGATGCCTGTCGCGTCCGAGGCCGAGGCGGCCTATTCCGAGCAAGCCGCAACGTTGGCAGCCGAGTGTTTGACTTTGGCGGATCTGTATCGGGTGCGTGATTTATTTGATGGTTGTCCGCTGAAAAAAACTGCGGCACATACCTTGAACGGACATGGTGTCAATTCACCGGTGGTATTGTGTTTGGTGGCGACCCCGGATCGCGAGGACGAAAAAGCCGGCTCTTTATTTGCCGGTGCCGTCGGAGCCAAGGCCGGCCAAATGCTGGGCGCGATCGGATTGGATTTACAAAAAAATACCTATGTCTCGGCTCTGATTCCGTGGCGTCCGCCCGGTAATCGCAAGCCGACCCCTGCCGAAATCGCCGCATGTCAGCCCTTTTGGGAAAAGGAGATTGATCTGCTAAACCCCAAGCTGATTATTGCGTTTGGCTCTGATGTGTCCAAGATGTTGCTGCAATCGGGCAGCCTGTCTAAAATGCGCGGATCGTGGCATTCCTACCGATCGCGGCCGCTGCGCGTGTGTATTGCACCTGCCATGGTCATCAAGCAACCCGAACAACGGCGTCCCGCATGGGAGGATATTCAGGCTGTCCGGCAAAAACTGACGGAAATCGCGTAATCTAGTATTCGTTTTTCAGGCGTCTGTCGGCGGCCAAAGCCTGCTGCCGAATCGTCCAGTCGGCTTCCATGGAATCGCAGGAAAACCAACCCGGCTCGTCTCCCGAGACCGAGCGTCGCTTGAACCCGTGTGCGGTTTTTGGAACGAATTTACGATGGACGGATTCGGGCTCGGCCAGGATTCGGGCGGCCTCTTGCCCGGCGATACGGAATTGTGTGCGCCACTCGGCCAGCGATGCGCAGGATTTACGTCCATAGTTATGAATCACAACATCGGTAAAATTATAGGCGACCGAGTTATCCGCTAATGCCCCCCGGGAGCGACAGACCGCAAAAGCCTCGGTCAGTGCCTGGTCAATGCCCAGTCGGCGGGCGTCTTTTTCCACCAGCGGAATCACCTGATTATACAGCGATAGCAACAGGTTGACCGACTTGATATAATCTTTTTTAGGCGCAATATAATGAACGGATATATCCTCGCGCGCACCTTGAATGCGATTGTATGCAGCTGTTTGTGTTTTGCGGGCCGGTTCGGGCTTTCCCGGGGCTTGATTCTTCGCACATCCCACCGATAACAACGACAATGCGCCGGCCAATCCGATTCCGAATAATTTTGACTTTGACATAAGAAACCTCCTGTATAAGAAACAGTATATCATCTTTTTTCGTTTTTGTCAAACGGGGAATCAAAACGGACCCCGGAAAGGGGCCCGCAATAACCCAAGGAAAATCCCTAGTCTTTATCGTTTTCTTGAATAATATGATAAGCCGAATCGGCATCGGGAGCCTGTCGCAAAGCCTCGGCCACCTGCTCATCACGCAGCAAGCGCGACAACCGAGCCAAAGCCTTTAAGTGATCGGCGCCGGCTTCCTCCGGAACCAACAACAGGAAAGCCAGATTCACGGGCTTGTCATCAACCGATTCAAAATCAACCGGTGATGTTTTGATAAAGGCGCAAAAGATTTTCGTCAAATCCCGCAGCCGCGTGTGTGGCAGCGCCACACCCCGCCCGATTCCCGTCGTGCCCAAGCGCTCGCGTTCAATCAATGAATCCATAATCAAACGCTCGTCCAAGCCGGTTTTACGGGCTGCCAAAGTCGCCAGCATTTCCAGCAACTGTTTTTTGCTGCCTACTTCGGCATTGCAAATAATGGAATCCGGACTTAAAATATCAACTATTTTCATCAAGAGCCTATTTGTTTTTCGGATCAACCCAGCCGATATTCCCGTCTGCCCGGCGATAAACCATATTCAGTCCGCCGTGCGCCGTGTTTTTGAACATCAACGCGGTTAAGCCTTCCAAATCCATGCGCATCACGGCTTCACTGACCGTGCAAACAGGCAAAGCGGTTTGCATTTCAGCAATAATAATCGGCGCGTCGGCGGCTTCTTCTTTATCTTCTTCGGCATCAATAACCGACATATCCACCATCAAGGTTTCTTGCCCTTTGTGGCCGACCAATTTATTTTTATATTTGTGCAATTGACGGGAGATTTTTGCCACCGCATCGTCAAAGGACGCATACGCATCGGCCGAAGTCCCCGCCGCATGCACCACCGTGCCCGAGGCCGGACGCACTGTAATATCTGTTTTAATCAAAGCGCCGTCTTTGGCCACCTTGACATCGGCGCTGACAGCCCCCTCAAAGTATTTGGATACTGCTCCGTCCAGAGCTTTGTCCGCATATTCCCGCAGGCTGTCGCCTAAATTTATCTGTTGTCCAGTAATAATGATTTGCATTGTTTCATCTTTCTTGTTATAAATTAAACCAACATACAGGATTGTATCCTAGCGTTTTTTTTTGAAAATGTCAAGAGGTTCTATGAAAAGTTCACAAAAACCGATCAGTTTATATATTCACTGGCCTTATTGTTTGTCCAAGTGTCCTTATTGCGATTTCGCCAGCACGGCGTGTTCTGCCGTTGATGAAGAAACCCTGTGGCCGGGGTATGCGCGGGACTTGATGGAATTGCCGGCCGAACGACCGGTGCAGACGATTTTCCTGGGCGGGGGGACACCGTCCCTGATGAGCCCGCGGTTTTTGGAGCGCCTGCTGCGGGCAGTGGAGTCGCGCACAACCCTGACCTCGGATTGTGAAATCACGATAGAGGCGAATCCCGATGCCATAGATAAAGATAAAATGCAGGCGTTCCGCGCGCTGGGGGTCAATCGGCTGTCCCTGGGGGTTCAGGCTTTGAATGCGGCGGATCTGCGTTTTTTGGGGCGACGACACACGGTGCAAACAGCCATGCGCCGAATAGAGGAAGCACAATCTGTTTTTGACCGTATCAATATAGATTTAATATATGCGCGCCCGAATCAAACCGGCAATTCGTGGCAGGCGGAGCTGGAACAAGCCCTGCGGTTGGGTCTGACACATTATTCTTTATATCAACTGACCATAGAGGAGCAAACCGTGTTCGGCCGGCGCGGAATTTCGGCGGCTGATGAGGAACAGGCCGCGGCGCTTTATTGCCTGACGGATCAGGTGATGGCGGCGGCGGGTCTGCCGGCGTATGAGGTTTCTAACTATGCCCGCCCCGGACAGGAATGCCGGCATAACCTGACTTATTGGCAGGGCGGAGACTATGTCGGTGTGGGGCCGGCGGCGCACGGGCGAATCGGGCAGATTGCCACGCAAAACCCGCGGACGGTGCGCGCGTGGCTGGAACAAGGCACGCAGACCGAGACTTTAACGCCCGAACAAAAGGAGTTAGAGCGGATTTTGATGGGTTTGCGCCTGCGTCAAGAGTGGCTGTCGTTGGGGCAAATTGACCCGCGTCGAGTCCGTCAGGCGATTCAAAACGGGTGGTTGGAGCAATCGGAAAGGGGGATTCGGCCGACCTTGGCCGGAATTTTGGTCTTGAATCATCTGATTTTGACCCTGATTTGACAAAAAAATGCACTTTTTTTCAAAAAAATGCACTTTTTTTCATTTTGTCTATTTCCCAAAAATTTTTTTTAGTGTATAGTAATTTTTGAAAAGATGAAAGGATCCGCTATGGAAGAGATTATTTTTCCGAATCAAATTCGTATGTTTCGGCGTGTGCGCGGGGTTTCTATGAAGAAATTAGCCACCCACCTGGGTATGAGTTTGTCGGCAGTCAGCAAAATTGAGCGCGGCTATCGTCGGATTGACGAGCGGCAGTTAAAACTGTTGACCGAGTTGCTGAATTGTCCGCCCGAGGCCGTCTTTGTCACCGAGGAATCATCTCAGCCCGAGGTAATCAAGGCTTGGAAAGTAGAACAGGAACGGCGCACCAAAATCAACGCCGGCAGCGGATTAAAGACCATCGGTGCGGGGCTCAGATACCTGCGCGGGCAAAAGAAACTGACGCTGGCCAAGGTGGCGCAGGGTGCGGGTCTGACCCTATCTGTTTATCATCGGATAGAAATGGGACAACGCGAAGTGGAAGAAAATGTCTTGGAAAAAATTGCGCATGCCTTGGGATATTCGGGAACGGATTTACAATTAAAAATCTATGAACTGGATATGTCAGGGGCGCTGGACGAGTTAAAGAATAACGACCTGAAATCGGGGATTGAGACCAGCAAGGGCGGTTATAACGATCTGCCGGTCAGTCGCTTTATGATGAAAAACGCTGATTCGCAGGAAATAACGGTGCAGGTGTATGGCCTGCCGCAAAAGGACGGATCGTTATTGATAGATAAATCACACCCGGTGGGATCAGTGATTTGTCCCTCAACCTTGTCCAAGGAGTCGGACCTATACGCGATTCGGTTGATTACGCCGACTCTGGGGGCCGTGATTCCGCAGCGCTCGGTTTTGGTGGTGATGCCCAATGCCAAAGTGCAGGACGGCGATATTGCCGTGATGCCGGTAGGGGGTAATCGGGTCAAACTGGTGTCGGTCAAGACCAATACCGACGGCACCTGGGCCTACTCAACGGCCGGGGGAAAATCTGAACGAATTCCGTTTGAAATGCTGCCTCAAATTCAACGCGTCGGGTATATCGCCATTCCATAGGATTGAATATGAGCAATACGGAAAACACATCTTTGACCCAAGACTTCCGCCAGGCACAAGAGCAAAATGATGCCATTATGGAGGAAGCACAACGTCTGGTGAACCTGTATCGCCAGGTGGGGGTGTTGGGAGATGCGTTTTCGGCTGAATTGGATCAAAAATTGCTGAACATCTCGCCGGAAGTGATGACGGCACTGGGCAATATTTTCGGAGGGCAAATCGTGCGTCAGTATTGTTTATACCTGAAAGAAAAAAGCGGGCAGGTCGATTCGGACAAGCCTCAAGATTCGCCTGAGGTAAAGCAAACAGGCTATCTGCCGACTCCGGATAAAGATATGCCTGTTTTTGAGCCGATGACAACCGCCGGGCAGGGCGGGTCGTCCGGTGCGGATATGTCGGCCTTGGCGGGGTTATTCCAAAGTTTTTTGGCCACGCACCAAAACGAGTTGGAACAGATTTTGAACAAGCAAACCGATACCTTGACGCAATTGTTGCAGCAGTTTGACCGCCACACAAATGCCGTGGCCGATGCGATTAAACACGAATCACAACAACATAACAAGTATTCCGAGGTGATTGAAACGGCCGCCGATGCGCAGCCGATGACACCGTTTGTCTCGGACGATATGGAGGGCTTTTAACTATGGCAGATTTAGCACACTTGAAACGGGCTTTGGCCGCATATACGGGGGATGAAGCGTCGCTCAACCAATTTGCACAGGTAGCTACCGAAGAATTAGGTGAAAATTGGGCCGAAGTGATTTATGACACGCTGACGGATCTGACGGCGGACGAAAGAGAGCGGCTGGATCATGCCTTTCAATACTATGCAGCCACAACGGCCTGGAACGAGGCGCAAGCCTATCTGACCCAAGCCGAGCCGCTGGACAAAGCTCAGGTAGAAGAACGAATTCCGATTTTGGAACACTGGCTGGCCTTTTTTCAAGAATCGGGTCTGGCCGTGATTGATCAGCTGCGCCAAAAATTGGCTACCCAGCGCGAGTCGGCTCCGCCGGCTTTTATGGGCGCGCCTGATGATACGCCGCCGACCGAATCGCAGACGGCACCGATACAAACACCGGCCGAAGAACCGGCTGCTTCTGAACCGGTTCGACAAACCTCGCAGCAACCCACGGCCGAATCGCCGACCCCTGTGGTGCAGCAACCGGCGGATCCTGCCCTGTGGCCGCTGGAAAAAATTCACAAACAAATCACTTTGATGCAGGATTTACAAGCCTGGGTGGCGGCACGGTGCATAGAGCTTGGAAATAAAGAAGTTTTTGCCTATCCGCACTATGGTCTGGTGGTGGATATGATGAAGCAGACTCGCGCGGATATTCAAGCCTTTTTGGAGTCGGGCGAATTACTGGAAAAAGCCGAGCGCGCCCACGCCGGCGAAGTGCAGCGTTTGCAAGATTATCAACTCTCGTTGGACAAGGATTTAGAGATTGCCGCTGCCAACGGGGCATCTGATGAGACGAATTTGATCAAAGATGATCTGACGGCTGAGGATTTAAAACGCGTGTTGGGACAATTGGATACTTCTAACACACCCGAATTTTCGGGGCCGGCTCCCGACGGCTTTGAACCGGTGTCCGAGTCCGAGGTGCCTTTGGACGAAAAAACAATCACAAATGAGTATCGGCAGATCGAAAATGTGGTCTTTTCCGAACAAAATAACAAAAAACCGCCGGAAAATGAAAAAAAGACTTCACAAATGCCGCAAAATGGTGTAAAAAGGAAATTGTCATTCTCGTTAGGGAATAAAAAACCGTCAGGAAATTAAAGGAGTATTTTATGAGGAAGCGCTTATTCGGATTGATTGCTTTGGGCACAGGATTGCTGGTATCGGCGATGTCTGTGGCTCAACCGACCGAACCGACCTCCACCTCGGTCAATGTGGAAATGCCGTTCCGTTGCTCGGTCAAGCATTTCGGCGACTTGGATGTAGCGACCACAATTTCCCTGAAACCGACGGATTTTCAACTGACTTACTTTGATCAAATGGATTCGCTGCCGCGGTATGAAGTCAACGGCCTGTCCTTTGATAAGATGCCGGTGGACGAAGCGGTGCAACGTCTGGTGGACGAGGCCGGAATTGAAGTCTATACCGAAGACGGCTATTACGCTGATATGAACGCCGATGATGTGTATGGCGAGTTGACCGATGTGTTGAACGAGTTGACGGCTGCCGGCGGATTGTTTTATCGCTATGACGCGTCCCAAAAGGAATTGTATCTGTCGCGCACAGGTCGCTTTGAGTTGCAACTGCCCGACAATCGTATGGTAATGTTGGCGATGTTGGATTCGTTGCGGGGTGCGGGGATTAAGAATATCCGTCCGGATTGGAAGAATAATACGATTTTGTTGTCAATTACGCAGGCAGAAAAAGAAAAAGTGGAAGAACTGACCCGCTATATTATCCAAGACGGCTATTTGGTTTTGGCCGATACGCAGCTGTATCGTGTGGCTCCGACTTCACCGCGTGCAAATTGGCAAAGTGTGGTGCAGGCCTATGGCCCCGCCCGGGTATACAGTGTTTCCAAGGGGATCAACGGCCAGTTGCTGACTCTGGGAAATCAACGGCCGGCGCAAACATTTTTGAAAGCGTTGGCGGGTCTGTATAACATCACGCCGGTCAGTCAGGGCGTTGCGATTGTTCCCAACGGCTGGAAGATGCGGTTTAATGTGGCTCAATGTGCCCCGCGCGGGGATCTGGGGTCGCTGTCGGTGTTGCTGAATGCCTATGTGAAGTCGCCCGACAAAGTGGATACAAACATCACATTTGACAGTCGCGGGGGTGAAATTGCGACTTTTAACGCTACAGCCGCCCTAGATGACGAGATGGTTATCTTTGGAATTCCGTATGGCTTGGATGCCGGATCGGATCAGTTGATGGCCACATTGAAATTACGTATGATTCGTTTTGTAAAGGAACAGAAAAATGGATAATAATCAATTCAAGGCACCTCCTGTCCCGCCGCGTGCACCGTCTTTTCCGGCACAGTCCGCCGGCCATACGACCGTTGGCGCGAATGCTTTGCCGGCTGATGATTTTGCGACACGGTTCAAACTGCCGACCCGGATTTACCAGACCAAGATTATGGCCGGGATTCTGGGTGGATCGGCTGTTGTCGGGTTGATTCTGGGCGCGATGTTGTTCGGTGGTTCCGCGCCGGCGCCGTGCCCGCCGGCGCTGGCCGGTATTGTGCGCAACCCGGATATTCGTCAGTCTTTGCCGCGGTGTGGCACGGTTAACGAGTCGGATCGCTGTGCGTTTTATATCGTCAATCACAGCCGGAACGACAAGCTGGCCGAAAACTTTGTGCCCGAAGTGATGAAGCAAACGGGGCGCGAGGGATATTTGATTCAGGTTGATAACAAGAATTATATGAAGACGCGGATTCCGCCGGGATACATTGTGCAGATTCAGGTTCCGCCGTTGCATTAAGTTTCTGACCCTATCATCTAACGGTTAGGATACAGCCCTCTCAAGGCTGGTATACGGGTTCAAATCCCGTTAGGGTCGCCAACAAAACACCCCCTGGTTCAGGGGGTGCTTTTTTTTATCACTTTGTCATTCTGAGCGGGCCTTGTGCCCCGAAGAATCCATAATCAAATAATGCAACTTGTCATTGTGAAGGGCTGCGCACCCTCGGACCTGCCGGTGGCCGGGTGGGGCGCGCAAAGCAATGAACCTTTGTCTTGAACCAGTCCGCCCCAGCGCTCGGCGCCCCTGCCGCCCCGCCCCGCCAATCGCCTAATACTTGAACGACCAGCCGACCAACGCCCGATAATCGGGTCGAATCCCTGCCATATGATCGGGATGAATGCGTGCCGTCATTTCGGCTTGCCAGTTGTAGTTTTCGCTTTCCTTGGCATAATACAGGCCCAAATCATACTCGCGCGCCGTGGGTTTCAAACCCACCCGCACCTGATCAAAATAGACCACATCGTCCTCCAAGTCCCGCGCCACCGGCAGGTTAAACACCGCGCTGCCCCGTCGTATGCGCAAAGGCGACGAGAACTGCACACCGACAACCTCTTGCGGGGTGCGGTGCCAGCGTGCATCCAATGCGAAACTGTCGCTTTGAATGTCCGTTAGGCGCACAGCACTTTGCGTCCGCGGCACCAGACTTCGCCCATAGTAATACGCTGCCGACATCGTCCAATCCGCCGCCGGCTGATACAGCAACATCGCCCCGGTGTAATAGGTCTTACCATTTCCGACCGCCATCGCGCCTGTGCCGTTCAAGCCCAGCACCGCGCCTTGCTCACCGGTCAAGCCTCCCATCGCTCGCAGCGTCAGATTCGGCCTCAGGCGATAGTCCATTTCGCCGGTAAAGGCCTGAACCGAGCGGTTAAATTTCTCGTCCAGATCTTCGTCCCCCTCATAAAAGCCGTTGCGTCCGGTTGCCGCCCCAAAACGCAGGCTGACCCGCGGGCTGTAATCGAACTGTTGCGACAGGGCGTAGGAATCTCGCATATCCCAAAACGGGTTGATCAAAGCCCGATCAAACGAGCGCTCCTCATCCCGCGTGTCTGCCCGATACGAGAATTGCATTTGTGCACGAGTGCTAAGCTGATAAGACACATCCAACATGCCCATCCCCATCAGGTTATCTTTGCTTTGTGAAGACGAAAATGAAAAAGTCATCTTGTCGGGATCGCCGGTTGTTATGCGCGGTGTGGTATGCATAAACGATCGGAAATGTCGTCGGAAAGATTCTTCCGATCGGTGTGCCTGTCGCACCAGGCCTGTGGTTGCCACAGCGAACGGGCGGTTATAATCGTCCAGCCCCATCATCGTTTGTGGTAACGAGATCGTCAAAGCACTGTTCAGCGCGCGAGGCAGAGCCAGTTTCGTTTGGGTCGCTGCGGTTTTGGATAAAGAGCTGATTGCGGCAGATTGCGCGCCGGCTGCGGTTGTTGCAATTTTTGTGATTCCCAGCGGTTGTGTCGCCGCGCCCAAGTCCACCACTCCGTGCCCGAACATAGTGCCCACCTGATAGACATTGCCGAAACTGTCGGTCCAATCGCTTAGGGCATTCTTTTTATTTGTCCAGCCGGTAAAGTCTTTATTGGCCGATCGGAACAGAATTTCAACCGCTTGTTGCGCGGTCAAATAGGGATACGCCCCCATAACAAAGGCCAAGGATCCCGAGATGACCGGTGCCGCCGCCGATGTGCCGGAAAATCGGCTTAACCCGTTTCCGGTATAGCTTGTGGTTATGATTCGTGTATCAGTGTTATTGCTCTCGTTTTTAACACCCGCCGGTGCTGTCAGGCACCAGCCGGCCGCTAGACCACAACCGTTGGAATAACTGGCTTGTCCGTAGATGTCTCCGGCATCAGTTAATTGAGCCGCCACCGCCACGATTAAACGGTTTGTCAGATCGTAGGTATTCCCTTTACCGAAAGTGCTTGTCAACGGTGCCGCCGATAACAATTGCGTATTTGCAGGTTTGCGATCATTACCTGAGCCCAACACCAGAACAGAATCCTTGATGGCCAGATTTTTTAAAAAGGCACTCCAAAAATCATTGGTTGTAAATGTTAAATCAAAGTTATTGGTTGTTTTGTCAGGCTTGTAATCCCACTTATCCGCATACTGATAGGAGGAGTCTTTTTTATCGTATCCGTAGAACTTCCAACTCAGGTTATAAATCCGCGCGTTCAGATCTTTTATTTTGTTTAATCGGTCAGTGGTCATACCTTGACAATCGGCACTGATGCTGCATTGTCCGGTTTTGTCAATCATCCAGTCTATAATTTTGGCATTCGGTGCAACACCGTTAACTTTTGCCGTGTTGTTCGGGTCATTCCATTTTGAGGAAATAACCCCGGCCACACTGGTGCCGTGATAGCCATGTCCGGTACTCACCGGCGTGGTATAGTCAAAGGCTAATTTATTCCCTTCTGAATCGGTAGCAAAGTTAATTCGGGCATTATCGGGATTGACGCCGGTATCCATCACCACCACATTCACGCGTTTCAAACCGGTTGTATCATAGACGGTGATTTTTCCGTTATTGTTCATCTCGGCCCGAATGAATTTTTCATAGGCCGGCGCCGCATTGATGGGTGCCAAAAACCGCCCGCGCGCATAGTTGGAATCCCCCGACTTAAATGTGGCCGCCGATATGGTTTGATAGGCCTTTTCGGTATTTGTTTTAACACAGGCATTTCCGGCCTTTTCATAGCCTGTATTACAAACGCAACTGGCACTCCCGAACGAGCCTGCCGCTGCTGTTGAATTCGCAGGGCACGCATAACAGGTATCACCTTCTTGATACATATTGGCCGCGCATCCGCCTTTCACGCACCCGGCGATCGGGTCGCCGCTATATCCGGTATCGCAGACGCAGGTATCGCCTTCCGGATGTGCATTGGCTCCGCA
>CAKQGY010000006.1 GCA_934234055.1 uncultured Alphaproteobacteria bacterium | reverse complement strand
TTTAATTACGCTATGAACAAGCAACGCGCCAATGCGACCGTGAACTATGTCAATCAACTGGCCATTGAAGGGAGCCGACAAATGCTGGCAGGGAGTAATCATTTGTCCCTGCTGGACTATCCCGACAAAACACCCAGCGGATATGGTGTAGAACTGGGATTATTGTCGGATACAAATGCTTACTTTGAAGTCTATGTCAAAGATGTGCCCGAAGCGGTATGCAGTCAAATCCAAGCGATGGCCGAGGGGTGGCGGGGGCTGGATACCCTGTGGATCAACGAGGATGGCAAGGATTGCAATAAAGAATTAAATACGATGTCGTTTATCTTTACGGATAGTTTGTCGCGGGGGACATCGGGGACGCGGTGCACAAGCGACGAGGGCTGCACGGGTTGTCAGACCTGTCAGCGCGGCTTTTGCACCGATACCGACTCCGCCTGTCCCGGTGATACCCCGAATTGCGTCAGCGGGCAGTGCCAAAAATGCAAAGCCGGGGAATATGATGATCCGATGTGGGGTTGCTCTACCTGTGAAAAACTGTATTTGAAAGGTATGACCAAGGAGCAATGTTTAAGATGCCCTAATCATTATTTTTCTCGCAATTTTTACAAAAACAATACAGATTATTGCATCTATTGCGCCGGAACGATCAGCGCCGACGGCGAGCATTGCTTGCAAGAATCGTGCCCAAATCCGAATATGGTCAGTGGCATTTTCAAAGGGGCTAATGTGACAGAAAAATGCTTTTCCTGTGATTCTCTTGGACAACGCGAATGGATGGGCAGTGATCAACTACAAGAAAAAGAAGATTTAGACCTAATCTATGCGCGGGCCAGAGAGTGCCAAAAGTGTCCCGGCCGGCGTTTTATACTCAACTATTATAATTCAGGGGTATGTGCCAAAACATGCGGCAACGGACAATTCTTCGATCATTTTGGTTATTGCCGAACGTGTGGTAAGGATTTTGTTATCGGGTGGGGCTATTTCTCACAAGATGGAGTCAGACCTCGGCCCTATAATATCACCGACGAGGCTTTGCGTAGTTGCCTCTCCTGTGATAATATGTTTGTAATAGGCCGACAGTATTCTGCAAACGGGCAATTAATCGGCTTAATGAGATGCCGTACTTGTCAATCATCTGAGGCATGGGAAGCGCAAGCAACCGACTGCGCACGGTGTGCCGGCCAACGATATATGGATGGCGATTTGTGCAAGTTGTGCCCGCCAGATACTTCGGGATTGACAGCCGAACAGCAGGCAGAATGCAGTGGATAGGTTGAATTCTGAAGAAATGAATTTCGTACGATGGGACAAAAAGCTGCTCCATTCTGTGGAGCGAGAATAATTCAAACAAGTGCGACTCCATATAAAATAGGACTTGACATGTACTTTAAAGCCGAATCGGAGATAGATTTATCGAGCCGATTCGCTTTTTTTTGTTATATTACACAACTGTTAGGATATATTAAACTATTAAAATGGTGTGTTATGGATTAAGAAAGGCTAGAAAAAATGACGATTTTGCAACCACAACGCGAAAAAATTTTATTTTTTTATTGCATTTTGAAATAATTTGTGATAATATGGAATAATTGATGTGGGAAGACTCAATATACAAATGTCAATGGCAGGCGCATAAGTGTGCGTCTGCCTGATAATTTCCAAAAACGCTTTGACAGATACCGGAACGCATCAAAATAAAATCTGTTATTTATCACAGACGACAACAACTGTTTATGCTGCATTATATTATTACGGATTGTCATAGGGCAAACAAGGAAAAAACTCAATTCCACCTAAGCCTTGAACGGCGTGCGCAGGGTCGGATTTGTTCAAGACAAGGCTCAATGCTTTGCGCACTTGACCGGCACACCGGCAGGTCTTCGCTTGCGCAGTCCTTTGAATGACGCTTCGGAATTACATAACTATGGATTCTTCGGGGCAGGATTCCACCGCCCTCTTTAAAATAACGAGAAAAGGGGAAATTTGCGCGCATCGCTCAAACACCACCAAAAACAGGATGAGCAAAATTATAATAAACTGATGTCGGAGGCGGATAAAAAAAACCGCCCGGAATGAGCGGTCAGAGAAAACAAGATGGTGGAAGGGGAAAGATTCGAACTTTCGTAGACATAAGTCGGCAGATTTACAGTCTGCTGCCATTAACCACTCGGCCACCCTTCCATCGGAAGTGGCTCTATTATGCCTGTTTTTTTTGCCATTGTCAAGTGTTTTTTTACAAAAAAAAGAAAAACCCCGCCCGAAAGTTTTTGAAAAGCACCGAACGGGGTTAATATCATCTGATTATTCAAGAATACTATTGGCCAAAAGTCCCAAACTGGCCATAAACACCAAAAGGATCCAACGGATTAAGCGGGTTAAAACCGCTGCCGGAATTATCCTCGGATGTTTTTCCTTGCGATTTCGTATACGGGTCATGAGTGATGCCCGTGCCATCTTTGGTCAAATAGGACACAGACGGATCCAAATACGAGATTTCACCTTTGGACAATGTCTCGCCGGAAAGCGCTTGAATAAACGATTCGGCATAAGCCCGATCTTCTTTCTTATTCAAATCCAACTTGGGGGTTGCAGACATGTATTTATCATACATATTGTCCAAGTTCTTTTGCAGTGCAGCACGACCATCCTCTGTTTGCATGGCTGCTTTAACAGATGACATATCAGAAAGATCTGTGCCTTTTAATGCCTCACCATACAAGGCGTTACTGGCACCTTTATCCATACTGCCCAAAATATTCCGCAGATTCGCATCTGCCGCATTCATAGAATCCGCAGCTTGGCGATAATTAGCCATAGCAGCATCTTTTTGCGCGGCCAACTCTTGGCTTCGCATATCCAGCTGAGCCTTCTCAGCTTCCATGTTTTTTTTCTGGTCGGCTAAATCCGCTTTTTTGGCTACAACCCCTTCTTTCTGAGCCATCAACTCAGCTTTTTTAGCCTCCAACTCTTTATATTGTAATTCATTTTCAAACATTTTGCCCATCGTCACCGAATCCACCAAACCGACATCGGCTAAACCTTCCCCATACAGATTACCGGCTTTGATGTTCTCCGCTTCTTTGTCCAACGCAGCCATTTCCTCATCTAACTTGGCCATAGACATATCCAGAGCTGCCATAGATGAATCCATGTCTGCCATTTCCTTTTCTTTCATAGAAATAGCCGCATCAACAATTGTTTGTTCTTCTTGCGCTTTTTTAACGGCACCAATCGCGCTTTCCAGAGCATCGCGTTGTTGTTGCAACCCTTTGACACCTCCGGCGATTGCACTCGCTTGCTTAATAGCTAAATCGGCTTTATTTTCGGTAGCCTCTTTGACACGCGTTGCAGTCCAATCCGGTAAAGTATCTTGATACCGTTGGGCGACGGATTTGTCCAGGGCTGTTAAATCGTCAACGCTGGCGTGCCAGTCAATTTCGCCATTACCGGCGTATTTAACCGTAGCAGCATGAGCCGGCACAAATGAAAAACCCAACGAGAAAGCGACTGAAAGCATTAAAAGTGATGATATTTTCATGTGATAATCTCCTTTCCTATGGTTTCATTTTACCTGATTTTTCCATTCTGTCAAGCGTTTTATTGATTCATCATCTGAAAAAAATCATCATTTGTTTTGGTTTGGCGCAGTTTATCCATCAAAAACTCCATAGAATCCGTGACGCCCATGGGCATCAACACACGGCGCAAAACCCACATTTTGGGCAGGCGATTCTTATCCACCAGCAACTCTTCCTTACGCGTGCCGGACTTGGTCACATCAATAGCCGGGAAAATTCGTTTGTCCGACACCTTGCGATCCAAGATGATTTCGCTGTTGCCGGTGCCTTTGAACTCTTCAAAAATGACTTCATCCATACGCGATCCGGTATCAATTAAAGCCGTTCCGAAAATCGTCAAAGATCCTCCCTCTTCTATATTCCGCGCAGCACCGAAAAAGCGTTTGGGCTTTTGCAAAGCATTCGCATCCACACCACCGGTCAAAACTTTGCCGGAAGTCGGAATAACCGTGTTATAAGCCCGTGCCAACCGCGTAATGGAATCCAACAAGATAATCACATCTTTTTTATGTTCCACCAAGCGTTTGGCCTTTTGAATAACCATTTCGGCAACTTGAACATGGCGGGCAGCCGGTTCGTCAAAAGTGGAGCTGATGACCTCCCCTTTGACCGAGCGAATCATATCCGTCACTTCTTCGGGGCGTTCGTCAATCAACAGCATAATCAGGTGAGCCTTGGGATAATTCGCAGTAATGGCATGGGCGATATTTTTCAGCATCACCGTCTTACCCGTGCGCGGCGGCGCCACAATCAGGCTGCGCTGACCGAACCCCTGAGGACAGATTAAATCTATGATACGAGCCGTTAAATCTTTATCATTCGGCGCCATATCGTGCTCCATTTTAATCGGGGTTTCGGGATACAGCGGGGTCAAATCGTCAAAGTTGATCCGATAGCGTAATTCTTCGGGATTAACAAAATTGACCGCATTGATTTTGGTTAAAGAAAAGTATTTTTCGCCGTCTTGCGGAGCGCTGATTTCACCTTCAATCGTATCACCGGTGCGTAATCCCCACTTTTTAATATGCGTCGGAGCTACATAAATATCATCAGGGCCGGCCAGATAATTTGCCTCGGCCGAGCGCAAAAAGCCAAAGCCGTCTTGGACAACTTCCAGCACGCCTTCACCATACAGCATTGTCTCGGTTTCGGACAGGCGCTTCAAAATGGCATACATTAAATCTTGGGTGCGCAAAGAGGCTGCATTTTCAACTTCAAGTTCTTCGGCATAGGCCAACAATTCCGTCGGCGTTTTCTTTTTCAAATCCTTTAATTGCATGGGATTCCTTGTATCAATAAAAAGTGGGAAATAAGCTTATCACGGTTTGTGATAAGGGTATTATAGAAAATTCCGTACCGAAAGTCAAGTAAATAATGAACCGCCGTATAATTTTTTATCGGAAGGTAAAAATAACGCTTGAAAATTATAAGGAAGTCTTATATACTGTACCCAAGGTAGGGTGGTGTCTACCCCAAGGTTTGAAATCCTTTTATCAGTTGCCGAAAACCATCGGCGTCAAACACCTTTCAGTTTCGACTGGAAGGTGGCAAAATAAGCCATGTGGCGAATATGCCACACTATTCTGGTAAATAGATTTCAACTTCCAGTCGCCTTAGACACCAAAGGCGATTTCTTAACAGGAGACAGAATAGTATGGGACAAAAATTAAATAAAAATAAAATGAATATGCCGCCTACCGAATCCGGTCGTTCTATGGTGGAAATGCTGGGGGTATTGGCGATTATCGGTGTATTGACCGTTGGGGGTGTAGCCGGGTTTAATTACGCGATGGACAAGCATAACGCCAACGAAATCTTGGACAATGTAAGTAAACGCGCGATTGCGCTGTCGCCGATGGCTTTACAGGGGTTAGACATCAATTCGCATGCATTGGATACCGAATTCGGAACGGCGGTCGGGGCATTCCCGGTGGCTTTGGAGCCCGATCAAACCGGCTTTGATATTATCGTGTCAAAAGTTCCGCGGGGCGTGTGCGATCATGTTTTAAGCGGGGGATTGAAAATGGCGGAAGCAATCTTGTTGGGACAGGATACCATATGGGAGCAAGGAGAAAAATCGGATCATACTTGTGCCGAAACGGATAATGAAATCGTGTTTGCGTTTAATGCCTCTTTAGACGGGACACAAACCGCCGGCGGAGGCAATAACGTCGGGCCGGGGAATCCGGGAGAGGCTTGTGAACTGGGAGGACAAGCGGGAGTTGAAACAACCGTCTATCTGTGTGATGAAAATGCGCAAGGAAAGTGCTGTAAAGTAGCAGCGACGACGGTTTGTGTGCCGACAGGCGGGGATACCAGCGGCCTGATCTTGACCGATGAGACAAATTGCCCCGCGACAACACACAAGTGCACCGGAGATATGAAATGTGTGTGTCAAGAGGCTTGCACAGGAGGACGCACTCAAAATCCGGCGGATTGTTCGTGCACCTGTCCGGCTGATAAACCAAATTGGAACGAAAGCACGAAGACGTGTGTGGGATGTGTAAGTGATACAGATTGCGCCGAACGAACCGATGGGAAAAACAGCTGTGATTCAGATAGAAATGTGTGTGTGGAAAACAATAATCAAAGATGCTTATCAAATGCAGATTGCGATGAGCGCTACTTTTGCCGTGTTTCACCAACGATGTACCCAGGAGGTGGAATATGCACACCAGGATTAGGATCTGGCTTAAATATTCAAGGCCTAGTTTATGCACCAAGTCCTATGAATTGGGAAAGTTCCAACAATTGGTGTCAAGCGCAGAATAAAAAATTGGTTGGCTTTGAAACGTTAAGTAGAATTCTAACTGCCCAAACTGGAAAAACAATAACTGTTGATGAAAATTATTCAGAGGGATACGGGGAACGCTATTTTGAAAATACTTTTGTTGGTATTTCTCATGATGTATGGATAGACAAAAAATATGATTCTGACAAGGCATATATCATGTCTCTTGGTGGTGGTCCTTCTTTCGTTGGCAGTAACGTTGCTACACGGCTTCACGCTAATGAAACGCAAACCCATGCGTTATGTGAGTAAGTATGTGAAGATAACGGAAAAGTTGGTTTAACTTTTCCTGTCTTGATGTATCCGTCGGGGATAATAATGGCAGCCACAGGGTGAGATTCCCCCCGCCCTGTGGCCATGGCAAACTGCCTTATTGCTTGATGGATTCTTCGGGCTCAACTCCACCCAAACCTTAAACAGCAAGCACAGAAGCGAACCTGTCCAAAACAAAGGGCATCCCTTTATACACCCGGAATAATCATGCAAAAAAAAATGATGGGGCAAAAAAAACAAGGCCACGGGAAAACCTGTGGCCTTGAACTTTAATACCCGAAAAGATTATTTGATCTTCTTTTCGCCGAATTCCTCGTGCTTGCGAGTCTTTTTGTCGTATTTACGGAAAGAAAACTTCTCCGTTTTTGTCCGAGGATTCTTCTTCGCTGTATAGAAAGTGCCTGTTCCGGCCTTGCTTTCCAGTTTGATCTTAATTGTTGTCGGTTTTGCCATTGTTTTATTCCTTTTTATAGTTTTATTTGAAAACTGTTTGCCAGTATAAAGACTTTTTCATGAAATGTCAAGAAAAAAATACACCTAAACCATCAGATCAATATCATAACCGTCTTGTTCCAGTAAATCCATAATCCGAATCAGGAAAGCGCGCTCTTTGTCATCAACATGCCCGTCAGCCATAATCACATCTAAAATCGTCTCTACAAACGGTTGGACAACGGCTTTGTCCTTGGCCAAGACACGCGCCAACGCCGCCGTGAAACTTTCCTCATCAGGAGCCAGGGAAATTAAATACTCGTTCAAATCCTTGACATCATAATGCAAATCCGTTGTGCGGGATTGCACATACCGAATCACGCGGTCACGCTCAGACTTGCGCCGGACACCGTCAATCGCAACCAGATACATCAGCACAGTCATCTCGTGTGCACACCGTTCCAGAACCTTGGGAAATTCATTCTTTTCGGCAGGGCCCAAAGTCGGCGTGCCGGCCAAAGTCTCGGAAGTATGGGGCGACGCCACCGATACACCCAGTCGATCACGTAAAAAGGCATACGGATCCGTATACACTTTGCCCGAACCAATGTCGCGAATAGAACTGATATTGGACACTTTAATCAAGCGCGGCGCCCGAATATCCATCGCCACGCCATCAATATAATAGGATCCTTGGCTGTGAATCACGCGCCGAATCAAAATGTCACGATCTTTTTTATTACCGCTGATGGATTGATAACTCATGGACACCAGAACGGAAATTCCGCTGTTAAGTTCGTTAAATTGGGTCATCACCTGAGCAACAGCCGGCGGCGGAGGCGGAACCGGAACGGTCTGTAAAGCCGGTTGGCGACCTTGGTTGAGTAAAGCGACGGCTTCTTGTAATTGTTGAACTTTAATATCCATGTTTTTCTCCTTTGAATAAAAATTGAATGGCTGAACGAGTGGCTTGATATAACGCCCTTTTGTCAACGGGAATATCCGATTTTTCAGACATATATATGGCGTTTGTCAGTAATTTCAACTGTGCCGGGGAAAAAGCTCCGCCGGTGCGCGTTTTCAAATAAGTGCGCCACTCTTTATCCGAGGCGATAATCTCGGTCAACCGGCGGGACAGCACCACTTGTTTGAGCAAAAGCGATATACGCCGACTCAGCAAAACCGCATTATACTCGGTTTCAAAAATGCGCTTTAAGGCTCGCAGGGCATACTGGCGCGGGCGGGTATACCAATAGACGAAAAGGCCACCGCACAGCAAACCACCCAACAATAATCCGCCCAGCAGCAGCCACCACCCCCCGGCCAACGGCCACCACGACGGCACAATCGGCTGATGAATATCACGAAGTCCCGACAAGTCAACGGTCTGAGTCATAGGGCACCTCGGTAAATCGGTTGAGCTTTTTTAGGTAATCGTCGATGGTTTGAACGGCCAAATAGCCCCATCCGTTCTTGCGCACGGTTTGTTCAATAAATTGAACCTGCTTTTGGAAAGCCTCGGCATACTTGCGTTGACGACCGGTTGAGACCCGAGCCACAGCCGGCGTGCGCCCGTCCGTAATCGGCCAACTGCCTGCGGGCAACTCGGCTTCCAGGGCATCATAAATCCGAATCAGGGAAATTGTTCGGCGCGCACTGATCCGGTGCAGTATCTCGGCTGATTCGGGGGTAAAATCATTAAAATCACTGAGAACAAAAATCATAGACCCTGTCTTGACCACCGGAGCCAACTCGGCCAATGCCCGCGTCAATGTTATCGTATCCGGTGAGTCGGGGACAGGAGCCCCGCCCCGCACCAATTCTTCCAAAACGGCCTCGGGTCCTTGGGAGGAAGTCAATTCCACCGAACGCACCTCATCAGGCAGGATAATCACAGCACCGATTCGATCGCGCTTGCGTCCCGCCAGCCACGCCAGGAACATTGTTAAACGCGCAGCAATCACAGACTTGAACACACCGTGCGAGGCGAATCGCATACCGCCCCGCAAATCACACACAAAATAGACGGGGCGCTCTTTCTCGTCGGTATACAGTTTGGTATAAGGTTTGCCATGCTTGGCGGTTGCTTTCCAATCTATTTGCCGGATATCATCACCGGGTTGATAGGCACGAATCTCTTGAAAATCCAGACCTCGTGTGCGGAATGGCGATGGAGCCTCGCCATTGCCGGTATAAACGCGCATGTGGCTGTCCGGAAGCGACTGACCCGCCGTTAAAGCCTTTAAGGCCAACAAACTGGTGCGATCTATTTCAACCGGACTATATGATTTCATTCAAGCCTCGGAATCTAGGGGATGGGCACACGCGCCATCAGTTTTTTCAGCACATCATCGGTCGTCAGGCGGGCAGATTTTGCCTCAAAAGTCAAAATCACACGGTGCCGTAAAACATCCAGAATCGCCGATTGAATATCTTTGGGCTCGACATAGTCCTGACCGCCCAGCCAAGCCGAAGCCCGCGCCACAATGTCCAGTGCAATCGTGCCACGCGGACTGGCTCCGTATTTCAGCAAATTAGCAAACTCGGCCCCGTATGCTTCAGGCTTGCGAGTCGCCATAATGAATTGAACCAGGTATTCTTCCAGCTCGGGCGCCATGTAAATGTCCAGAACTTCGCGACGGGCTTGAAAGATTTGTTCTTGTTTAATCTTGTCAAACGGCTCGGCGGCCTCTTTTTTCTCCTCTTTTTGAATCAATTTCAGAATCTTGCGCTCGGCATCAACACTGGGATAATTGATTTTGACATACATTAAAAACCGATCTAGTTGCGCTTCGGGCAAGTTATAGGTTCCCTCTTGCTCAATCGGGTTTTGCGTAGCCATCACCATAAACAGATCCGGTAATAAATAAGTCTCGTTCCCTACCGTCACCTGTGATTCGCCCATGGCTTCCAGCAAGGCTGACTGAACCTTGGCCGGTGCACGGTTGATTTCATCAGCCAAAATCAGGTTATTAAAGATAGGCCCCTTTTTGAACGCAAAGCAATTCATCTCGGGACGATACACATCGCTACCCGTAATATCCGACGGCAGCAGATCCGGCGTGAATTGAATCCGCTGCGACCCGGCATCAATACAACGCGACAGCACTTTAATCGCCTTAGTCTTGGCCAAGCCCGGCAAGCCCTCTACCAACATATGCCCCCCGCACAGCAAGGTCAATAATAATTTCTGAACCAAGTCCTCTTGCCCGATGATTTGGGTATTCATATAGCTTTGCAGTGCTGTAAAATTATCTCTGATTTGAGTCATTTTTTATCCTCTGTTGAAATTATTCTTTTCTTACTATACAGTCTTTTCCGGCGAATTGCAATTCTTTTTCTGGACAAAAAATCATTTTTATGCTAAACTGTAAGTATAAAGGAGGTAAAGGCTATGACTGATAATGTAAGAGATGTTCGTGAACGCACACGTCGCAAATACACTTATCGCACCGGTGCAGCCCAAGTGGCTCAAACGCGGCAAAGTCGGCCTTTAAATCTTGAAGATCGGCAACGCCAAGCACGCAATCGTATTATGCAGGCACGGCGCAATAAACTGCTTTCGGATATTCAACGCGAAAAAGATCCCGATCAATTGAAAAAGAAAATGGATCAGGCACGGCGGGAAGGCTTGAAAAAGCAAATGCTGGCTCAGGATGCCGAGCGGCTAAAAAAAATGGAGCACGCGCGGCAACGCATCCAAGAAGATATTAAACATTTGACAGAGCAAAAGGCCTCGGCCACCACCAAAGACGCTATGATTGAGATTCAGGCCGGGCGGTCGCAAAACGGTATGAAAATGATGGCAAGTGCCGGACACGACGGTGCTGTGGGCAATAATATTGCCGATGTCAGCACGGATTTGGCACGCAATGCCAAAGTGCTGGCCAAAGAGACGGGACGGCATTTCGACTCGGTGATGAATAAAATGCTGCGCGAGCATTCGAAACCGGCCGATACTATTCATGCGCAAAAAGCCGAGGATAAAAGCGATCAAAACCTGGAAAAAAGTCAGACAAAAAAATCCACGCAGCAGCAAATGACCGAGCAGCGGATTTTGGAGCAACGTATGCGTATGCGACAACATACACGCTAGGATATACAGACAAGGAGACGAAAAACACCGGTTTCGGCCGGTGTTTTTTCGTGGAGTAAAGGCAACCGAAACGGAGCTTGTCGTTCTTGCAACATTATCAATGGCATCTCCACAGACGAAGCTGAATGCCATAAATGCTCTAATCGCATAATGCTGGATAATGGGAATTGCGCTCTGAAAGAATGTCCTAAGAAGCGGTTTAGAAGCAGTAAAGGTACTTGCTCTTCTTGTGACTACGATTATGCGATTGAGACATCTAAGGAAGGATGTGATAAATGTTCTAATCGCGAGATGAAAGACGGAAAATGCGTCTTAAAATAGGGCGTGGGAGACTTATCGGAGAAGATTATTCCTCTTTTTTTAGGGGGGGGTATGGATTGTCGCGGCGACAAAGTTGCCTTGCAATAACATGAGGAATTGCATAACTATGGATCTTCGGTATCAGGTTCCCTGCCCCTCTCGGAATAACAGGGAAGAGGCGTATGGCAACCGGTGAGCCCCCCCACCGGCGTGGCAAGGAATGACATGAAAAAAGGGTAGATGAGATATTTCTCTATAATTTCAAGCGCTCGATATAGGGGCGGAATTCGTCAATGACCGCTTGATACACCGCGCGTTTAAACGGAATAACCGTATCCAAAATCGCGTCCAGATCCATCCACTGATAGCCCGAGAACTCTTGGAACTTGTCTGCTGTCAGATTGATATGATCATCCGGCGACACCAATAAAAACAAAAACCACTTTTGCCGTTGGCCGCGAATAGAGCGTTTTTTGCGCGCTGTTTCAGGCAGGTCATACTTATACCACTTGCGCGTTGAAGCGATAAATCGAACATCCTGAGGATGTAATCCCACCTCTTCACGCATTTCACGATAGACAGCCTCATGAGGTTTTTCGCCTTTGTCAATGCCACCCTGGGGCATTTGGCAGCGATAAGGTTGCCCTTCGGAATGAACGCGCGTTCCCATCAGAATCTTTTTGTCCGCGTTGATAATCATCATGCCCACATTCGGGCGATAGCCTTTCGTCAAAACCCGTTCTCCTTTAATCTTTGTGCTGCATCAAAAAAACAGCCTGTAAAATATCCATGGCGCGATCCAGTTGATAATCCGCTTTGTCGTCGTCCGTATTCTTGTCCAATTCGGATTTCTTTTTCAAGGTCTCGGCCACTTTTTTTGTTTTAATTTTGTCCGTCTCACTGGCTTTCTTACCGACCTCGGCCGAAATAGCTTCGGGCAAATTACTTTCGGCAAACCCCGCAATGACGGCCTGTTCCTCAATCTTGGCACGCGGAATCACGATGTCGGGCTCAATCCCTTTGGCTTGAATAGACTTGCCCGACGGCGTATAATACCGCGCCGTTGTCATACGAATTCCGCCAAAACCCGGGATAGAACGAATCGTCTGAACAGACCCTTTGCCAAAAGACTTTAAGCCCACCAGCAATGCCCGATGATGATCTTGCAACGCACCGGATACGATTTCGGAGGCCGAAGCCGATCCTTCGTTGATAATCACCACAATAGGCAGGCCATTCGTCATATCGCCTTTACCGGCCGAAAAGCGCATTGTATCCTCGGGACGACGCGAACGGGTAGAGACAATCTCGCCGCCGTCCAAGAATAAATCACAAACAGCAACCGCCTGATCCAACAGACCGCCGGGGTTGTTTCGCAAGTCCAAAATCAAACCGTGGATTTTATCTTTACCGATTTTTTTGGTCAACTCCAAGACTGCTTTTTTCGTCATATCGGCCGTTGTTTCACTAAATGATACGATCCGAATATAGCCGACATTGCCTTTGACCTCATATTTGACGGGTTTAACCTTGATAATCGCCCGTTTTAAAGTGACATCAAACGGCTCTTTCTCTTGGCGGGAAATAGTCAAGGTAACTTCGGTCCCGGGCTTACCCCGCATCTTCTTTACCGCGTCGTTCAGCGACAATCCCGCAACCGACAAGCCGTCAATGTGGGTGATATAATCACCGGTTTGCAGGCCGGCCTTGAATGCCGGTGTATCATCAATCGGCGACATCACCCGCACAAAGCCTTTGTCCGCGGTAATTTCAATCCCCAAACCGCCGAATTCACCCTTGGTCTGAGTTTCCATATCATCATATGACTCGGCATCCATATAGCCCGAATGCGGATCCAATGATGTCAGCATACCGTTGATGGCGGCTTCAACCAATTTTTGATCATCGGTTTCTTCTACATAGTCGGTCTTGACAGCATCATAGACGGCTCCAAATAACTCCATCAACTCATAAGGGTCTTTGGTCTGCTCGGGTTTAACGGCCGATTTGGGAAGTGCCAAAGCAGCTCCAGAAAACAAAAGCATACCTAATACCAACACTGTCCATTTTACTTGTTTCATTTAAATTCCTTTCTAACTGTTTTTTGAAAACCATGGTTCAGGATCTATGGCCTGGCCGGATTTACGAATTTCCAGATACAGCTCAGGGCGAGCGGATTTGACCTGACCAATCGGCTCACCGGCCAAAACTTCTTGCCCGACAGCAGTCGTAATATGATCCATACCCGCCAACAACACCAGATAATCATCGCCATGATCCAAAATCACCAACTCACCATAATTTTTGAAGGGTCCCGCAAACAACACCATTCCGTCAAACGGTGCAATCACACGCGCCGACGGACGACCCGAAATAGTGATTCCCTTGGTATGTGCACCGCCAACCATCGTATCCCCGAAATGTGCCACCGTCGTGCCGTGCAGCGGATAAGGCAACCGGCCATAGGCTCGGGCAAAAGCACCGTTATCCAAAGGCGCTTGCTTGAATGCAGGCCTGTTGTTTTGTGTGCGACGCATAGCATTTTGAGCCGCCTGATATTTCTTTTCCTGTTCCAGTTTAGCCAATAAATCCTTGATATCTCGAGCCTGAGCGCCCAAGTCTTTAACACGGGCTTGGGATTGTTGTTGAGAAACCTGATACTGAGCCTGCAATAGAGATTTTTGTTGCAACAGACGATCCATCTGGTTAGATTGTTCCGACAGCTGATTACGCGTGGATTTTATGCGGATAATCTGAGTCTGCAAGTCTGTATTCAGGCGCGATAATTCAGCTAAATCCTGACGCACCTGGCGATTCGTCCCGTTGATAATCGGCACGCTGTATCCCATAACCATACGGCTGCGAAGCATATTAAGCGGCGTCTCTGACCGCATATAGGCCAATTCCGACGGACGCAAAGCCAAAGTCTGCATACCAGACATAATCTGGACCAGTTGCTTGTTCGTCAAATTGAGCTTTTGCGTCAACTCTTTTTGGCGTGCCACTGTTTGCGCTTGGCGCTTTTCCAGGCGAGTCAGATCATCTTCCTTTTCCCGAACCGTTTTGGCCAGTTGGACAATCTGCCGCTGAACCGTTTTAACCTCACCGGACATTTCAGCCGCCTTGCGACCACTGACTTCGCCGGCTTGTTTTTCCTGTTGAATTTGCTGTTCCAAACGACGTAAATCCGCCTGTGTCGGTTGGGCAGCCCAAACCGGCGCAGATAACAAGAACACGCATAATCCCACAAGAAACCGCACGAGACTAGCCCTTTACCAACAAGGAATGTCCATTCATTTCCGGCGGTTGCGGCAATCCCAAAATCTCTAACAATGTCGGAGCAACATCGCACAGACGGCCATCGGATAATCCCTTGACATCAGCCGGTGCATTGACAAGCACAGCCTTGACAGGCGTGGCCGTGTGAGCGGTCCAGGGGGTTCCCGTTTTGGGATCAACCATTTGTTCGGCATTACCGTGATCGGCAGTGATAAACATCACACCGCCTTTGGCCTTAACAGCCTGAACCACACGACCGACACAGGAATCCACGGCTTCCACAGCCTTGATCGCCGCCGCCATAACGCCGGTATGTCCCACCATATCCCCATTGGCATAATTAACAATAATGACATCAAAGCGATCGTTGTTGATCGCATCCACCAGTTTATCTGTCACTTCATAAGCCGACATTTCGGGTTTCAAGTCATAAGTTGCCACTTTGGGACTGGGAACCAGGATTCGTTCTTCATTGGGGAAAAGGGTCTCTTTTCCGCCATTAAAGAAGAACGTGACATGCGCATATTTTTCAGTTTCTGCGATTCGCAATTGCGTCAAGCCCGCATCAGCCACCACTTCACCAAAGATGTTTTTTAAATCTTCGGGCGGGAACAACACTTTCATCCACTTGTTGTGCTCAACCGAATACTCGGTCATGGCAACGGCCGCCACAAAGCGAACGACACGAACGCGCTCGGCCAAAGTAAAGTCCGGTTGCAGCAGCATTCGAGTAATCTCACGCGCCCGATCCGAGCGATAGTTCGCCATAATCACGGCATCACCGTCGTGCATACCCTGGTAATCACCGATGACGGCCGGAATCATAAATTCGTCAAACACTTGATGGGCATACGAATCGGCAATCGCCGAATCGGCCGTATCAAAACGCGGTGCATCGGCATTGACCAGGGCAAGATAGGCTTTGTCCACGCGTTCCCACCGATTATCACGATCCATCGCATAATACCGGCCGGATAAAGTCCCGATCTTCACATGCGACAAATCGGCAATATCTTTTTCCAACTCGGCCACAAACCCCCGAGCCGAATCGGGCGGGGTATCGCGCCCGTCCAAAAAGCCGTGAATAATCACCGGCACGCCGGCCTTATCCAAAATACGCGCCAAGGCAACAATATGATCCTGCTTGGCATGCACACCACCGGGGCCCAACAGCCCCATTAAATGGCAGGCGCCTTGACTTTGTTTCAAAGCGTCAATCAAATGCGTCAACACCGGATTGGACGCCAACGATCCGTCGGCAATCGCCGCGTCAATGCGCGGTAAATCCTGCATTACGACGCGGCCGGCACCCAGATTCGTATGGCCGACTTCGGAATTCCCCATTTGCCCCGCAGGCAGCCCCACGGCCAAACCCGATGTTTGAATCATCGCGGTCGGATATTCCTTGATCAAGTTGTGCCACACCGGGGCATTGGCCATCTCTATGGCGTTATTTTCTTTGTCGGCACGGTATCCCCAACCGTCCAACACACATAAAACTACTGGTTTTGGTCTAGACATTTTTCATTTTTCCTTTCTGATACTATATCGTTTTTTATTTATCTGTTCGCTATTATAAACGAAAAAATAAAAAAAGTGTAATGTTTTTTCAAAAAAAACGTGCTTTTTTAAAAAAGTCGGTGTATAAAGGAAGTATTCGTTAAATAATAATGAGGTTTTATATGAGCTTTTTAACACTTATTCAAAAACTGTTCGCGCCGCGGCAACGTATTATCGGGACAACCGATCTGCGCAGAGCCTTGAATAATAATGAGTTTGTCTTTTATTATCAGCCCGAATGGGACTTGAAAACCGGAGTCGCCAAGGGTGTGGAAGCGTTGATTCGTTGGGAAAGCCCAAACGGTATTATTCCGCCGGACGAATTTATCCCTGTCTTGGAAAAGACCGGTATGATCAATGAATTCACGCCTTTCTTGTTGAATCAATCTCTGCACGACTTAAAAGAATTACATGCTTTGGGATTTTCGGACTTGTTTATGTCGGTCAACATCTCAACCGTTCAATTAAAAGATGCCGGTCTGTTGGATCAGATTCAAAAAATGATGGCCAAATATGAAATTACACCGGACAGCTATGAATGTGAGCTGACAGAGACGGGGACGCTTAAAAATCCAAGCCCCGAGTTTGATATGCTCAAATCTATCCGGCAAAATGGGATTAAAATCTCTATTGACGATTTCGGATCAGGGCACGCGTCATTTAATTATTTGAAAGATCTGGATACACACAAGCTAAAAATTGATCGCGAGTTTGTCAAAGATATGTTCTCAAAACCCAGCAATCAGGTAATTTTGCGCACGATTATTGATTTGGGACATGCCCTGGATCTGACCGTTTTGGCCGAAGGGATTGAATTACCCGAGCAGGAAAAATGGCTGAAAGAAAACGGCTGCGATTACGGGCAAGGCTTTTTGTTTTCACGTCCGCTGCCGCTGCCGATGTTGATTTCGTTCTTACGCTCGCGTCAAAGCAAACAAACTTCCGGCTCCAATGAATAAGCCACTTAAAAAACCGGAATTGTTGTTGCCGGCGGGGTCTTTGGAACGCCTGAAAACGGCATTTTTGTATGGAGCCGATGCGGTTTATGCCGGTATGCCGGCGGTTTCTTTGCGTAATAAGACTTCGTTCACATTGGATGAAATGAAGGCCGGGATCGCCTATGCACATGATCGGGGCAAAAAAGTTTATCTGACAATCAATCTGTTTACGCACAACCACGATATTCCGCGGTTGCAAGAGTTTATCGATCACTTGACGGAATTAAATCCAGACGGTGTGATTGTAGCCGATCCCGGTGTCTTTGATTTAATCGGGCAAAAATTACCGGGATTACCACGCCATATTTCAACGCAGGCCAATGTTTGTTCGTCCTTGACCGTTCGGTTTTGGCAAAAACAAGGGGCGGCTCTGTGTGTCTTGGGGCGCGAAGTTCCCTTGACCGAGATTGCCCAGATTCGCCAAGATTGTCCTGATATCCGGCTGGAAACTTTTGTGCACGGGGCCCTGTGTGTCAGTTATTCAGGCCGGTGTCTGATGTCTAATTTTATGACGGGGCGCAGTGCAAATAAAGGAAATTGCGCACATGCCTGCCGGTGGCGATATAAAACCTATCAAGTCACTCCGATCGCGCCCGATTCGACAGACACTTTCTTTTTAGAAGAAGAAAATCGCCCCGGGCAGCTGATGCAAATTGATCAGGATTCGCACGGCACTTATATTATGAATTCACGGGATTTATGCTGGTTGCCGCGCCTGAACGAAATTTTGCCGATCGGAATCGATTCGTTCAAAATTGAGGGGCGTAATAAATCCGAATACTATGCCGCTATTACCGCACGGGCCTATCGTCATGCCATTGATGATTGGTTTCAAGATCCGGATTCTTGGACACCGGATCCCTATATGGCCGAAATTATGACCCTGCAATCACGAGGATACACGGTCGGATTTTTGGACGGAAATGCCGGGCCGGAAGCACAAAGCTATGATATTTCGGCCAGCACCGGTGAATGGCGCTATACCGGACGGGTTTTGGCACACCGGGAAAACAGGTTGATCGTTGAAGTTAAACACAAAATTCAAACAGGTATGGTGTTAGAGGCTCTGTCTCCCACTTGTTTAGAGCCGATTAAAATCACCGTAGAGGCTTTATTTGACGGGAAAACGGGAGAATCCATCGCTGAAATCTCATCAGGTCGAATCGGACAATCTGCTGAAATACCGTGTAATTTCAATATGTTGGAAAAATTACCACCCTTGTCTGTTATCCGGTCAAAAATCGTCAAATAACCCTCGTATAACTTTTTGAAAAATAATTAAATAACCTATTGCATTTTGAAAAAATGCGTGTTATATTAGGCTTGTGTTTCATTTTTAAGGAGTATTACAATGACAAACAACATCAACGAAGAACACATTCGCGTTGCGGCTTATTACATCTGGCAAAACGCCGGCTGCCCGCAAGGTCGTGAAAAAGAATTCTGGCAACAAGCTTGCAATCAATTGTTCGGTATGAGCAATTCTTGCGCCAAGGCTTCTTGCAAGAAAGCCACAAAATCCGTTGTTTCCAAAAAAGCAACGAAAAAAGTCGGGGCCAAAGCCTCTTCTTTAAATATTGTGTCCAAGCCGGTTATCATGAATAACCTGAGCAAAAAGGCCGGTTCTTTGAAACCGACCAAACCGGTTATGGCCAAGCCGTTTTACGGTATCAAAAAGTAATTTTTGAGTCATCAGGGATAGGGTTTTCCTATCCCTTTTTGTATCTTGTGCGGGGTAAATATGGATAAAGTCAGCCTGTATATTCAAAGTGTGCAACCGTTTCACTTTCGGTTTTTGGCGCTTTTCTTTTTCATTTTTTCAGGAATTATTGCTTTGCTGGTTTGGGGTGCGGCGTCTCAATTTCGAACTTTGCCCGAGGTGCAATCCTTTGTTGCCGCGGTGCCGGAATTTGAAATTCAAAATGGTAAAATTGAGCAAGAAATTTCCTGGGAGCAGGCGATTCCTTATTCCAATACGGTTTTATCCATCAATACAAAACCGGACTATGTGCGCCCGGACAAAGACGGCATTTTTATCACCCACAATCAAATTTTTCTGACTTCGACCGACATAACGCAGGAATATACTCTGCCGACCGAGACAATTGCCGTCACGCCCGAAACGATCAATGATATGCTGAAAACATCGGCACGAAACCTGACACTTCTGATCGGAGGATTGTGGTTTGCTTTGCTATGGCTGGGATACGGGGCAACCTATTGGTTAACACGTTTCTGCCTGTGGGCGTTGCGAAAAACTCAGCCGTCAAGCACTGTTTGCCGCAGCAGTTCTGTGGGCTGGACTGCTATGATCATCCTGAATGTCTTGTTGATCTTCTCGGGTCATGGTCTGGCACTGGGAACGACCATTACTTTGGCCGCGGGGCTCAGCTTGTTTGCCCTACTCTATTCGGGACGAAACAACAGTTAGCGCACTTGTTTTTCTATTAAACACGCATCACCATACGAGAAAAAGCGATAGCGATTCGCTATGGCATACTGATAGACTCTTTTCATCACATCAATTCCCGCAAAAGCGCATACCAGCATAAATAATGTAGAGCCCGACAAATGGAAGTTTGTGAACATCGCATCGGTTGCCCGAAAGCGATACCCCGGGGTGATGAAAATACGAGTTTCTCCCTCAAATGCATGAACAACGCCCGATTCGTCCGTCGCCGATTCCAGCAACCGCAGCGATGTTGTCCCAACCGTTACAATGCGACGCCCTGCCCGCTTGGCTGCATTGATTTTATCAGCCACAGATTGAGTTAAAACACCAAACTCGGCATGCATTTTATGATTGTCCGTATCATCCACTTTCACCGGCAAAAATGTGCCGCCGCCGACATGCAACGTCACAAATAACCGCTCTATCCCTTTTTGATCCAGGCGTTCAAATAAAGCCGGCGTAAAATGCAGCCCTGCCGTCGGCGCAGCAACTGCCCCCTCGTGACAAGCATAAATAGTTTGATAATCGGCCTTATCCGACTCCAATCCTCCGCGCGCACGTTTAATATAAGGTGGCAGTGGCATCGTGCCAACCCGATGCAATGCAGCCATTAAATCAGCACCCGACTTATTAAACCGCACAACAACAGCCCCTGATTCGTTTTTAGCCAACACCGTTGCCGAAAAATTATCGGTAAAGGTGATTATATCCCCGATTTTCAGGCGTCGAGCGTTTTTAATTAAAGTTGTCCAATCGGATAGATTTTCCTGCTTAAACAAAGTCAGCTCAATTTTAGCCGCCCCACGCATACCATACAATCGAGCCGGAATAACCTTGGTATCATTAAAGACCAGCACATCATCAGGACGCAGCAATTGATCCAAGTCCGCCACTGTTTTATCCGCCACAGAGCCGTCCGGCAATATGTGCAGCAAGCGCGCCGAATCCCGCGGTTCAGCCGGATAATTGGCAATTAAATCCTCGGGCATATCAAAAGTAAATATATCTGTTTTCATCTTATTTTTCAGTTTTTTCAGTGTCTTTCTGTTTGGGTAATTCGGTCAGCAAGGACGGTGCCGAACGGAAATTCTCTCCCCAATTATTGACATAAGTCATAATATCCGCATGAACCGCAGCAGGATCCTGAATATAGGCTTTAAGTTCGCGTGCCAACAATTGCGCCAGACCGCGACACTCACTTCGCCCCGAAATGACCACAAAAAGGCCCTGACCGTTCAAAGGAAGCGTGGACATTTTAATCCGATCATTAACTTTGAAACGACGAGCCTCGGCCTCGGTTGAATAAGGGCTTGCAATCATATAGTCAGCCTGCCCCATCAGCAATTGCGTAAACGCCTCTTTGGAATCCGGTACAACCGTGATATTGGTCGTTTTGGGCAACAGCGGATATACATATTCATAGAAACGTTCATCTGCACGCATAATCCCTTTCAGGCCGATCAAATCATCAAATCCCGAAACAACTTTATCCGAGTTTTTCAGCATAATCAGAGAAATCGTATTTTGCACAAAAGACGGCGTTAAATAAATATGGCCCGCCAAACGCAACTTCGGTTCGTAATACGCCCCGACATACATATCGGCTTTTGTGGAAGATAACGCCGAGAGGGCTTCGGAATCCGTTAGGAATCCAACCGAGCGAGCATAAATATCGTGTTTTTTCAAAAGTCTTTGAATCAGCTCAACGGCATATCCCTTTTGGGCATAAGACACATTACCCTCACCGTCACGCACCTGCTCCACCCAGCCGAACGGCGGGTTTGTCACATAACTGGTCAAACGCACCGGATACATACCACTGCCACAGGCTCCATCGGGGATGGTTTGCTTCGTTTTTTCGACTTTTCCTTTCTGTTGTTGTGTTCCGATGTAGGTAGACTGTGCCCACACCCCGCAACACATCAGCATAACACAAAAGGCCAAGCCCCATTGTTTTAATTGCATTTTTACTTCCTTTCTAATAAAACACGTTCGGCCGGGAACATCAATGTCACACGCGTGCCAACACCCTCTTTACTATCTAAATTGACTGTTCCTTGTTGCAATTCTGTCAATCGTTTCACCAACACCAGACCCAGACCACTGCCCTGATGCCGACGAGTCATCACATTTTCAATCTGGCTAAACGGCTGGAAAAGGTCCTTAATTCTCTCTTTGGGAATACCGATGCCATTATCCCGCACAACAATTTTCAGCTCGCCCTTTGAAGTCAGCCCCACTTGCACATCAATTTCGCCATTATCTTCGGTAAACTTAATTGCATTAGATAAAATATTCAGCAAAATCTGTTTCAAAGACCGCTCATCCATCAGGACGTGCAGCGATTTCGGGCGAATACGATAGGTCATCTTGCGATCCGAACCGCCCGGATAGCAATGGACCACATCCATAACGGAAGTCATCAAAGCTCCTACATCAATATCGGTATCCTTTAACTTGGGACGGCCACCTTCAATACTGGACAAATCCAAAATATCATTGATTAACGACAGCAGATATTGCCCACTGGAATAAACATACTGGGTATATTCTTTGTACTGTTTAGGCAAAGGACCGAATGTTTCGGAAACCATTGCCTCGGAAAAGCCCAGAATCGCATTCAAAGGCGTGCGGAGTTCATGGCTCATATTTGCAATAAACTCGGATTTAGATCGGTTAGCACGTTCAGCCGTAGCACGAGCCTCCGTCAAAACGACAGCCTGTTTTTGCATTTCGACCTTATTTTCTTCTAATTCGTGGATCTGGACACGCAACCGCTCTTCGTATTGATGAATTGCACGTTGTGTCCGTCGACGTAAGCGAATCAGACCGATATTTTCACATATTTCAGACAATAATTGCTGCAACCTGAAAATCAAGCTCCCCGAGAAAAAGTCCACTTTATGACCATAGAGGCTGACAACACCCTCAACTTTTCCCTCTATAATAATTGGGAAAGCATAGGTAGACATCACTGTTTTACGACTGCGACGGCGAAACGATTCCCGATAATACGGAATATCACGAATATCGCTAAACCCAACTGCGTGTTGTGTCATAAACGCCCGAACGACAGCAATATCTTTAAAGCTCGGGTCATGCATATCAATTTCCTGACGCACAAAGGGGAAAACCAAATCATCACCAACTGCAAATTTGACATGTAATTTTTTGTCATAATAATTCAAGAAATAACCGGTTTTCAAACCATAAATGCCTATAATTTCATTCAAAACCCGATGCAACAATTCATAGTCATCATCTACATCATTAAAATCGTGTAACAAGCTAAGCACCCGAAAAATTGTCTGATAATATTTTTCCAGTTCTATGTTCCACGCTTCGGCCGAAAAATCCTGAAAAATCCAAGCAATTCCCTTTTGAAGTTTGCCTTTTTCCAGAGGAAATGACAGAACCTGATACAATGTCCGATTGCCGTCACGCTTGGTCAGTTGCGCCTGCAAAATAGCTGTCGGACGTCGTTTTAAGATCGTCATACTTTTATCAAAAACCTTGCTGATTTCTTCACGATTCGGAAAGACACGATCCGGGCGTTTGCCGATGGCGGCCTCGGGCGTGGTCGCCAAGAACGGATTCATCGCCACATTGCATTGAACAATGCGCCCCCCTCGTGTTACCAAAAAGCCCGCAGGAGCCTGATTCATCACCGTCAAAAAATAGCGCAACCGATTGGATAAGACGTCATTTTCGGCTTGAAGTTCACGCCGTGTATTTTCCAGCAGAATCTCAACATCTTTTTTATGGAAAAAGCCCAGTATACGCACCAAGCAAATCAACGCTATGGACAGAGTGATAATACTGCTATACAGAAATAGGGCGTGCGACAAAGTCTCAAAAACAAACTCAACCCGAAAGGTGTCTTTGTATAAAAAGCGCGAACTCCATTCGTAACTGACAAACATAGAGCAAGCGAACGCTATGGTAAAAATAACCAGCGCAATAATCCAATTTTTGTATCTTTTCAAATAGAAACTAAGTGTGCGTAGATTCATTTTTTTTCCTTTCTGTTATCATATAGCATACTCCAAAAAAAAGAAAAAGACATCAAAAAAATTATTTTCTATTGCTTTTTTTCAAAAAATCGGGTATAAAGGGGGTTATCCGGTTCGATTTTACCTCTGTGTGGGGAAAAATGGGGCGTGAATAGGAAAAGGGGACTGAGTGGTCGAATGCGGCAGACTCGCTCCGATCCGAAGGTGAGAGAACGCGCAGGGCGACCTTAACAGCCCAAGCGGACAAATCTGTTGGTCTTGCGCAGCAAGGCGGATAACAGATTACGAGGCGTGAATATGGAAAGGTGGCAGAGTGGTCGAATGCGGCAGACTCGAAATCTGTTATAGGAGTTCTTCCTATCGAGGGTTCGAATCCCTCCCTTTCCGCCATTTAATATTTTGTGATGCAAACAAAGAAAAACGGGGTGGCGATACTACCCCGTTTTCGCTTGATACAAGCCTTATTTGCTATGACCGGCCAGAGCCTTTAATTGCTCGGGAGCCAAGGTTTGACCTGTCTTGGTTGACTTCAAGCCTCCGATACGCAGTTGGACGGACTTACCCGCGGCCACATCGGCCAGCTTTTGCTGATACATCGCATCAAACTGTTCTTCACCGCCCGAGCACGCCTGCACATTATCCGGATTCGGTAAAGCGTCCAACCCGGGAGCCAATGTTCCGACAAACAAGTGCCCCAAGGTTTGCAGAGCCTCTATCTTTTTTGCCATATCCCCTTTTTGTGCGATAATGCCATTGATACTGTCCTGCGCCCATTGTTGCACATTCAACCGATCTGTCTGTGATTCAAGCAAGAACTTGCCACCGTCCAGATAATCAATCAATTCATCCGAAAGTTTCTCACCATTTTTACTATGGTAATTGGAACCAGTATGTGAGATTGTAAAATCAGCGACAGCTCTATCAGAAATAATCTGACGTTTTTCTGAAAAAGGATTTGAAACCGCCATATTCACACTGCCCTTTTGCAATTGATCGATAAGTGTTTCTTTGTGTTCACTATTACCGGTGCTTTCATCACTAAGAAGAGAATACTCTTGCTTACTGGTCATTTGCCCTCCAACATATACCTCCGAAAGGCCAAACTCACTATCACGATATTTCTTTTCCGGGTCCAGGGCGTCATCGGCGCTGAGTGTAACCACTTTCAGACCGTTGGTCGGAGCCAGATCAAAACCGTTTAACTTGTCATCATTATCCCAAGTCCAGCCGGCCTGAGTTGCCGGGGCCGGTTCCGGAGCCGGTGTTGTATCGGCCTTGGCCTCGCCACCCAGAAAAGCACCGCCCAAAATCGCGGCAGACGCCACAATCGGACGCGACAATTTCGGTAATTTATCCTTAAAACTCATGCGTATTCCTCCTTGTGTTATATTAGGGGTTTATTCCCCCTACTTCTTTCAGTATAGCATATTTTTACATTTTGACAAATCTTTTTTTTACCATGGATTTAAATTGTAACTTTTTTAATGATTTTTTAATCTTTTTATGCTAAAATCCATACATCAGGAAAGGATTTTGGCATGGAAATTACGCAAATTAAATGCATCAAATGCGGTTCAACAAAAGCGGTTAAAAACGGTGTCGTTGGCGGGTGGCAGCGTTATAAATGCAAGAAATGCGGCTATCAATATACCAAGCAAAGCCCGCACGGTTTACCGATTGTAACCCAGGTTTTGGCCTCAAGTCTGTATACATTCGGCCTGTCCAAGCGGACGATTGCCAAACTGGTCGGTGTGACCCCCACAACCGTGGTGCGTTGGATTAAAAAATTTCACATTTATTATATGAGCAGTATCGCTCCGAACGAAAAACGCGAAATAATGTCACAAAAGCAAGTCCAAAAAATGATTGCTAATTCACCTTCAAATCAAATCATTGTTATTCAAAGAACTTTACCATCCGGCGGTCGGATTGATCTTTTAATCCACCGACCGAAAAATTTATAGAACTATCATTAATCAGTTACATTTTATAAAAATTATTTGATTTTTGAACCGTTTTGGAGTAGAGTGCCGCATTATTTTGGGAAAGGTAATTCATATGAAATCAATGCATATCAAGCAAAAAAAGATGTTGAAACAACTGGCTGTCGGGGCTGTTTTGGTAGGAGCCGGCTTTTATCTGCATATCCTGATAACTCCGCAAGCGGGCGGATTCGCTATGGGCAGTGGCGATGTTTCTGTATCGGTGCAGTCTTTGAAACGGGAAGATCTGACCGATAAACAAAAATTTATTGCCTCGGTGGAAGCCATCAACAGCGTTGACATCATTCCGCAAGTGTCAGGCTATCTGGAAGAAGTCCGCTTTAAGGATGGCGCTTTTGTCCAAGAGGGAGATGTGCTATTTGTAATAGAGCAAAACAAGTTCCGCGCCAATGTCGAATCGGCCGAAGCCGATCTGGAAAAAGCCAAATCCGACTTGGTGCAAGTATCCAGCGATTATCGTCGTCAAGCGCAATTATATAAAGAAAAAATTACACCGAAAGCAGCTTTGGAAGTGGCGGAAAACAAACTCAATCAAGCCAAATCATCGGTCAAGCAGGCCGAGGCAAATCTGGCTCTGGCCAAGATCAATTTGAGCTATGCCGAAATAAAAGCCCCGATCAGCGGCTATATCGGCAAAGTGTTAGTCAGCAAAGGAAACTACGTCAGCCCGGCAACGGCCAGTCTGGCACGCATTGTGCAAACAGACCCGATTCGGGTGGCCTTTTCCGTATCGGACAAAGAACGATTGGCTTTCTTGAAAGACATTCACGGTAATACTGATCAAGTGCGGATTGATATTGTCTATCCGGACGGACGCACTGATGAAATTAAGCCCGAAAATATCTTTGCCGGCAACGAAATCAATCCCGAGACAGCCACTTTGCCGGTTTATGTGGATTATAAAAATCCTGACAATATTCTGATTCCGGGAAATTATGTTGATATTCTGGTGGGGCCGGCCGAACGAGTCGATTCGCTGACTGTTCCCACGGTGGCTTTGGGACAGGATATCAACGGAACCTATGTCATGACGGTTGATGAGGACAATGTTGTTCATCAAAAATATGTTGAGCTGGGCCGTATTTCCGGCAATGCGCAAGAGGTTCTGTCCGGTCTGACCGATACGGACAAAGTCATTGTTCAGGGCCTGCAAAAAGTGCAAAACGGTATAAAAGTCGTCCCCATTTTGGTAAAATAGGAGTCAGAGATGTTTTCTAACTTTTTCATTCGCAGACCGCGGTTTGCTATTGTTTTATCTGTAATTATTGTACTGGCGGGGGCTATATCACTGTTCAAACTGCCGGTCGCATTATATCCCGAGGTAACCCCACCGGAAATTGCGGTGTCGGCCAGCTATCCGGGAGCCAGTGCCGAAGTGATCGCCAAAACAGTCGGCGTGCCCTTGGAGGATGAAATCAACGGCGTGGAAGATATGCTGTATATGGATTCTACTTCAAACGACGGAACATATCGATTGACCGTGACTTTCAAAACCGGGGTTGATCCCGATATTGCCTTGGTCAAAGTGCAAAGCCGGGTGCAGCAAGCCTCTTCTATGTTGCCTTCGGAGGTAACACGACAAGGTATCAATGTGCGTCGAGAATCTTCAAACACACTGGCATTCATCGCTTTTATGTCACCGGACAACTCTATGAGCGACCTGGAAATCAGCGACTATATTTTTAACAATGTATCGCGTAAGATGAGCAAACTGGACGGTGTGGGATCGGCAGAAGTGCATGGCTCGCGATTGAGTATGCGGGTGTGGTTGGATACAGATAAAATGGCGGCTTTGAAAATACCGGTCAGCCAAGTGCGCAGTGCGATTGAAAGCCAAAATTATCAACCCTCGCTGGGGCAAATCGGGGCGATGCCGATTGAACAAGATGTGCCGATGGTCTATTCCTTGCAAACACAGGGGCGGATCAATGATGTGGATACCTTTAAGGACATTATCGTGCGCACGGCCGATCAAGGCGGATTATTACGGTTGAGTGATATTGCCAAGGTTGAAATCGGACAGGAAAATTATGCGGTATCGGGGTTGTTTAACGGCAAGCACTCAATTGCTATGTCTATCGCAATGACTTCGGGCGCCAACGCATTGGATACGATGGCATTGGTGCGCAAAGAATTGGCAAACCTGTCGCAATACTTCCCCAAAGGTATGAGCTATTATATCGGCTATGATGCGACGGACTATATCAACGCGTCGGTTGAAGAAGTGGTTTGGACATTGCTTTTAACCTTTGCATTGGTTATCTTTGTGTGCTATTTGTTTTTGCAAGATTGGCGATCAACCTTGATTCCGTCGGCGACTATTCCGGTATCTTTGGCCGGGACATTTGCAGTCATTTTAGCATTGGGATACAGCATCAACATGTTCACTTTGTTCGGACTATTATTGGCCATCGGCGTTGTCGTGGACGACGCAATTGTCGTGATTGAGCGGGTTATCTACCTAATGCAAAATCAAAAGATGAATGCCCGCGATGCGACTTATCAAACGATGCAGGAAGTCAGCGGCGCTCTGATTGCGACGGCACTGGTATTGCTGGCGATTTTTGTGCCGATCGGATTTATGGACGGCATCGTCGGTAAGATTTATCAACAATTCTCCGTTACGATTTCAACAGCCGTGATGTTTTCGGCGTTAAATGCTTTGACCCTGTCACCGGCGCTGTCCTCTATTATTTTAAAAGATGTCAAACCTCGCACAAAGGGACCCTTGGGCTCTTTTAACAAGATTTTAAACAAGACCACGCATGGCTATATGGGAGTGGCGGGAATTTTGGCTCGCCACATCGGATTGATTACGATGGCATTTGTAATTTTTGTCGGAATTCTGGCCGGATTATTCAAAATCACACCGACTTCCTTTATTCCGGACGAGGATCAAGGCGTGATCGTGATGAATATGCAATTGCCCGAGGGGGCCTCTACCACACGGACGAAGGCTTTGTTGGAACGCGTGCACAAGATTATTGACTCGGAGTCCGCCGTGGCCAGCACTCAAACCATTATCGGATACAGCTTTATTGCCGGACGCGGTGAAAATGTCGCGATGTCTTTTATCGTGTTAAAGCCTTGGAACGAGCGGGGGACAACCGATTATTCAACTCGTGTGTTGGAGCGTTTGCGGGCACAATTGATACAACTGCCCGAAGCTGACTTTCAATTGTTCGAAATGCCGGCAATTCCGGGCCTGGGTATGGTGGGCGGTTTGGATATTCGTTTGCAATCCATCAATGATATGAATTTTACAAAACTGGATGCGACCACGCAATCATTCCTGGCCAAGATAAATACTCACCCGGCATTTGCATATGCGTTTACTTCATTCACTTCCAAAACACCGAATATCTATGTTGATGTGGATCGATCCAAAGCCGAGCAAATGCATGTGCCGGTCAATAATATCTTTTCAACCATGGAAAACTATTTGGGATCGGGTTATGTAAACGACGTGAACTTTGGAACCCAGGTCAACAAAGTGATGATTCAATCGGATTGGAAATATCGAGCCGAACGGGATAATATTAATGATATTTATGTCCCGAATACCGAGGGCAAGATGATTCCGCTGCGGGGATTGGTCAACCTGAGGGATATATTAACACCACGCGTAATCTCACGTTATAATCAATATCCCAGTGCCACGATCAGTGCCATTCCGCGAACCGGCATCAGCACCGGGGAAGCCATGCAGGCCGTTCGCGATATTGTCAAAACTTTGCCACGGGGATATACCTTTGAGTGGTCAACGATGAGTTATCAGGAGGAAAATACGCATGGGCAAATCGGCTATTTGATTGTTTTAGCAATCGTGTTTGCCTACCTGTTTTTGGTGGCACAATACGAAAGTTTCATTATGCCGATTTCGGTGCTGCTATCCCTGGTGATTGCGATGACGGGCGCGATGTTGGGCCTGCTGATAACAGGATTACCGCTCAGCATTTATGCCCAGTTGGGATTGATTCTGCTGATCGGATTAGCCTGCAAAAACGCGATTTTAATCGTGGAGTTTTCAAAGGAAGAACGCGCCAAAGGGCGGTCCATTATTACGGCGGGGTTAACCGGCTTACGTGAACGATTCCGGGCGGTTTTAATGACGGCATTTACTTTTATTCTGGGGGTTTGGCCGATGATTATCGCAACCGGTGCCGCCAGCAATTCGCGCCGTGCTATCGGGGTGCCTGTGTTTTATGGTATGTTGCTGGGGACAATGCTGGGATTGCTGTTCATCCCGTTGTTCTATGTATTAGTCCAAACACTATCAGAAAAGATTTTGAAGAAAAGTAAATAATCCCATAAAAAATCCCCTGCCGTGGCGGGGGATTTTTTGAATATATCCGATTTAACCGGCCAAGCGTTCCCGAACTTTATCGGTGCCCAAGATCCGCATAATCTCAAACAAATCCGGTGTTTTATCGCGACCGGTGATCAAGACTCGCAGAATCTTGGCCACATCGGAAACATTGCCTTTAAACGCCGTCGGATCAGCCTTAAAGGCTTTCATATCCGTGGCAAAACCATGCTTTTCGGCAATCGTTTTGATGTGCGCAAACCAGGTATCTTTGTCCTCGGTCGGATTATATACCGCCGCAAAATCATCGGCAATCTGCCGAACATCCGAATCCGACAGAGGAGCCAGCAAGGCTTTCTTATCGGCCGGTGTAGTCGTAAATAAATCATCAAAGAAATAGGTCAATTCGGGTTCCACATCTTCCCATTTGGCCAAGTCTTTACGCGATTTTTTACCGATATTGCGCTCAATATCCAAAATTCGAATCACATAATCGCGATTGTTTTTCAGCCGTTCTGCCAAAATCGGATGATAGTCCGTGGCCCATTTGAAGGTTGCATCAAATACTTGCTCGGCCGTCATACGCGCAATCACTTCCTTGGAAATACTGTGCAATTTGACAAAGTCGAACAAGGCACCGGCGGCATTGGAAATCTTGTTAAAGTTGACCGGAAAATCAAAAGCCGGTTTGTCCGGATTATTCCGACGCCAATCTTCAAAGCTGGCATTGATCAGGTTCAGCATATATTCCACCAGAGCATCTTCGGGATAGCCTTTTTCCCAGAAATAGACGATACTGGCCTCGGGGTCGTGGCGTTTGGATAATTTTCGCTTGTTTCCGTTTTCGGTCTTTTGCAGCGGTGCAAAGTGGGCATATTTGGGAGCCTTCCACCCCAAGGCTACAAACAGTTGAATGTGCAAGGGCACCGACGAAATCCATTCATCACCCCGCGTCACATGTGTCGTCCCCATCAAATGATCGTCCACGGCATGCGCAAAGTGATAAGTCGGCAAGACGTCGCTTTTCATAATGACCACATCAATATCATTTTCGGGCAAAGCCATTTCGCCTTTAATCAGATCTTTAACAACCAAGCGTTTGTTGTTGTCCCCCATAGACTTAAAGCGAATAACAAACGGCTTGCCGGCCTTTAAGTTGGCCAGGACTTCCTCGTCCGACAGATTCCGACATTTGGCATACTTGCCATAATATCCGGGACGAACACCTGTTTTTTCCTGAATCTTGCGCATAATATCCAAATCCTCGGCCGCACAAAAACAGGGGTAGGCCAAGCCTTTTTCCAGCAAAGATTTAATAAAAGTATGATAAATCTCTTTGCGCAGACTTTGCGTATAGGGCGCATACGGGCCGAAATCATGGCCGTCTTTATCCACGCCCTCATCCGCGCGAATTCCATACCGTCCCAGTGAATTGACAATCAATTCAACCGCTCCGTCCACTTTGCGCTTTTGGTCGGTATCTTCTACACGCAAATAAAACACGCCGCCGCTTTGATGTGCCACGCGTTCGGACAACAATCCGGCATACAGGCCGCCGATATGCATAAATCCGGTCGGACTGGGAGCCACACGGGTTACCTTGGCTCCATCGGGCAAGGAACGGCGCGGATAGCGCGCCTCAACCTCGGCCGGCGTCGGCAAGGGATTGGGGAAAATCAAATTGATTATTTCAGGTGTCATTATTAAATCCTTTCATTGTTGAGGTGTGTTATAGCACATTTTGAACCAAAAAGGAAGAGGAAAAACCAAAAATATATCGCAAGGTCGGCCAGACCTTCACTGTGATTTTTGTCAAACAATTTGACTTTTTTGCCAAAAAGGTGTATAATGTTTCGTTATGACAACACTATTTCAAATACTTTCCGATGACGAGAAGCAACAATTGACACTGGATTTTGCAAACTTGAAAAAGGCCTGCTTTCCGACGCTTTCAAAGCCCAGTTTCAATTTTAAGAACAGATCACAATTTACAAAGACAGACCTCTTGTCCCAAGGGCACGATATAGCACGCCTAAAACCGGACGAGTTAAATCAGTTATGGCAGGATCGTCAAACTTTACGGGATCTTTCAATTGATTACATTGTTGCTGGAGGGCAGAAATGGTTTTATAATACCTGGCTGATGACGGGGGATTTCTTCTCGCAAGACGGCCAAAAGAAAGTAGAAGTTCAATTTGATTTTTGGGTTGATCCCGAACAGGTTTGGCCTATCCCGGGCGTCAGACCCGCCATCAAGCAAGTATTAGAGCTCTGCTCGAATTCGCAATTCCCGACACAAAAGCAAGCACAAGACTGTTTTTCTGATGACTTGTGCCGAAAAATCTATGAAAAGCAACCCTCCAACGAAACCATAGGCACCACTGTTATGAGCCTGATTGAACACCTGCGACAATTTTTGCTAAAAAAATTAGTCCAGAATCATACACCTCAGATAATGACCAAACCGGCCGCCCAAAAGATCCAGAAAAATGATCCTAAAAAAGCGGACACAACTGTTGTTTCCGAATACTTGAAACAAAACAAAAATATGGTTTATATACTAAGCGAGCAGTATGGCTATATAAAAAAAGCACGGGCACTGTTGCATTATCAACGCCTGCGCGACAGCGTGCGTCACAAAGATGAAGTAGTCGCGCAGTCCTTTAACCCGACCAAAGTTTTCCAAAATATATGCAAGACTTTGGGCATTAAACACGGCGGAAACCCAGCCAAAACCCCTCTGAAATTTTTTGACAACCAGACGCAGTTGAATTGGCATATTGCCGATATGAGTGAGATTACTGATGCTTGCCAGATGCATATTCGCAAGCATCAAATGACAACAAATCAAAAGTTGAAGCCCAAAGATCCGAATTATTGGCAGGCTTTGCAAGACGCCGGCGTTTTGGATCAAACGGAAGCGACGACTCTTCCCCAAAAAATCAAGGAATATAACACCGTTGCCCATGGTAATGCCGGTGCTCGGGAATTAAAAGAAAAACTGGCCGATGATATTCAGGTTGAAGAAATCCAACAAAATGTTCTTAACCGCCACTGGGAGCTGCTGAAACGCTGGTTGGACGATCATGACAGAGCATTTTAGCGAGGAAAAAGTATTATGGAAATCCAAGCATTTCATTCTTATCACCCCGAGCACCGGAATCTTTATAAAGAGATTCTGATGATGACATTATCGCTGCGGAATACCTATCCGCAATACCTTCATTGGTTTCAGTCTGTTTTTATAAAGGGGCTTAAAAACGGAGAACGATCTTATCTGATTGCTCGGAATACGCGGCAAGAATTGATCGGGTGCGCCTTATTAAAACATACATCAACCGAAAAGAAGCTCTGCACTTTGTTTGTGCATCCCCTCTTTCGGCGACAGGGAATCGGCAAAGCCTTGATGGCCGAGACGATTAAAATTCTGGGCGAGTTGCCGGCCATAACCGTTTCCAAAGAAAATCTGCCCCAAATGCGGCCGCTGCTGACTCATTTCGGTTTTCATTTGTCCACTGTTAAACAGAATGTTTATCGCCCGGATTCAACCGAGTTTTACTTTAACGACAAAGCCGTTGATCACCTGCAAACCTATTTGGTACAGCAAAAAACACAACAACAACAGGCCGACCTAGTCTAATTTAAACTGGCATATCCCTTTCAAGACATGTCAATCCGTCGCGACACAGACGAGCAAATATCGGTCGGTTCAAACTCAACTCAGCAATCATTTCGGCAGGCGTCTTGGAAATCGTGATATTCGTTTCCCGAATCTGGCCTTGCTTGATCGTTTTAATAACGGCGCTGGGCAATTCGGCACGCCCGATACATGAAGATAAATACACAAAGCACTCATCATTATCTTTCAAATATGCAACAGCCAGACGCCGTGCATACAGGTTCAAGGTTAAATCCGCTTTGCTGGCGTCTTTGGTCCAGGGACTTCCGCCTCCGACCGGGCAAGCCACAGAATAAAAATCACACGCCAGCTTACGCCCTGTGATACCGCAATCCGCAACAGAAGCATGCGCTTGATACACGCCGGTTCCGTTAATAATGATATGATCCGGCACTTCCCCCAAAGTTTCAATAATCAAGGGGCGCAGATCTTCTGACTTTAACATCGGCACCGCCGCAATCGCTGTTTGAATGTGCCCGTCATCAGCCAAGGTAATCTGCGTTTTAATATCCAGACCCAAAATTTCGCTGGCACGGGCGCGTTGATACAGAGCTTGATTCAAACGCCGTGCCAGCCATAATTCACGATTGATCTGCCCGGCTCCTTGACACGCATAGCCGACAAAGACGCCCTGATCTCCCCAGCCGCCCCGGGCAACACCTTGGTTGATATCGGCGGATTGCTGACCGATCAGGTTGATAACACGAATGCACCGCACATCTGTGGCATTTTTGCCCCAAATTTCGGCATAATGTTCGTCATAGCCAATCTCACGCAAAGCAGCCTTCACATAATCCGACAGGTTATTCAAGCAAACAATGCCTTTAACCTCACCCCCCAGGACAACCGTGTTATCCTTGATCATCACCTCAACGGCATATTTGACGCCGGGATCCTGTTCAATCATTCTGTCTAAAATATAACTGGTAATATAGTCGGCCGTTTTATCCGGGTGGCCAATCGACACCGCTTCTGCTGTTTTCAGCATGGTATTTTCTCCTGTTTAGTCCGCTTTAGTGGGACAAGTCGGCTTAAATCCACATCACCCTGTCACCCGACAAGGTTGACACCAGTCTAGCAAAATAAACGCCCTTTGTCAAGAAAAAATATTTTATTTGTTGCCGTCAATAATAACGAACCAAAATCAGATAGAGGATTTATTCATTGATTATTTTTAAAAAACTGTTGCTATTATGCACATTTACACCAAAAAAGCAAGAAAATAGATTTTTTTAGTTGCATTTTGTTTTTTATTTCGGTAAACTGAATTTGTACACAGCAAAAAGGAGGCTTTAAATGTACACAATAACAGAAGACGAAATCCCCAACGCAAGAGACGGTATCGCATTATACCTGGATGCCGGATGGGGAACGGCGGCAGATTATGTCGGTGCCGAGCAAGTATTTGAGACTGCTTATCGGAACTCGCATTTTGTGACGGCGAAAGACGGACAACACCTGGTCGGTATGATCAGATACCTGACGGACGGCGCACATGATACGCAAATCGTGGAATGTGTGGTCTTGTCATCCCATCGGAATCAAGGCGTCGCCAAAGCTATGTTGGATAAGTTAAAAGAACGGTATCCGACAACGGATATTTATATCCAATCTACTGAAAAATGCCAGGATTTCTTCCTGCGCGAAGGGTTCAAAAAACACCGTTTAATTGGTTTAAGTTATTCAAAATGAGGGAAAGAATATGACAAAAGCAACAACAGGTTATCAACAATTAAGAAAAACAAAGAAAATTGCATCTTACTATTGCAGTTCCCAAGGCTGTGCCAGCGGCACTTGCGACAGTTATGTTGCGAAAAAAATCAAATCCCGGCCACACAGACAGACTGCCAAAGTCTTGCTGCGGCAAATGGTATTTGAAAGAGCCGCATGACACGCTGGCATGTTACGAATAATGCAGGTCTCAGGCCTGCATTATTTTTTGAGTTGACCCACCTTTCTTTGGATCCTGTTTATCGGCGCGTTCAGGCGATGGCTCACATTTTTGAGAATCCCCGACAAATCCAGGACCAGTTGACACGGGCAATCTATGAAGTCATTGACACTTTCTTTACTCCCTTTATTATTCAGGAAATACATTGTCAAAGCAAGCGGCTATCCGGCAAAACACCTCGCGAACGGTATGCCGATTTTTTCCTGACCCCGGATCAAAAATGGCAACGAGGAGCCGTTCGGATTGAACAAAAATATGCCAAACAATTGGCGTGCCTGCGGCAATTGATGATCTGTGAAATACGGGCATTTGATACCTTTTTACGACGATTAAATCGGGATTTTAACAAAATCGGTCTGTTCTTTTTCGGCAAGCCGAATCGTATCCGCCACCTGGACTTTTCTTTTTCAGACAGGCATAATTTCCAAGGCACCGTCATCATTGTCTCGTTTTGCAACGGAAACAAAGTTGTTTATAAACCCAAGTCTGCTCAATCGGATTTATTGCTGGCACGGATTTTCAAAACCGTTTTTCCAGAACCAAAGTGCCCCTGCCTGCCCCGTATTTTACCCGGACCGACTTATCATTGGGCCGAATATATACAGCAATCTAAATTCAATAAAATCAATGAGTTCAAAAAACTTTACTATCATTTTGGGTTATTGTTGTCTGTTTGTGATATGCTCAATTATTCCGACGGTCATGCCGAAAATTTTGTCGTGGCACAAAACTATCACTTTGTGCCGATTGATACCGAAACACTCTTCACGAATTTAAGTTATTTTGCCACCAAAATAACGACCTATTTTGACTTGGACTTCACCGGCCTGATCCCGGCCCAAGATAAAAGTGTGCCTTATCAACCGCTGTTGCGTGCCAAAAATCAGTTGTCGTATTTTCCCTATATGCCCTATATTGAGCATGACAACACCGACCGCATTTCCTTTGATTATCGTCAGTTGCTTAAAAACAAAGCCGACAAATCATTCCCCGCACAGCGCGCTATTCCCTTAAACAAGTTTTTACCGGATATGATTTCGGGATTACAAGAGGGCTATACCCTGATCCGCCAAAAAACACCGGATTTATTAGGTTTGTTAAAAAAGAGCAACCTGCCCGCGCGGCAAATTATTCGGCCAACGCTTTACTATGTCTGGCTGATTTCCAAGTATCTTCACCCCGCCAACAAAAAATTTGCGCATTTTTTGACGGAAAATACTGAAAATATAAACCCTGAAATAGCCGCTTACGAGAAACAATTTATTCCTTACGGCAATATCCCGGTTTTCTATAATCGCCTTCATTCCCGGCATTTATACGACCGGCACAGGCAAATCGTGGTGCCGAATTATTTTCGGCACACTTCTTATTTTTGGATCAAGCGCAAGGTAAACAGCCTTCAAAATCAGGAGTTTATTGAGCAAAGGATCAAACAGCTGTCTCTTGCACTTCAAGGGTAATATTTTTATTTGACTTTTGATTCGCTATCCGATATTCTGAAAACAGGAGGAAAAAATGCAAGACATAAAAATCGTATTTGAAGCCGAACGGCACAGAAGTGCCGCCTATGACAACGACACGGTTATCGGGGTATGCACCTATCAGACCACAGCCAGCAACTGGATTATCAACCACACCAAGGTCAATCCCGAATACGGCGGACAGGGAATCGCACGCCATCTGGTAGAAACGGTGATTAAACAAGCACGCCGAGCCCGGGTAAAAATCATTCCGGAATGTTCATATGCGGCGTATGTAATGCGGGACAAGGAAAAATATACCGATGTGCTGGAAACAGATACCCAGTTTCAGACACAAAAAGAGCCCGTCTAAAACGGGCTGAATCTTAATTTGGTGGAGATTTTTTCATTTTCTACGGAAACTAGCATATATTTATTTACTTTTGGCCCCTTTTACAGATGACTTGTATGTAAAAATAGTGTTGCTTATCATCAAAAATACGCCTTTTAAAAATATAAGTTGATAAATCTGAAAATAAGAGCATGTATGGTGATGCGATCAATTGAAAGGAGAACACATGGAAAAACAACTTAAACTCACGGTGCAAATCATCTTACCGACGCTTTTAACCGTATTGAAAATAATAAAAAAACTAAAAACCGCCACTCAAGTTGAACTTTCTTGGGTACTTACAATTTTCTCTACAAAATATGCAGTGATTAAACTGATAATTCTCTGCGCCTTAAGGCATATTCCAAACATCATCTATTAAATAAACAACCTTCAATAGGAATTTGTTCATCATGTCTATTGAGTACCAATATTACGGAAAGTAAAGCCGTATAAATTCCCATCAAGGCTACTTCCTTATGATTCAATTTTTGTTCTTCAAATAATTTGCCTTGTACTAAAAATGTATCGCCCACAATAAAAGGTGATAAATGTTTAAAAGAGCAAAGAGTTTGGTAATTTTCGTAAAGCAGATCAATATTTAAATCTTCTTCAAGGAAGCTAATTCCTTGGGTATGAAATATTTCCTTAAAATGGGGAAAAGCAATATTACTAAGACCTTTGATGCTGTTAGCAAAGGAACGATACCAATTTTTGTAATAGCTATTAATATCGGCAGTATCTTTACCTTTTCCATTATAAAATCTCTCGCAATTATAATGTTGCATTCGTTGCAAAGTTTTTTCTTTCCAGTGAGGATTAAGTGGTAGACTCCTTAGTTGTTCCACAAATGCAAATTCATAATAATCTTTACCATTAGTATCATACTGTTTATCTAAGCATAAGAGTTGTATTTGAGCTTCAATTGCTTGGCAGGTTAATGAACAAGCGGTAAATATATGATTATTTTCCAATAAAGAAACAGCATCCCGACAAAGCGCAAAAATTGCTCCAGACAAAACTCTAAGGGATAAAAGAGCGGTGCTATTGGTTCTTTTAAATTCTTTATTTTCTATACTTATAAGAGCTTGTTTAATTAGGGGAATAAAATTTATTTTAGGCCACATTTTTACCCCCTTGTAAATACTCTAAAAATGCTTGGCACCCCTCATAAATATCCCAATAGGCCTCATCAAAGTTGCCGGTGTACCAGGGGTCCTTAACCGGTCGTGGATTTTGGGTGAAGTCCAGCAGGCGATGCACTTTATGATCTTTATCCTCGCCAACGATATCTAAAATGTCCCGCACGTTGTTATCATCCATCGCTAAAATATAGTCAAATTTATCACAGTCAGACTTGCGGATCTGACGCGAGTAATGTTGAGTAAAAGGGACTTTCATTTGTTTCATCATATCCGCCGCTCGATAATCCAGCACCTCATGAACCATTTCGTTATAACCTTCTGTAGCGGCAGAGGCAATTTCAAACTGATCCGCCAGACCTTTTTCAGCAACCATTTGCTTCATCACAAATTCCGCCATCGGCGACCGACAAATATTACCAAGACATACGAATAGAACTTTAATCATGAGAACGTCCCTAATAACTTAATAATTTTAACTCCATTTTCTCTTTTATCTTTTCCCAGTTAGGCATCTTAAGAGAAAGAAGATTATAAAATTCATCTGTATGATTTGAGTAATATGCATGACAAAGCTCATGATAAATAACATAATCAATAGATTGTTTACTAGCTTTAATTAAAGCTGGATTAAGAACAATTTCATGTTTTTTTAAATAACTGCCCCAGCGCTTATTAAGTTTTCTTATTTTTAATTTTGGCATCTTTAAATCAGGAAATGCTTTCATGCAAAAATTCAGACGTTCATTAAAAATAGTTTCACCACGCCTTATAAACCAATTTTGCAAAGCATGATTAATTTCATCCAATTTTTGCGGTGAGGGAGTTAAAATATAAATTTTATTGTTTAGAACCTTTATAATATTGCACAATGGTGATTTCTCAATAATGACCTGATATTGACGTCCTAAATATAGCGCCGAACTACCAGATTCATAGACTTTATCTTCAGGCATATTGAACTGTTTAAAATAATTTAATTGTTTTTCAATCCAGGTTGTTTTTCTCTTAATAAAATCTTTGATTTCAAAATCTTTTGCTTGTTCTGGTGATTTTACTAGAACAGTAAAATTAGGATAAACTTCCACTGCTAGAGATTTGCGTTTTTCTTTAACAACCTTAATATCAATCATCTAGAGCATATCCTTATTTTGAACCGCAATATTCCAAGCAGTTTTTGTAATTTGTTCAATTGTATCTGCAGACAATTTTTCGTCTACTTCATCAAACAAATAATCTTCCAGCTCATTAAAAATCTTTCTTTTTACATTCAAATTATTTTGGAAATCTACCACTTTTGAAGATTTTATTAAGCCAACGATATGTTCAATAATTTGTGTATAAGCGTCTCCGGTTGTTGTAAAAAACTTTTGAATATTTCGATAAAAAGGATGATATACTTTGGCGTTTCTCATATTTTGAGGAATATCATTATCTTCATAATCACTCACTTTTTTTTGTATTTCTTTTGCCTGACTTAGTAGAGAGGCCAAATCTTCTTTTTTTGCAATTTTTAAGTTATTTAGAAGCTTTTCAATAAACTCACTAAACTTTCCATAGAAGACCTCATCTTGAAGTTCATAGCGTTCTCTTAAAACCTTCTTTGTTTGCGCCAGAATAGCATCGGCTTTAGATTTATCCGACAAACCATTTTTTTCATCTTCAATATATTGATTAAACTCATGCATATCAGACAAACTAATTTCTTTAGACAACACCTCAACATCGCCTGCGCTGACATATTTATCCAGTAATTTCATAATTTGGTCTTTATATTTTGAAAAATCGACCTTTTCCGCCAGCACAAGTTGGGTTGTTTTTTTGATTTCAACAAAACGTTTCAGATCTTTTTTGTAAATCTCTAAAGTATCTTGATCCATTTTATCATGAAAATCATACAAAGAGTAACAAGCAGAAAATTGTTTAATGAATTTATTAACATCATCGTAGAATGCCTCTTTTTCCTTTTCATGAGCTTTATCTGCTAAAAATTCTACGTAGGCATTACTATTATTAATGTCAGTAACATTTTTTAACACATCGTGTAGACGTGTATAAATGCTTTTTAAAAGTGCAATTTGACTTTCTGTATCAAGGAGGGCATTCTCAATGTCCTCAGGAGCATAATTTGAAAACAATTCCAATGCATTTTTTAAGTTCTTTGCATTTTTAGAATAATCAACAATTAAGCCTGCTGTTTTACTTTGTTTATTGGCATCACCGTCAAAAACTCGATTAACACGAGCAATTGCTTGTAATAAATTATGATCTTTAAGCTGCTTAGCCAAATATAAAACAGTATCCCTTGGCGCATCAAAACCAGTCAAAAGTTTGTCCACAACAATAAGTAATTCACATCCTTCTGGATTTTTCTTATAGTCCTGAATGATTTGTTTTTCTCTGCTTTCTAAGGAACCATATTTGTGTTTTTGTTCGGCCATATATTCAGTTACCAGCTTCTTATGGGGTGAGTTAACATCATCTTTACCTTCCTCGGCTAATGTATCAGATATAACGACTTCTGCGTTGATATCCCCCAACATTTCCAGCGCTTTTTTAAACATGACAGCCGCATACTTACTCGGAGCAACCAACTGTCCTTTTAGACCAGTATTCTTAAAGTTTTTCAAGAAATGATCATTTACATCCAAAGCAATCATTTCAATACGTTGTGATGTTTCCTCTAAAACCGAAGAGGAAATACATTTTTTAGCAAAATCTTTACGTTCACTTTCCGAAAATCTTGAAGCTAATCGTTCATAAAATTTATCTGCAATTTTATCAATCTTTTGATCGACAAAGCGACCTTGATAAATAAGAGGTAATACAGCCCCGTCTTTTTCAGCTTCTGAAATTGTGTATTCATCAATTAACCCGCCAAACTTTTGAATTGATTGTGATTTAGAAATAACTTTTCCTTCCAATCTGGCCGGAACTTTTTTCATCAAGGGAGTCCCTGTAAAAGCAATCTGGCAGGCCCTTGGCAACATTTTATTCATCATTGCATTGGCATCACCGCCTTGAGTTCGATGTGCTTCGTCAATTAAAACAAATATATTGTTATCTTCGTCTACAAAATTGGTTGGCTTATCAAATTTGTGAACCAAAGTTGTAATAACATCCAGAGTTTTGGATTTAATCTTTTTAACTAAATCGGAGCACGATGTTGCTTGTTGAACACCTGTTTTAATATTACAAGCGGCAAACGTATCGCGAATTTGAATATCTAAATCTATTCTGTCTGTCACAACAATAACGCGCGGATTGGTAATCGTTTCAATCAAATTTTTAACAAGCATAACCATCGTCAGAGATTTACCGCTTCCTTGTGTATGCCAAATTAAGCCACCGCGTCTTTTACCATTTTCATTCATTGTTTGAATTTTGGCAATCGTCTTTTTAATGGCAAAATATTGTTGATAGCGGGTGATTTTCTTTATGCCATTGTCATAGATGATGAAATTACGGACTAAATCCAATAATCTTTCTGGCTTTAATAAGCTATAAATTCCATAATCTTGTGCTGTTAAAGTTTGTTTTTTTGCTTGCTTATAGGAGCTCCGCAACAAATCTTCCCCAATTTGAGCCACAGTTTTTACATCAACAGGCTTATTGACACTTTCCAACACATTTTTTTCATAATCCTTTGGGGCTTCCTTTTCTTTCCAAACAGAATAGAATTCAAATGGAGTTAGCATAGTTCCATATTTAATTTGGTTAACATTGGTTGCAATCAAGATTTGTGGAAACAAAAAGAACTTTGGTGTTTGGGAGTATTTCTGGTTACGTATCATCTGTGTAATAGCTTCATCTACAGAAACAGAGGCCTTTTTGTTTTCAATAACCGCAAAGGGAATACCATTAACAAACAAGACAATATCCGGTCTGCGATTTTGATCTTCTTCCAGTTCAAACTCTGCCACCACGTGGAAAAGATTATTACTTGGCTCTTTCCAATCAATAAATTTAAGCTGTGGAGAAGTACGCTTCCCTTCAATAATTTCTGAGACGGCACGACCGCCCAACAAGTCAGAAAACACGTCTTCCGAAGCCTTAACGACCCCGTCATCCAACTTAATTTTTTCTAATGCAAACAAGGCTTCATCAATACTTTTGTCAGATATTTCTGGCGGATTGATCTCACGTAGGGCTTGATGTGCAATATCGCGTAAGATATATTGATTTTTCCCATCACGATGAGTTTCAACTTCATGACGTGGAATATAGGTATACCCCAGATTTATCAACTGTAAAATCGCTGGGATTTGAGAACTGCTAGCTTCATCAAAATCTGGAAGAATGTATTGTTGTGTCATTTTTTCTCACTTTCACTCTTTTAAGGTTTTTTTGTAATTTGTGATAGTTGTGGTAATGCTTTCTGAACTACTTTCTGTTCGATCTTACCTTCTGGTTGAATGTTTATTTGCCCATCGTCCCACTTCTGAATAACAAAGATCGAAATGGTTACTAAAATTCCTAATACGACCAACCAATTTGTAGTTGTAAAACGACTCTTTGCCAATAAAGCTTCTCTTTCTTTCTCGCAACCCCCAAAACTTTTGTTTCCCTTTCGATTATATGGATAGAAGAATAGACATTTGTTTTTTTTGCATAGCGTTGGAAGCTCTTTTTCTTTTCCTTTAAAATTCCACAAATTATGCCAACAGGATAAATAATCAGCATCAGGAGCATCTGGGCAATCTCCTATTCCAAATAATTGTGCTAAAGGATAAGTTGCAGGATGTGAGCTAGATGCTATTGTCAACCATTCCAAAGTTTGAGCGTTCCCAAGGCGATCATTGAATTCACCTTTTTTCATTCTATCCCATAGCTCATTATATTTCTTTTTCCATTGCTCCTGTGTCTTTTTTTTAGCCCCAATAAACGAATAATCGTTATGTTCAGCTTGTTTTCTTTCCTCATCATTCAAAAGCCCTATCTTTTTCTTGTTATCAGCATATCCTGGCATAGAGATTTGTGTATCTTGACACCGTATGCAAAAAGCACAATTTAAACAACATTTTTTCATCTTAGTTCACTTTCACTCTGATTTGGCCGGTGAGGAGCTGTTGCATCAGGCCCTTCTTTTGCTCTTTTATAGCTTCTAATTTTTGGTTCAACAGGTTAATTTCATCATCTGCAGTTGATAAAACATCAGCAATGGCTTGTTGTTCAGATATGTCAGATGGAATGTTTAAAAGACATTTTTCGACATCTTTTTTGGACAATCCCAAAATAGCAGAGCCACATGACATTCTACGCATATATTTATTGTATCCATAGGAATTGACTAAATAAGAAATAAAATTCGAATCAGAGTCATGAATGTTTAATTTAAAGACATGATCACTTAAAATATAGGTGTTCTCTTGTTTAATAATAGCAGTTTTCCCAATAATATTGCCCCCTCCAATATCGTCTTTTGGCATAACAATATCATTAATCTTTAATAAATCTTCACATGTATTTGTTCGTTTGCTAGAAATTAAAGTACCTTCCATAGAAACAGCCCCCATATCTATAATGTAATATTTCCCATTTTCATCAATAAAAGCACTTTTTGATGTAGTTGTTTCCAACTTACAAATTTCGCCCAACTTTACTTCTTTCCATGGCTGGCTGAAGCCAGGAAGGCGAGTTTTGCCGGTTAAGAGTCTTTGCATCAGACCTTTTTTAAGGAGCTTTTTCTGCTCTATCAGCCCCGACAATTTTTCAATAGCCACATCCCACGTCCCCAATATCTCCGCAATCTTCTCCTGCTCCGGTAATGGTGGAAGAAGAACTTTTAATTTTTTTAAATTTTCCATACTAATAGCAGGTTGCGCTGTCGTTGATTTTATGTCAATAAAAGCATCTTTATTGTATTTTGTATGAAGAGTTAATAATATAAACCTGTTGCTTGCCTGTGTCGGATTAATAGTTATTTTTAAACAGTTACCTGCCAAAATGGATTCAGGATGATTCTTAGGTAAAATAGCCGCCGTACCAGCATGAGCACCAATTTTAGCCATTATAATATCATTACCATGAGTTGCACTTCTTTTTTCTTTTTGAAACAATTCATTATCAACATACAGATATTTTTCAGCATAAAATTTCTGAGAGGTAACAAAACCGCTTTGTATGACAGGTATACCGGAATCTCGATAATGTTCTGTTTTTAAATTGCTACCAAAAGGACCATCAACAATACCATATTTTACATGGTTTGCTAGTTCTCCCAGTTTCTTAACACTCCACCCCGCAGGTATTTTTTGATTATTTCTTGACATGGCGTTTATTTCTCTTTTGTTTGCAGGCCATTTCTTTTTTATAAGCCAATAAGATGTTAAAATGTTTAGTATTCATCGTGAAAACAGAGTAAAAATCACTACTCTTACCCCATCCTTGAGAACAAAGGGAAATGACCGCGCTTTTGTTCATTGAATAATAATCTTTGAATATTGGGTAATTGTTATCTAAACATTCATCGATTATTCCACGATCATCTTTTGGCATATTTTCATATGCTCGAACAATGCCTTCACGAAAATTCTTCTGTCTTTCTTCTTCATTCTTTTCTTGAATCCTAGCTTCCTTTTTTAACTGATAGTTTTTTATTTTTTTATCAACAAAAGAACAACATGCAATTAAAATTAATAATATGCCAAAACAAATATAATCTAAAGAATGCTGTCCCCAAATTCCCCAAAGTGTAAGAAATACCCCAATTACAAAAAAGTGTAAGGGTTTATTTAACAATTCTAAAATTTTAATTAAATTCTCCATTTAGAGATCCTTTTTTATAGCGTAATTTTTATATTTCTTTGATTGATCCTTGTATCGATAGAAACCATACTTTGCAGATGCTAATGCTGAGTCTAATCGTATCAGATAATTATAGTATTTATCGCGGTATTCCATTTTTTCCCAATAATTTGGGTCTTTTGGGGATTGTAAAGAGCTCACATACTCATACAATTGCCAATAAAGTTTTTGATCTTTTTTCTTTAAAAGAAACATAAAATTTACTTGATTCTCCATAAGCCAATCTATCCGCTTTACACAATCTTCCTTTTTATAAACAAAATGAGCGAATGTTTTATCTAATTCATTAGCTAGATCTAATCTTCTAAATCTTAATTCCTGTCGATATTGAGCATGACTAATCCAGCATTGAACAATTGTAAAAATCACAATTGCAATAGCACACATCCATTCAGCATTTTGTTGTAAAAACTGTAGCATATTATTTCCCTTCTAGTTCAACTTTTACCAAATTGACACCTAATTCAATATCCTCAGTCATACTTTGACTTTCCTCTCGAGTTAGCTCAATACAGTCGGCGTTCTCTTCATTAAACATATCTTCAAACATCAAGGGAGGCTGATTTGGTATTACATCTTGAACCGTTGATGCCTGCTTACTGAGTAAAGCAAACTCTCTTGCATCATACTCACATTCGGCTTTAACATACAAAGCAGCGCATTTTCCAATTGCTCCCATATCAAAAAAAGAGTTTATTCGTGGTGTAATTTTATATATTGTCATTTTTTTTCTCCAATTTCTTTTTCAACTGTTCAATTTCACGATCAAAGTTAGATATTTTGTTCATTTTATACTCCTAATTCGTCCAAATACTTTTTCATTTTTTCCTGAACTTCGGCTAATTCGGACTCAGCTTTGGCAATATCTGCTTTAACTTTTGCCAAATCAATTTCTTCCTCTTCTTCAAAGGTGTCAACATAGCGTGGAATGTTGAGGTTGAAATCATTTTCTTTAATCTCATCAAAGGTGGCAATATGCGAATACTTTTCAATCTCGCGACGATTCTTATAAGTATCCACGATCTTAGCGATATGCTTCTCTGAAAGGCTATTTTGCTTTTTACCAGGAACAAATTCTTTACTGGCATCTATAAACAGGACATCTTTTCGATTTTCATTAGCCCCGCCTTGTTCCCGGCTTTTATCAAAAATCAAAAAGGCGACAGGAATACCCACATTTAAAAATAAGTTCGCGGGTAATCCGATAACGGCATCAAGGATGTTTTCTTCAATAAAGGCTTGACGGATTTTCCCTTCTGAACTCCCGCGGAATAAAACACCATGTGGGACAATAACCGCCACACGTCCTGATTTTGGTTTTGCTGTTGCGACCATGTGAGAAATAAAAGCATAATCACCTTTACTAGCTGGTGGCATACCACGATCAAAACGATGATAAATGTCATTTTCCAAATGTTTTTCACCCCATTTATCGAGAGAAAATGGAGGATTGGCGACAATAATATCAAATTGCATTAAATGGTCATTTTCGACCAACATCGGATTGTTTAAGGTATCTCCCCATTCGATACGAGCAGAATCTTGACCATGCAAAAACATATTCATACGAGCTAAGTTATAAGTTGCACCCGTTTTTTCTTGACCATAAAGAGCATAGTTGTTGGAACCTTGCTTTTGCACTTCTTCACCGGCTAACAACAAAAGGCCGCCGGAACCGCAAGCTGGATCACAAATTCTGTCTCCGGGCTTGGGCATCGCTAATTTAGCAAGCAATGATGATAGAACTTTGGGCGTGTAAAACTCTCCAGCTTTCTTGCCTGCATCAGAACCAAACCGCTCAATTAGGTACATATATGCATTACCTAGTAAGTCACCTTCAACCTCAGCCAAATTCACTTTATTAAAATCCGTAATCATATCCCGTATCATCTTATTGCGTTGGCTTGTTTGACCGAGAATTGATTCTGCATTAAAATCTACGGTAAATATACCTTTTAAAAGTACAGTATTAGAATCTTCTATTTTTCTAAATGCCTTATTGATAATTTCGCCGATATTATCAGCATTTTGATGGGCATAGATATCATAAAAGCTCGCACCTTCTGGTAAAATAAAGCGTGCGTTTCTAAGACGAAGTGCAATACGCTCTTTATCATCTCCGTAGCGTTCTTTTAATTTTTCAACTTCGGCTTGCTTGATATCGCTTATATACTTGAAGAATAAAAAGGCTAAAATGTAGTCCTTGAATACGCCTCCGTCAACTACTCCGCGGGCGGAATCAGCCGCGCTCCATAACAGTTTATTTAATTCATCTTGTGTAATTTTGGCCATTTTTTTACTCCTTTATTGTTTGACTTAGGATTGAGTTTATAAGTTTTTTGCGATTCTGCGCTATTTTTTCCATTATACTAGATTCTTTTTCATAAAGCAAAAAGAGCTCAACTAATTTTCTTTGTTTTTCCATTGGAATAAGGGGGATATCGATATTCTTGACGTCCGAAATTGTTATTGTGCTTATTCGTACGGTATTTTGTCTTAAACAAAGCTGAGCTTTTCCAGGTACAGAGTTTAAATATAAAGCTACATATTCCGGCAAGAAATTTTTATCGCAAATTGTGATTCGATAGAATGCACTTGAAGCCATAATTTTGGCCTGCCCTTTCCAAACAAAGGCTTGGAAATCCCCCTTATTAGAAAGAAGTATCTCGTTCATGGACAGGTAATACTTATCTTTAATATCCGGTACTTGAGTTTTTTGTAAGCAGGGGAAGGAATAATGACAGAACGAGACCACATCACGAGATTGGACAATAGACACTTCTTCTGACAGATGATCAGATGATAAGGGGGTATCTTTATTATCTCTATCCCTTCTAAAGTTGTAACCAATTTTTACACAACTAATCTCTGATAATTTAGTCACATAAGGCTCCTATTGTTCAATTTTGAAGCCATTATATCAGAAAGAAATCAGGATGTCAATACAAAATTTTGTTCCAGATAGAAAAAACTTCTTGGCAACTTATTCGTTTTGGTGTATACAAGAAATGAGCCTGAAAAATTCCAAGCTCATAAACCGATAAGCCAAGAGAATGACTTTATCAGCATTCACAGTCCTAATAATACTCATTTTTATTGGTTTGTCAAACAAAATTTAATAACAAAGCCAAGAAAGGAGAAATTATGGCTGTTAATCATAAAATTGTAAATGATATCGTTAATCATGTTGATTCCGATAATAAATCAAACTGGTATGTTGGAATTGCAACAAATCCAACAAATCGGTCGTTTGATGATCACTGTGTCGATAAAGAGCATGGTGGTTGGATTTATCGAGATGCTTCTAATGAAACTGATGCAAGAGATACAGAAGCTTACCTTTTAAATGAATACCATTTTAAAGGTGATGTAGGAGGAGGAAATCATCCTACGTATGTCTATGCATATAAGATAACATATTATACTAAGCAATAAGATTGGGCGGATTATTCCGCCCTTTTTTGTATTATTCTCATTCAACCTCAAACCATTCTATACAGGTAGCCAATAAGTGGGCGTAATTGCTGGAGGTGGTCTCGGCGTAAAAAACATCGCGTTCTTCTTGGCTCAGACCGGCTCGGCGCATGGCCCGTAAACAGATACCTAGGATATTAAAGGCATTTCCATTTTCACTGGTCAGCTTGACCGTAATCTCAGGATATTTTGGCATGACGCTTCTCCATTTTTTCAAGTTCTCTAAATATGTCAAGACGGCGCTTGGCTGCCTCTTCGCTGACAAAAATCATGACTCCATCTTCTTTTGAGGACATCAAACAGATGAGAAGTTCAATACCTTCTTCCTTGAGAGATTTGTTGGCTTCACGAAATATCTGTCCGCATTCTTTCAGACGCTCCTTAGGTATTTTACAGTATTTCCTTTTCTTCGGGCCGAGCTGGGGTTTATAACCATAATTGTTTTTCCCTGCGGCAAGAAGCATGGTATGAACCACACAGTTGTGCTTATTCATTGCATCAGCCACCACCTTAATTTTATTCTTTAAATCTTCTGGCACTTCTTTATACATGTTGCTCTCCTTCTTTGACTTCGATCTCCAAGTAGCGGCAGTAGCTTGAGCCGGACGGGTCGGCGTAGAGTGTCGGCTGGCCATCGCATTTTAAGGCGATCACCTGACGCTGATTGTCTTCGTTGTATCCGCCTTTACCGGATAAAAAGATGTAGTTATCTAAGGGGCGTTGGCAGACAGCCTGATACCAAACGGGTGACAAGTGAACTGTTTCGGCTATCACCACTTCTTCCGCCTGATGGGCATATTGTTGAGTGAGGTTTTGAACTTCTTCAATATCTGCGGGCTTTCTGACCATATAAGTTTTAACTGTTTTCATGATAATCTCCTTTCGCATCACAATGAACGCTCTTTTTTGAAAAATTATCCAGTTATTTCTGCATTAATTTGCAAGAAATATGCATTATTTTGAGGGGGGGGACCAGCCAGAAGTGACCAGTGACCAGCCAGGAAAAATCGGACCCTATTATAACCCTTGTATTTATTGGGGTTTGAGATGTACCCGACCAGCCCGATTTTTTCTGCTTCGCTAAAAAAATACTGCGGCTTGCGACCCCGTATATGAAAATTCGCCAGGAAGGACCCATGCCTACGATAATTTAATAAACATATTTTTATAATCCAGTGGATTTCTAGAAATGAGAAATATTTCCTTAAATGGCCCTTTTTTTATAGTGTTTTTAGTATAATATTCAATTAGATATTGATTTAATTTCGATACATAGGTTCCTGACGTATCCACAATGACAAGTAATGTGGCATTTTTGTAATCTGTTTTATTGAGGGATACTTTTTTATTTATGGCTTTATTTATTAGTTGACAAACTTTGTTCCATCCTTCTTCTACAGGCTTAAAAAACATTTGTTCTGGCTGTTTATATAAAATACGATGTCTTTTTGTTCCTTCAAATTTGATTGGAAGATTTAATGAAACTATATGAAATTCATCTAAATATTCATCTAGTAAAGCATCTTGAGCACCATCTATTGCACAAGTACATTCTATTTTTTGTTTTATACCATTACTGTATGATATAATTGCATCAAAAGAGTTATGAGTAATTTTATCATTTGTGTAGAGTATATTCACTGCTCCCAACTGTTCTGCTAGAAATGTAGCAGGAGCAATCTCTTCAAAAAATTTTTTAGCAAGTTCCGGATGATTTTTCCTATCTAAAAGTTGATTATTTAAAATGAATGAAACTTTAAATAACGCATCTGCCAATTCAAAAGTAGCGCCATTTTCCCAAAAAGCCAATGTATCGTTGTTCATAGAAAACCCCACTTGTACACCATATTTTAACATAGACAACTGGAAAATACAATATGTGTTATAACCATTCACCGTCGTTGCTAATTTTACACAAAGCAAAATGCCAGCCGGTAGAGTAGTAATGGTCAAAGAACCGGTCCAAGTCTACGGTCAGTTCTTTTTCTGTCACATATCGTCTCACTTCATCCTCATCCGGGGGAAGTTGGTCAAAATGGTAGGGCATCACAGACTTTATCTGCCGAGCAAATACACTGCCGATTGAGTGCAACCCACCGTTTGAATTATTTGAAAAATGTTGAGGCATGTATAAATTTTCTTTCCTTATAACATTATTCCTTTCTTTACTTTCTTTATTTATGGACTCATCGGCGGCTGAGGCAGGATTTTCTTCGGGCGATGGTCGGGCGGACTTTCCTTTTTTCTTTTCCATCAAGCCCATATATTTCAAGTAGTTTGGCATCTTTAAAAGTAGGGCGTTGCCAACGCGCATTGTCTCTACTTCATGAATGTCTTTTAATTTCTTCAACAGGCGCTTGACTTCATCTCGGGATTTATGAAGGGCATCCGCCAAATGCTGATAGCTGGTAATCAGTTCCCCTTTTTGAACCTCTCTTGTTCCCCACTGGCGGATTGTATAATTTGCCCGCATTAAAAGATATGTAAACAGTTTCCAAACCGCATCATCATAAAACAGAGGCCAATTGGTGAACTCACGATCCAACATAATATAACCATTGCCGGACGGAATTGCGTCCTGAAACGAGAAAGAGAGAGATGTCGGACGTATCACTTTTTTCATAAAAACTTCCTAAATTTTTGGAAAACCGAACAATTTTCTTTGTTCGGGCCAACTGGCCGGGATAGAGGCTCTGAGCAATTCTTTGGCGGTCATTGTTTTGGGCTGAGTTCCCCGTAAAATAATAATACCCGGGGCCAAAAAAGTGAGCCGAATTTGCGCCCCGATATAGGCCGGATCCTGATGATATACTTCGGCCAGTTCATGCAGGTTTAAATTCTTGGCTTCTTGGGTTTCGCGATAGGTAAACCCGATGGCCAAAATCATCATAACCGCCTTTGCTGGATAAAAAGATGTAGTTGTCCAGAGGACGTTGGCAGAGAGCCTCATACCAAACCTGTGGTAGATTAACAGTTTCTTCAATCAAGACCTCTTCGGCCTCATGTGCGTACTTTTTGCATAAGTTTTTTACTTCTTCAAAATCCGAAGGTTTTCGCACCATATAAACTTTAACTGTATTCATTTGTAAGCCTCTTTTATTTTTTGTATTTCTGCTTTTAATTTTTTGTTTTCTTCTTCTACGGCTTCAATTTCGCTCATATATGCCCAAGTGCCATCTTCATCGCAAATAGCAATACGAGCATCAAAATCTAGCGCTTTTTTTGTTTCGTGATACCAAGTAATTGTCATAATTAACTCCTTTCGTTACATTACAATGAATGCTTGGAAAAACGAAGAAGTCCAGTTAATTATGAAAAAATAGTGCTAGAACCTTGTAATTTATAAAACTTTCGGATAGAATGTAGAGAAATTACTATAAACAGGAGAACTGCTCATGAATCAATTAGGAAAAATAAAAGTTATTAAAGATCTTCGTAGTATATGGAAAAATGAAGCACTGGATTTTACAAACTGGTTAGCTCAAGAAGAAAATTTAACTGAATTGGGTGAAGAACTCGGATTGGATATTTCTTTAATAAAAACTGAGGCGGATGTTGGTTCTTTTAGTGTTGATATATTAGCTGAGGAACCTCAAACTGCCGATAAAATCATCATTGAAAATCAACTAGAAAGAACAAATCATGATCATTTAGGTAAAATTATCACTTATGCTTCTGGCTATGATGCAAAATACATTATATGGATTGTAAAAGATATAAGAGATGAACACAGTCAGGCAATAACTTGGCTTAATGAACATACTGATGAGAATATTAATTTCTTTTTGATTAAAATTGAATTATGGCAAATAGGAAATTCAGCAATTGCACCCAAATTCCAAATTATAGTTCGTCCAAATGAATGGGGAAAAGCTGTTAAAAGTTCAACAGGTAGAGAAACCGAAGCCACAAGATCTCAGAATTTTTCTTACAATTTATGGTCTGAATTTAGAGATTATGCGTTCAATCATAACTCAAAATACTCGCTTCGTTCCCCTTTAAAACAACATTGGTATGATGTATCTGTTGGTTCCTCAGAAGCACATATTGCCCTAAAAACAGCAACTCGTGAGAATGAAATTTATTGTCAGTTTTATATTCATAAAGATCATGCTTTATTTAGATTTCTAGAAGAACATAAAGAAGAAATTCAAAATAAGCTGGGTATGGAACTACATTGGGATATTCAAGAAAATAGAAAAGCTTCATATATTGAGACAAAGAAAAAGTTTGATTTTTCATCAGATAAAGAAACTTATCTATCTTGGATGTTTGATACAGTAAATAAATTTTATCAAGTATTTAGATACTACCTACAACGCTTTAGATAATTTAAAAAACATTAAATCACATGTAACATCTTAATTTAGGATTACATCCACCCCAAGTGGCCTTTAGTTCGCAACTGTAGTCTAGTGATGGATATGGGGTGCGAGGTTGAGTGGTAAGAAAAGCGCCTAAATTAGGCGTTTTTTTGTTTTGGACGAGGTCAATCCAAAAGTATCTATTTTTCTTAATTTCAATCAAAAATCTCTTAGCGGTGGTTAAAGTGCTCACATCATAAATGAAACACCGAATCTCACAAACCCCGCAAACACTGGGCTTTTGAGACCTCATTAAAGCACAAAAAAAAGAGGATAAAAACATCCTCTTTTTATAAATGGTGGAGCCGAGGGGGATCGAACCCCTGACCTCCGCAATGCCATTGCGGCGCTCTCCCAGCTGAGCTACGGCCCCAAAAGATATGCTCTATTATACACACTTTTCAGAAAAAATCAAGTTTATTTTTCAAAAAATAAAAAAATCTTTGTCCGAGAATATGTTTTCATTATTTTTCAACTGGTTATACAGCATATACTTTCCAGACTTTGCCAACTTTCGATCCTTGTTTTTTACAAAAAAGTCATTTTTTCAACCACAAGATGTATTTTTTAAATTAATCCATTGCATTACAACAAAAAGAATCCTATTATATAATACGAGACAAGGAAGCCTGAATAAACAAACAGGCCTTCTTGAGGGAGGAAAGTTTCCCGATTATTGTGAGTATTCACCAGTAATCGGGAAATTTTATTTTTAACTTCATAGCAGGTATTTTTCTCGAAATCGATTTCATAACCCAAAACAAATGTTTATTTTTTTCTTGACATTTGTATTCGAACGCAGTAAAAAGGGTATAGGAATTGGGTTTAACTTTTGACAAAAGGAGGTTTTTTTATGTTTAATTTCAAACAGTTGCCCCCCCCCCCGTGTTTGTGAATAACCCTTGTTTTTCAAGGGGTTATCAGCGATTTTTTAATCATTTCTCCAACCATAATTCTTCTGTCAAAATGACGCCCAAAAACGAATCCGGCCGTACCCTTACCGAAATGCTGGGTGTTCTGGCGATTATGGGTGTATTGACAATCGGCGGCGTTGCGGGGTTTAATTATGCGATGGACAAGCACGCCTGCAATCAAGTGCTGGACGCGGCGACCAAGCGGGCAGTGCTTTACACGATCAACCCGCATCAGACAACTTTGGGGGATTTTCCCGCAGAAGAACAATTATCCGACGGCAAAATCCTGAACACTGTTGTGACAAGTGATGAAGCCCTGTATGCCGGTCAATTCGGGATTGAGGTATTGGGGGTTTCGTCTTCGGTTTGCCAAAAGTTGGGTGATATGGTCGGGGATAAAACCGTTTTGCGCAAAGTGGATCCCGACACTTGTGATCAAGATGAAAACGACATATTGTTGGTTTACGATGTCAATATGGACATTACGCACTATGCCGAGGAAAATGCCACGAAAGAAGCCTGTACCGCCAGTGGTTTTTATTGGTGTGCCGAGGGGAATTTTGCCAACACATGCCGGCGGAATTGTTGCGAAGGGTCAGAGGAGTCCTGTAAAACCTGTGATCCGGCGACCGGTAGTCTGACCAACAAAGCGAATCTGACGGCCTGCCCGGCCACGACAGGGCGACGCGCCTATTGCGACAACGGTGAATGTATTGCCAACGGGTGTTTTACGAATGCCGATTGCAATCCAAATCAGTTTTGTAATGTGACTGGACGCAACGAAACCGGCGGCGCAACAAATGCACAATGGAACGGATCAATGGCCGGAACATGCAAAAACATTCCAAATGAACCGACAGCGAAATACTTGGATGGCACTCCCTCGTATTACTATGGAACAGCTGCCAGTTGGTTTGCAGCAAATAACCTGTGTGAGGCTGTTGGAAAACAACTGTTTTCAGCCGAAGATTACAAATGTTATCCCGATGGTGTAACGCAAAAATTGACAGGGCGTTGTTGCTCTCAGGGAAATGCGTGCACAACCACCGATTGGACAAATTGTTGGTCCGGTGATGCCGAAGCATGCGCCAAATATAGTCAGTTTATTATAGACCTTTATAAAAACTATGGATCTATTTGGCCGTGGACCTCCTCAAAAGGTAGTTATGTGCACTCTTGGAGCAAAAACAGCACTGAGTCAATTATCTATCCACACAGACCTAATGGCATCTTATATGGAGACGGATATATCGGACAACGTAATATTGCTACATTATGCAAACCCTGAAATAAAAAATTCGCTTGCGTTTTTGGGGGAAATAGTCTATCTTGTCAAAGAAAAACGAAAGGAGTTTCTTGATGACTATAACCCCAAAAATAACAAACGATATTCTCTATGTCGGTGCCAGCGAGGGACGACACCCCTTGTTTGAAAATATCTATCCTGTGGCCGGTATGTCCTATAACGCCTACGTTGTTTTGGACGAAAAAACCGTTCTGACCGATACAGCCGATGAAACCGTGCGTGATCCGTTTTTGAAAAATCTGGAAATCGCTTTGGCGGGGCGACCATTGGACTACCTTTTCGTGCACCATGTAGAGCCCGATCACGCGGCGCTGGTGCAAGAAGTTCTGACCCGCTATCCCGATGCAAAAATCATCTGCACGGTCAAGGCTCAAACATTACTGACACAATTTTTTAATGTCGATATAGCCCATCGAATCCAGACGGTTAACGAAGGCGAAACATTGACCACCGGTCGACACACTTTCACTTTTTACACCGCACCGATGGTCCATTGGCCCGAGGTTATGGTCTCTTATGACCAAACCGACAAAGTGCTGTTTTCGGCGGATGCCTTTGGCACATTCGGCGAATTGAACGGTTCTCTGTTTACCGATTCCTATGATTTAGAGCGCGATTGGCTGCCCGAAGCACGACGGTATTATACCAACATCGTCGGAAAATACGGTATGCCGGTGCAAACCCTGTTGAAAAAAGCAGCGACTTTGGACATTCAACTGATTTGCCCACTGCATGGCCCGATTTGGCGAAAAGACCTGCCATGGTTATTAGATAAATACAATCAATGGAGCACCTATACGCCCGAAGGGAATGGCGTTTTAATCCTGTATGGTTCTATTTACGGACATACCGAACAGGTCGCCCGCACATTGGCCGGCCGATTGGCCGAGCAAGGCAACTCCGATGTTGTGATTTATGATGTATCTAAAACACACCCTTCTTATTTGGTAGCAGAAGCCTTCCGCTGTCGGACGATTGTGGCATTATCAGTAACTTACAATAACGGTATTTTTCCGCCAATGGAAACAATTTTACTGGATCTGAAAGCGCATGCGCTGCAAAACCGACGGATAGCTTTGGTGCAAAACGGTTCGTGGGCTCCTGCCAGTGGAAAATTGATGAACAACCTGCTGGCTGATATGAAAAACATCACCGTGCGAGAAGAAATCCTGACTTTGAAATCCGCCATAACACCCGGTCAAGAACCGGAATTGCAAGCTCTGACAGATTGGGCTTTACAATAAACGAAAGGAAAACATATGACAAAAAACATTTTAATCATCTCTACATCACCGCGTAAAGGCGGAAATTCGGATACTTTGGCGGACGCCTTTATGGCAGGGGCACAAGCCGCCGGCCATACGGTCAACAAAATCTCTCTGGTGGGCAAACACATCGGCTTTTGCCACGGGTGCCACGCTTGCCAAAAAGAACACAAATGCATTATGAAAGACGACGCAGTGACAATCGTTGAGCAAATAAAAAATGCCGATGTGGTGGTCTTTGCAACGCCGATTTATTTTTACGAAATGTGCGGCCAGATGAAGACCCTGCTGGATCGGACGGTGCCTTTGTATGGAGCGGATTACCGTTTTCGGGATATTTACCTGATCGCAACCTCTACGGACAGCGATCACAGCGCCGTGGACCATGCTATCGGCGGACTGCAAGGCTGGATTGATTGCTTCCCCGGCACCGAATTAAAAGGGGTGGTCTATGGCACGGGCGCTTCGGAAATCGGCGACGCGCACAACATGCCGGTCTATCAAGAGGCCATTGATATGGGTCAATCTGTTTAATTCAACCGGTATCAAAAAAGCCGTCCGAAACTCGGGCGGCTTTTATTTTATTCATGTGTGCGCGAACGGCACTGTTTCCATTGAGCGTTAATTCTATCAAAATACTTGCCGAACAGGCGATTGCTGGTCAAGTTATCATCAAACAAATACCGCATTTGCGCCCGTAAAATATCCTCACGCGGGACACCGACAATCCGACGAGCCTCCAAAGACGGATGAACCAGCAAATTCGGCTCTTGCCCCGGGGTCGATTGATAGCCGCGCAAGGCCACGGTCGTGTCGGCCAGACAGGCGGGAAGCTCCTTAAACTCGGGGTATTGCAGGGCAATTCGATAAGTCGGCAAACGATAGCTTTCTTTTTCCGATTGTGGCACATACGGTGATGTCAGATAGCGCAATTTACACATATTGATTGAATTGCGTGTCATACCGCTGATATTTCTGGACGGAATAGCCGGGTGGATATATAACAGCTCATCCGCGTTTTCAGCGTCTATCTGTGCATTTTTCAGGCGCTCGGGCAAGAATTGAATCCCGCTGAACTGAATATCCAAAGTGGATACATTTGTGTTGCTGTGCAGGGTGGTCAAAGCGGAACAGAAACTGATCGTCAGATGCCCGACAGACGGCATCGCCGGCAGTTTTCTCAGGTCGTTACAGCCTTCTATTTCAACCTCTTGAGCGATAAAGGCCAACTCATCCGATCCGATTTCTTCAATCCCGTCCACATCGGTCAGCACAATTTTATCGGCGCAAATTGTTTTGATATTTGTGGACAGCGGCAGGTCATACCGATCGCCGGCCAGAGGACGCCGTTTTAATTCACCCGTTCCGGTATAATATTCCTCATATCCCAACTTACCGGCCACCACATACAGGCGCGGTGTTTCAATTTCTTCTTCCGATCCCAGATCAGCTTGAATCGCTTTATTCAACAGTTCAGAACCCGATGGGTTTTGCTGTTTATTTTGTTCCCGCTTTTTCTGCTTATCCTGCATCAGACCTTTGGATAACAGCGAATCAGCTTTTGGTGATTGCTGCTGTTTCTTTTTATCCTGCTCGACTTTTTTCAGAAATTCTTCCAGCGAGATCGGGTCATCTTTGGGATTGAGTTTATGTTTTGACATTGCTTCCTCCTGCATTACCGGGCTAGAATATCACAAAATGTTTTTTTTGTCAAACAATTTTATCAGATGTCTTCAAAAAAACTTTTGCTTTTTCAGGGAAAATGTGCTATGTATATATCGTTCTGTGTGCGGACGTGGTGGAATGGTAGACACGACGGTCTTAGAAGCCGTTGCCGCAAGCGTGAGAGTTCAAGTCTCTCCGTCCGCACCAAGTTTTTGATAAAAAAGGATAAAATAATGACAAAAAACAAATTAGCTCATTCTTTGACGGTTAAAATTGCGGCTCAAACATTCGCCGACAAAATGACCGAAAAATTGCAACGTATTCAAAAAGAAGCAAAATTACCTGGGTTCCGTCCCGGCCAAGCACCGATGAACCTGATTCAATCCAAATATGCTGCGGCCGTTAAAGGAGAAGCCTTGGACGAATTGATTCAACAGGAAGTTGAAGCGGCTTTTACCAAAGAAAAAATCAAACCGGCCCTACGTCCCAAAGTCACTTTGGACAAGTTTGAAGACGGTCAGGATATTACCGTCAACGTGGAAGTAGAAGCTTTGCCGGAAATTAAAGTCAAAGACTTGAAACCGATTAAAATTGACACGATGAAAGCGGTTGCCGGCGATAAAGAAATTGATGAAGCCTTGGCAAAATTGGCCGAAGGTCGAAAAACAACCGAAGTTCTGAAAGAAGATCGTCCGACAAAAAAAGACGATGTCGTCGTGATTGACTTTGTGGGCTCCATTGATGGTCAGGAATTCAAAGGCGGCACCGGCAAAGATTACTACTTAGCCTTGGGCTCTAACACTTTTATTCCGGGATTTGAAGATCAACTGATCGGCGCCAAAGTGGGTGATAAAGTTGATGTCAATGTGGTATTCCCCGATACCTATCATGCCAAAGAATTGGCCGGAAAAAAGGCTCTGTTCAAAGTTGATGTCAAGGAATTGCGTCAATTCAAAGTGCCTGAAATCAATGATGATTTGGCCAAACAATTCGGTATGGACTCTTTGACAAAGTTAAAGGAAATGATTAAAACCGAGCTGGACAAAGAATATGATCGGATTGCCCGCACACACGCCAAACGCGCGCTGTTGGACGCATTGGCTGCCGAATATAACTTTGACATTCCGCAAGGTATGGTGGATTTGGAATTTAACTCCATTATGGCCCAATACGAAAAAGCCAAGAAAGCCAACCAACTGGACGATGAAGAAAAGAATAAATCCGAAGATCAAATCAAGAAAGAATACCGCGAAATCGCCGAACGGCGGGTGCGGTTGGGCTTATTGTTGGCGGAAATTGCCAACCTGAACAAAGTGACCTTGGCACAAGAAGATTTGACAAATGCCGTCTTGGCGGAAGCACGTCGCTATCCGGGACAAGAAAAAATGGTGTTTGAATACTACCAGAAAAATCCGCAAGCATTGGACACCTTAAAGGCGCCTTTGTTTGAAGAAAAAGTAGTAGACTACATCTTGGGCCAAATCACGAAAAACGAAAAAGCCGTTTCGGTCAAAGAACTCTATGACTTTGATCCGGACGCGCCCAAAAAAAAGTAAGTAAAGGAAACTGAAATTGAAAGACCTATCTACCCGAAAACAGGCATTTGAACAATTGCTCGCTTTGGCGGCGGCTAGGTCTTTTAATACCCGCAAAGCGGTGCACAAAGGTCTTTATCAAATATGGGATCCCGAGTGGGCTCAGCCTTTATTTTTTACAAGAAAAATCTCAAAAAAAGAGTTGCAAAACCGTCTGGATCGGACATTACTTCTTTTAAGTTACGGGGACTTTCCCTCTACATCCAAGCAATTAAATTACGAAAAGACGGCAATCCGGCTGGTTTTGGCGGCGGGTGCCAATCCCAATACCGGTTGTTGCAAAGAAAGTGCCTTCGACAGTTTTTGGAATAACGAAAAACGATACGGAGCTTTGGAATTGTTAAAGGATTCCCGTTTTCACTATCAACAAAACACCGCTACTGTATTCGGTGCATTACATCATCATTTAGCATTCTATTTACACCGCGGGCGCCCCTATCTGCCGGGCACGTCCGATGAACAGCGATCCATTAACGAACAAATCACTCAGGATGACAAGGAAATCGTCAAACTGCTGTTCAAAAAAAGAATTTATCCGCGCGATCAGGAAATTTTCCAAGCGCTGGCTCCTATTTTACAAGAGGATGATCCTTCATTTTTTGAGCAAGAAAAACAACAGGTTATCACGCGACTGCAAAAAGCAACGACACCAACGCAATTTTGGGCCGCCCTAACCGGACAACAAAAGGAGAAAGAATAATGCAAATTACAGATAACACACTGGTTCCGACCGTGATTGAAACGACAGGGCGCGGAGAGCGTGCTTTTGATATTTATTCGCGTTTATTAAAGGAGCGCATTGTCTTTCTGACCGGCCAAGTCAATGATGAAGTCGCCAGTCTGATCTGCGCACAATTGCTGTTTTTGGAGGCCGAAAATCCCAAAAAAGAAATCTCGTTCTACATCAATTCCCCCGGCGGTGTTGTGACATCGGGATTGGCGATTTTGGACACCATGAACTACATCAAATGCCCGGTATCAACCGTTTGCATGGGACAGGCTGCCTCTATGGGGTCGCTGCTGCTAACCTGCGGAGAGAAAGGGCGGCGGTTTGCCCTGCCCAACGCGCGGGTGATGATTCATCAGCCCTCGGGCGGGTTCCAGGGTCAAGCCACCGATATGGAAATTCATGTCAAGGAAATCTTATCTATCAAGGCACGCCTGAATCAAATCTATGTGGAGCAAACGGGGCAATCCCTGAAAACCATCGAGCAAGCCATGGAGCGCGATAACTTTATGACGGCCGAAGAAGCGCAAAAGTTTGGCCTTATTGATGCCGTCATTTCAACCAGACCGGAGTAAAAAATGACCGATAAGCAAGAAGAAGAAATCCGCCGCTGTTCCTTTTGCGGTAAAACACAAAACGAGGTACGTCGCCTTATTTCGGGGCGTGCTTTGAAATCTCGGGACGGCGAAGTTAAAACCGTTTTTATTTGCGACGAATGTGTGGACTTGTGCCGCGATGTGATTGATGCGGGCAACAATGAGGCCAAAGAAACAGCGCCCGAAAAAACGACACCGATTTTGAAAACACCGCAAGAAATTCACCAATTTTTGGACGAATATGTCATCGGGCAGGACAAAGCCAAAAAAGTCTTGTCCGTCGCTGTTTACAACCATTACAAGCGTCTGAACAGCAAAGAAAAGCAAGGTGATGTGGATTTGGAAAAATCAAATATTTTGTTGCTGGGGCCGACGGGCTCGGGCAAGACTTTGCTGGCCAAAACTTTGGCGCGAACGCTGGATGTGCCGTTTGCCATTGCCGATGCCACCACTTTAACCGAAGCCGGCTATGTCGGGGAAGATGTGGAAAATGTCGTCTTGAAACTGTTGCAAAATGCGAATTACGATGTGGCCAAAGCCGAACGCGGCATTATCTATATTGATGAAATTGACAAAATTTCGCGCAAGTCCGACGGCCCCTCTATCACGCGTGATGTGTCGGGCGAAGGTGTGCAACAGGCTTTATTGAAATTGATGGAAGGAACCGTGGCTTCCCTTCCCCCGCAGGGCGGCCGAAAACACCCCAATCAAGAGTATATTCAAGTCAATACGCAGCATATTTTATTCATCTGTGGCGGAGCTTTTGCGGGGCTGGACAAAGTCATTGAAAACCGTGAGGCCAGTTATTCGGTCGGTTTCGGGGCGTCTGTCCGTGAGAAAGGCGATAAGAAAACCGGCGAACTGTTGTCTAAATTAGAGCCGTCTGACTTGTTGAAATATGGTTTGATTCCCGAATTTATCGGGCGCTTGCCGGTGGTGGTCAGTTTAACGGACTTGGACGAAACGGCTTTGGTGAAAATTTTGACCGAGCCCAAAAACGCGTTGGTCAAGCAATATCAAGCTATGTTCAAAATGGACGGTGTGGATTTGACTTTCACATCCGAAGCTGCGGCCGCCGTTGCCAAGCAAGCCTTATCCCGCGGAACCGGGGCTCGGGGCCTACGCTCTATTATGGAAGGATTACTATTGGATTTAATGTATGACTTACCGACGATGAAGGGCTTGAAAGAAGTAGTCATCAATGACAAAGTCGTTGATGGCAAAGCCAAGCCGATATTTATTTACGATACACCTGCGGACAAGGCCGGCTAGTCTGTGGTTGACTTATAAAAACGGAGACAGCAAGTGCCTCCGTTTTTTTTTTATTATTCTTCGGAAAGATTATGCTTTGTCGGATCAAATCTGGGGTCATTGCGTAAGATTTCTATCATTTTTTTCCGATTTTCAACGCCATCTTCAAAAGTTGCAAATTCCAAAGGTGTGACACTCCCAAATGGAGCACGACACTGTGCATTCGGATCCGCCCCATATTTTAGCAACAATGATAAAATCGGACCTCGCCCGAAAAAAATGGCATCCAGCAGCACCTGATTTAAAACCTGTTGCGGCACGCCACGCGATAACATATACAACACAACATTCTTTTTATTTTGTTCTATGGCCGAGGCCAGCACACTTTGGATCCGACGAATCGGATTAACCCATTGTAAATAGCGATCTATTTTTTCAAAGTCCTCTTTATCCACGGCGCGTTCACAATAACCGCCATAATAGATTGCCAAGCCCAACAAAATCGGGCACCCCACAAACATAACCAGCGCCCCGGTGGCAAAAATCGCATCAAAATGTTCATAAATAAAATTCAAATGATAGTCTCCTTCCTGACCACATAAAGATAACACCGCTGTCGCTTGAAGATGGGGCGGAAGATGAGACTCGAACTCACGACATCTGGTACCACAAACCAGCGCTCTAACCAACTGAGCTACATCCGCCATTCGTTGATGTTGGCTATTTTGCCAGATTTTTTCCCAAAAGTCAAGAAAAAAAATATCAATTTGACTTTTTATCGTTTTGTGATATAATCAAACTACATAAGGAGACCCTGATGAATACAGTTGAAAATGAACAAGCCGCTTTGGAATTTGCAAAACGTGTTGAAAATATGGTTAAAAAAGAAAAAGCCGGTACTGTTCGTCGCGAAATGCTTACGAACATCATTTCGCCGATTTCCTCCATTTTGGCTCCCTGGACGGGGCGCAGCGGTGAAGCTTTGGTCGGGTTTGCCGGTCTGACCCAAGGGACTTCATACATTCAATCCGTCAAAGACTGGAAAGACAATCCGGACTATCAGCAAATTTGGAACAAATTGTTCACGATTTTCGGACGCGAAGCCGATCGAGATATGCCCGAAATTGAGCGCGAAGTTAAAACTGCCGAAGTATTAAGCAGCGGTATTCGGAATCTGTCCAACGATGCCGTGCGCTTTATTCGATCGCGAACCGCGTTCAAAAGCGGCCTGTGGAGTATCGGGTTATCCCTTTCGTTGATGGCCATTCCGCCGTTGGTGGGACTGGGCGCGGCCGTCGCCGGCGGGACAGCTCTGGCCTCCTTGGGAATCACGGCCGGCATTACCGCCACCGCCAGCGCCGCCACACTACTGGCCACGGCACCCCTGGCCAAAGCACGACGAAAAACACTGCAAGAGGAACAAGATGCCCTGGTTAAATCAATCCAGAAAGTGAACCGGGCTCAATATGCGGCTTTGGCAAACCCGGCCCTGAAAAGCAACACACAATCCGGCGACCTTCTTTTCAAAAAGTTAGATCAAAAAACACAAGAACAATTGGGCATTGTTCAGCGTATCTTGGGAAAGGTACAAAAGAACATCTCGCGCTCGTTTATCTCAACGGCCCTGATCAATGCGGGAGTCTTGGTCGGTTGTTGGGCAACCGGTATGCCGATCAGTGCCATGGCGACCATTTGGATGGGAACGAATGTCATCAACAACAGCATTTTAAAAATGCAAGATGCACATTTCAGAATGAGGTCGGCCTCGGATACCATGTATGCGCAATATAACAACATTCGCCATAACAAGGTCTATGATTTGGAATACGGATCAGCCAAGATACCGGATCACGCGGATACGATTTGCCTGAAAAATATTTGCTATGCCCACCGATATAACGGATCGGAATCCGATCGGGTTGGACTGCGCAGTGATATACCGGCGATTCAATCGGACAACACCATTTTCTTTGGCCCGGGAATCAACATCATCGGCGGAGCCTCGGGCGCGGGGAAATCCACCTTTTATAAACTGTTGCGTCATGCCGACGATTTGACCTATGGCTCCATTTCCTATGGCGTCGGTCAGGGGCAGGCGTTTAAGGGCGTCAAACTGACCGACACGCCCAAAGATGCCGTCAATCGGCATATTGCCTTTTGCTTTCAGGATATTGAAAACGACGGGCAAACGGGGCTGGACATTTTGCGTGCCGGCAATCCTTATATGAAAGAGGAGCACTTGGTCGCTGCGGCCGAGAATCTGGAACTGGGTCTTTACAAAGAAACGCCGGGCAAAGGACGCGAACCGAAACTGTTCCGGGAAATGAGCGGCGGCGAGAAGAAGCGAATCTTGTTCTTGCAAGCCTATTTATCCCCCAAGCGAATCCTGGTATTTGACGAGCCGACTTCGGGCGTTGATCCGACGCTGTCGCGAAAAATGCTGGATATGTTGAATGATGACTATATTGAAATTGACGGCAAAAAGCAAAAGCGAACAATCCTGTATACCACGCACAATCCCGATGACTTAAAGCACCTGAACATCACGCAGGTTGTGGATTTCGCGCCCACGCAGAATCCGGATCGGATTAAAGATTTTGTGGCCAAGCACGGCGTAGATCGCCTGCCCACGGATATTCAGGTTTATCCGTTCACGACCGAAAGCGAAAAAAGCGCCTATCTGGATTTGGTTAAAAGCCGTGATCGGGATTCATCCGACCACAGCGGTTCGGTGAAACACGATATTCAAAAGTTTATATCCTTGTCCATTTCCAACCTGCTGCAACGCCGGCAAGAAGCTGAAAAAGACCTGAATCAAAAAGCGCATACCGACAGTTCATCCTTCTTAAAATGGGGAGTACATAAATCGGCTTTTGACGGACGATAGTCAGCGCGTTCCGAATTGCGGAAACAGGACGCGCAGTTCCGCCAGTAATTCGGTATCACGAAAGAAAGAAGCAATCGCCGACTCCTCAGGCGGATTGGAATCCCCCTCAAAAGTCCGGTATTTTTGCAGCACATAGCACCGAACACCCCTGCCCGATAAATCACGCCCGATCGCGGCAATATCCGCCCGGGATAAGTACCGCGGATCACAGGTCGTGCGTGTCTCAAATGCTTTGCCGGATTGCAGTAATAAATCCAAACTTTTTTGAACTAATGGAGCCACCTGCCCGCGCCCGGTCAACAATGCATATTTATCCCAGGGTGCCTTGATATCCAAGCCGACCCAATCCAGGCTTGGCAACGCCCGTTCCAATATATCCGGATAAACACCCGAGGTATGCACCCCCACCTGATAGCCCTGATTTTTAATTTGCGTGATCAGATCCAAGACTTGCGGGTTTTTCAGTGGCTCACCCCCCGACAACACAATCCCGTCCAGTTGCCGGCGTCGATTAGCCAAAAACACATCAATTTCGGGCCAACCGATGTCCGTGGGCGTTCCCTCAATCTGCAAGGCTCGATTATGACAAAAGGGACACCTGAGCGGGCATCCCTGTAAAAAAATGACGGCTGCCAATTTCCCTGGGAAATCTATTGTTGTAAAGGGGATCAGTCCTGCAACCGTCAACATGCCATGCCCCTAGCCGGCTTTACGCAGCTCGCACGGGCAGGCATTATCTTCCACGAACCAAACACGTTCGTCAAACTCGCTTTTTTTGCCTTTATTAAACTGGCTATACGGGCGAAAATATCCCATAACCCGTGTCCAGCACTCGACCGGCTGACGCGATGATTCGTTGATTTCCAAAATTTCTTTATCTGTCATGTTGTTTCTCCTTTCTTGATTAGACAGCTTCCAATTCTTTCCGTTTGCGGTCAATCAATTCCTGATCGCAAATGGGGCAATATTTATGCTCGCCGTTTAAGTAGCCGTGCTTGGGGCAAATAGAATATACCGGCGTCACCGAAATATACGGCAACCGATAGTTTTCCAAGACTCGACGAACAAAATTCTTACATGATTCCGCCGACGAGATACGCTCGTTCATATACAGGTGCAACACTGTCCCGCCCGTATATTGCGTTTGTAAATCGTCCTGATAGTCCAGGGCCTTGAACGGATCGTTCGTAAAGCCCACCGGCAACTGCGACGAATTCGTATAATAGGGCGCCTCTTTGGTACCGGCCTGAATAATATCCGGGAACCGTTTTTGATCTTCCCGCGCAAAGCGATAGGTTGTCCCTTCGGCCGGAGTGGCTTCCAAATTATACATATTACCGGTTTCGGCCTGATAAGCCACCAGCTTATTCCGGATATGGCTCAACAATTTCTTGGCAAACTCGCGTCCATAGGGAGTTGCGATATTTTCCTTATCGCCGGTAAAGTTCCGAATCATTTCGTTGATTCCGTTCACCCCGATGGTGGAAAAGTGACTGCGGAATGTGCCCAAATAACGCTTGGTATACGGATACAACCCGCGATCCATATGCAGCGCAATGGTCTTACGCTTGATTTCCAGAGATGTCTTGGCCAAATCCAGCAATTCATTTAAGCGCTTATACAACCCTTCTTCATCGTTTTTATACAGGTATCCCAGCCGCGCGCAGTTGATTGTCACCACACCGATAGAGCCCGTTTGCTCGGCCGATCCGAACAATCCGCCGCCTCGTTTCTTTAATTCCGTCAAGTCCAGCCGCAACCGGCAGCACATAGACCGCACATCGGACGGTTTCATATCCGAATTCAAATAGTTCGAAAAATACGGCAATCCATACTTGGCCGTCATTTCAAACAGCAAATCAATGTTCGGCGAATCCCACGGGAAAGCATCCGTGATATTATAGGTCGGAATCGGGAATGTAAACGGACGCCCTTTAGCATCACCATCGCGCATTACTTCCAGGAACGCCCGATTGATCATATCCATTTCGGCTTGTAGATCACCGAACTTGAAATCTTGGATTTGACCACCGATAACCGGGTGCTTTTCGGCCAAATCCGCCGGACATGTCCAATCAAAAGTCAAATTCGTAAACGGCGTTTGGGTTCCCCACCGTGACGGCACATTCAGGTTAAAGATAAATGACTGCATGGCCTGCTTGACTTCTTCATACGACAGCTTTTCAATCCGCACAAACGGCGCCAAATAAGTATCCGCCGATGAAAAAGCCTGAGCCCCGGCCCACTCGTTTTGCAGCGTTCCCAAAAAGTTCACCATCTGACTGAATGCCGAGACCAAATGCTTGGGCGGCTTGGACTCCACTTTGTTCGGGACACCATTAAACCCTTCTTCGATCAGCACACGCAGCGACCAACCCGCACAATACCCCGACAGCATATCCAAATCATGAATATGATAATCGCCGTTTTTGTGCGCTTCGCCGATTTCGGGGGTATAAACATGGTTTAACCAATAGTTCGCCACCACTTTCCCCGACACATTCAAGATCAATCCCCCCAAAGAATACCCTTGGTTCGCGTTCGCATTAACTCGCCAATCCGACCGATCCAGATATTCATTGATAGACGAAATTGCATCAACCACGGCGCGCTTGTCTTTGCGCGCTTTTTCGCGTTGTTCACGATAAACAATATAGGCCCGCGCAGTCTTGTAGTAATTGGAAGAAATCAGCACTTGTTCCACAACATCTTGGATTTGTTCAATGCTGGGCGCAATCGTATTTGAAAAACGATATTTCAAAACTTTAACAACTTGTTGCGTCAACAGCCAAGCTTCTTCACTCCCGAACTCGGTTGTCGCTTCACCGGCCTTGGCAATTGCCGCCACAATGCGGGACGCATCAAAAGCGATTCGCTCACCGTCGCGCCGAATAACATCGGACAAAGGCCCCAGATCTATCGGGTTGGTATTTTCTTCTTTGTTTTGAGTTGTTTCCAACATTTTGTGCTCCGTTATTTCTTTTAATACTAAATATAGTGTTATGAGATATTTCTGATATTTTCAGAAAACCATACTTCGGCGCGCCCGTCAAGGGTTAAAATCAATTTATTTTGATGCTTTTTTCTAACCCCTTGTTTTTAGGGGATTCTTTTTTTAAAAAAATTTTTGCAAGGTGGTTTCTTATTTTGATTCTTTAAAACTTTATTAACCAAAAAAATTGTCCCGAAATCGGTGTGATCCTTGTCAGACAAGGGACACACGCCTCCCTCAGCGATTCGAGCCCGATTAAACCGCCGTCGACGAATCCTAACGTACATTATTCTGATTATTTAATGAAAAAATTATCATTATCTTTCAATCTGTTGCGATTTTTTAGAAAAATATATACAAAAATATATTGATTTTTGCACGGATTCGTGATATAGTCGTACTCGTTTTTATCGCATTTAAAAGGAGAGACAATGAAGAAATTATTATTTATCGTTTGCGGATTCGCTTTAGTGACGGCCTGTGCCAAGACACAATATGTGGAAGTGGAAAAAGAATGTCCGTCCTGCACGCCCGAGCCGCGATTTGTAGAGGTGCGCACCGAATGCTCGGACTTTCAAACCCGGGACTTGGGCAACGGTGTTTATACGCAATGCCGGCGCTGTGTCAATCGGATTTATGCCGACGGACGCGATATCACAAATGCCTTTATGGGGTATGCACAATCCTCCAAGGCGATCAAGCGTCCCTGCCCGCGCAAACAACCGCGCCCCTTTGTCAGTGTGCAGTAATATTACATAAAAAAGGCTCCGACTTGCGGAGCCTTTTTTGTTTACCTGACAGGCTTATTTCTTTTTGGCGGCAGCCGCTTTTTTCACGACTTCCAGTCTGTCACCAAACAAAGCACCCGGATTAATCCGACCGTCAACGATCAGCATCGGAACACCCCCGATTTTGAGTGCTTGGCTGTATTCTTTGTTGGCTTCCAGTTTGCCTTTGATTTCGGCACTGTTCGCATCGGCTGTCAACTTTTTCGTATTCAGCTTCAATGTCTTACCGATTTCAATCAAAGAGGCTTCATCAACCTTCTTGGCTTCACCGACAGCCTTGTGCATTTCGGCATATTTGCCTTGTTTGCCGGCGGCCAAGACATAGCGCGCAATCATTTCGCTTTGTTCACCAAAGATCGGTGTATCAATCGGAATCCAGCGAATGTTTTTGCCTTCTTTTGAGGCCAACGCTTCATACATCGCTTGGTTGGTTCGTTTACACCAACCACATTGATGATCAAAGAATTCAATAATCACGAAAGTGCCCTTGGGATTGCCCAAAGAGTAGTTTGCCTTATCGGCCGTGATTTTCTTGACGATATCGGCCGGAGCAGCTTCCAAATCTTCTAATTTGAATTCTTTTTGCGGTTCGGCTGCTTTTTGTTCTTCTTGGGCGCGATAGTATTGATCAACCGATTCGATCAACACTTTCGGGTTCTTCATGATATAGTCATGCATCGCTTTATCCGAGACAACACCGCCACGGGCCGACACACGCCGTTCCACCGCCGGTTTTCCCGGGACAGGCGCCGGACCCATTCCCTTTTTCGGGCACAGGCAGGAAGAGCTGAACACGATAGATCCCGAAATGATCAGAGCTGACAACAAAATTGTCCCGCATTTGAGCAATGTTTTACCACATTCACCACAACCGCAAGAGCATTTGCCTTCACAACCACAATCACACGAGCATGATTTATCTTGTTTTTTGTCCACAACAGGGACGGATTGATTTTTTGTATTCACCATCATTATCTCCTTTCAAAATATGTAATGGATAGCCATAATCTACAAAACAATTTGGCGGATTGCAACAAAAAAATAATTTTTTTTCACAAAGCCGCCAAAAATCGTTATTTATCAACTAGAACTTATATTGCGCCGTCAGGCTTAACATATTTGCATCGGACGAATATTTAATGTCTGGTTTGCCATAGGTGGCGCCACTGACATTATCCGTGCCTTTGGCGTGGCCTCCATACACAAAAATGTGTGCATAACCCAAGTCAAACTGCATATTTTTATAGGCATAAGATGTCCCCAGCGAGAACCAGGCCCGACGCCCGTCCGGAATACGCGGCGTGCGATAGTTTGACGAACGAATCACCGTCATATCATAGCCTAATCCGCCACGCAGTGTCCAATTTTCGTTGGCTTTATAGTCCGCACCCAAGGCATAGAACCCCGTATTGCGCCACTTTTCATGCGTGGTTGAGGTGCGACTGACCGGTGACTCCAATATAATATCCAGATCATCAAACCGTTTCCACCGTGTCCAGCGTGCCGTTCCCGACAAAGTCCATTTGTCCGTCAGGTCATACGCCATAGACAGAATCGCCGTTTCCGGAGTTGTAATTTTGGCACTGACATCACCTTCCAACCGACCGGCAATCGGATGATAGTATTCATAGTCCCCTTTTAACTTGTGGCTGACTTTTGAGCGATAGGACATACCGATACGCCAATTTTGAATCGGTTTCAGGGTAATACCCACCGTATACCCTGTGGCCCAATCGGATCCGCTGACATCACTGCTGGAACTGGTCAAGCGCGCTTTGGCATGTTGAAAGTTGACAGAACCGCCGATTGCGAAAACATCATTCACCTGATAGGAAAAAGCCGGGCTGATATTGATGTTCGTAATTTGAGACAAGCCCCCATGCGTTTCGCCGAACCAGCCGTTTTTATAGTCTGTGGCCAATCCGAAAGGCACATATACGCCCAAACCGGCCGTCAACTTATCATTGACTTTATATTGCACAAAACCGCTGGGCAACACCCGATTGATATCGGTTTGACCGCGACCATAAGTAGCACCGCCGTCGGCCGTGCCCTTAAAAGTGGAATGCAAGCGCACCCACGCGGCTCCGACCTGCATACCGTTTGTTTTGTTAAAAACCATACCGGCAGGGTTATACCCGAGCGCCGAAAAATCATCACCAACCACACCCATGCCGGCGAACGAACGTCCCATACCGGTTGCCGAGTATTCATTCAATTGATAACCGGCCGCCAACGCCGAGGTTGACAGCAAAGCCGTCGTTAAAGCCAAAACAGATGTGTATTTTATTGATTTCATAGAAAACTCCTTTTTTCAAAATCACAGCGCTGTTTTAGCCGACTTGGTGAAAAAAGAAAAGAAAATATCCGATTATTACAAAAATTGTAACATAAGTGTATTCTGTTTGTCATAAATCTGTCATAAAAGAACCTTGCGTTTTGTCTTAAAATACGCTAGAATAAAGCGTTTTTATTTTAACGAAAGGATTATTATGGTTTATGTTTGGTTGGCTCTGGGATTGATTTGTTTGGTTCTGGGGGGCGATTTGTTGGTGCGCGGCGCCGTTCAACTGGCACGCAAAATGGGCGTCTCACCGCTTTTAATCGGGCTGACATTGGTGGGGTTTGGCACCTCAACGCCCGAGTTAGTCACCAGTTTACTGGCCGTTCACCAGGGTTCTGCCGACATTGCCGTCGGGAATGTCGTCGGCAGCAATACGGCCAACATTTTGTTGATTTTGGGCGTTTCCGCTCTGTTGTCGCCGGTCAAAGTAGACATTCGCTCATTCAAGCGCGACGGGGGCTTTTTGGCTCTGTCAACCATCGGTTTAATCCTGGCTTTACAAATCGGGATTATTACATTCTGGTTGGGGGCAATGTTGGTCGGCGCACTTATCTTTTATGTTGTTTACTCCTATTTTTCCGATCGCAAAAATCAGAAAATCCTGCGCGAAAAAGAGGCCGAAGTGGCCTCCGATGCCGGCGATTCCCGGCATACAAATGTCTGGATTTCTTTGATTCAAACGCTTGGCGGACTAGGTCTGACTTTGTTGGGGGCAAGATGGCTGGTAGACAGTGCCACGGTTTTGGCACGCGATTGGGGCATTTCCGAACGCGTTATCGGCCTGACCATTGTGGCTGTGGGAACATCGTTGCCCGAGTTGATTACCTCCGTTATGGCCTCCATTCGCAAGCAAAACGATGTTGCCTTTGGCAATGTGGTGGGCAGTAATATCTATAATGCCTTGTTTATCTTGGGGGTAACGGCACTGTTTATGCCGGTGCATGTACCGGCTGCCATGGGAACCGATATTCTGATCATGACCGAGGCAACCTTGGCTCTGATCGGGATCGCTTTGACCCGCCAAGTTTTCACCAAAGCCACCGGCGTGTTATTCTTGGTGGCGTATGCGATTTATACCTATGTGATGTATCAGGGAGGGGCTCTATGACAACCATAGCCGTCGGCCTGTCGGGCGGCGTGGATTCCACGCTGTCCGCCCTTTTACTAAAAGAACAGGGGCATCATGTCATCGGTCTGTCTATGTCCATTTACAATCGCGAAATTCCGATGAAAACTTTATCTGGCGATGCTTGCTATGGGCCCTCTGAAAAGCAAGACATTCGCGACATTCAAAAATGGGGCGCGGAAAATCAAATTGAGACCCACATTATTGACTTGTCCGAGGCCTATAAAGCCACGGTTTTGAAATATTTTAAGGACAGTTATTTATCCGGCGAAACCCCAAATCCGTGTGTGATGTGCAATACGACCATGAAGTTCGGCCTGCTGGCCCAAACGGCCCGCGCCCAAGGCATCCGTTTTGACCTGTTCGCAACCGGCCATTATGCGCGTGTTGCCCAAGAAAACAACAAGTTCATCTTAAAACGTGGTATAGATCCGCACAAAGATCAAAGTTATTTTCTGTATCGCCTGTCGCAAGAACAATTATCCCAAATCATCTTTCCGCTGGGGGAACTAACCAAAGATCAAGTGCGCCAAATGGCGCGCGAGCGCGGCCTGACCGTTGCGGACAAAGCCGACAGTCAGGATTTTTATGCCGGCGATTATGCAGATTTATTGGAGCAACCGCCCAAACCCGGACAAATCGTTTTAGCCGACGGCACCGTTGTCGGACGGCATCAGGGTTTTTGGAATTATACCATCGGCCAACGCAAGGGGCTGGGCATAGCCTATCCCGAACCGCTGTATGTGGTGGATATTGATGCACATCACAACCGTGTCATTGTGGCGACGGCAGATAAAACTTACCAATCCCAAGGGACCGTGCACTCGGTGGTTTGGGGGGGCATCATTGACAATCTGACAGAACCTTTATCCGTCGGGGTCAAATATCGATCGGCCGGTAAAATCGTGCCGGCAACCATTTATCCATCGGGGAATGATGTGCGAATCGTGTTTAACCAACCGCAGCGTGCGCTCAGCCGCGGACAATCGGCCGTTTTTTATCAGGGCGACTGTGTCATCGGAGGCGGAATTATCAGATAATTCTTGCTATTTTAACCCAAAAGTGCTATATAATTAATACGATAAGAAAGGATATATTATGTTCAAATTTGCTTTTATTGCTTCGGGATTGTTATTGGCGGGTGCCTGCACCCAAATTTCCGAGATCAAAGAAACAACCACCACAGATATGAAATCTTGCTTGATGAGCGAGGCGCAATCTGCCATTCAAGACGGATCGGCTTTTGCCGCACCGGTTCGCACCACTGTGCGCAAAATGTCCACAATCTGCTTGAATAAGATGATGGCGCCCCAGGCTCAAACACCGGCCGTTGTGTCCGAGACCAAGCAAGAAGCCCAAAACATTTTAACCACCTTGATGAGCGCCGCCAATGGATTCAAGTAGGCAAGACTATTTCCAAAAACGAATCCGACAATTGGACAAGGCACAAGCCCGGGTTCAAAGGCGTATACGTTTCTTGGGAACGGGGTTGCGGAGTTTGATTGTAATGGGAGCATTGGTTTGCGCGACAGGTTTTACCGTCGGCAGCACTCGTCATACTCCCGAGCACAAGTCAACGACCTATTATCGCATCGCAATCGGAGGCGCGATGACCACTCTTTGGGGATTGGTCAGTCTGGCTTTTTTATTTTCCGTCCGGCGAGCCGTGCGCACCAACCGTAAACGCGTAGCCAACAATTTGGAATATTGGCCAACCATGAAGCCGCTGCAACGCAAAAAAACCTTTGATCGAATTATGGCCATTCGCCAAGATCCGATGTATCGGGTGCTGGCACTGGGTCTGGAACACTAAAACGGCTGAAAGTTTTTTCACCGGCCGCATAAAAATCTGTTGCAGATATTTTCTTTTTTTTGTATACTGTCTTTATGAAGCGAACAGGATTTTTTTTGGCATTTTTAATGGCGGTTGTTTGGGCAAGGCCTGGTCTTGCGGCTGAATCAGCCGTTCATGATACAACTCTGACAACAACTGATAAAGAATGCGCCTTGCATTATATCACGCGTCAAAAAACAACCGGCTGGTTTTTGTCCGATGTGTCGGGGTCTTGCACAAACGGCTGGTTGGAAGGGCCGATAGATTTCACGATTCGCAACGCTTTTTCGCAGCCGATTGAATCGGGTTCCGGCTTTTACAGCCAAGGTTTTCATACCGAGCCTTTATTGCATCCGGTTCGTCCGGTGGCTTTATTTTTAAGCGACGAGGATACTCAAACCTTAACTTATGAGGCCGGACAAGATTCAGATATTCGCTTTGTCGGCCAAGGGCAAGCCGCACAACTGTCCGACGGCTCTTTCGGACCGTTTTTACTATGTCAACCGATTATTTTAACGGCCATTGCCCGCGATGAATCTGTTTTTGAAGACGAGGAAACACAGGCCGGTGTTGTTCAATCGGCCATAGCCCGCGCCAAAACCATTTGCCCCGAGGTAGACCAAATTCGCCTTTACGGCAGCGTCAAAGAAAACCCCGAAAATACCGACATTGCTTTTTTTGCGGACATTCGTCTGTCGGACAAGCAGATAAAAGTTAAACGCGTTCCGTCATCCAACCGTGTGCGTGATATCTTAAAAAATCCGGACGCCAAGTTTCCCAAACCGCGCCTTATTCTTCAAAAACAAGGGACACCGATTGTTCAAGTCAAGCCTGTCAAGCCGACTCCCAAACCGCAACCGACTCCGGCACCGACCAAGCCTCAGCCCTCGGCGGACTTACCCGAGGTTCCTGCCATCGCGATTCCCGATCCGATTCCGTCTCCGGCATCGGTGATATCCGAAACCACCGTTCCGCAAACGGCGTTGGACAGCATTCCGAATTTATTGACGGCCTCACGCATTTTGAAAGCACCCGTTGATGGGCAAGCTTTGGTGCATGTAGCCTATTTTGATGACGCCGGATCCGTAACAATTGACAAGCCTGTCTTTATGCGTGCCAAAGGCTCGGGGCTTTCTTTGGGGTGGGGCATTGCCACGGGAGCATTTCGCTATCATCAACCGCAAAACCGGCTGGACGCGGTGCGCGGGTTTATTCAGGTTCAGCATTTTACACCACAAAATCCGGACAAGGAGTTTTAGTATGCGACGTTTTTGGGGACTGATGATTGTTTTACTGTCGGCGACCGTCGGCGTTCTGTATCTGATGATGCAACAGCACGCTGCCCGTATGCAATTCGCGCACTTTCAGGATCAGGATTCTTTTTCCTCTGCCCCAGAAATGACTTATCAAGCCATCGGCGCCCCCTGGTTCGGAGACGGTATCGTGCTGTATCAACCGACTTTTCCGAAATTGGGTTGGCCGATGACCGTAGCCAAAATACGCCTGTTTCAACAAGCCGACACCCGCACAATCCGCTTAGAGGGTATAACACTGCCGGTGGACGAATCCTTGCGCCAACACGATTCGGCAACGGTTGTGGCACGATTGCGCGATTTCAATCCTGATACAGACTTATTCACCCGACCGTTGGAAACTTTGGCTGTGCTCAATCAATCGGTGTTCAAGGGCGACTTGACCATTGAAATGCACCCGCAAAATGACAAACTCAACCTGACGCTCACCTTGTTCCAAGGCGGGAAACCGACGGTGCGCCTACACTTTTTAACCCGGCAACAGCCGGATTCATCCCTGTGGGGGTGGATTCGTTCCCCGCTGATACAGGGGCAGGCCGAAGTAGTGGATATTCCGCTGATGTCGGCACTGGCCGGTTATTACGCGGCGGCCAGCCTGTCCGTTCCCTCTGATTTAACCCGATCTTTACGCAGCGGCACACCCTATGTTTATACTTTTTCGGCCGATGACCTGACCGATTTGGCTCATTTTTTACGTTAAGAGGATTATCATGGCACATCATACAAATCAAAAATCTGTTTCAAAAGACATCTTTATTTTCGGACGACATCCGATTGAATTGGCTCTGCAAAACAAACGGCGTAAAGTTCTGGAAATCTATTATGTCAAGGAGTGTGATCTGCCGGCCAAGGCTCTGTTGGGGGCAGTTCCGACGCGATCTGTGGCGCGAGATTATCTGGACAATCTGGTCGGACGCGAGGCTCTGCATCAAGGCCTGGTTGCCCGCTGCAAGCCCTTGGATCAACAATCGGTTGATGATCTGATTAAACACTTGGAAAAGGCCGATTCGGCCACAGTGATGATCTTGGATCAAATTACGGATCCGCACAATATCGGGGCTATTTTGCGGTCGGCAGTTGCCTTTGATGCCGCGGCCGTCTTTGTGCCCGAAAGCGGTGCTCCCGAGGAAAGCGGCGTTCTGGCCAAATCGGCCAGCGGTGCCTTGGAATTGATTCCGTTTATTCGGGTGGCGAATCTGGCGCGCCTGATGGATAAATTAAAAAAAGCCGGCTTTTGGTGTATCGGGTTGGACGGCTATGCGGACAAGTCGATCGCCGCCACCAAGCTGCCGCAAAAAAGTGCTTTCGTTATGGGGTCCGAGGGGAATGGTATGCGCCGTCTGACACAGGAAAATTGCGACTATTGCGTCAAACTGCCGATAAATCCAGCCATTGAAAGCCTGAATGTCTCCAATGCGGCAGCCCTCACACTCTACGAATTCCGACGCCAACACCCCGCACGCACGTAATTATTCGTGCTCGTTTTGGTTCGACAGATCCAGTTTGAAAGCGGTGACATCCGCCAATTGTTTTTGACAAGTCGCACATACCGGCGATTGAATTTTGTTCCCGCTTAATGTTTTGATAAAGGCAACTTCACCGCATTCTTTGCACACAAACGCCTGAGTCGGATTATAAAGTTCACGGATAGCCGTCGCCAAATTTTCCCGTTCATGTTCGGTATTTGTTGCGTTTCCCAAACGGCTCCAAGCCGATGTAACTGCCAACGTGCAGAAAGTTGTCACCACCGCGGTTGCCGCTGTCCGCCCCACCTTTGTTTTGGGATAAACCCTGTTCATCCATCTGCGTATTAATCCAAGGCACCGGTTGCGTTTCCATCTTAAAGCACGAACCCACCGTTTATCGTTTTTTTGTTGAGCCTTTTGCGTCATCATGCAAGTACCCTCCTTTTTTCCTTTCCTTTTCATCCCGGTCCGTCCTCCCCGAACCATACTTATTATACCACTTTTTTCCGAATGTGTCAAATAACTTTCTCCTTTTTACTCTTATCATTCTTTTATTTAAGGACTTTCTTTTTTGTTGACAAATGTTAAAAAGAATGATATAAGAAAGGCTATTCCGACGGGCGGCTAGCTCAGCTGGTCAGAGCACCTCGTTTACACCGAGGGGGTCGGGAGTTCAAATCTCTCGCCGCCTACCATACTATTTTCAGGGGGTTATTCCCCCTGTTTTTTTATGCTGATTTTTCTTGACTTTCCGACAGAAAGCAGATAAGATGCAAAGGCTTTTATTTTTTACGAAAGGATATAAAAATGACAAACCTAAAAGGCTCTCAAACCGAAAAAAACCTGATGACGGCATTTGCCGGCGAGTCTCAAGCCCGCAACAAATATACGTATTATGCCTCACAGGCCAAAAAGGACGGTTATAACCAAATCGCTCAAATTTTTGAAGAAACAGCCTCCAATGAAAAAGAGCATGCTAAAATCTGGTTTAAGCTCTTGCATGGCGATCGTATTCCCGATACGATGACAAATCTGGAAGATGCCGCCAATGGTGAGAACTATGAATGGACAGATATGTATGACGGCTTTGCCAAAACTGCCCGTGCCGAAGGGTTTGATCATATTGCCGTTTTGTTTGAATTGGTCGGTAAAATTGAAAAAGAGCACGAAGCGCGCTATCGTAAATTGTTGCAAAATATCAAGGACGGATTGGTCTTTTCACGCGACGGTGATGCAATCTGGCAATGTGCCAACTGTGGTCACATTGTCATCGGAAAAAAAGCGCCGGAGATCTGCCCGGTATGCAAACACCCGCAATCTTATTTCCAGGTCAAAGCCGAAAATTATTAAACCGGCGGGCTCTCAAAAATCCCCGATGAGTTCATCGGGGATTTTTTTCAAATAAACTCAGATTTATTCGGACGCTGAAATAATTTTCCGATTTGTTCTTTGGGATCCTGATCGTGATAGACAACCTGATACAGCACTTCGCAAATCGGCATTTCCACCGAATCACGCAACGCATGCACTGCTTTCAAAGTCGGCACGCCCTCGGCCAACTTGTCAAAGCGCGGCCCTTTGACTAAACTTTCACCATAGGCGCGATTATGACTGTGCGGCGAAAACAAAGTTGCTTCGTAATCACCCAAGTGTGCCAAGCCATAGGCCGACTGAGGGTTTCCGCCAAAATAAGAAATCAAACGCCCCACTTCCACCGGAGCGCGCGCCATTAATGCTCCTTTCAGACCCGCCCAATTCAGACCGTCTAAAATTCCTGCTGCCAAGCCGATCACATTCTTCAAAGCGGCTCCAACTTCATTTCCGATCAGATCCCGACCATAATAAGCCCGAATTAGCGAACTGTTCATAAAATCCGCCAACGCAATTTTAGTCGCTTCATCGTCTGAATCCACCACAACGCAGCTGGGTATTTCTTTCAAATAATCCTGCACATGACCGGGGCCCAACAGAACCGCCACCTGTGTATCGGGTTGTTGAATTTCCTCGTGAAAGATTTGCGTCAAACGTTTACCGGTTCCTTCTTCCAGTCCTTTCATAGCCAACAGGAAATACTTGCCGCGCAAATCATATTGGTTCATTTGACGACACAATCCCCGAAAAGCTTGACACCCGATAGACACAATCACCACCTGATTTTTCAGTGCCTGTGCCAAATCCGTTGTATAGGACACATTCGCCGGCATTGTCACATACCCGTTGCTGCCTGTTTTGATCAATGATTGATACGCCGGATCAATTTCCAACCCATACATCAAAGTATCCGCGTGTTTATACTTGGCGACATAATATCCCAGAAAACCGCCCCAACGTCCACAACCGATTACTGTTATTTTTGAAAAATCAAGACTCATATTTTATCCTTTATGCTCCGAATTTATTACTGCGCGGAAAGCCGACCGGCGGAATTTTGCCGACACTGGCCCGTTTTGCAAGCCACAAAGCCATATTGCGTTCCACATGGATACCGTTGCCCGACGGGAAAGCCAACCCATCCGTCATATTAAAGAACTTAACATCTGACAGCTGCGCCCCGGTATACTTTTGCAAGAAAACACCACTCCCCCGCACCATCGTCGGAATTTCGGCCGCCGGAAAGACGATCATCTTTCGGTTTGTTCCGATAACCGCCACATGATCTCCCAAGACCGGCCGGCACAGGCACGCTTTGTCCCCTGCCCCGACATTCAGCACAATTTTACCGGTTCGTGTTTGGGCAATCATATCTTTGGCCGCCACGATAAACCCTTTGCCCCGCGCCGTTGCAACCAACCATTTATCCTCGGCCCGATAGATCAACAGCGCAATAATATCATCATTCTCCGGCAAGTCCATCGACAACCGCAGCGGCTCCCCAAAGCCGCGACCGCCCACAATTTTGTCTCCCAGCAAAGTATAACACCGTCCGTTTGTGGCAAAGAACATCAGATTATCGGTCGTATAGGCCTTGACTGATAGCTTTAAATCATCTCCTTCTTTAAACTTAACATCGGCCACATCCACATGGCCTTTCAGAGCGCGAATCCACCCTTTTTTGGACAGTACCACCGTAATCGGTTCTTTTTCAATCAGGGCTTCAATCGGCATATCCGCAACCACAGCCGCCTCGGCCACGGTTGTGCGCCGCGCGCCCAAAGCAGTCTTGGGTCCGAATTGCTTTTTAATACCGGCTATTTCTTCACTGATTTTGGCCAGTCGTGCGTTGTCGTCAGCCAACAGGGCTTCCAACCCCGCTTTTTCAATTTTCAAGTTTTCGTATTCGGTCTTTAAGGCCTCTTCTTCCAGCCGTTTCAAAGACCGCAAGCGCATATTCAAGATCGCTTCCACCTGCACTTCCGACAGGCTGAACTCCTGGATCATAAAGGGCTTCGGATCGTCTTCGGTGCGGATAATTTCAATCACGCGATCCAAGTTCAAATACGCCGTAATAAAGCCCTGCAACAGCTCCATGCGGTGCGCAATTTTATCCAATCTGAACCGCGACCGCCGCACCAGCACAACATCCCGATGTTTCAAAAACGCCGTCAAGACTTCTTTAATGCTCATCACTCGCGGCGTATGATCAGCATCCAGCACATTCATATTCAGGTTAAAATTGACCTGTAAATCCGTGTTTTTGAACAAGTGTTCCATCAATTGCTCGGCGGGTACCGTGCGTGATTTCGGCTCCAACACGATGCGCACTTTGTCGGTGGATTCATCACGAATATCCGCCAAAAACGGCAACTTCTTTTCCGCCAACAACTTGGCAATTTTCATAATCAGATCAGACTTGGGCACCCCATAGGGAATCTCGCTGACCACGATTTGATACTGCCCGTGCGACAAGTCTTCTTTTTCCCAACGCGCCCGCACTTTCATCGCCCCGCGTCCGGTGGTATAAGCCTTGATAATGTTATCCCGCGATTCGGCCAAAATCCCGCCCGTCGGGAAATCGGGTCCCTGAATATAGTCCATCAGACGCGCGCATTCGCAATCTTGATGTTTTATCAAATATTGCAGCGCATCACACACTTCCGCGACATTGTGCGACGGGATATTCGTAGCCATCCCCACCGCGATTCCTGACGATCCGTTAGCCAGCAAATTGGGGAAAGCCGCCGGCATAACGACCGGTTCTTCTTCTTCACCGTCATAGGTCTTATCAAAGTCCACCGCGTTATCGTCCAACCCGTCCATCAAAGCAATTGCCGTCGGGGTCAGGCGCGCTTCGGTATATCGCATCGCAGCCGCTCGATCGCCGTCAATGTTGCCAAAGTTCCCCTGTCCGTCCACCAACGGATAGCGCACCGCAAAATCCTGAGCCAAGCGCACCATGGCCTCATAGACCGAAGTATCTCCGTGGGGGTGATATTTACCGATCACATCACCGACCACCCGGGCACATTTCTTAAAGCCGGTATTGGGGTCCAGTTTCAGCTGCCGCATTGCATACAGCAAGCGCCGATGCACAGGCTTCAATCCGTCGCGCACATCGGGGAGCGATCGTGCCACAATTGTGGACATAGCATAAGCCAGATACCGTTCCGAGAGGGCTCCGGCGAATTGAGTATCCCGCACCGAGGGGACTGTTTTTTCATCAATCATTTGTTCTGTCATGACCGTTATTATACAGCCCCCTTCCCTAAAAATCAAGCATTATTTTCAGGATATTATCTATTGATACAAATCGGGAACCTCCACCGAACCATCATCAGAACCCCAACCTCTAAGCTTATACTCTGAAGTATACTAACTTGTATAATCAACACAGGTATTTTTCATGAGGACTTCTATGCAGTAGGTTTATCGGGGTGTTGTGGTTATCACAACAAATTTTATGTGCGCCAAAGGAAGCGGGGCAGTGCGAACACTTTCCGGAAATACGCAAAGCGCCCCGCGGATATCTTTCTATCCCCGAAACATGTATTTTTGTTTGGAGCGGAATAATTGGCTATTCCTTTGTAAAGCGATCAACTATAAGGCATCTGCAGGGACAGTAAAGTATTCATTAAAATGACAGCTTCCATCCGAGACATATCCGGCGCTGGCGCTCTCTCCACACTTACATTGTCCGGCATGTTCTCCTGTTGTCACACGCGAAAAGTTACAATTTTTAGGGCACCAACCGACTTTATAAGTTTTACTACTTGAATAATACCAATGTCCTAAATCACATTGTTTTGCGATTGAAGCAGGTCCCGATGACGGATTAGCATATGCTGTTGTCATATCTTTGCAACCCGATGGTTCGCACTTTCCTTCCAATGCATCTACCCCTCCGCGACTACAGGGATTAAAACAACAAGTTGTAGATGTTGCATATCGTTGACCTTGCTCATAATTACGTTCCACCGTATAGTAGGCCTTACAGCAATTTCCTTCTGCCGCACCGCGGGATGTTTGCGGGCAGCATATGGAATTTTTATAATTCAAATTACCAGTATAATTACTAACAAGTTTATACCCTTCCGGACAGGCGGCAACACAAATATGGTTAACCCCATCCCATTTTGGCGTGTCAGCATTACATTTGCAACCTTCTACATTTGTAGCGGTTCCTGTTCCGGTCAGGGATGATCCTGTCGGGCAGGGATCTTTACATGTATTGGTCAAGGGTTCACATATTGTTCCTATGGGGCAGGTAATCTCTTGATAAGTATAATAATTTCCGCAAGATCCCGGTCCAACATGTTTTACTTCATCATAGCAAATACCTGTCGGCACCGATGAAGATGTTGGGCAATTTTTACAAAGATAACATACCGTTCCATCATCCAATTCCTGCGTCCCATCTTCATAAGTGCCATCTGGACAACCACCTGAAACATACCCTTCTCCCAGATCTGAACAAGTTTGCGCCGGATCTTTACAATATCCGTCAATAACTTTTTTACCCGCCGGGCAACATCGTGCCACTCCATCTTCATTCTTTGCCCAGCCGGCCGTCCCCGCAGGACAGCAAAAAGTCTTCGTATTCCCTGTGTATCTGTTATATCCTTGGATTGTCACAGAACCTGCCGGACAACATTTGTTTATTCCGGAAGTCTTTTCCGGGTCGGTATACGATCCTATCGCATCTGAATCACAGCACTTCTCATTCGCTACATATTGTGCATCATTCGGACAACAGTATCCATCAATCACTTTCGTTGAACAACACCGTTCCACTCCATCTTTATTCTTTGCCCAACCAGTCGTCCCCGTCGGACAGCAAAATGTCTTCGTATTCCCTGTGTATCTGTTATATCCTTGGATTGTCACAGAACCTGCCGGACAGCATTTGTTTATTCCGGAAGTTTTTTCCGGGTCGGTATACGATCCTATCGCATCTGAATCACAGCACTTCTCATTCGCTACATATTGTGCATCATTCGGACAACAGTATCCATCAATCACTTTCGTTGAACAACACCGTTCCACTCCATCTTTATTCTTTGCCCAACCAGTCGTCCCCGTCGGACAGCAAAATGTCTTCGTATTCCCTGTGTATCTGTTATATCCTTGGATTGTCACAGAACCTGCCGGACAGCATTTGTTTATTCCGGAAGTCTTTTCCGGGTCGGTATACGATCCTATCGCATCTGAATCACAACACTTCTCATCCGCTACATATTGTGCATCATTCGGACAGCAATATCCATCAATCACTTTCGTTGAACAACACCGCGCCACTCCATCTTTATTCTTTGCCCAACCAGCCGTCCCCGTCGGACAGCAAAAAGTCTTCGTATTCCCTGTGTATCTGTTATATCCTTGGATTGTCACAGAACCTGCCGGACAGCATATTTCTGCCCCGGGATTTGTTGACGGATCTAAAAACAGACCTATGGCACTTCCTTCACAACAGGTGGTCCCGATAATTGTTTCATTACATATCCCCTCACTACATTTCCCACAGGTTCCGCAGGTTGAGCCGTCCGCGCTGTTGTCGTTCACGATATCGCCGGTGGCCAGATCGCATTTTTTGCAGTCCCCTACGCTGACACCGGTCCGTTGCACAATCGCCCCGTCTTGACACATACCGCAGGCTCCTACCGCAGTCCCATTCTGCGTTGCATCCGCCACGAACTCACCCCGCGTCGTATCACAAGTCTGACACGCCGGCGCCGTCCCTGTGCACGGAATAGCACAAGGGCTTTCATTTTTACAATCCGCATCGGCCGCACAGCACACTTCCGGCGTCCCGTCGCATTTGGTGATTGTTTCCGTGATGTCGCCGACACATTGCCCGTCCGAGTTGCACACACCACAATTGTTCGCCCCGCACTTGGAGCCCGCATCCTTCAAGTTCCAAGTCCCCGTGCTGGTATCGCAACTGGTTCGGCAAGTGCTGGCCACCTCGTCCGGATCACAGGCGATCACGCACTGCGTACACCCACCGTTGCCGTCACAACACATACCCGCCACGCAAGGTGTGTCTTTCGCCTTGGGTATGCACATGCCCAACGGACTGCATTCATAGCACACAGCATTCGGACAGTCACTTTCATCTTCGCACGGCGCCCCGTTCCCGAACACAAAAGCCACCACATTGTGATAGATATCTTCTTCATCGACCGAGTCTTCCGTGACCCCGTCCGGCAAGCACGGATCCAATCCGTTCGGGTTTTCCTCGGCTTCGTTCACGATCAAAGTAATCTCTTCCCCGAACGCGGTATTATAGATATTTTTGCACACGCGGTGCGGGATGTTAAAGACTTCCAGGGCCTGATGTTCTTCCTCTCGCAGCAGATAGTTATTGACGGCCTCCACCCGAAAGCGCCCATAGATTAAATCTTCGGGCGTGTTCGGGTGAAATTCTTGCAGGTTCAGTTCATACCCCAAGACACGCTGTTGAATCACGATAACAGCCCGCGCCCGAATTCCGGTGATAATCGCGTTCGTCATAATATAGTCCATCGCATAACGGTATCCGACAATTCCTCCGATCGTGATCACCCCCACAATCGCCAACACGCCCAACATCTCCACCATACTCCGACCGGTTTCCAAGTCGTTGTACTTTTTCATAAAATACTTATTTAATCTGTCAAGAAACCGCCCCATTTTATTTCTCCTCTTGATTATTTAATTCCAAAGATGCCAAAAAGGCAGCCCGCTCAAAGACGGTCTGCCTCCGAATTTCTTTCTCATCAGAATGACACATATGCGGATTTTCAAAGGTTTTACGCGTTCCGCGTCCCTTAAAATTCACTCCAATCTGGTCACAACTCTTTATGAACATAGTTTTATTCTACCCCAAAAATCACCCCCTGTCAACCAATTTTTACACTATGATTTTGTATAAAAACAATTATTTTTTCTTGACATTTATGTTCAGACGCGATAAAAAGGATACAGGAATTGATTTTAGCCATTTAACATCAGGAGGTTCCTTTATGTTTAATTTCAGACAGCTGCCCCCGCCACATACATTTGTGAATACGAATTGTTATTCAACAATTTACACACGATTTTTTAACCGAAAAAACAACTCTTCTTCAGAATCCGGCCGCACCCTTACCGAGATGCTGGGAGTGTTGGCGATTATGGGGGTGTTGACCGTTGTGGGGATAGCCGGATTTAACTGGGCGATGGATCGGTGGCGAGCGAATCG
>CAKQGY010000005.1 GCA_934234055.1 uncultured Alphaproteobacteria bacterium | reverse complement strand
ATCAACGAGGACGGCAAGGATTGCAATAAAGAAACGAATACGATGTCGTTTATCTTTACGGATAGTTTGTCGCGGGGGACATCGGGGACGCGGTGCACCGAAAACAGCAACTGCACGGGTTGTCAGACCTGTCAGCGCGGCTTTTGCACCGATACCGACTCCGCCTGCACCGGCGATACCCCGAATTGCGTGAGTGGATCTTGTGAAACCTGTCCGGCCGGGGAATTCCAAGATAACAAAGGGAAATGTTATAAATGCAACGAAAGCAAAACCGTTTGGGTGTCCGATAAAGCCGAATGCGATAAGTGCCTGGGGACACGCGTGTGTAATGGGACAACCTCTTATCCGTGCGATACAAAAGCAACGCTATATTGGGGTGTGCAACAAGAAGCGTGTCAGGCTTGCCCGAAGCGATATGTGACGAATAAAGCAGATTACAATTTTGGGTCTTGTGATTACTGCGACGGGACGGTTATTACCGCCGAAAACGGAGAACAATTCTGTCATGGAAATTGTCCCGAGGGCGAAATTTGGGTGCGCTCAAAATGTGAACCATGTGATGGCAAAACAACCTATGAGTGGACCTATAAACCCGATTGTGTCAATAATTGCAGAGGATCACATTTTTTCTTTCATCAATATAAAAAGTGCGTTTCATGTGATAGTTCAGGCAGTTGGCAATATCATACGGATCCAGAATCGTGTTTGGCATGTGGCAATCGATATTTCATCGTAGATAAGAATGAAAATCCGCTCGGATCTTGTTATTACTGTAAGGGGACCGTCACAGAAAATGGAACGGCCTGTGAATGGGATTGTCCGGAAGATTCCTTTGGGGCTCAATCCAAATGCTGGTCTTGTGATGACCCCACAGTCGGCATACATACCGCCAGTGAGATTGAATGCAAGACGCACTGTCAGGGAAAGCGCATTTATCATCAGGGGCAATGTGTCCGGTGCGACTATACCGGTGGAAATGTGCTGTATTATGCGGATAAGGAATCGTGCTTGGCCTGTGGAAATTGGTATTGGAAAGGCGGACACTGTTATCGGTGTGAGGGCACGGTGAGCGCCGACGGGGCCAGTTGTATTACGCAGTAAAGTTTTCGTGGCGTTTTTTTAGCCCCGGGTATGAGGCATTCGTGTTTAGTAGACTGCTTCACTGCGCTCACAATGACAAAAGAGTCAGGTATCAGGTTGTCGGCAGAAGCGAGGTTGCGCAGTGCAATGATGGGAGAGTGATAAAAAAACACCCCGGGATGGGGTGTTTCGGATAAGGTGGGTGATTATCAGACACCGTCAAATTTGACTTCGACAGCGATGGCTTCCATCTCAAAGCACTCAATCACATCACCGACTTTGATGTCGTCATAGTTTTCAAAACTGATACCACATTCAAAGCCTTCTTTAACCTCTTTCACATCGTCTTTGAAACGTTTGAGCTGCGATAAAGCACCCGTGTAAATCACCACATGATCGCGCAAAATACGGACCTTGGCGCCACGCTTGATCAAGCCCTCTTTGACCATACAGCCGGCAACCTTGCCAACCTTGGAAATAGAAATGACTTGGCGGACCTCGGCATAGCCCAAAATCTTTTCGCGCAATTCGGGTTCCAGCAAGCCGGCAACCGCTTTCTTCATATCATCAGCAACATCGTAAATGATTGAATAATAACGAATATCAACATTATCACGCTTGGCCATTTCACGTGCGCCGGCGTTTGCTCGCACATTAAAGCCAATGATAATCGCATGTGAAGCCCGCGCCAATGTAATATCGGATTCATTGATCGCGCCAACCCCACTGTGCAACACATGAACTTTGACTTCGTTATTCTTAATTCGCGACAAGATACCGTTCAAAGCCTCAACCGACCCCTGCACATCGCCTTTGACCAGAACAGGCAGTTCTTTAATCTCACCGGCCTTAATCTGTGCCAACAGGTTCTCGGCCGTGCTGATCTTTTTGACTTGCAACGACTCGCGGGCCTTGCGCTCGCGATAGCCGGAAACTTCGCGTGCAATGCTTTCATCAGCGACCACGACAAAGTCATCACCGGCAGACGGCACACCCTGCAACCCGATCACCTCTACCGGCTGAGCAGGCAGCGCCTCCTTCACACGTTGACCCTTGTCATTGAACAGCGAACGCACACGCCCCCATTCCTGACCGCAAACAAACACATCACCGATTTTCAAGGTTCCCTTTTGCACCAAAACCGTCGCGACAGAGCCACGCCCTTTTTCCATACGCGCTTCAACAACCACGCCCTCGGCGGAACGATGCGATGAAGCACGCAGATCCAAAATCTCGGCCTGCAATAAAATCGCTTCTATCAGTTTATCCAAATTGATCTTTTTCTTGGCGGATACCTCTACTTCTAACACATCACCACCCATGGATTCCACAACGACCTCGTGTTGGAGCAAGTCCATACGCACCTTTTGCGGATCGGCACCCGGTACATCAATTTTGTTGATCGCAACGACAATCGGAACACCAGCTGCTTTGGCGTGGTGAATAGCCTCAATCGTTTGGGGCATCACACTATCATTCGCAGCAACAACCAGAACAACCAAATCCGTAACCTTTGCCCCACGCGCACGCATCGCGGTAAAGGCCTCGTGCCCCGGGGTATCAATAAAGGTGACCTTTTGGCCTGTGGGCAATTGCACCTGATAAGCACCGATGTGCTGCGTAATACCACCCGACTCACCGGCCGCCACATGAGTAGAACGTAAAGCGTCCAACAGTGAAGTCTTACCATGATCCACATGACCCATCACCGTGACCACAGGCGGGCGCGGTTGCATATCTGCCGGATCATCCTTTTCGGTTTTCAGGACATCTTCCACATCGGACTCGGCTACCCGTTTGCATTTGTGTCCGAGTTCGGCCACAACCAACTCGGCCGTGTCAGCGTCAATGGTTTGGGTAATTGTCACCATCATACCCAGTTTCATCAAAGTCTTGACAACAGTGGCACCTTTTTCACTCATACGATTGGCCAATTCCTGAACCGTAATCGTTTCAGGAATAATTACTTCACGAATAACTTTTTCTTGCGGGTGAGCGGCTGCAAATTGCTTTTGCCGTTCTTTTTCCTGCGCCCGACGAATGGACGCCAAACTGCGCCGATGACCGCGGGAGACGGTGTTATCCTCGTCATCATCATCTCCCGACATCGTCATATTACGGAAAGCATTTAAATTCATCTTACCGCCGCGTTTTTCGGCGAAACCAGCTTTGCGCGGTTTATCTTCGACCTCGCGCACCGACGCACGCGACACAAATTTTTTATCATGTATATCGGCTTTGACCGGCGGCTCGGTGGAGTTGTCCGGTGCTGTTTTGGACTGATCAGCCTCTTTTTTAGCGACTTCTTTTTCGGCACGCGCTTTGGCTTCGGCTTCTTCTTTTTGACGCCGCTTTTCGTTTTCCAGACGCGCCGTTTCGGCCTGATGCCGACGAATTTCTTCTTCTTGACGCGCCTGCTCAGCAGCACGCTGTGCCTCTTGCACTAACTTTATTTTTGCCGAGGTATTTTGAGTAAGTGGTGCCGGTCTATGCTCGGCTGTTATTACCCGTTTTTTGCGCACTTCAACCTGCACAGTATTCGTCCGACCGAAACCGGTGTTTTGACGAACTTTGTTCCCCAAAGAAAGGGTCTTGCCCGATAATGTCAATGTTTTCTTCTCTTCTGTCATAGTTTATCCTTTCTGTTCCTGATTCATCAGGTTGATTTTATCAGCGAGCGCTATCGCCTCTTGTGCCAATTTGCCTTTCAGTAAAGCAATGTGAACACCTGCGTCCAAACCGAGAATTGATCCCAACTCTTCACGCGTAAATAAATGAAAAATCGGGAAAGTATCCGTCGGGTGGAATAATTTTGTCTGGCCACGTTCGGAAGAATCCGAGGCCTCAAACGCCGCAATTACCGTGCCGGCAGCCAAAGCCTTTTTAACAGCCTCAAACCCGAAAACCAACAGTCCGGCCTTGCGACACAGTGACAGTAAATGGTGGCAGCGTTCCGATAAAGCCATTTGAACCTGTGTCCTTAAATCGTCGGGAATTTTAACGGTGCCTTTGGCGGCTTTGTAAAAAATCCGTTTGGATATGGCTTGATCCAGCAAGCCCGGATCCGCCGTCAACCACAGGCCGCGACCGGGCAGCTTTTCGGACACATCAAACACGACCGTCCGATCCGGTGAAATAACAAACCGCAACATTTGAGAACGCGGGTGCGTTTCCTTGGTCACAAAGCATGTCTTTTCACCGGTGTCGGCCGGACCCCGTCTGTTTTTATGGTTATGTTTAAACTGTTCCGTTTTCAAACCAGTGTTCCCGTGCTTTCATAATCATTTCGTTAGCGGTTTTTTCATCCATGGCTTTTGCACCCACAATGTCCAATAACTCGTCCGCCGCCAGATCAGCAAAGTCGTCCAGGGTCTTAACCCCGGCATTTCCCAGCGCCGCCAACATATCCAATGTCAATCCCTGCATATTTTTGAGGTCATCACTGACATTTTGTTCGGCGATTTGCTTAGTCAGCGTATCCTGCTTGGCTGTCAGGTAAGCTTTAGCCCGATTTTGCAACTCTTCCGCCAGTGCCTCGTCAAAGCCCTCAATCCCGGCCAGCTCTTCCAGCCCGATATAGGCAATATCTTCCACCTTGGCAAAGCCCTCTTGAATCAAAATACGCGCCATCATATCATCAATATCCAAAGCCCGTGTAAACAATTCAACGCGTTCTTTGGTTTCTGCCTCACGATGTTCGGCTTCCTGCTCTTCGGTCATCATATCAATATGCCAACCGGTCAATTGACTGACCAATCGAATATTTTGACCACGACGCCCAATTGCCAGCGACAATTGTTCTTCGCTTAAAACCACCTCCACATTGCCGGCTTCTTCATCAATCACGATTTTCAGCACTTCATTGGGCGCCAACGCATTGATGATAAATGTAGCCGGATCAGGCGACCACAGCACCACATCAACCTTTTCACCTTGAAGTTCGGCAATGACGGCTTGAACCCGGACGCCGCGCATACCGATACAGGCTCCGCGCGCGTCAACCGTAGAATCCTTGGAATACACGGCAATCTTGGCCCGCGATCCCGGATCACGCGACACGGCTTTAATCTCAATCGTGCCGTCGTAAATTTCAGGCACCTCGGCCGTGAACAACGCCGCCAAAAATTGCGGGTGAGAACGAGTCAGGAAAACCTGAGGCCCTTTGACCTCGGAGCGCACATCAAGCACCAACGCCCGAATGCGATCACCCACCCGATAAGTCTCACGCGGGATCAATTCATCACGACGCAGTAAAGCCTCTACACGGCCAACCTCTACAATCAAATTGCCGTTTTCAACCCGTTTGACAATCCCATTGATGATTTGCCCCTTTTTATCTTTCATCTCGTTATACTGGCACATACGCTCGGCATCGCGCACTTTTTGCGTAATAACTTGCTTGGCTGTTTGAGCCGCAATACGACCGAAATCCATTGGCGGTAACAGGTCAACAATTTCTTCACCGATTTCATATTGCTTACCAAAGCGTGCTTTGGCGTCGGCCGGCGTGATTTGTGTGAATTCGTCCTCAACCGTTTCAACAACCGTCAAATAACGACCCATTTGAATCGCACCCGTATTGGGATCGATGTGAGTGCGGATATCGTATTCCGGGCCGTATTTGGAGCGACCGGCCTTGGAGATACCTTGTTCCATGGCGTCCAAAACGGCTTCCTTTTCAATCCCTTTTTCACGAGCCAGCATATCGGCCATTTGAATGAGTTCGGGTCTGGGTAAAGTTGAAACTTGCATATTACTGTCCTTTCTTGTTGTTTTGATGCTTTTCAATCAATTTATCTGTTAAAATCAGTTTGGCTTTGGCAATGTCCGTAAAAGGCACCTGCATCAGTTGGCCCTCAAAATCAAATAAAACCTCTTGATTTTCGGTTAAGCCCTTGATCACGCCCTTGAATCGCTTGCGCCCGTTGATTTCGTGGGTCAGTTCAATCTTGGCGTCATCGTCAATAAAACGCGCATAATCGTTCGCATGCACCAAGGGACGATCCAATCCGGGAGAAGAAACTTCAAGCGTATAATGTCCCGAAAACGGATCCGACACATCCAGCAACGCCGATACCGTGCGACTGATCTCGGCACAATCATCAACCGTCATATCCACGCGATCTTGGCGTTCGGCCATAACTTGCAGCACTTTGCTTTCCTGGCCGTTCAAAGCCACACGCACCACATCATAGCCCATATCGTTTAAGGCCGGAGCAATTTCTTGTTCAATCTTGGCACATATATCCATTCGTTTTCCTTTCGTCTTATAAAAAAAGCGGGGCTTTTCAGTCCCACCCTCTTGAAATCTTATTGAGAATGTAGCTTATTTATACACTCTTTGAATCCAAAAATCAAGTCTTTTTTTATCTTTTTTGAAAAAAATGTTGCAAAATGAAAATCTTTGTGCCAAAAAGGAATAAGAGATTATTTTTTTGAGGAGTCATCTATGTCTTTACCAAAACCACCTAAATTGTTTCATTTTACACCGTCGGTATCGGCCGAGCAAACACAGACCGAAGTGCCCCAAACCGGCATGACGCCTGTGCCGGCTGACCCTGCCGCACCGCAAGTACAGCCCTGGTCCCCTGCCCCAATGGCAACGTCCGGTGAAACGGCCAAACCTGTCAATTCCGACGCATCGATGCAAGAACCAACTGTACTGCCTGAGCCGACTGATAATGATTATATTGCCGAGCCGGAAGAAACACCAGCAGAAACGGGATCGGCGAGGGAAGCGACCCTGGCAACACCGGTATCCGAGCCGGCTGTGGCACCGGAAATTATGGCCGCAATTCGAACGCCTGAGCCCGAACCCGTTATGGCTGAGCCAACAGGGCCGGTGGCTGATGTATCAGCGACTACGACCGAAGAAGCGCCGGCTGCAACAGCAGCGCCTATCGCCCCGACCGGCACGACACCGGTGGCTGAGGAAGTTAAGCCGGCCGAAAATATCACCCAACCAATGCAAGACCCTAACCCTGAACGGTATGCTCGGCCACGCCAAGAAGTAGCAGAACCGACACCTGTCCCCGAACCGGTGGCAGACACCGAGCCGATTGAAGCCGATGTCGTGCTGGAAAAAAAGCCCTTTATTTCGGACGGCAGTATGGAAGCCACGGATTTACTGATTAAAGAATTGCTGGGAAAAGATCAAAAAATCGTGCGGGCTCCGTCGGTCAGTTCCGTGCCATTTTCCGATATTTGGTACACGGCCGAGCATATTGCTTATATTCGCGATAATGCCACGCAATTTGCTTTGGTTCCGTTTGAGGCAGATGATTTACCCGAATTCCATAAGGCTTTGGAGCAAGGTTTTACCGGAGCGTCCAGCTATTCCATTCGGTTTGCGGGCGAATCCTATCGTGTGGAGCGAATTATCACTTTATCGGGGCCGCAATATAACTGCCGAAAGATGCCGGGGTCTGTGCCGGATATTGATACACTGGGACTGCCCAAGCACATTGTGGAATATCTGCTGACCCTGTCAAAAGAAACAGGTTTAATCTTGTTTGGAGGGCCGACGGGTATGGGAAAAACCACTTCGGCATCGGCATTAATGAAACGTTTTTTGGAGATGGAGGGGGGCTTTATGTATACGATTGAAGACCCGCCCGAAATGCCTTTGGACGGTCTGTATCATGCAAAAAACGGAGGATTGGGATTGTGCAAACAATGCCCCGTGAACAATGAACGCTGGGGCGACGGGATTAAATCCGCGTTGCGATCCAAACCACGCTATATTCTGGTCGGCGAGATTCGGACCCCCGAAACGGCGTCGCAAGTGCTGCGCGCCGCAACATCAGGCCACTTGGTGCTGTCAACCATTCACGCCAGCACGGTGGAAGATGCTTTGGAATCCTTGATTAAATATGCGTCGGGTGCGGGGCTGACGGAAGAATTGGCCGCGGACTTGCTGGCACGCGGGGTGCTGGCCGTGGTGCACCAGAAATTGGAAGGCATGGGTAAATTGCGGCCGGTGTTATCAACCGCGTTTGCGAACCCGCATTTAAGCGGCGGCGACCAAATGCGATCCTTGATTCGGTCCAAGACGATCAACCTGCAAACCTTGATTGAAGCGCAATCCAGTCGCTTGTTCCAAGGGCGACCGCTGTTTGAAGACTAGGTCATAAAAGATCTGAAAAGCCGTCCGAGATTCGGGCGGTTTTTGTTGCGGGTATCGGGAAAAATTAAACGCTGCTGATAGCAGATTCAACCGTATCATCGTGCACAATATCAGCCGGCATCTTGGGCGCGGGGGGCAGTTGGCTCATCGTTTTATAAGGCTCGGTTTTGAAACACAATGGCGAATCAGCCCGCACCGGGTGATCCAAATGGCCGGCGTAAAGAACCAGTTGCTTGTTCGTGGCCATATTCAAAATGCCAACGCCCCCGATCACACTGTCGGATTTGATTTTAACCTTGTGCGACCATTCGTGATAAAAATTCACCAGCGACTTTTTCATCGTGCCGCTGCCCCAGAAAGGACCGAGACGGCTGACATTACCGCTGTAAGAATGAATCACTTTCGTCAACGAGGGAATCCCTTTGAGCAACGGATTACGGGTCTCGGGATTGTTTTGGCGCTTGATAATCTTGACCGCCGAAGAGCTGATAATCACATTGGCCGTCTCCTGGCCGTATTTGGACGAAATTTGATGCCAATCCTGAACCGAGACCAGGAACATATTTTGCTTGGACCGACCAAATACTATCCCGTCGGAAATGCTTTTAAGTGAGGGCATATGCTGAAACTCGTCCAAAATAAAGCCCATCGGATAAGGGCCGACTTTGCCCTGGTTGGGACCGAACTCCATTAAATACCCTGTCGCCATATTGATAAACAATGTGCTGAGCAAAATAGACGAATTCAAATCCTCATACGGGACGGACATATAAATCGTAATCGGTCGATAGGCACCGGTTTCCGGATCACGCATACCACGCAGTTGGTCATAGTTAAAATCATTCAAAGAAGTGCGCACACGGACAGCCGCATTCTTGAACAAGTTGATCCCCGACAGAGCCATAGAAATAACACTGCCGCGCTGCTTGTCCGGCAAGCCCGCCACCTGGCTGAGTTCCAGCAATGTGCGCCGACCATAACCGAAATAGGCAGTCTCCAACACAATATCGTCCAGCAAAATCTTCCACGCGTCAGTGCCCATGGCGGACGCATCTCCTTGGCGGCGGCGCTCGGACAACATATCATTGATACGAATCTGTGAATTGGTAATAATGTCCAGCAACATCGCAAAGCATGCATCACCGGCTCCTTGCCATTGAGGGGGTATCGGGTCCCATTTGCCGATCGGCAGGTAGTTTTTTAAGGTGATTTGGTGTGCCTCGGCCAAGCGAATGGCCTCTAAAACCTGAGGAAAATCACGCATAGACCGATAGTAGGACAGCAAGACGGCATAGTCCTCGTCGTCCAAACTGCCCTCTTGCAACCGGGCAACAAAATAGTCGTTGGCACGAGCCTGTTCAACTTTGCCGCACAAATAACCGGTTAAGCCCGTCAGGCAACCGCGGCCGGCCTTGACCCAATAGGGATCAGAACCGCTGGGGCCGTCGGGAATTAAAAAGGTTATCAACGAGTCAATATAGGACTCGCGGCCGGCATGTAACGGCGGTAAATTACCACCACCGATCGGATTCCAACAGGGCCAGCGAATCCCCTTTTTCGGGTCGTCAACACCCGCCCAGTTCATCATAAATACAGGTCCTAATGTCGCTCGGTGGCCACTGGTCAGGCGTGCCAGCTCACCTTTGGGATCATTGATAATCAGACAGGCGTCATTCATCTCTAAAATCGCGGGGACAATCACGCCGCTGGTCTTGCCGCTGGCGGGCATACCGATACAAAAAACCGAGCGTGTATCAGGCAGTTTCAGCTTCTTTTTCTTGGGGCCATAGGTGCCCAAAAATAAAAATTTACCGTCAAAAAGGCCTATTTTCTTAACTTCGTCATCGCGAGCCTCGTGGGTGCTGCCAAAGGTTTGATCTTGAATTGTGTAGGGGTTCAAGACGCAAATCCAAAGCTCATACATAAAAAATAAAAAGGTCGGCAACAGAGGCAGGCGCCAGGCAAAAAAACTATCCCAGGTGATATGGCGCGGCTCGTCCGTGACAAAATCGGTAAACCAATGCCAAGCCGTCACAAACGGAAAAGCCAAATCGGAAAAAGAAGCCTGCCAAAATCGGCCATAGCATACGCCTAACTTGTCAATTGTTAAGGGATTGAGCCACTGGGCAAACGGCAGCACAAACAGATACATCACCCACAGCAAAACTATTCCGATCAAAGCCCGCCACCACCACCATTTCAAACTTTGGCGGCGCACTTCAAAGGCTTCACTGAAAAAATCAAAAATCATGTCTAGATCCTGTTTTTATTTTTTTTGGTTTTGGGTGGCAAAATCGGTGCCTGTCCGCCCGCACGATGCGGTTTCATCATATGATCCGAGGGCATATCGGGTTTGGCCTCTTCCTGTTTTTGGGGAGGAGGCACCGGCTTTTCAAACTCGTCGCGTTTAGGCGCCGGCCGCGACAAATGACGGGATTTTACGGGAGCAATTACGGCTTGTTCAGAGGCATAAGTATCCAGCGCTTGACGCTCTTGTTTTAAGGTTTTCAGCACTTGTTCTTTAAGTTTCTTTTCCTGTAATTGCTCAACGGCAGCCAGATCCTTTTGCCATTGATCCATACTGAGCTTTTGAAGCGGATTGATATAAACACCCCGCAAATTCACACCCTCTAGCTCAAACGCAGACAGATCCAGACCCGACAGGTCAACCTTGCTTAAATCCAATCGGCGCAGATCCAGGCACATCAACTCGGACCGCGTCAGACAATGAATATCCAAAGCACCGGATTCAATTTGCTTGATTAAAAAATCCATTGTCAACAGCCGATTTCGCAGGTCCTCGTCTATATCGGCGTCATCGGTTGTCAAATCGCGCAAATAAGTTTTGGCAAATATCGCACCGGTTAAATGCGCCTCTGAAAAATCGGATTTCTCAAAATAGGCTTCGGTAAAATCACAACCGCTGAAATCAGCTTGGTGTGCATTGGTTTGATAAAAGAGCGCCCCGCGAAAGGAAGCTCCCGCCAGTTTGCCCCCCGAAATGTCGGCATTTTTCAGATTGATTCCCGAAAAATCCCGGCCGGATAAATCTTTGCCGGCACGAATATCTTGAACCAGTTGAACCGCACGCGCATCGGATCGGTAGTCGCTGCGCTGGGACGGCAAAACATAATCCTCGGCACTAAGACCCAGCGAGAAATAAATAAAATCTTTCTCGGAGACCTTGGTATCGGCTAGTTTCATTTCAGGTCGTTTTAATTCACTCATAGCCCTATTATAACACAGATTTTATAAAAATAAACAAAAAAAAGATGACTTTTACGTTTATTTGGAGTATAAAACAAGTTATGATTTATATTTTAAGTTTGATCGTGATCGTTTTGGACCAGCTGACGAAAGGGCTGATGTTAGTGTATATCCCGCAAGGGACCGGCGTTACGGTGTGTCCGTTTTTCAACTTGGTCTCTGTGCGCAATCGGGGAATCAGCTTTTCTATGTTTTCGGGAAATTCAGCCATGATGCCGTGGATTTTAACGGCGGTGGCTTTGGCATTTTGTATCGGAATTGTCGTCTGGCTGGGACGGGAGAAAGATCGCCGGGTGCGTGTGGGCTTGGCCTTGATCCTGGGGGGAGCCATCGGCAATATCATTGATCGGGTGAGGCTGGGGGCCGTGGTGGACTTTTTAGATTTCTATATCGGAGAATATCATTGGCCGGCCTTTAACATCGCTGACAGCGCGATTTGTATCGGGGTTGTTCTGATTTTAATTTTAACACTGTGGGGAAATAAAAAATGCGAAAAATCATAATTCTTGTTTGCTTGGGTATTTTGTGCGGGGCATGTGCTCCGAAAAAGCCGGAGTTGACACCGACTCAGGTGGTGGATGGGCGCTCTATTGTCGTGCCACCCGAATTTGATGTGATTCCGGATCAATCGATAACTGAAAAAGGAAATTAAAATGAAACCGATTTATGAAGAACTGATTGCTCATGCCGAGCAAATTAAAGAAACGCACCTGCGGGACTTGTTTGAAAAAGACCCGCACCGTTTTGATACTTTCCATATTGACTGGCAGAACTTTTTATTTGATTATTCCAAGAACAACATCACGGCCGAGACGATGGATTTACTGATCAAACTGGCCGAAGAATCGGACTTGAAAGCCGCCATTGCCGATATGTTTACAGGTAAAAAAATCAACACGACCGAGCACCGTGCCGTGTTACATACGGCTTTACGTAATCGCGATAATCACCCAATTTATGTGGATGGGCACGATATAATGCCAGAAATCAATGCGGTGCTGGGTAAAATGCACGATTGGACGGATCGGGTACGGTCGGGCAAATGGTTGGGCGCCACAGGCAAACGCATCACCGACATTGTGAATATCGGGATTGGTGGATCGGACTTGGGACCGGCCATGGCGGTGGAAGCGTTAAAGCATTACAAGACGCCGGATCTGTCGTTCCATTTTGTCTCTAATGTAGACGGCACGGATATGATGGAAAACCTGAAAACATGTCATCCAGAAACCACTTTGTTTATTATTTCGTCCAAGACCTTTACAACGCTGGAAACCCTAACGAATGCCAAAACGGCGCGTCAGTGGCTGGTGAATACATTGGGAGAAGAGGCCGTGGCCAGACACTTTGTGGCCGTATCAACAAATGCACCGGCCGTTGCCGAATTCGGCATTGACACCGACAATATGTTCGTTTTTTGGGACTTTGTGGGCGGGCGCTATTCCATGTGGTCGGCCATCGGGTTGTCCATTATGCTGGCGATCGGATATGACGGCTTTACAGACCTGTTGACGGGGGCTTATGAAATGGACAAACATTTTCAAACCGCGCCCTTGCGGCAGAATATGCCCGTGATTATGGGCTTACTGTCGGTGTGGTATAGCACTTATCTGGAATGCGAAGGATATGCGGTGCTGCCGTATGATCAATACCTGAGACGCTTGCCGGCATATTTGCAGCAACTGGATATGGAAAGCAACGGGAAGTCCGTTAAAAAATCCGGACGCGAGGTGGATTATCGCACCGGGGCAATTCTGTTCGGTGAACCGGGAACGAACGGACAACACTCGTTTTATCAATTGATCCACCAGGGTACACACCGCATTCCGGCAGACTTTATCGCGGCGGTGGATTCCTTGAACGAAACAGGAGATCACCAGGATATGCTGCTGGCAAATTTTGTGGCACAACCCGAGGCTCTGATGAAAGGGAAAACGCCGGAAGAATTGCGGGCCGAGGGGGTCAGCGAAGATTTAATCCCCTTTAAGGCCTTTGAAGGCAATCGCCCCAGCACAACGATTTTAATGGACAAGCTGACGCCGAAAAACCTGGGTAGTTTGATTGCACTGTATGAGCACAAGGTCTTTGTATCCGGCATTATCTGGGGCATTGACAGCTTTGATCAGTGGGGTGTGGAATTAGGCAAGCAATTGGCCAAGAAAATTATCCCGGAACTGCAAAATCCGAAAACCGAATTACATCACGATTGTTCCACAAATGCCCTGATTACACGCATTCGCAAACAACGGCATGGGAACTATGGACACAACGATTGATGACTTTTTGGGCGGACGGGTGCGCTTGAAACAGCCGGCAAAAGGGCTGCGGGCAACTTCGGATTCCGTGCTGGTGGCGGCAGCGGTTCCGGCACAATCGGGAGAGACTGTCCTGGACGTCGGAACGGGAAACGGTGTGATTGCAGCGTGCCTGAATGCCCGGGTGGCAGGGCTGACTTTAACAGGCTTGGACATACAGGAAGATCTGCTGGCCTTGGCCCGGGAAAATGCGCATTTAAATCACTTTGATCTGCGGACTGTATTGGCCGATGTGCAAGAGCATCTTTCGCCCCTGCATGGGAAACAATTTCACCATGTCGTCAGCAATCCGCCCTTTTATACCGAGCCGGTCGCGCGTGCAAACAAGCAAACAGCCTTGGCGTATCAAGAGCGGGTTCCTCTGCGGGTCTGGCTGGATTTTTGTTTGCGGCATATTCGCGCCAAGGGGAGTCTGACCCTGATTCACCGGGCCGAGGCTTTGCCCGAAATTTTGACGGCTTTGGACAGACGGTTGGGCAAACTGGAAATCATACCGCTGGCGTCCAAATCTGGGCAACCGGCCAAGCGAATTATTGTGCGCGGGTGGTTGGACAGTCGGCAGCCTTTGACTTTATATCCGCCGCTGATTTTGCATACCGCCCGGAATACGCGCACCTCGCAGGCCGAGGCTTTGTTGCGTGCGGGAGAAGCTCTAAGCATTTAATAAAAAGCACTTGACAACGGGCATGTTTTGATATAGAATAAAGCCCATGGTCCCGTAGCTCAGTTGGATAGAGCAACAGCCTTCTAAGCTGTGGGTCGCAAGTTCGAATCCTGCCGGGATCGCCAAAATTGTCCGCGTTATGCGGACTTTTTTTATTGACAGGGGCAAAAATGCCTGCTATAAAAAGATATATTACATTTTTCCAGATTGAGAAAGGAGACACAAAATGTATATTTTATCCGGCAATACCCCCCCCCCCCCATATGTGTGAATAACTCTTGTTTTTCAAGTGGTTATAATGCGTTATTAAAGTATTTTCGTATGAACTTCAGCCGGCGCTCCGGGGCGTGGGATTCAAAGGCATGTTCCGAATCGGGTCGGAGTATGGTAGAGATGCTGGGTGTATTGGCGATTATGGGGGTGCTGACCATTGGGGGGATAGCCGGGTTTAACTGGGCGATGGATCGGTGGCGAGCGAATCGGATTATTGACGGGGTGGAAGAGCGAGCATTGGTCGGGAGCCGGTTGCGCCTGTCCGGTATGAATAGGACAATGGAAATAGCAGATGCAGTGGTGGCTCAAACCGGGGGAACGATAGAGGACTATGCCACGACGGTGAGTAATACGGGCTATAACGATGAGAAGACTTATTTTTCGGTGCAGGTAGCCGGAGTATCGCCGCAGGTGTGTGAGAATGTGATGAACCTGAACTGGCAGTTGCCGGTGGAAGTGTATGCGGGGAATACCCAATATACGGGTGATACGGCGATTTGTGCCGGAGAGGGGACAGTGGATTTGACTTTTGTGTTTGCGGCGGATTTGATTACGAAGAAAGATGTGAAGGTGGTGGATCGGAACAATCCGACCTGTCAGCCGACACAGGTTTGGACCTGTAAGACGAATAACGCCAACGGATATACATGCTGCACGGCAGGTATGTTGTGCCTGGCAGACGGAGAGGAACCGTCGGGGGTGTCTTTAACGAACAAGGGAGATTGCCCGCGCGGGACGCATCAGTGCCGGAACAATCAGTGCGTATGTCGCAAAAGTTGTCCGGCCGGTCAAAATCAAGACCCGAAAACTTGCGCATGCAGTTCTCAAACATGTGAAACAGGCGTCTGGAATGAAGCCAAAGGCGAATGCGTAGAATGTAATGAAGATACGGATTGTGCCGGACGCACCGATGGAAAAACAACCTGTGATACGACGAATAATGTATGCAAGTGTCCGGGATTACCGCAACGAGATTCGGCATGCACCTATACCACGGGGATCGATGAGAACGGATGTCCGACACAAACATTAAGCCACTGTGATTGTCCGTCAGACAAAACATATAATAATGGCAAAACGCCCTGTGATGAAAGTCAATATGATGTTGAGTATCAGCGGGAATTGGCCGACGGAACAACCTGCTATCAATGTCGTAAAAAAGAAGTCTGTGAGGCGGGTTATACATTGGAAAAATGTTCGGAAACAATTGTTCAATCATATCCGTTGAGTGACGGCAGAATATGTTATCAGTGCACTTGCTCATCGGGGATCTGCTGTCCGGATGGTTTTATTTGCTGGGACGGCAAACCGGAAATTTGCCCGGTCGGTTATTATTGTAAATCGGGCGGAAAGCATACTTGCCCGGGGAAGAGCGCAACTTCGTATGGTACGGGCTTTTCAACCGCAGAAGAATGCCGGAATTGTGATAACGGGTATATCTCGGTCGATAAACAACAGTGTTTGGAAAAGTGTTCCAATGGATCGTATTCCCAAGATGGTCTCACCTGCATAACTTGCCCGAAAGGATCATACTGTATTAATAATGAAAAATATGATTGTGATCCCGAAAAAGGTGAATATGTCAGTGAAACCGGATCTGCAAGTTGCTCGATCTGCCCGAATGGGAAATACACAAAAGACGGTAAGTCATGTATTGACTGTCCAACTGGCTATACGTGTGAAAACGGGATTCGGCGCGGGTGTAAAGCCAGTGAGGGCTATATCGGACAAAACAATGTCTGCACGCGTTGCGGTAACGGAAGATTTGCTTTACCGAATGGTGACGGTTTTGGAATACGCTGTGAATCCTGTAAGGCAGGATTTGCCTGTATGAACGGGGTGGCAACAGCCTGTGATCCGACAAAAGGTGAGGTAAGCGAAAAGACCCAGCAAACATCCTGTGCAATTTGCGGTGTCGGGAAATATGCCCAAACAGCATCTTCCTGTGCCTCTTGTCCGGCGGGACAATACTGTGCAAACGGGAAAATCGCCGGGGATTGTGTGGCAGCTAATGGTCAAATGAGTGAAGCCGGGGCATCGTCTTGCACGGTATGCGCTGAGGGAACCTATGCCAAGCCGAGCAACAATACCAGTCAGAATGGAACCAGCTGTGCAATATGTCCTGCGGGGCGATATTGCTCGGACGGGAAAATCGCCGGCGATTGCTGGGCAAGTGATGGTAAAATGAGTAAAACCGGGGCATCGTCTTGCACGGTGTGCGCTGAGGGAAAATACGCCAAAGCGGTCAGCAAAAACGATGATCACGGAACCAGCTGTTATAATTGTCCGACCGGAAAGACCTGTTCCGGCGGGAAGATCCTCGATTAGAAACAGCCTGTAAAAACAGTGGGATAAGCAGATGCTTATTCCACTGTTTCTATGATTTAGTCCCAGGTATACTTTTTAAGCTGCTCGCTGAGCAAAAACAACTCGACGTCCAGTTCAATCGGTAAACGGTCGCCTTTATGGAATTTTTTTACAATGTTCGGCAATCACACCGATGTCTTGCAACGCCAAAGCGGTGTTCACGCTCATCAAAGCATCAAATTGCTTGGGAGTCATTTTCAGACCCAAAGCAATCTCGGGGCCTGGGCGCAGCCCGCTGTGAGTCGGACAATCCATTCCAACACACGCATATTGTCACCCAAACCAGGCCATCGGCAGATTAAAGGTGGCATAATGTAATAAAAATAATCGTTGATTTTTGGAATGGATTTGGCTATGATACGCCGTAAAGGAGATATCAATGAATCCATTTCACGCGATTACAATTTCAGGACAGCTGGGAAGCGGGAAGTCTACGGTCGCCAAAATTATGGCCCGCAAACTGGGATATGACTATTACTCAACCGGTGATGCTCAACGGAAGATTGCCAAAAAACGCGGCATTACGACATTGGAACTGAATCAATTGGCCGATCGGGATCCGTCTGTTGATCAGGAAATTGACGGCGTTTTTCAACACTTTAACAGCGTGCCCAACAAAAATATCATTATTGATTCACGTATGGCTTTCTTCTTTGTGCCTGCTTCGTTCAAGGTCAAACTGAATGTGGATACCGCCGTCGCAGGCGAGCGAATCTTTCACGACACACTGCGCACCGGCGAAAAAAAATGCGCCTCGGTTCAAGAAGCTGTCGCGGCTCTGCGGGCACGACGGGCGTCGGAAGTAGCTCGGTTCAAGCGAATCTATCATGTGGATATTGATAATGATGAAAACTTTGACTATGTGCTGGACACAACGGCCTGCACGCCGGAAGAAGTGGCTGATCGCATTATCCGCAAGTTCCTGTCAACTCAGCGCCACAACAAATAATGTCAGCATAATCAGCGGAACCAACCAACGCAAGATCAATCGAAGATACGCCCGAAAGACCCATGATTGACGGCCACCACTGCCTTGCCCGAGATTTTGAATCAGTGCCGGAAAAACGCGCCATCCCATAAACAGGCAACACACAAAAACCATGATATTTATGGTAAAGGAGCCGGTCAATTTATCCATAAAGTCAAACAGATTCTTACCACATAAGCGCAAAGGTAAAACCTCGGTCATAGAAGCCAACACAATGGCAACACCCGTTATATTCAAGGCCGCCGTCAGACCAGTGGCCGCCGGTCGCGATAAAGAGAGTTTATCTATCAAAAGGCTGACAATCGCTTCATAAATGGAAATAAGTGAGGTCAAAGCTGCCAAAAACAGCAACACAAAAAATAAAAACATTAAAAATCGACCGCCGGTCATTTGCTCAAAAATCAGGGGAAGGCTGATGAAACTAAGGCCGGGACCTTGAGTCGGTTCCAGATTAAACGCAAAAACAGCCGGCATCACGATCAAGCCCGACAAAACAGCCACCAAAGTATCCAACCCGACAATCCAGCGCGCGGACTTTTTAATATCGCTGTCCTGAGATAAATAGGATCCGTAAATAAACATCACACCCATACCCAGCGAAAGAGAATAAATCGCCTGTCCCAAAGCCGCCAAGATCAAATCGGCGAATACCTGAACATCAAAACCGGTATCCGTCCAGCCGGCGCGCGATAAATCGGGCCGCAGGAAAAATAAAATCCCGCGTTCGGTACCCGGCAGGAAAATCATCCATAAAACCATAAACAGCAGCAAAACAAATAAAATCGGCATCAACCATAACGAAACACGCTCTATCCCTTTCTTGACACCCTTGATAATAACAAGCGAAGTGAGCACAATACAGCAGACTCCCCAAAACAACTGACGCAAGAACGAACCGGTTAACTCTTGAAACAAAGCGGCATCAATCGGATGCGTCGATAACCCCAGCCACCGTGCACCACCACTGAATACATAGGAGGCCGTCCAACCAATCACAACGACATAGACCGCCGCCACCAACAAAGCATTAAACACCCCTAACCAGCCGCCTAGTATTCCCCAGATCGGCGAGACCGAGACACCGGCTTTGGCACCCACAACGCGAAATCCATCCACCAGGTTTGTTTGAGCCGTGCGCCCGAAAGTCAACTTAGCCGTCAGCAAAAAATAGCCCAATGTGCCCACACAAACCAAATAAGCCAGCAGGAAAATACCACCGCCGTAAAGCCCCGCTAAATACGGAAAGCGCCAGATGTTCCCCAAACCTATCGCCGAACCGGCAGATGCCAAAATAAATCCAAGTTTAGATCCCCAATGTGATCGCATACTATACTCCAAAATATTTTTGTAAATACTGCCAAACGCCCCTCAGATCATCCACTTTGGCATCATACGAAAACGGCACCGGGCGATTATCTGGCCGAATGAACAGGCCGAACGCACCGATCATCCGGGCAAACTGCATATCCGACTCACCATCGCCGATCACCATCATATGCGCCGGCCAATCAAGCCCCAAAGCCGTTCGGGCATACGCCGGAGAGGGCTTGGCATTTTCATGATGCCGCACACCGACAATTTTTTCAAAATACGGGCGCAATTGAAAACGATCGGCCTCGGCATCTATTATTTCCTGATTTTTGTTGCTGGTGACTATTTGGCGAATCCCTTTGGCCTGAACCCAACGCAACAATGGTTTGGCCGTTTCATAGGGAGTAATCATATCGGCATGCGTTTGATACAACCTGAGGAATAAATCTATTTTTTCAATCGCCTGATCTCCATAGGTATCAAACCAATACTGCCCCAGATGAGAGCCAATCACATCGGTGATATCCTGTTGTGTGGGCGCGGGAGCACCGGATTGGGCCGCCGTCTCGATCAACGCCCGGGCAGCCGCCGGACGCGTATCCATTAAAGTGTTATCCCAGTCCCATAAAATCAAATCCGGTTTCATCGGATGACCCCTCGTTGTTTTTTGCGTTGCAGTTGTAGCAGATTCATTTGTTGCCGCTGTTGATCGCGTTCGCGATTACGTTGACGTGTCAGTTCCATTTCACGCCCCTTGCGTTCGTAATCATAAACCAGGGCTCGCACATTTTTCAACAAATCCTGATCCTGAGGTTGCTTTTGAAAAACTTCCAGGAAAGAGTCAACCTGATGCCGGTTTTGCAAAATGTTTTTCATCATTTCCTTTTCCGAATTATCCATCACCAAAAACAAGTTCATCAGCAAAGTCTTGGTCTGACGCGACATCAAAGGCATACCGTCGGCGTCCAGCACATCTTTGAATGATTGAGCCTCGGGTGAACCGACTTTTTTCTTGTGATCCTGGCGAGCTTGCAAAATTGCTTCCTCAAAAGATTCAGTCTGATCCGATTCGCTGTCGGTAAAGGTAATTTGAACGCCTGTTTTGGCAACCAGCCCGACAAACATTTTCTGAAAACCATAATCCAATTGCAAAAAGGCACGCTTGGTTTCCTCAATCGTAAAGTGATCCACCATATAGGAATCAATGAAGGCCAGCCCCTCTTCCACAACATTAGCGGCTATCCCTCGGCAACGGGCACAACGCAAAATCCGCTGAGCATTATCGGCGCCCAGAAAAGTCTCATACTGATTACAGTAAAAAGGCAAAGTATTGGGTAAAAAGGTACGCATGCCCAAATACGGACAATCCTTGGGACAGCGCGGTTCTTGAGGATCTAAAGTATGCGGATTGATTGCCATGCTAGACCTGCCTGTAATCAATATCGGGTAAATGCTGTAAAGCATTCATCGTTTCGGGCAGCAACGCGTATTTCTTGGGCAGAACCATTTCAACCTCATACCCGTCAACGGGGACAATCACAAAAACTTGGCTGCGGCCTGCTTGGTCACGCAACAGAATTTGCGCCAGGGCCTGAGCCGACTCGGGCTTGTCCAAAGTGATAATCAGAGTGGAAGCGGTCTTACTCATCACTTCGGCCAAATACTCCACGCTGTTCAGGTTCATTCGAATTTCATCTTCGTCCGGCTTTTTATCCGCCGAAACACTCAGCAACAACGGTTGACCGGATTTTAATTTCTCTTTATTCAGTGCCAAAGTCTCAGAAAAACACATCATATCAAAGGTACCGGATTTGTCACTGGCGGTAACAAAGGCGAACTTTTTACCGGTCTTTTGGCTGATCCGCTCACGCACCGAGGAAATAATCCCCGCCATTTGCACCCGCGCGTTTCCGGCCAGACGCACCATACCCGCAATATCACCCGAGGATACCACCCGCAGGCGATCAAATACTGCGTCATAACTATCCAACGGATGCGCCGAAAGATAAAAACCCAGCGCCTCTTTTTCATGCTCCAAACGATCTACATGCGGCCAGTCCGGACAATTTTCCATTTTCAAGCGATTGACATTCGGATCCGCTCCGAACAGACCAATTTGGGCACTATTGCGTGTTGCGGTGGCCTCGCCTGCAAAAGCAATCATCTTTTCCACATTGGCAAACAGCTTGGCCCGATTTTTATCCAAACAGTCAAATGTGCCTGAACGCACCATATTTTCCAAATAACGTTTGTTTAAGGCTGACACATCAACCCGTTTCAAAAAGTCCTCCATAGACCGGAAAGGACCGTTTTGTTCGCGCTCGGTGACAATCACTTTCATAGCGGCCTCGCCCACATTTTTAATGGCTGACAGCGCATAACGCACACAGCCGTCCTCAACCGAGAAATTGACCTCGGATTTATTGATGTCCGGGGGAAGGAGCGATATATTATGTTTACTTAAATCGTTTTTGAAGAAAGCCAATTTATCCGTGTTCGTTTTATCCAGCGTCATCGTTGCGGCCATAAATTCGGCCGGATAATGAGCCTTTAAATAAGCAGTCTGATACGCCACATAGGCATAGGCGGCGGCGTGAGATTTGTTAAACCCATATTCGGCAAACTTGGCCATTTTATCAAAGACCAACTCGGCCGTCTCTTTTTTGATGTTGTTTTTAACGGCACCCTCAATAAAGATACCGCGCTGACGGACCATTTCCTCTTTAATCTTTTTACCCATAGCGCGCCGCAACAAATCTGCACCGCCCAAACTGTATCCGGCCATGACCTGAGAAATCTGCATTACCTGTTCCTGATAGATCATAATGCCGTATGTCTCTTTCAAAATCGGTTCCAGCAGCGGGTGCATATAGTCCGGTTTTTCCTCGCCTTTCTTACGTGCAATATAGCTGGGAATACTGTCCATCGGTCCCGGCCGATACAACGACACCAACGCGACAATGTCTTCAATCTTATCGGGTTGCATATCGTGCAGAATCTTTTTCATACCGGTGGATTCTAACTGGAACACCCCCGTTGTATCCGCCGATTTCAACAGACGGAAAGTCTCTTCATCGTCCAAAGGCAATTTTTCCGTATTAATCTCTATGCCGCGGCGACGCACCAATTCTTCGGCCTTGGCAATCGTGGTCAGGGTTTTCAGTCCCAAAAAGTCAAATTTAATCAAACTGGCCGACTCAACGAATTTCATATTATATTGCGTAACCGGCATATCTGATGAGGGATCTTTGTAAATCGGAACAATCTGATCCAACGGTTTGTCCCCGATCACAACACCGGCCGCATGTGTGGACGAATTCCGATACAGCCCCTCTAACTTTAACGCAATTTCCAACAACTGACGAATACTGTCTTCTTTGGCCGCTTCTTTTTCAAACTCGGGCTCTTGCTCCAAGGCTTCCTTTAAGGTAATCCCCAACGTGTTCGGCACCAGTTTAGACAGCCGATCCACCACCGGATACGGAATCTGCAACACACGTCCCACATCGCGAATAACGGCCTTGGCCTGTAATTTACCGAATGTAATAATTTGAGCCACATGATCAAAGCCATAGTTCTGTTGCACATACTCAATCGTCTTTTGGCGTTTTTCCTGACAAAAGTCAACATCAAAGTCCGGCATATTGACACGCTCGGGATTCAAAAACCGCTCAAACAGCAGGTTAAAGCGCAACGGATCTATGTTCGTGATGGTCAAACACCAAGCCACCACCGATCCGGCGCCCGAACCACGCCCCGGCCCCACCGGCACACCGTGAGCCTTGGACCATTGAATAAAATCCGCAACGATTAAGAAGTAGCTGGGGAAACCCATTTGCTCAATCACGCCCAGTTCATATTCCATGCGCGTGCGGTATTTTTCACGCTCTTCGGGCGTGCGGTCTTGCATACGCATTTCAAAACCTTTGTGTGCCATTTCACGCAAAACCTCGGCCGGCGTTTTCCCGTGGCAATCGTAAAGCGGAAAAGCTGGCTTTTTGCTTTCGGCCATAAACGCACACCGACGCGCAATGGCAACCGTGTTTTGGACAGCCTCGGGCAAGTCGGCGAACAACTCTTTCATCTGTGCCGCAGTTTTTAAATAATGCTCGGGCGTGACACGGCGGCGATTCATTTCACTGACAAATGTTTTTTCGGCAATACACAGCATGGCATCATGCGCCTCATACATATCGGGGCCCAGGAAAAAGGCTTCGTTCGTCGCCACCAGCGGCACATTAAAACGATACGCCAAGTCCACAAAAACCGGCTCGCAAATGTTTTCGGTCTCCATACCGTGGCGCTGCAACTCCATATAGGTGCGCCCCGGAAAAGCCTCTTGAATCCGTTGCAACAACTCGGCCGCAAAATCCGTATGGCCGGATAAAATCTGACGCCCCAGGGGCCCCTCTACCCCACCGGTCAAGATAATCAGACCCTCGGTCTTGGTCAATAACTCATCAAATGTTAAATGCGGTGTTTCCTGCTTGTCTGCGCCCATATAGTATTCGGAAAAATGCAACAACAGGTTTTGATAGCCGGTCTGATTTTGCACAAAAACAACCACTTTATCAAAAGTCGGAGCCTCGGCCGAAAAAGCATTCTGCTCGCGCGCAGGCGTTTTAATCAACAACTGGCACCCCAAGATCGGCTGAACGCCGGAATGAGAGGCCTCTTTGGCCAACAGCATAGCACCAAAGATATTACCGCTGTCCGTCATACCGATGGCCGGCATTTTTTGCTCGTTGGCCCACTTGACCAACTTGGCCGTTTTAATGGCGCCTTCCAGCAAAGAGTGTTCCGTATGGACACGAAGATGTATAAATTCTGGTTCTGTCATAGTTTATCCGATAGTCTGAAAAAGATTAAGATCCCGGCCCGTCCGGACAAGGGTTTCACGCGCCTGCTTGATTTGTTCCTCATTAGGCGTCAAGGTCTTCATACGCACCTGAACCCTTTGCCATACGGCCGGTGTCATCTGGCGCGCAAAGGCAGCCTGCATTTTAGCATCCGCCCCAGTCAACGCAATCGCCGTCAGATCGCAATCGCTATGCTTGATCATGGCACGCATTTGCTCGTCCGAAAGCGTCAACACATCGTCCCAAGTCGCCAACTTTTGGCGCATATGGCGGGCAGTCTCCGGATCATTGTTCGCAATTGTGTGCAGCATTTCTTGTCGCTGATCCGAAGATAATGTTTTCAAAATGGCCGTCGCCCTATCCGAACCGGCAGGTTGTTGGGATTGAGCCAGCCATGCCAGTAATCTGTCAGCGATTTCCCCGCACCGACGATCCAAAACTTCAGGACTGACCCGACGCATATGGGTCAAGTGCATTACCACACGCGGGCGTAAATCCTCGGGCAAACCTGCAAGCAAGCGACCCGCAATCGTATCCGGCAAATGGAACAGAATTAAAGCTGTTGTTTCCGGCGACTGCGTCTTCAAAAAGGACAACAAAGTGGTGATTTCCAACTGTGCCATTTTTTGCCAGATGTCCGGCAAAGTCCCCTTCAGTCGAATCTCGGCCGACAAGCCCGCACCGTCCAAACCGGCCTGTTGGAATAACGCCGACATGGCCTCGGGTGAGCCTACAACAGCCGCCGGTTGCAACAACGCACGAGCAAAGCGTTCCCGAATACGGCGGGAATCTGTTGCTGAGACAGGCCCCAGTCGGGCAATGAGTTGTCCTAATTTGCGCGCCTCTGCATACGAGAGCTGGCGTAACACTGATTCGGCCACAGGTTTATCCAATGTCAGCACAAAAACGGCGGCTTGCTCGGCAGGAGCATAAGCCCGCGGATTTTTCCGAACACTACCCCGGTGCAATAGATCACGAATAAGAGCCGCCAAACGTTCGGGTGATTGCTGTTTAATGGCTGCCGTTTGCCCAGCCACAGAAGAAGCATCGGGCTGTGGTGTTCCGGCGTGCACCAACAAACGTACCAACGGCAAAATGAAATATGCCAGTGCCCAAATCGTCAAGCCCAGCATCACAAACAGCAACACGCCGTTTAAGACCACCGGTCCCGTCAAGCCGAACGGCCAAACTGCGGGCGCTTCGGCAAAGGGGGTATTCAAAACTTCTACCACATCACCGCGCTGCGGATCATAACCGACAATTGTCTTTACCAAATCCGTATATTTTTGAAGCTCTGCCCGTGAAAGCGGTTGATAAACAACAGCATGTCCCGCGTTTTGCAAAGTTGGTCCGGTCAATAAAACACTTACAGACAGATGGCGCACCACACTGAGCCGGCTTTGTGTTTGGGTCAGGTGTGATGCCATAATTCCCGATGTCTCAGCCAACTCACGCGTTAGGGCCAATTGCGCCCGCACAGTCGCGCGCACGTGCCCGCGCCCGAGAATCGTCTCTAAAATCGTGGTAATATCCTCGGCCAATGCTTGCTCATACTGCGTTTGCAAGAAAGTTTGTTCCTCAAATGGTGTCAGCGGCTCGACCTCTGTTGTAATTTGCCAACCGGGAATTTGGCCGTTTGCAACCTGTCCCAAACGTGGCAGAAAATAGACCCCCGTGCCCAGTAGGCACAAGGCCAAAACGATAACCGCAAGCAAATGTGTTATTCCAGCGGATTTTGCCACAGAGATATTGTTCCTTTCTTGGGTTCTATTAAACACGGAAAGTGTTTAATTTTTAGTTAACGAACAGCCTTTTCATCATGGTCTCGGAATAAAATAACGGCCTCAACCGAATCGGCCTTAGGATTGACGATAATCAGACGATTACCGAATTCATAACCGACCGTCATCAGGCATAATTTATCGCCGCAAGCCGTGGCGGATTGAATGCTTTCGGGGAACGGTAACAAAAATTCGGACAGAATTGGTTGTTTTGCCTTGATTTTCGAGGGAAGATCTGTTATCTTGTATCCGACGAAACCCAAGCCCGCCAAAATTAAAACGGCAAATAACAGTGTTATTGTTTTCAGGAGTGTAATTGTTTTCATGACGATCCTTTCTCAATCAGATTTTAAAATCGGTGATTTACCGGATGAAGTATACACCAAAACAGGGCCTCTTGTCACGCCAAAAGTGAATGAAGATGCAAAAAAAATGCGTTTGGACAAATATCTGTCCGATTGCTTTCCGGACTATTCGCGCAGTCAAATGACCCGATTGATAGAGGCAGATGCGGTAAGATTGGCCTCGGATCGGCAAAAAGTGCTGGCGCCGGATGATAAAGTAATGGCAGGTGATGTGTATGAAATCACCCTTCCCGATGCGGTGCCGGCCAACCCCGAGCCCGAGGAAATCCCGCTGGATATTTTATTTGAAGACGAAGATTTATTGGTTGTGAACAAGCCTGCGGGACTGATTGTCCATCCCGGGGCCGGAAATCCGCGGGGGACTTTGGTCAATGCCCTGTTGGCGCATTGCAAGGATTCACTATCGGGAATCGGCGGGGTCAAACGGCCGGGCATTGTGCACCGAATTGATAAAGATACCAGTGGAATCTTGGTCGTGGCTAAAAATGATTTTACGCATATACGCCTGTCCGAACAATTTGCCGAGCACACCATAGAGCGCATCTATCAGGCCTTTGTGTGGGGATATGTGCAAAAAACAACGGGGTTGGTTGTCGGAGACATCGGGCGCTCACCCCATAACCGGCAAAAGATGGCCATTGTCGCACACGGAAAAAAAGCCGTAACGCATTACGAGCGTGTGGCTGTGTTCGGCAATGGTGTGGCCAGTCATATTCGCTGTATTTTAGAAACCGGACGGACGCACCAGATACGGGTGCATATGGCCTCGGTCGGGCATTCTCTGATCGGGGACCCACTGTATGGCAGTATTCCCAAAACGGCACCGGATTTTGCAAAATACTTCCCCAGGCAGGCTCTGCACGCCGGGTTCCTGGGCTTCACGCACCCGCGAACGGGAGAACGCCTGCGGTTTGAGGCCCCTTTGCCTGAAGATATGCAAGACTTGTTATCACAACTGGAAGCCCTGTAAAAAAACTTACACAGTGAAACCGGTCGTGCAACTCGGATTTGATGCACACAAGGATAGAACGGCACCCATCAGAAAAAATTCTTACGGTGTGCACAAGCCTTTATCCCAAGCTTTGCCGACCCATTTACCACCACAGGATTTACACCAAGCCTGATACTTTAATTGGGATACATCAATATCGGCGCAACTTTTGCATTCGCCGTAACTACTTGATACCCGGTAAGAAGAACCATCAGTCAGGGTAATGGTATATTCGCTGGGCAACCCTATGGTTCCGGACTCGCAGGGAGTACGGCCCGAATACCCACCCCCTGTTTTCCTATTGCAATAGAAGCTGAGAGCTGAATTGCCATAGTGCATTAACCCAAACGGTGGCTTTATCAGGGCAGGCCATTCTTTAGCAGGATTAGGATTCATATTCACATTACACGGATGACAGTGGCCACCGTCGTCCATGACCGGCTTATCTAAAGGACAATAACACTCGTTATTGATATTGACAGCCCCGTCCAGACAAGGGTCGGTAGAGGGGTGACAATTCCGCCCTATCAATGTGCGATTCGGGCATATTTTACAAACTTCAGTATATTGAGCAGCACCTACTAAGTTAGGAGCGCTGGGATCATCACAGGAAAGACACTCCCCGGTTTTTATCATAAAAAAGCCTTCGGAACAACACATATTTTCCGGACCGACGCCGGGTTTCCAAATACGCCGACAACATTTACCGTCTTCAATCGTCCCTGGGCAACACCCACCGTTGAAGACTTTGTCGGCATCACAACATCCGGCGGCTGTTTTAACCTTGCCGCCCGAGCAGGCGTATTCACAGGTTCCTTTGTCATTGCATTTTGAGTTTGTCCCGAAAAAAGGTTGGCAATCCGCGTTGCTCGTGCAATGATAGTCTGTATCACCTTTATTTGCGTTGGCGGAAATTTCAAACCACATACCTACCTTTTCTTGATCGGCACAGGCGCCGACCCCGTTAAAGAAGCCGATGTCGTTGACCATTTTCCAGCCGTCCAGACGCGAAATAATTTCGTCGCAGACAGGTGTGGGGACTTCATTTATTTCTATATAAAAGGCATTTGGGGCGTTGGTGTCGGTGGTGATTTTGGCGGGATACCCGCTGGGGGTGTGGTCGGGATAGTCCAAGAGTTTCGGTGTGCTGCCGGCCAGCATTTGGCCTGTTCCCAACACCGCCAATTGGTTCACATAGTTGATGGTCGCATTGGCGCGTTGTTTATTCATTGCGTAATTGAAGCCGGCGATACCGCCGATCGTGAGGATTCCCATAATAGCCAAAACCCCCAGCATTTCGGTGAGGGAGCGGCCGGATTCGGAATAAATTGACTCTTTGATTATTGAATTTATGTGTTTAGATTTCATAGTTGGCTCCTTGTAAATAGACGAGCAGTCGGTTGCCCGCAGGCGACCGACTGACTGAAATTTTCTGCTCATCAGCAATTAGATGTGTGTGTGTGTGTGTGTGTGTGTGTGTGTGTGTAGTACTATAAGGGTTTTACGCATGTCAAGCCCCTCTTTTTGAACCGGAAAATGTCTACACTTTTGTATCATCATGTCCCCTACTCTATCCTAATTCAAAGCGTGTGTCAAGGGAAAATTATGTGGCATCCCTATTTCGCGAATGTCTTCTCTTCGTTCGCATTAAGAAGTGGCATTGATTTGATTTTGTGCTTGACAACGGTAAGTGTTATCTGCTAGAATGCCCTTTGTAGCGGCAGGTGTCCGCTATGAGGTTTGAAACCCTCTTCTAAATGCGTCAGAACGTGACGAAAACTACGTGCCTGCCAGTCTTGAACTGGAAGGCAGTAGAATAGGCCTTGCGGTTCAATATACTGCACTATCTCATTTAGAATAGGTTTCAACTTCCAGTTCGCCTGTCGCACCACAGGCTTTTTTGGAGGAAGTTCCGCATGAGAGATAAAATGGCAAAAGAGAGAAATAAAATGAATTGCACCGCGTCCGAAAACGAAACGGGAAGAAGCCTTGTGGAAATGCTGGGGGTTTTGGCTATTATGGGAATCCTCACGATCGGCGGCATCGCAGGTTTTAATTATGCCATGAACAAGCAACGCGCGAATGCGACCGTGAATTATGTGAATCAGTTGGCGGTGTTGGGGACGGGGCAAATGTTGGCCGGGGGCACACCGAAATTGTTGGACTATCCCGACAAAACACCCAGCGGGTATCCCGCCAAAATCACAACCGATACCACTTCCTCAAATACTTTTTTCATAGAAATTGACAAAGTGCCAACGCCGGTTTGCGACGAAATGATTTCGCGTCTGGACGGCTGGAAAATGGTTAATGATATCGGATTCTTTGGCAAAATCGGTGCCTGTTCCGATGCCGAGCAAGTGAAAATGTGGTTTGAAATCACGGCAAGTGCCGATAAAGGCATTGACAAGCGTCATTGTAAAACACATACGGATTGTTATAATTGGCTGGGCTATAACGCCAGGTGCTCCACCAAAGGCGTCTGTGTCCCCTATTGTGGAGCTAACCAAGTTCAAACGCCCGTCGGGTGTTGCCCAAAAGACAAGGTCTTTAACGGTGGGTGTTGTTCCAGTAATATTATCACAGAAAACGGTGTCAAAAAATGCTGTGTTAAACGGGGAAATTTAGAACCCTCCTGTTGTGGAGAAGGTGGTTGGGCATCATATGATACCAGCGGGAACCCCTATTGCATTTCGTGTGATGATCCACGGGCCTTAGATGCCGGTGTTAGTTGGGACGGCTGTAAGGTCTGTCCCAATCGGATCAGAAGCGCCAAAAAATGTGCGCTTGATTGCGTGGATCCGCATGCCGTCAAAGACCTGAACGGTTATTGCCATTGTCCGATGGATTTACCCGTCCAAGGCATCCATGGTGAATGCCACTCTTGTGATTGGGACGGCAAAGGAACATACGGGGCCCCCATGGGTATGATTTCGCTGGGCGGTAAAGGCATGGTGCACTACTGCAACCGGCGCGGCGGCGGGTCTTATGACCATGCCTGTAATCCCGGGGAAGTCGGCACAGCACCAAATGACACGCTTGTTCTGGCGGACGACAGCATTTACACCGAAAGAGCCACTTATGGCTCCTGCCTGTCGTGCGATCAGGTGAAAATTTCCGAACTGCCCTATAAAGCACAGTGTCTCTCGTGCGGCGGAAGTTGGGTCGGTGAATGGGACTCAGGCTCTTGCACTAAGCCCTAAAAGGTCGGGCTATCGTTGGGGCGGGCAACACAGGCTTGCCCCCGAGAGAGATGTGGAAAAAATTTCCCCGAACAACGCAATGAAAAAAGCACCCGGAAAACCGAGGGCTTCTTTGAAAAATCAGCCTTACTTTTTGAAAGCGGCAAATTTCTTGTTAAACTTGGCCAACTGACCACCGGCGTCAATCAAACGATAAACACCTGTCCATGCCGGATGAGAAAGCGGATCAATGTCCAAACGCACGACATCCCCGGCTTTACCAAGGGTGGAGCGGGTTTTGAACTCAGTTCCGTCTGTCATCACAACTGTGATTTCATGATAGTCGGGATGAATGTCTTTTTTCATTTTTCTTCTCCATATTAAAAATTGTGAATTACTTTATACACCAAATAAATTAAAATTGCAAGTGTTTTTTAACGATATTCCCAAATTTCTACCGTATTGTTGTTGGAATCAAGCACAGAAGCCCCGTCAATATACCGATGTTGCGGACTAATGTTCGGGGTGTAGCCCTGGAAAAACTTGCCCAACGCCGTCAAGCGATGATAGTTAAGCGTTGAATCACGGCTGATCCCCACTAACTCAATATCATGAACCTTGCTCGTCCGAATCCGATCAACCACTTTCATTAAACGCTCGCGTTGCTCTTCGTTTAACTGCGTTTGTGTCGGCGCATAGCGTAAGACGGTCTTGTGTTGACGGACAATTCTTTTTTGCGCAGGGACATTCACAGTGCGGCCGTTTACGGTGCGGGTTGTGCGTCCCGTATAGCCGACTCCGCCCCCCAAAGAAGATGAAAATACCTGAGCCGAAGCAATCCCGGCCACAAGCACACAACCGATAATAGCACACATCAAAGCATATTTTTTCATTTTTCCTCCACCAATTTTAACATTGCATCGCGCAAGCCCATATTCGTCGCCAAAATGCCATGGCTGCGCACGATTGCGTGAATATCCCGATCCGCGTGAAAATCCGACACAAATCCGCCGGCTTCCTTGATCAACAAATAGCCCGCAGCAATATCCCAAATCTTAAACTGAGATGCAATATAGGCCTCCAATTGGCCGGCAGCAACCGCCGCCATCGACAAAGTGGTGCAACCGTTAAACCGCACCGATGCCATCTTCTCACCGATTCGTGCCACCATATTCCGATTTTCAACCAAGCCGAATCCGTTAGAGCCTAAAACAGAATAACTCAATTTCCGGCGACCAGATACCCGTAAACGACGATTCCCCGTGGGCGTCATCACAAAAGCCCCCTGCCCTTTTTCGGCATAATACAATTCGTTTGTAATCGGGTTATAAATCACGCCGGCAATCACTTCACCCGCATCCATCAAAGCCACCGAAATGGCAAAAATCGGAATCGCGTGCAAAAAGTTCGTGGTGCCGTCAATCGGATCAATAATCCAGCACATCTTGCTGCCGTGTTCGGGTTTTAATTCACCGCATTCCTCGGATACAAAAGCATAATCCGGACGGGCTTCTTTCAAATAAGAAATCAGGTTTTTCTCGGCCATTAAATCGGCATTGGAGACAAAATCACCGGGACCTTTTTGAGAGACCTGTAAACTGGATACCTCGCCAAAATCACGCACCATACCAGCACCGGCCTTACGCACGGCGTTGACCATAATATTCAAATTCGGAGACAGCGAATCAATCATTTGTTCTTCACGCGTTTTGGGGCGTTTTGCCTGTAATTTCTGACGCGGTGTAATTGTTCTTTTTTCAATGGTAATCGGCATTTTCAATCCTTGTATGTTGGGTATCCTATTTACGAAAACGAAAAACATTATATCAGAAATAAAATGAAATATCAAGGAAAAAGTGTATTTTTGGCAAACTTGTTAAAATACACCTGAAAAATTAAAAAAATATCCTTGACTTTTATCTTTAAGTATGTTTTTTTAAGAATTGGATACGGCATCAGCCGTCCATTTAAAAATGAAAGGATATAACTTATGTTTAAAAAATTACTCGCGATTGTATGTGCTTTAACATTGGTTTCGGCCTGTGCTTCCAAGCAAGACGGAGCTGATATCTATGGCAACGGAAACGGTGGCTGGAATAAAGATGTGGATATTTCATCTTTGGAAGCAACGGGCTTGACCAAAGCCTTTAACGCCGATACAACACCGGTTGTCTACTTCAAATTGAACAGTTCGGATCTGTGCCCGAAAGCCAAAGCCGAATTGGCTAAGCAAGCCGAATGGTTGAAAAACCACCCGCGCGCTTTGATCGTGATTGAAGGAAATTGCGATGAACGCGGCACAACCGAATACAACTTTGCTTTGGGTGAACGGCGCGCAAATGCGGCTCGTCGCTACTTGATTGCAAACGGGATTGCTGCGGATCGGATTCGCACAATTTCCTACGGTAAAGAAAAACCGGTGGCAACGGGTTCTAATGAAGAAGCCTGGGCTAAAAATCGGAATGCAACAACAGTTGCTTACTAATATAATAAAAAAACTTGCATAAGTTTTAACTTCCCTGTATGATAGACAGGGAAGTTTTTTATGGGAGTGCACAAATGAAAAGAATAATGACCCTGGCGGGAATCTTGTTTTTAGCCACATCAGCAGGCGCAGATTTACAAACAGATATGCTGACGGATCGGTTAGATAGGCTGGATAAAGAATTGACGATTTTGCAAAAGAAAGTCTATGAACAAGATGCCGACAAACTAAATACATCGGCCAAAAAACAACGACGAATCGGCTTTTTCGGAACAGTGGAAAAAGAAGAAAAGACGGTTTCTGATGCCGGTCTGGACGACCTGTATGCTCAATTAGATGAGCAAAACAAAGTGATTGAAGCCCTGACACGTAAAATAGAAGAGCTGTCCTATGCCCAAGATTCGCTGAAAGAACAACTCAAAAAAACAAACGATGATGTGGAAATGCGCTTTCAATTGGCAGCACAAAAAAACAGCAAGTCCGAGGTTGCCCCCAAGGCCCCCTCGGATAAAAAAGCAAGTAAGCCTGCCAAGCCGGATAAAGAAGCCTATGACGCAGCCTATCACTATATGATTCAAAAAAAATATGATAAAGCCGAGCAGGCATTTGTGACTTTTTTGAAAGACTATCCGCAATCCGCTTTGGCGGGTAATGCCAACTATTGGCTGGGCGAAACATACTATGTGCGCGGGCAATACGAAGTTGCTGCGGGCATCTTCTCGGACGGCCTGACAAAATACGACAAGAGTTCAAAAGCACCAGATAATTTACTGAAATTGGGGCTGACAATGAAAAAATTAAATAAAAAAGAAGAAGCGTGTGGCTTTTTAACCCTGTTGCCCGAGCAATTCCCCAAGGCTGGCGATGCTGTAAAAAAAGCAAAATCAGAGGCTGAAAAACTGGCGTGTCCGAAGTGATTAAAAAACAAATCTGTGCGTTCTTGGATACCCTGCCCATCACGACGGGGGGGGTGGTTGGTGTAGCCGTTTCGGGCGGAGCAGACAGTTTGGCGCTGGTGCTGAATCTGGCGGAAGTTGCTTCGATTTATCGTCTGACGATTCGGGCCGTGACGGTGGATCACGGTTTGCGTGCCGAATCGGCGGACGAGGCAGCGGCGGTGCATACCTTGCTGACGAGGCAGGGGATTGATCATACAACACTATGCTGGACGGGCGTCAAACCCACAACGCGGATAGAGGAAAAAGCACGTGAAAAACGCTATGAGCTGATGTGTCGCTGGTGCAAAGAAAACCAAATTTCGATCCTGCTATTAGCGCACCATTTGGGCGATCAAGCCGAAACTTTTTGGGCACGGTTGGCGCACAGCACCGGTCCGGACGGCCTGGGGGCAATACCGGCCTTGGGCCAACGCGATGGTGTGCTGTTGGGACGGCCGTTATTGCGGGTGGATAAAGCTGCTTTAATTGCGGATCTGAATGCCCGTCAAATCCCTTGGGCCGAGGACACAATGAACCAAGACGAATCGTTTGAACGCGTGCAGTGGCGCAAACGACAAACTCAGCTATCGGAATATGGATTGACACCACGCGTTATCGGAAAAGTGGCTGAACGATTACAGCAAGCGCGCCAAGCTTTGGATTTTTACACCGACCGATTCGTCGCAGCCTTGGTCGATCGGGCACCCGAGGGGTATATCACCTTGCAGCAACGGGCGTTTGAAGCCCTTCCCATAGAGATTCGACGGCGGGTTATAAACCGCTTGTTGCAGGAAATGGGCGGGCAAAAAAGACCTGTCGCGTTAGAGGCTTTGGAAAAATGGATTGCCGATTCCCCCAAAAAAGCAACCCTGAACGGATGCGTGATTATCCGAAAAGGCGGCCTGATCTTTTTGGCACGCGAGGCCGGCCGCATGGCGCCGGACAAAGTCATTCCCCCCAACCGTTTGACCACTTGGGACAGATACCGAATCTTGTCGTCCTGTCCGATTGAAATATCCCACGGTGGCGCACCAACGGATAAAAAACTGCCTTATCCGGTGCGACAAGCCCTGCCCTATGTGCGCTGTGCGGGGTCGATTCGGGTGTCTTTTATCAAAAAAGATGAAAAAGAACTTGAAAAAAAGTTTGCACTTGATTATAAAAGAAACAAAGGTGATATTGTTTATATTCAATTTGTATGAGAGGTATGTATGAAATTTCCCAAAAATCCACTGCCGAAAAGCCTGTTAAACTGGATTTTAATCTTTCTGGTCGTGATTGGTATTTCTAATTTGTTTTATCAGGAACCCCGACCGACCGCCACGGAAAACTTGACCTATACGGCCCTGGTGGAGAAAATTGCCAAAGATGAAGTAAAAAGCATTCAAATCCAGGGGCAAGCCTTGACCGGCACTCTGAAAGACGATAAAAAGTTCGCCAGTTTTGCGCCCGAAGAAGCCGGCCTGATCCCGTTGCTGCAACAGCACAAAGTGGATATTACCGCCATACCGACACCACGGGAAGACGGGGATTTCGTGGATACTTTGCTGGCCTGGTTGCCGATGATCTTGTTTATCGGGATTTGGATTTTAATGATGCGCCAAATGGCAGCCAGCAACGGTAAGGCAATGAGCTTTGGTAAATCCAAAGCGCGCCTGATGAACGGAAAAGACAAAGTGACTTTTGCCGATGTGGCCGGCATTGAAGAAGCCAAGCAGGAATTACAGGAGATTGTGGACTTTTTGAAAGCACCGGCCAAATTTCAACGCCTGGGAGGTAAAATCCCAAAAGGAGCTTTGTTGGTCGGCCCGCCGGGGACGGGAAAAACGTTGTTGGCCAAAGCCATTGCCGGTGAAGCTGATGTACCGTTCTTTTCCATCTCGGGATCGGATTTTGTGGAAATGTTCGTCGGCGTCGGAGCCAGTCGGGTGCGTGATATGTTTGACCAGGCAAAAAAAGCAGCACCCTGTATCGTTTTTGTTGATGAAATTGACGCGGTCGGACGGCACCGGGGCGCGGGCTTGGGCGGTGGTAATGATGAACGCGAACAAACTTTGAACCAACTGTTGGTGGAAATGGACGGCTTTGAAACAAACAGCGGAATTATCATTTTGGCGGCAACGAACCGGCCGGATGTGTTGGACCCTGCCCTATTGCGACCGGGACGTTTTGATCGACAGATTGTTGTCTCTAATCCGGATATTAAGGGTCGCGAGCAAATCCTGGTTGTGCATGCGAAAAAAGTGCCGTTGGCTCCTGATGTTAAATTAGAGGTCATTGCACGGGGCACACCTGGCTTTTCGGGGGCGGATTTAGCCAACCTGATCAATGAAGCAGCCCTGATGGCGGCACGGCGCAACAAAACCATGGTTACAATGAAAGACCTGGAAGATGCCAAAGATAAAGTCATGATGGGCTCGGAACGGCGGTCTATGGTAATGGACGATGCCGAAAAGAAAATGACAGCCTATCACGAGGCGGGGCACGCCATTGTATCGCTACACCTGCCCGAATCGGATCCGCTGCACAAAGTGACGATTATTCCACGCGGGCGGGCATTGGGTGTTACGATGCAACTGCCCGAAAAGGACAAGTATTCTCAAAGTAAGACCTATCTGACCTCACGGTTGAGTATCCTGTTTGCAGGACGCGTGGCCGAAGAAATGATTCTGGGTGCGGATAAAGTCTCTACCGGCGCCAGCAACGATATTCAAGTGGCGACAACAATTGCCCGTAAAATGGTGACCGAATGGGGATTTAGTGATACTTTGGGACCGATTGCCTATGAAGAACCGCAAGGAGAAGTCTTTTTGGGCTATGATATTTCCAAACGCAAAAATATGGCTGATGAAACGGCTTTGCGCGTGGATACGGAAATCCATAAAATTATTATGGCAGCCTATGAGCGAACACAGAAAATCTTGAAACAATATCGAGGAGAACTGGATATTCTGGCGAACGGGTTGGTAGAATACGAGACCCTGTCAGGGGATGAGATACACGCCCTTTTAGCCGGTAAAAAAATTCGGTTAGAAGACAAAAAACCGGCGATTCCTCCTCGTAAAACCGTGCCCGATTCGGGAACTTTTGAGGCCGAGTCGCCCAGAACAAAATCGGCTGTTTCCAAAAAAACGCCTCAAAAACGCCGGAAATCCGAGAAAAAATCGACATAAAAAGAATCCCGCTTGCAGCCGAAAGCGGGAATTTTATTGAACCGGGATAATCTTATAAATCCGTGGATAGCGGCTCACCGCCCAAAATATGTGCGTGCAGGTGGGGAACTTCCTGACCGGAATCCTTGCCTGTGTTAAACACAATTCGATAGCCCGTCTCAGCCACACCGATCAAGTCCGCTGTTTTCAGCACCGCCCGCGAAAAACCGGCAATCTCGTCATTGGCCGAGTGATTGACAAAATCATTATAGTCGGTAAACATGCCCTTGGATATGACCAAAGCATGCACCTTGGCCTTGGGGTTGATGTCGTAAAACGCCAACGCATAGTCGTCTTCATAAATTTTATTGCACGGCAACTCGCCACGTAAGATTTTGGCAAAAACATTGTTTGCATTATATTCCATTTTTTTCTCCATAAAAAGGTTGCGATTTTGATTTTCTTTTGCTAGAATAACAATAAATAAAACAGGTTTCAACAAAAAAAAGAAAAATGATAAAAAAATTACTTTATACTTTGGGATTTTTAATATGGGGATTGACTGCGGCGCGGGCAGATTTATATACTGTTGCGGATATTCCGATTGCTGCCGAGCTGAAAAGTGCCAACGAATCACGGGACGCTGCACTGGCGGACGGACAAACAACGGCTTTTTGGGAGTTGATGAAGCGTATGGTGTCGACCGATGACCTGACGCGTGTGCCTTTGTTAGAGGCAGGTCAGATTTCGGATCTGGTGCAAAATGTCTCGTTATCCCAGGAAAAAAACTCGGCCACACGGTATCAGGCTCGGTTGAGCGTGCGGTTTAAGGCACCCGAAATACAAAAATGGCTGACAGCCAGACAGATTCCGTTCCTGACCCAAGAAATGCCCAAAACGCTTTTGATACCGATTTTTACCGGGGGCGAACAAACGGTTTTATTGGAAGAGACGAATCCGATCAGCTTGTATTTCAAAGACAATAATCCATCCACGCCGATCCACGAAATTACTTTGCCCATGGGGGATTTGAACGATATTACTTTGGCGCGCGAAGCATGGGATACACAAAATCCGACTTTGTGGCAGGCCTTGGCCAAGACTTATGACTGTGCACAGGTGATGCTGTTGGAGTTGGTGCAACAGGGGCCGCGTCTGTCTGTGCGGGTACAATACCTGCCGGCGATTGAGGGGATGGACGATGTAACCTTTGATACTTTACTGCCGGATGGCGATGTGCCGGGCGCGATGCCTGTGATCTGGGAGCGGATTACCAAAGCGCAAGAAGCACAGTGGCGAGCCCTGAAAACAAACGATTTAAGTGCACCGACCGAGTATTGGATTGTGGCCCCTTTCCAAAAGCTAGCACAATGGACTGCTTTGCGTAACAAATTGAATAAAAACACTTTTTTAGAGCATTGGGAAATACGGGGATTCCGTCCGAATAAAGTGCTGGCTGTTCTGAAATATAAAGGAGACGCGCAACAACTGGGGGAGCACTTGGCACAATTGGGCTTACAAATAGAACCGGCCGAGCAGGATTTTTTGTGGTATCTGACGCCGCTGGCGACAAATGAGATACCGGATCAAACAGGAGGAAACAGATGAAACAATTTTTAACCAAAACGAACCTGATATCGGGAGCCGCCATTCTGGTTCTGATTTTATTCATCGGCGCAATCCAAGCGATTTTGCTGCCGTTTATTTTGGCACTCGTGTTGGCGTATATCCTGCGACCGATGGCGGATAAATTGGAACGGGCCCGCCTATCAAACGGAATGGCCAGCGGAATCATCACAGTGGGATTTTGCCTGTGCGTGGTGGCTTTGTTGTTGATTTTGGTGCCGGTGCTGCAAACACAAATTATTGACTTTATCCGACAAATCCCGCGGTTTTCCAACCATGTGTGGGACTATTTAAAAGCGATTTTAATGCACACCAAAGACAATATGACACAGGCTCAGATCAATGAGTTATCCGATGCGGTCAGCGGATCGGTAACGGATATTCTGTCGGCTGTGGGGGCAGGACTTAGTCATCTGTTGTCCAGCGGGTTGGCAATCTTTAATATGCTGGCTTTGTTAATCATCACACCGGTGGTGTTGTTTTATGTCCTGCGGGATTGGAAGGAGATTCAAATGACCGTGCATAATTTGATTCCAAAAGCCGGCGAAGCACAAGCGCAAAGCATTTGGGACGAGATCAACCGAACTTTGTCGGGCTTTATTCGCGGGCAGGCTTTGGTCTGCTTGGGGTTGGCCCTTTATTACGCCACAACATTATCCTTGGTGGGATTGGATTTCGGCATTTTAATCGGCTTGTTGGCCGGGGTTTTATCTTTTATCCCTTATATCGGGTTTGGGACGGGATTGGTTCTTAGTCTCTTTTTGGCTCTGATGCAAGGGTTTAGTGCCGAACAGTGGGGCGGATTGGCTGTTATCTTTATCGTAGGACAGATTTTAGAGGGCTATGTCCTGACGCCCTATTTGGTTGGGAACAAAGTCGGCCTGCACCCGGTTTGGATTATCTTTGCCCTGTTGGCGGGCGGGGTATTGGCCGGATTTGTCGGAATTTTGTTGGCCGTTCCGGTAGCGGCGGTCGCGGGCGTTTTAATCCGGCGTGGCCTGAAATGGTATCGGCAAACAGCCTTTTATACCGGAAAAGAGGCACCGAAAAAATGACGGATTTTGTTCAACTGCCTTTGGCCTTGTCATATCGTAAAGCGTTCGGGCGCGCGGATTTTATTGTGGCACCCTGTAATCGCGAAGCGGTCTCGTGGGTGGATAAATGGCCGGCATGGCCTTTTCCGGCGGTTCTGATCTATGGCGAAAAAGGTTCGGGCAAAACACATCTGGCCGGCATTTTTTCGGATACGCGCATAGAGGCCAAAGACCTGACCGATACTTTTATGCCCTATTTCCAGAAAAAAATCGTAATTGAAAACCTGGAACAGTTGCACAGTGAGACGGCTCTGTTTCATCTGTTTAACTTCATTCGGGATTTGGGCGGATCCATTTTAATGACGGCCGAAAAAGTGCCCGAATTTCACCTGCCGGATTTACGATCCCGTATGATGGCGGTACCCAAAGCGGTCATTTCTATGCCGGACGAAAAGTTTGTCGGCGATGTACTGCGTCATGCCTTTCAAGAACGCCATATCTTGGTGGACGAATCGGTTTTGATCTATGCCACCACACATATGGATCGCTCCTTTCAGACCATTCAACAGGTTATTGAAACGGCCGATGCGCTGTCCTTGGCCGAAGGACGCAAAATTACAATCCCTGTGATTAAAGAAACCCTTAACAAAATAAAGGAAACATAAAATGACACGTTTTATTGTTTGGACAAAGTCTTGCTTATATATGCTGGTCGGATTATCTCTGGCGATGGCGTGTTGGTCCTATCACCCCGAGGATCCCTCGTGGAACACGGCAGGAGAGACGGTTCGCAATGTCTTGGGCCCGGTCGGCTCAACCATCGCCGACCTGATGTGGCAGGGGCTGGGCCTGATGGCACCGGTGGTAATTGCTGCCTGCTTTATGTGGGGTATTTGCCTGATACGCGGAAAAGGCGTGCGGGGACGAATCGGATTGCTGCTATTGGTGGTTTTGTTGGGGTGCTGGCTGGAAGTCGGAAACGGGCAATCCGTGACGGAATGTCGCTATTTGCCGGCAGGCGCGGGCGGATTTGTCGGATTTTATTTGGGACGCTGGGGAATCTTTTCCAACCTGTGGATCCGATTGGGTCTGTGGCTTGTTTGGGCGGTCATAGCAACGGTGGCTTTGGCTCTGCCGGTGCGCTATATCCTGATGCGCATCATTCAAAAAGCGCCGATGTTGGCACGGTTGATACCGGTTTTGAAACGTGCCGAGCGAGCCGTAGAACCTTTGAAAAAAATAAAAATTCGCAAAAAGGCTGCACCACCCAAGACCCCGGTCAAAGTTGCTCAACCGATTGCACCAACAACTGCATATCGCCTGCCCTCACCGGATTTATTGACGCTGGGCAAGGCCAATAGCGCCACCATTTCCAAGGATATGATTTCGCATATTTCCCGCGCATTGGAGGCCGCTTTGGCCCAGTTCGGCATTACGGGTAAAATCGTCGGCGCCAAGGCCGGCCCCGTGGCCACACTTTATGAATTTGAACCGGCCGAGGGAATTAAAGCCTCGCGCGTGATTGCTTTGGCAGACGATATTGCCTTGAAAATGAGCGCGATGGCGGTGCGAATTGCGGTCGTTCCGGGCTCAAATGTCATCGGGATTGAAATGCCGAACCCCAAACGCGAAACCGTCTTTATCAGGACACTGATTGAATCCGCGGGATTTAAGGCATGCTCGGGAGCGCTACCCTTAATCTTGGGAAAAGATATCGGAGGTAAGGATACCTTTGCGGATCTGGCAAAAATGCCTCACTTGTTGGTGGCGGGGACGACAGGGTCCGGAAAATCCGTTGCAATCAACACGATGATACTGTCGCTGTTGTATCGCTTTACGCCCGAAGAATGCCGCCTGATCCTGGTGGATCCGAAAGTGGTGGAATTATCCATTTATAACCACATCCCGCATCTGCTGACACCGGTGGTGACCGAACCGCCCAAGGCCGTCGTGGCGTTAAAATGGGCGGTGCGCGAAATGGAAGATCGCTATCGTGCGATGTCGGAATTGAATGTCAAAACGATTGAAAGCTATAATCAAAAACTGCGGCAAGCGGCCACCGAAGGGCGACGCCTGACAAGGCGGGTACAAACGGGATTTGATCCGACCACCGGGCGACCGATTATTGAGGAGCAACCGTTTGACCTGACACCGTTCCCGTATATCGTGATGATTGTAGATGAAATGTCGGACTTGATGGGACAATGCGGAAAAGAAGCCGAACCGCCGATTTTGCGCTTGGCTCAAAAGGCACGTGCCGTCGGGATTCACTTGATCTTGGCCACCCAGCGTCCCAGCGTTGATGTAATTACCGGCTTGATTAAAGCCAACTTCCCAACCCGTATTTCATTCCAGGTGACAAATAAAATTGACAGCCGAACGATCTTGGACGAGCAAGGCGCCGAACAACTGCTGGGCCATGGGGATATGCTGTATCGGCCGGCGGGATCCAAACCGATTCGCTTGCAAGGGCCGTTCGTAGACGAAGACGAAATTAAACGTGTGGCTGACTTTTGGCGGGATCAAGGCACACCGAAATATGTCTCAGCCGTTATCACAGATACCGAAACCGGGGACAGCGGCGCGGGCGATACCGGCGGGGAAGCCACCGCCGAAATCGGGGAAGGCAACCTCTATGATCAGGCCGTGGCAATTATCCTGCGCGATAAAAAAGTATCCACCAGTTATATCCAGCGCCAACTACGAATCGGGTATAATCGGGCCGCGGATTTGATTGATCGCATGGAGCGCGAAGGTGTCATTTCCAAACCCAACATCGCAGGCAAGCGTGAAATCCTTGTCCCGACGGATAACGCATAACGGAGGAAACGGATGAAAAAATGGATCTTAATGATTATTTTAGGGCTGGCTTTGCCGGTGGGGGCAACTTTGGACGATTCAATCAATACGCCGGCGAATCGGAAAATCCTGACGCAAGTGGAAAAAGCCTATAATCAGATTAAAACGATTAAAGCCAAGTTTGCACAATTTAACTCAAAAATCCAAGATGATTTGCAAACCGGGACACTGTATATGGCACGACCCGGGCAGATGCGGTTGGTGTATGAGCAAGGATCACCCTTGGAATTTTATGCCGACGGCGGATATTTAATCTATCATGACAAAGACGCTCAGGAGGTCAGCTATTTTGAATTGTCTCAAACGCCTGTGGAACTGATTTTGAAAAAAGAATTGAAGTTTGATGATCCGGCTTTTGTGGTGACAGATGTCCAAGATGTCCTGGATGAATACTATGTGACGGCGCATAAAAAAGGGGCCAAAGAATTGGGGAGCCTGACACTGGTGATTGACAAGGATTCTATGCAGTTAAAGCAATGGGAAGTTTTGGATATGCAGGGAATTAAATCCACGGTATCCTTGTTTGACACGCGCATCAATGTGCCTGTGGACCAGGACTTGTTCCACTTCAAAAATCCCTATAAAAAATAGCCCCTATTCCGCCCACAGGCAATAGCCGTTCGGTGTGCTTTGAATCAATAAATCCGCAGCGTCCCCCAGCTTTTGGCGCAGGGCATAAATATGGCTTTCAACCGTGTGTGTTTCGGTATCAGAGCTGTAATTCCAGACCCGGGAAAGCAGGGTTTCCTTGGACAGGCATTCGGGACGCGACGCCGCCAGCACCGCCAGCAATTCACACTCTTTTTCCGTCAGAGCGATTTGTTTGTTTTCCATTTTATCCAGTAAAAGACGCTTGTCTTTTTGGAAAATAAACCGATTGTTTTCAAAGGTAATTTCAGGGCGATTTTGGGCACAGAACAGGTGCACTTTTTGCACCAACTCGGCCGGACGAACCGGGGTCGGAATATGCAGGGCGGCCCGCGGAAAATGGTTCCCCAGCGCAATGACCGGTGCATTCAATCGGGGTAGTTGCGAAGGATAAGGCGAGACCATCAAAACCGCCTCATAAGTCGTTTTGGGACGCCAAGCCTCGGCCGGTACCGACTTCAAAATCCGAATCAGGTTGTCTAAACAGGTATTATTTTGCGCAATTATGCCAATCATTTGTTGCCTTTTTCAAAAAGATGTTCTACAATAGGCTCATCAATTTATAACACAGCAGGAAAAACGAATGAACCTACTTTCTTTATATCGCATTTTTATCTGTTTAGCAACGCCTTTTATTCTGATTTTGCTGTTTATACGCAAAAAGAAAGGCAAAGAGGACCCCAGACGCTTTCCCGAACGGTTGGGGAGAAAATTGCCAAGCCGACCCACAGGAAAATTGATTTGGATGCATGGAGCCAGTGTCGGAGAATGCCTGTCTATGCAACCGCTGATAAAAAAATTGTTAGAGACCGATTCCAAACTGCATATTATGGTGACTTCGGGCACGGTAACTTCGGCCGAATTGATGGCCAAGCGATTGCCCGAGCGAGCCTTTCATGCCTATATTCCGGTGGATTTCGCCACAGCTGCACGACGGTTTGTGCGCCATTTTCACCCCGATGCCGTTCTGTGGTTTGAGTCCGAGTTTTGGCCGAATCTGCTGTCCGAAATTCATCAAGCCGACATTCCATTGGTTTTGCTGAACGGCCGGATTTCGGATCACTCATTCCAACGCTGGCAAAGGTTTCCGCGCATTATTCGGGCAATATTGGGGCTTTTCACTTTTGTTTTCGGTCAAACACAAGAAGATGCCCGGCGTCTGCAAGTGCTGGGAGCAGCCGATACCGTATGTGTCGGAAACTTGAAATATGCGGCACCCCCTGCCCCCTTTTCTCAAGAGCAATTGGATACCTTGTTGAATCAGATCGGAAAGCGTCCATGTTGGGTGGGTGGCAGTACACACAGCGATGAAGAAGCGCAAATGGCCGATGTGCATGCTCGATTGCTGGCTGATTTTCCGGATCTTTTGACGATTTCGGCACCACGACACCCGAACCGACGCGAAGTGGTTGAAAAGGCTTTTGCCGATCGCGGATTAAAGGTAGCCATACGCTCACGCGGGGAGCAAATCACCCCCGATACACAGGTTTATTTGGCCGATACATTGGGGGAAATGGGATTGATTTACCGACTGGCGTCGATTGTTTTTGTGGGCGGGTCGTTGGTCAAATTCGGCGGGCAAAATATGCTGGAACCGATGCGCTTGGGACGATTGGTTTTTATCGGCCCTCACGCCTTTAATTTTCGCGAAATTGTCGCTCGGGGCAAGGGGGCTCATGCGTTGATTGAAGTGGCCGATAAAGAAGCACTGTATCAGCAACTTTTATTCTACTTAAAAAATCCGGACCGGCAAACGCCAATCAAAGCCGCAGCCGAAGTGTTGGCGTGCTCGGAAATGGCGGTGTTGGATCGGGTTTGTCATGTCTTGAAAGAAAGGAGTATCCTATGAAAGCACCCCGGTTTTGGTATCAGAAAAAAGGGAAGTTGGCCACACTGTTATCACCGCTGGGGCGATTGTATGGCTGGTCAGTGGCACGACGGATACAGCGAGCTTGTCCCTATCAAGTGGACATTCCCGTGATTTGTGTCGGTAATCTGTCGGTCGGCGGAACGGGAAAAACACCGGTGTGCTTGGCCTTGGGGGCTATTTTAGCGCAACACAAGGTGCCGTATTTTTTCCTGAATCACGGATATAAAAGCAAGCAACAAAATGTCTTGGTAGATGCAAAAACAACAGCTTTGGATGTCGGAGACGAGGCAATGTTGCTGGCCGAGCAGGCGCCGACGGTAGTGGATCATCACCGTGTGCGCGGAGCACAAAAAGCAGTGCAAAAAGGAGCCAAAGCCTTGATTATGGATGACGGCTTTCAAAACCCGAATCTGATCAAGACGATCTCGTTTTTAGTCGTGGACGGCAAGCAAGGCTTTGGTAATCAATGCTTGTTACCGGCGGGACCTTTACGCGAGCCGGTGGAACGCGGCCTGAAACGTGCCGATGTTGTCATCATTGCCGGCGCCGATACAGCGGGCGTGCAAAATCTGGTCCGTAAACTGGACCCCGATATGCCGATTTTACACGGATCCTTTCAACCGGATCCTGCGTTAATAAAATCCTTGAAAGGCAAAAAAGTAACGGCCTTTGCCGGTATCGGACAACCGGATAAATTTTTTCATATGTTGGAACAGGCCGGAATTGAATTGATCGCTAAAATCCCTTTTCCGGATCACTGTTTTTATACGCGCTTTGACATTGAACAGTTGTTGGCTGATGCGCAGGGATTGCCCCTGTTGACAACGACAAAAGACTATGTCAAAATCCCCAAAGATATTCAAGGCAAAATCACTGTCGTGCGGGGGCATTTCGTGTTTAATGAACCTGAAAAAATTGAAAACATACTTAAAGGAATTCTAAAATAATGACACATCATGACGAAACAATCCGGCAATCGGAAAGAACTTGGACACAACGTTGGATAACTGACCCCGTGGTGGCCGTTGTAGCCATGGTCTTGTGGGGGATATTAAAACTCTTGCCCACACGGATTGCTTCACCTGTCGGGGGATTTTTGGGCGGAGTTGTCGGGCATTTGGCCTGGCGGCGCAACCATATCGGCATGGTCAATCTGCGCATTGCTTTTCCAGATAAAACCGAGGATGAACGGCGACAAATCTTGCGTCGTATGTGGCGTCATTGGGGGCGGTTTTATGCCGAAATGCCCCATGCGCACAACCTGTTCAAACATGCCGAAATTCGAGGATTGGATAACCTGAAACAAGCGGCTGCTGCCGGAAAGGGAGGCTTTGTCTGCTCGGCACATTTAGGAAATTGGGAGTTGGCAGTGGCGCAGCCTTTGTTTGATCATTTTTATTTGAATCCCGTATATCGGCCGGCAAATAACCCGTGGCTGGATAAATTGATGTTTCAACGGCGACAGGGTGTCTTAATCCCCAAGGGGCAAACCGGAGCCAAAAAAATCTTGGAAGTTTTAAAAAACAAAGGGTTTATCGTCATGCTGTGCGATCAAAAATTACGCGAAGGGATTGCCGTGCCGTTTTTCGGCAAGCCCGCCATGACCGCGCCGGCTATTGCAGTGCTGGCTCTGAAATACAAGTTACCGATTCTGATGGCAAAAGTAATTCGTCAACCCGACGGGCATTTTGTGATTGATGTCTCGAAACCCTTGATATTATCAAAAAACCCTGACTTTAATACGGCTGTGGCCGAGACTATGACCACAATTAATCACATTTATGAAAAGTGGATTACCGCTCACCCCGAGCAATGGCTGTGGATTCACCGGCGATATGATAAAAGCGAATACTAAACCGATTTTGATTTCTTGTCGGGCGCAACCTGACCAAAACGACGCATGCGCCGACCATAGGCTTCTATGGCATCGTCCAAGTCATGCTCGTTAAAGTCGGGCCAATAGACCGGCGTAAAATACAATTCGGCATAGGCACTCTCCCACATCATAAAATTGCTCAGACGTTGCTCACCGCTGGTTCGAATAATCAAATCAGGATAGGGAACACCGTGCGTGGATAAAGCTTCGTTGATTTTTACTTCATCAATACCCGAGATTAAATACTTGCGATCTAAAATATCACTGGCGATTTTTTTAACCGCGGCAATCATATCATCGCGAAAACCGTAACTGAGTGCCAGAATAACACGAAAATCCGTAAAAGAGGCTGTTTCACGCTCAATTTCGTTCATACGCTGAACCATATCATTCGGAAAACGATCGCGATCACCGATAAAAGTAATGCGAACTTTATGCTCTTGCAGATCCCGAATATCCTCGTTCATATACTTGCGGAACAGAGTTATCAAGCCTTCCACTTCGGCCTTGGGACGCTTCCAATTTTCGGTGGAAAAAGCATACAACGTTACAACTTTGATCCCGCGTTTTTGAGCATGCTCCAAGATTTGGCGTACCACTTCGGCACCCTTTTTATGGCCGGCGGCACGCGATAGTTTGCGTTCTTCGGCCCAACGACCATTGCCGTCCATAATCAGGCCAATGTGAGCCGGTAAGTTTGAATCCTGTGTATCAGTCATTAAACCTGTTTAATTTCAACCTCTTTGGCTTTAAACAAAGAATCCAATGTTTCAATGGCTTGATCGGTCATTTCTTGAATTTCGTTTTCATATCGTTTTTGTTCGTCTTCCGAGATCGTGTTATCCTGTTTCATTTTCTTGACAGCATCCAAGGCTTCGCGACGCACATTCCGCGCCGAAACACGAGCTGTTTCCGTATATTTACCGGCAATTTTCACCAGCTCTATCCGACGTTCTTCCGACAACGGCGGAATGGGAATCCGAATCATTTGTCCGTCATTCATCGGGTTCAGACCCAATCCCGAATCCCGAATAGCCTTTTCCACAACCTTTAATAAGTTTCTGTCCCACACCTGGACCGAGAGCATACGCGCCTCGGGGACGGACATATTACCGACCTGTTTTAACGGCACCATAGAGCCATAAGCCTCCACCATAATTCCGTCCAACAAAGCCGTTGTGGCACGCCCGGTGCGAAGCCCCGCAAAATCCTTTTTCAAGGCTTCTTCTGTTTTGGCCAAATGGGCCTGCATTGTTTCTTTTACCTCAGAGTATGTCATTGTATGTCCTTTCTTGAATAATGTGTATCATATCTAAAAAACAGAAAAAAATCAACTAAAAAATTATAAATGCAGGCAGGAACCGGCAAAATCTATTGCTTGGACCGTGTCGCCGGCGTCAAAATAGATTAAAATAGAGCAATCCCCTTTGGCATAGGTCCACATCTGATACGGCCATTCGGTGCGCACAACCGAGGGTTCGCCCAGCTTTTTCTGAACCGCAGCCTTGGATGCTCCTTTTAACTGATTCGCATTGACCGGATAAAACAGCGCACAACCGCCTAATATCAATAACCAAACAAGTAAACAGATTTTTTTCATTTTTCCTCCTGAAACCGGCGCACCTGAACGCCTGATGATGTGATATAAACAAAACGGGTATCATATGCATATAATGATATGGCATTGTGGGATACGGGGTGAACCTCGGGCAACAGGCACAAGTCCGCCCCAACGCATGTGTCCGACGATAACGCAATGCGCTTATTCTTTATAACCAGCTGTTTGGGCCAATGCTGGGCAACCGGCGGGTCCGTATTCGGATCCTCTCCGTTATACAGCAACCAATGGCGCACCGTATAATCCGACGGCCCCCGCGACAAAAAGTAAAGTTTGCCGCTTTCCGCGCGCACGGCAACCGACTGTCCCCTGTCGCCGATCCACAAATCCGGCACCGGCGAACAAAGCGCCCAAACCAAACCTACGGCAAACGCTATTCCTCCTACCGGCAAACGCCAACGCGTCTTCATCAGGCATAAAATGCCTATTCCCAGCGCCATCATTGCTAACGCCGCCGGTGCGAATGATGGCAAAGTAATCAGGCGGTGCGGCAGGTGTTCTATCCCCGCACAAATATCCATGATATAGCCAAGGCCGCTCCCAGCCCCTTTCAGCAGCCATAAATCGCACCCAAACGGCATTAAAATTAACGCCAGAAACAAGCACGGCATCACCCAAAATGACAAAACGGTTCCGGTCAGGACATTCCCTAGCCAGCTATACAACGGATACTGATTAAAATGGTAAATTACAAAAGGTGTGGTCGCCATACCAATCAGCAAGTCCACCAAAATAAAGCCGCTGATCCACCGACCCAAGCGACCGATGACGGACAGGGGCCCGGCGGGGAACAGCCAATGATACAGTGGCGCATACAATGTCACCAATATCAGCACCGCCATAAAAGATAACTGAAAACCGATATTCAAAATCAACTCGGGCCGGAAAAATAAAATCAAAAAGGCTGCCACAGATAACGATCGCACGGACAAAGCATTACGGTCCGTCAGCAGGGCGACCAGAACGATCGCAATCATAATCCACGATCGGATCGCGGGCACCTGCATACCCGAAATAGAAATATAAGCCGTTGCAAATACCAATGCCAAAACGGCGGCGACTTTCTTGGCCGCAACATATTGTGTAATCGTTGGAAAGAATGACAAAATTCCACGCACCAAGAGAAATATAAAAGCCGCCAGCAAGCTTAAATGAAAACCTGAGACCGATAAAATATGGATAATACCGGCACTGCGGAACAACTCGTATAAGCGAGGCGACACCACGCTTTGATCCCCGATGGTCAGCGGGATGGCCGTGCGTGCAATCGGATCGGGCAGGATATTTGTCAGACGTTCTTGGATTCGCCGACGAATTCGGTCAATATCGGCACGCCAGCCGGACGAACCCGACAGATGTGTCTGTATCACTTCCAGTCGGCCGACTGCTCCGATTTTTTGCCAATAAAGCGTTTGATAGGCATCATACCCACCGGGAGTTATCGCATGGGCCGGCGGGTGAATTGTTGCCTGCCCCACCAGGTAATCGCCAATACTGAAAGTCTGATTTTCAGGCCAAACCTTCAATTCGAGTCGCTCCGGGACAGGACGCACCTGAGTGCTTAAAAAACGCACCCGGGACAACACAATTTTTGCGGTTTCACCGGTGGAACGCACTTCGTCCACAACACCCGAAATCACGATGTTTTTAAGAGGGTGTCGCAGCATAACGGTTTGAGCCTGTTCTTGCCGAAATTGCCAAGCTCCCAGACCCAATATAAAAAATAGGCCCCACAGGCACCCCAGCCAAACAAAACCGCGTCTGTCCCACAAAAGCCCGCCAGTCATCACAGCCGCAATCGCTCCGATAACCCACCACGGTAGCAACCAGCCCGCACACCCGACCAAAATTCCCACGATAAACCAAACGATAAAAAAGGCCGAGCCGTTTTTATACTCTTGAATCAGTGCCTGATGTATCGGGGGAAATCCGCGCATTATCGTTTCAAAATATCCGGTATATCCGTTATGATCTTGCGACTGCTTTTATCAATCATCGCATTGATCATTTTCTGCCAAGCCTGCTCTTTTTCCAACAACGAACTGTTGCGTGGTAAAGCCTGCTTTTCCCAACCGACCACGGTTTGAATTTCTTCGGGTTGACCATTGTGCATATAGGTTACCACAATTTCATACGACAGCAAATACTCTATATTATCCCAAGTATACCAGTACTCGGTCGGGGATTGTTTTTGCGTCAGTGAGGCCTCGGTAATCTCCAAGACCATATCATCGGCCGAGGCCGGCGAGACAGCCCGATACCGGTTGGATAAAGCCTGTTTCAAAGCTGTGGCAGGCTTAATCGGCAACTGTGTTTCCAGGTGCGGCAAAGCTCCGTATTCGGGTGTTTTATCCTGCACATACAGAGAGCTGACCCCGACAGAAACGGGCTCAATCCCCGAAAAATCCGTCACGGTGAACGGTGGAACGGTGGGCGCCTGACAAGCACACAGACCCAAAAATAAAGCCAGGGCGAATCTAGTCTTCATCACGTAACAGCTCCCTCACAAATTGTTTATTGGCCTGCCGAAAACGCGACAATTTCAAAAGCGCGCGCAGCTGTGCCTGCTCGTACAACGGCAAAGTTCCCGTGTCCAGAAGTAAGTCTTGATCCGGCTTCATAATCATATGGATATGCCAGCCTTCCTGCGGATCGGCTTGATCCAAAAATTGATTGATGCCGTCGGTATAAACCCACTCTTTTAACGGCAAATTATCCGGCAATTTTCCCGTTCGCTCGTAGGTATCCACCTGATTCTCTATAAAATCCAAAATCGCTTTGGGAATTAAAATCGGCGAATATACTGCGTTATGATTAGGAGCTACTTTCGGCTTTTCAATCAACCGATTGTTGACCACAACACCATTATTACTAACATCCTCTTTGGCAACACCTGTCACCAAGATCTGGCGAGAATCGTCTTGAAAAGCCCGAACAAGACGGGCAATCTGAGTCTGTTCGGGATCCGCCGCCAGAATAATATCGTCCGGAAAAATCATCAGGCCATGCCGATTATGTGACACCCGATGCGCCAGACCCAACACATGTGCCGTCCCGATCGGTTCCGATTGCAAGACAAACTTCAACTCCGTATCCGGTGGCAAAAAAGTCGTCCGCAATACATCAGCAATTTGATGCCGATTACCGACACGCAATTTTTCTTCGGTCGCATTATCGGTATCCAAAGCCTGTTGAAACTGTCGAATCACTTCTTGATTCGAACAAACAATCGTAATATGCCGGCCACCCAGGCGAATAATATCCCCCAGCACTTGGTCAATCAAGCGCACATCGCCAAACGGCAACAGGGATTTATGCGGTATCCCTTTGGAATGCGGATAGTTGCGTGTGCCTTTACCGCCACAAGGGATAATAAATTCAATATCATTTATAATGTTATTCATAAGAACCCCGAATCATAATGGAACTGTATTGACGGCCGGGGTTATCCGGTTCACGCCGATAGCTGAAATACGAAAAATCGGTATAAGTATCATCGCCCACCGACTCAATTCGGGAAATACCGGCACGCCGCAAGCGATGCACCACATAGGCATCAAAATCAAACATCAGTCGGCCGTTTTTTTCGGTGAAGAAATGATGCTCGCTGGAGGGGAACAGAGCCTGCATATCGGAACCGGCCTCAAAAGATTGAACCTGAATATGCGGGCCGATAGCGGCACGAATCGTCTGTAAGTTTGCTCCGTGCTGCAACATTTTCAACACCGTTATTTCCAAAATTCCTTGAAAGGCTCCCCGCCATCCGGCATGCACGGCAGCCACCATTTGAGAGCCGGAGTCCGCCAACAACACCGGGGCACAATCTGCCGTGCGCACCGTCAGGCACAGGTTCGGTGTTTTGGTAATCAGGGCATCAACCGACGGCTTCTCGGCCGGCTCTTCTGTCAAAAACAGCACATCAGCCGAATGCACTTGGTTCATCGTGATCGGCCGGGTCAGTGTTTTGGAATCCAGCGCGTTATAAAAACCATGCGACACAAATTTTAGTTCCGATAAATCAGCCGTTTGTTTCATAGTCATCTCCTCCCCTGTTTAAATAGGCCTTTCGCTTACGTCTGGCAAGCCTGGCCTTTTCATATTTAAGTGTCATATGATATCCCAAATAGGTGCACAAAACCGCCCATGGCAAACATCCAAGCATCATAGAGATACCCCAATCTTTTACGATAAAGCCCAAAAACTGAGTCCATTCCTCCACAAAGCCCAAATCGCTCATAAAAATCTCACGAATACTGGCGGCTAATTTTTTATACCCTGTGATATTATCCACGTCCCAACGCATCAGTTGACCCGTCACATAAAAAATATAATAGCACGGAATCATCGTAAACACATTTGTCACCCATGTCCAGGCAATCCCCAAGGCCAACGAAAAGTTCCATTTCAACACTTTTTTAGCAAACACCCATGTCATCAGAACCAGCCACATCTGAATCCCGATTAATGGCGTCATCGCCCAGGCCAATCCCACAGCCACCCCGCGAGCCTTGTATTCGGGCGAATGCGGCGAGCGCTGCACCGGCACAATCAACCGCATTCGAACAACACGCTTTAACTTCCCCCACAATGTGTATGATTTTTTCATGATTGATGCTCTCTTTCTGCTTTTTTCAAAACGGCGGTCGGACGACTTTTCAAAATCAGCCACACGCCAAACAAAATCATCGGAACACACAAAATCTGTCCCATAGAAAACGATTGAAACACGAACCCCAGATGCGCATCAGGCTCGCGAAAATACTCCAAGAAAAACCGCATAGCTCCATACAACACGAAAAACCAACCGCACACGAATCCTTGACGATCGCGATAACGTGGCACAAACCACCACAGCGCATTCAACACCAAAAACAGAAGCACCCCTTCACACAGAGCTTCATAGATCTGACTGGGGTGGCGGGGCATAGGTCCACCGGCCGGGAAAATCATTGCCCAAGGAACAGACTGTGTTATGCGACCAAATAATTCACCATTGACAAAGTTAGCCAACCGCCCCAGAAAAAGACCGATCGGCGCCACGCAAACAATAATGTCCCCCATTTCCAAGATCGGCACTTGCTTTTTGCGGGCGAACAAAATTAAAGCCGTCAACACGCCCAGCAAGCCCCCGTGAAAGGACATACCCCCTTGCCACAAATACAAAATATGCAGCGGATTTTCCAAAAAATAACCCAGATTGTAGAATAAAACATACCCCAGTCGGCCACCCAAAATAATACCGGTCGTAGCCCAAATGACGAAATCGTCCACTTTCAAAACCGTGAACAGGCTGTGCGATTTGACAGACATCTTGCGTGCCCAAAGCCACGCACCGATCAGACCGAAAATATATGCCAAAGAATACCACCGAATCGGCAATACCCACAAGTTCACAGCTACCGGATCAATATCGGGAAAAGGAATACCAGAATACATATTTAACCTCTTTCAAAATGCTTGCCTTTAAAGTAATGTAATTTCACAGGAAAGTCAATCTAAAAGTGCGTATTCGGCAGGATATTTTATTTGACCATTTCAATTGTGCGCACTTTGATTTCGGTGTCGGACCAACCCTTGTTGATTTTCCCGCGAATACGCACCGTATCGGCCGGCGTTACATCAACACCGCGCCAGTTTTTCTTGGTAATTTCAACCACAACCGATCCCGTAGAATCCACAAACAAGTATTTATCCGTTTTAATCTTTTTTTGGATCTGTCCCTCTAAAATTACCTGGGCATTATCTTTTTGTGCAACCGCACCGGCCACCGTCATTTTGGTAGTAGACCCCGGATCAATAAAGGCCGCCGAAGCCGCTGTTGCAACCAACCACACAAAACCGAACAAATAATTCATTGCTTTCATTTTTATTCTCCTTGTCAAGCCGTTCTGATTGCAGGTTATAAAACTTTTGTCCCGTTGTCAAGCATTTTTTAATGCTGTCAGGCACGCCGTAATCCCCGCACTGTCCCCGACGGACAAAGCCATCGCCTTGGGCACCAATCGTTTGTTCAATCCTGTCAGCACGCGCCCTGCCCCGCATTCAATAAAAGTATCAACCCCTTGTGCATTCATAAAGCCAATCGTTTCAGTCCACCGGACACGACCCGTAATTTGCGCCGCCAGATTAGCTCGCACATCGGCCGGATCGCTTTCGGGCAAAGCCGTAATATTTGCCACCACAGGCACTCGCGTCGGTTTTAACGCCAATTTTCCCAACACCGGCAACATCTCTTGAACCGCCGGTTCCATATAGGGACTGTGAAAAGCACCACTGACGACCAAGGGTAAAGCGCGTTTGGCACCGGCCTGATCGGCCAATGTCTGCGCTCGTTTCAGGGCGCTTGGGTGGCCGCTTAAAATCACTTGCCCCACACAATTATCATTCGCCACAACCACTTGCTCATCAAGGGCAGAGGCTTGTGCGGCAATCTGCTCAACGGTCGGCATATCCAATCCCAGAACCGCCAGCATACCGCCGTCTGTGGTCGCACCGGCGCGAGCCATAGCCGCACCGCGAGCCTGCAAAGTTTGCGCAGCCTCGACCAAAGTCATCGCTCCCGCCGCGCATAGTGCCGTATATTCCCCCAGTGAGTGCCCTGCCATAAAAGAGGCCTTATCCGTCAAGGGAGCACCCAACTCTTGCTCCAAGGTGCGCACCACCGCCATACCGACAGCCATAATCGCCGGTTGGGCATTTTGGGTTTGCGTCAACTCCGTCAAATCTCCCACACTCATCAAACGATATAAATGTTGGTGCAAGGCTTCGTCTACCTCGTCAAACACCAAACGGGCGGCGACAAAGTTCTGGTATAAATCAACTCCCATTCCGATGGATTGCGATCCCTGACCGGGGAAAAGAAATGCTGTTTTCATAGATACTCCTTATTCAAAATCGGCTTTATTATACATATTTTACAAAAAAAATCAATCCTGAGTCGGCGCGTGATATAATCCGCCCGTCATCGGAACGGCTACACCCGTTGTCTTGGGAAAAGTAATCGGCAGGCAAAACAGCGATCGTACTGCCAAAAATGCATAACCGGCCGCCGATAAATTGTAATGCGGCATTTGTGTTTCGGCAATCGTTTCTACCGATACACCCAAGGCTTGTTTTAAGCGCAACACAATCGCGGGGTTTAAGGTTCCGCCACCCGTTAAAATCCATTTCACCGGTTTGTCCGGCAAAAAGGCCGACGCGCGCACAATGCTTTGCACAATAAAGGCCGTCAGCGTTGCGGCACCATCGGCCGGCGTGCTTCCCGCCACATGTTCCAGTAAGTGATTAAAATCGTCGCGATCCAACGTCTTTGGCGGTTGTTTCAGCAAATACGGCGTCTTTAACAAATAATCCAGCAATCGTTGATCCACGGTTCCTTTTTCGGCCCACGTGCCGTCAAAATCCATTTCAACACCCGCATGTCGTTGCAGCCACCGATCCAACAACAAACATCCTACACCGACATCAAAAGCATATTGCTCACCTAACGGACCAATATAGGTCAGAGTAGACAAGCCGCTTAAACTGACAACCGCCAAGGGCTTGGGTTGCGCGCGCATAATAGCCTCGGTAAAAGTTGTCAACAACGGGCCGCCCGTGCCACCGGCCTGTAAATCCGTTTGCGAAAAACGATCTATGACCGGCGTTTGCAGACATCGCGCCAAAACATCAGCAGCCCCCAGGATTACATCTTGTTTATCCTCTACACGATGATGTAAAATATGCCCTGAATAGCCGACAATATCCACGTGTTGAATAGAACGCGATACCGAATCCAACAACTCTTGAGCCACACACAGGTGCTCGGTCGTAATCCGATCATTCAATTTTTTCAAAGCTGACGCATCGGTAAAATCATCCGGATAGCGCAGGCTTAAAATCTCCTCACGCAAATCCGCCGGATAAGTGCGGGTCAGCGAAATCGGCTCGCCCAAAATATCCAATCCGTCCGTCTTTAACAAGCAGGCGTTGATATAAACCGCCGACAAATCGGAATAAAGGCCCAGCGATGTTTTCGGTTCCAAAGTCTGCATATAATTTTAGCCCTGAAACGGCGACGGCAACACATCTTGCACTTCTTCTATGCGGTCATACAGTTCGTCCAAAAATGCCCGCCGGTGCAAGCCGGGTTCAATAGGCTTTAAGAAACGAATCGTCACCGTACCGGGGTACTTAATCGTCTTGTTCTTGGGCCAGCAATAGCCGGTATTCAAGGCCACCGGCACAACAGGCACACGGCATTGCTCATATAAAAAAGCAATACCGGGACTATACGGTTTTTTCGTGCCGGGCGCGGTGCGGGTGCCTTCGGGGAAGATAATCAGATTCATACCCTCGGCCAAGCGAGCCTGCACCCCGGCCAGCATCTTCCGCATTGTGCGCGTTCCCCCCTTACGATCAATGGGGATACAACCCGTTTTGATAAAATACAACCCCGCCAACGGTATCCACATTAATTCACGCTTTAACACGTAAAAAGTATTCGGGACCAAGTGATGAAACACTGTTGTCTCCAAGGCCGATTGATGCTTGGACGCCACAATATACCCGTTTTTTTCAGGCAAGTTTTCCAACCCCTCCACCCGGATTTTAATGCCGCATATCACTCGCAATAACCAATTACCAAGCCGTGTCCAAAAAATAGGAAAGAACAGGGATTGTTTACGCGTCAACAGCAGCGTCGGCAACATCACGATGAATAAAAACAACGTGACAATATAAAACACGATGGTAAATAAAACAGAACGAAATACAGTCATAGATTATATCCTTTCAAAAAAATCACAGGCCCGAATGGCCAAATACTTGTGATACTCTACAAACAACAACCACGCATAGCGCGTGCGTATCCAATCCACCGAATCATCAAAAGATCGCGGAAATACCGGCAGTGGCACAATCTTTAAGTCCGGGCTTTGGCGCAACACTTCAAAAATCCCGCGGGGCATATGGTAAAAGCTGGTAACCAGCAAAATCGTCCGAATCGGCCGGCCGTCAATCCACTGAGCCACTTCACGCGCATTGCCGCGGGTATCTTGCGCCTGATAGCCCAAGGTCACATTTTGCGCCAAATCTGCCGGCAACTGCCCGGCCAAATCCGACAAGGCTACCTGTTGATTGACACCCGAAATCAATAAGTGATCGGCATATCTTTCCTCCAACAAAGTCAAGGCCGTTTGCACGCGTTCGCCCCCACCCGTCAGAACCACAATCGCATCTGTCGGTTCGGCCGGATGAAAGCGAAAGCTGAGCGCATACAGGCAAAACACGATAAACCCGATCAACCACAAACTGGCTCCGATCAGTAAGACATACAGCAAACACGGTGTCCAAACTTTTTTCTTCATTTACAAAAACCGTTTCAGATAATCCGCAACCGACTTCCATGTTGTAATAAAAGCCAACACGGCCAACAACACCGGCACACAAAACAAAATTCCCCACTGAGTCAGCCCCAAAGTCGGCCCGATCAAGAAATCCAAAGTGGCTCCTTTAATTAAAAACGATGCGCCCGCCATAATCGGCAAAGCCAATAACACACCGAACAATCCGCCCGCAATCGTCATCACAAAGTTCCTGATGGCATATTGACTGATCACAAAGGTGTCATTTGCTCCCATCATATGCGTCAAAGCAATGATGTGTTCGTGTGCGGCAAGGCCTGTGCGCGTTGTATAAATCACGGTGAACGACGCTGTCAATGCCAGCAAAATCAAAATAAATCCGATCAGTTTGATCACACCGCCCGACAAACGCAACAACGGCGTCAGTTGTAATCGGTGGCTGTCCAGAACGGCCGAGGGCACCTGCATCGCCAGATCTGTTTTTAATTGCGATACATTCGGATAATTTTCGGTATCCACCGATACATCAATCAGCTTCGGCAACGGCAGTTCGGACAGCGACGCACCGCTCCCCAGCCACGGCGCCATCAAATCCGCCATTTGGGAGTCCGACAACACTGTTGCCCCCTTGACCCCGGCACTGGATCTTAAAATGGTCAGCGTGGTTTCAATTTCTTGCGCCACCACATCACCGCGCGGATCACCCGAATCCGTATAAGCCGGGATTTGCACTGTCAAAGCACCCGATACTACCCGCTGCCAGTCGGTAATCGCGCCATAAGCCACCATACCTCCCGCCAGCATCAACACGGCGATAAAACTCATCAGCATACTCATCCACGGCAAAAACAACCGTGACGCATCCGTTGCAAAAAAGATATTGGTCTGTTTCATGCCGTTTCCCCCCGATTAAATAATTTAGAGGCCATTTCCTTTACCTGATTTTGCGATACGACTGTCAGGCGACCTTTCTCCAAGTGCAATTTCGGAAAGCCGAAATGACGAATCAACCCTTCGTTATGCGTGGCAATCACCACCGTTGTGCCCAATTTATTGAGTTCCAAGAACAAATGCAACAAGCGTTTAGCCATCGCATCATCCACATTTCCTGTCGGTTCGTCCGCCAACAGCAGTGTCGGCCGGTTGATCACGGCTCGGGCAATTGCGATTCGCTGTTGTTCGCCCCCCGACAACTCGGGCGGATAGGATCGCATCTGCTTTTCCAGTCCCACCCAGGTTAATAATTCTGTCACATGGTGACGAATCTCGGATTCTTTGACGCCCGCAATTCGCAAAGGCAGTGCCACATTATCAAAAGCCGTCAGGTGGTTCAGCAGGCGAAAATCCTGAAACACAACGCCCATTTGGCGACGGATATGCGCCCGCGCGGCACGAGTCAATTCGTCTACTGCATAGCCGAACAACCGAACACGCCCTTTGGTCGGCAGGTGATACAGATACAGCAGACTCAGCAATGAAGTTTTACCCGCACCGCTTTCACCGGTCATAAAGTGAAACGACCCCGGCGTCAGGGTAAATTGAATATCTTTCAAGACTTCCGGCCCACCTTCATAGCGGAATGAAACGCCGTTAAATTCGGCTATCGGGGTTTGTAATTTGTTTGTCGGCACCACTTTTTTATTCCTTTGACTAAAAATAGTTGTATCTTTTTTTGAAATCGTATATATTATATTTACACCATTTTTTTGAAAAGGGAAAGATAAAAATGCTTATTATATGCCCAAAATGTGATGCAAAGTATAAAATACCGGACGGAATAACCCTGTCCGAAGGCCAGAAATTAAAGTGTTCGGCCTGTGGGGCTGTTTTTGAAAAAGGAGAAGAAGCGCCACTGGTTTTAACCGAAGCCGTCACCGAAAAAAATGCGCCGACCTGTGAAACACCGGCGCCCGAGTCGCTGTCGATTCCACCAGTCTCCGTCGCACCCGATACCCCACCGACGGACGAGGCTTTCTCACAACCGCTGTATACCATGCCCGAACGCGTAACACCGCCGCAAAATACTTTACCCGAGGCTTTTCAACCTCTACCACCTCCGGAAAAATCGTCCAAATTGTGGCTGATACCGCTGTATTTTATCTTGATTATCGCGCTGTGTATGGCGGGTTGGCTGGGGCGAGGCCTACTGAAACCGCAATTTCAAACGATTCTGCCGCCGATTGAGGGCAAACCTGTGGCTCTGCCGATGACCGAACATGATCTCAAACCCGTCGTCGCAAAGGCCATTGATTCAACTCTTCCTCCCGCACAGGCGGCACGACCTGTTGTCCCGCCGGCTCCGGTGGCAACCGAATCCAAGTCGCTTAAAAATGCGCCCGATCAACCGACCCCGGCGCCAATCCCCACATCAGTTATTCCAATGCCCGAGCCAACGCCTGCGTCTGCTCTGCCGGCGGCCGAGGATATTCCGCTGTTCCCTGATGGAGACAAAAGCACCCTTGCCGAGACACCGGACGAATCGCTGTTCACCCTGCCGATTTTGACGGATCAGGCACCAACCGATTCGACTCTGACTCTGGGCCCTGTGTCGTTCCGAACCGAACCGGACGAGCAACAGCAAAGCCAACTGTTGATAGAGGGGACCATTCAAAACACCGGTGATACAGCCCGTTTGGCTCCGGTTTTAACGGTCTATGTGTTGGGCATGGCAAACGATATTATCGCACAGAAAAGCGTGCACCTGACTACACCCGAAATCCAAGCCGGTGAAACTTTGCCGTTTTATACCGGCATTACGCCCGCACCGGCGGGAGTTGACCATATCCGAGTTCGGTTTTAAGGAGGTATCAAGTGCGTTTTATCGGGATTTTATCATTGTTGTTATTAGCCGGTACAGCCCAAGCCGCATGTCCCGCCGGAGATACTTTGGCACGCTCGGGCGGACTGGCCGCGGCAATACCGACCTATATTCAATGCGCCCTCTATCAAAAGGATGATGCCACGCAACTTTACTTGGGACAGATTTATGAGAAAGGACGCGAGTCCATAGCGGCAAACCCACAGCGTGCGCTGTTGTTCTATCAAATGAGTGCCGATAACGGCAATGCATCGGCTCAGGTCAATTTGGCACAACTGCTGACAACTTTGGATGAAACGCCCCAAGGGCGCGAAACCGTCATAGCGTATCACACAAAACTGCGCGGTATGCTGGGTCTGCGCCGTGTGCAAAGCCATTCGGGGGGCCTGTTGCACCCGTATGCGCTTTTAATGTTGGCGGCGGAAAAACCAGAAAATAAGTGGTTTTACCCCAGCAAGACTTTATCCGATACACGCGCGGCGGCGGCACTTAAAGCCTATCAAATTGATCCGGCGATAAAAAAAGATCTGATTCATCAAGCCTCACAATGGAAACAATATAAAATGCGAGCTGTGGCGCGTGATGTGTATCCGGTTGCCGAGTATAACAAGTTCTACGAGACCCTGTATCCGAAATCGGGTATCGTGGATGCTTTTGCCCGCTCACAAGAAATCAACAAACTGAAAAAGGAATTGAAAAAATAAAAATGAAACATGTTTACATCAAAACTTTCGGGTGTCAGATGAATATCTATGATTCAAACCGGATGCGTGATACGCTGGGCGTTTTGGGCTATACCGAAACGGACAAGCCCGAACAGGCGGATATCCTGTTGCTGAACACCTGTCACATTCGGGAAAAAGCCTCGGAAAAGCTGTTTTCCGAAATCGGACGCCTGAAAGAAATCAAACAAGAGCGTGCCACCCAAGGACTGGATACCCTATTGATTATTGCAGGCTGCGTGGTGCAGGCCAACGGAGACGAGTTGATCAAACGTGCCCCCGCCATTGATATCGCGGTCGGACCACAAAACTATCACCAATTACCGCACCTGATTGCTGAATTTAACCGAAAAAAAGGGCGAGTCGTTTTGGCGGACTTTCCGGCCGAATCCAAGTTTGACTATCTCCCCCAGGCACAATCCGGCGGAGCATCGGCTTTTTTAGCGGTGCAAGAGGGGTGCGATCATTTTTGTTCTTATTGCGTGGTGCCTTATACACGGGGGTGCGAATACTCACGCTCGGCCGGCGAAATTATGGCCGAGGCACGCCAATTGGTTGCCACGGGGGCCAAAGAGATTATGCTTTTGGGGCAAAATGTTAATGGTTGGCACGGCGAGGGAGCGCGTGATCTGGGCGATATTATTCGTATGATTGCCGAGATTGACGGCTTGGAACGAATCCGCTATACCACCTCGTATCCGTCTGAAATGACCGAGAATATCATTACAGCCCACCGTGATGTCAGCAAACTGATGCCCTATATTCATTTACCGATCCAATCAGGTAGCAACACCGTTTTGAAAGCGATGAATCGACAATATACGCGCGAACAGTATCTGGATATTATTGACCGGTTTCGAGCCGTGCGGCCGAATATAGCGATTTCGTCAGACTTTATCACGGGCTTCCCGGGCGAGACTGACGCGGATTTTGAAGACACGATGGACATCGTCCGACGCGTCGGGTATGCCAGTTCTTTTTCGTTCAAGTTCAGTGCTCGCCCCGGCACACCGGCCAGCCTGATGCGCAACCAGATCCCCGAAGCGGTCAAGACCGAGCGCTTGATACGATTGCAAGAATTACTGCTGTCTCAACAAAAGCAATTTAATCAGGACACGGTCGGTAAAACTTTGGAAGTGCTGATGATTGAAAACGGCACGGAAAAAGGGCAGATTTCGGGCTATACACCGTATTTGCAAAACGCACATGTGGCGGCGTCCAAGAAATATCTGGGACAAATTGTGTCAGTGCAAATCACCGGGGCAACAGCCACTTCGCTCAGCGGAAAAATCGTGGCAAAGCAGAGTGATTGACAGATTTTAAAAAATGGCGTGTTCGTTTTATAACGGCAAAGTAGAATTTGCATGATAGTGAGAAAAAATTTGACACAAATGAATTATTGTGGTATAATGGCAATATAGGGTCTGCTTTTACAAGGAGGTTCACAATGACTTTTAAGAAAACACTGGCGGGGATTGCTTTGGCGGCGGGGGCGGTAGTGGCGCCGATGGCCAAGGCCGAAACAAAACCGGCGGATACACCGGCCAAAACTCAGGAAACCGCGCAAGGTGAAAAAATTACAATGCCGGCCTGGATCCCAACAACTGCCGACGGCAAGTTTGACGAGAAGAAATCCCATGAACAATTCCAAAAATTGTGGGAAAAAGACGGTCAATCCATTCAACAATATGCCGACGATGTGGCTGCCGGCGTGCCGGAAGAAATTGCCTTTACCAAGTTTGCCCACAAACTGGCAAAAGGTGATAAAAAACAAGAAAAACAAATCCTGTCCCTGTATGATGCCGTCAAAAAAACACGCGAGCAACGCGAAGGGGATATGAAAAACACACCTTTTGAAAATTGGCATCATATTGTTTTTGCGGCGGTTGTGGGAACGGCGGCAACACTACGCTTATTTCGCGGCGGGCGAAATGAAGATGACAGTATAATATCGCGTTTATCGGAAGTTTCCAAGTATGCTATCATAAGTTTTGTATGCGCTATGGCTACAGATGCAGTCATGAGCAAAATTGATCCCGAGTGGGCTCAGCCTGTAGCTGAAAAAGCATTTGTCAGCATTCAAGAAAAAATGCATGAAGCCTACACAAAAAACATGCAATCTGGTTATACTATGACCGATATGGCAACAGCCCGGAAAATGATCCAAATGGCGCAAGGCGTCAAAGAAACGGAAAGATAGGTCGTTTGGCTTGGATTTACGAAAGGCCCGCCGGTGTGAAACGGTGGGCTTTTTTGTTGGGGGAAGAAAATGTTGCATTTCGGAAAAATGAATTTCTTACGATAGGACAAAAAAGCCTGTTCCATTCTGTGGAGCGAGAATAATTCAAACAAGTGCAACACCATGTAAAATAGGACTTGACATGCACTTTAAGACCGAATCGGCGGCGGATCCGTCAGGATTGATTCGCTTTTTTGGCTATAACAAAAAAATAGACTTGATTTTCACGAAAAAATGTGTATAATAGGTCTATCCCGAATGGGCTATCGTCTAATGGTAGGACAGCGGATTCTGATTCCGTCAGTCTTGGTTCGAGTCCAGGTAGCCCAGCCACTTACCCAGATTATCTTGTTGAAATTAAATACAATAAGGATAAAGAAAAAATGATTTTTCCGACACAAATGGAACTGGATAACCTGATATTAAAGAAACCGTCCACGGAATTTGCAGGACAAGTGGCCGACTTGGTTCTGCGTAATCAGGAAGAGTTTAAATTTATTCCCTGGACACGCGGTTACACAACTGTCTCAAAAGCGGAAGAAAACCTGAAATCAATGGCAGAAAAATGGGAAAAATTAAGCATTACCTATTTTTTGTTCAAGGCGGAAAAATTAATCGGCTATGCAGGTCTTCATGTTCGAGATGCTAAACAAGTTGCCGAAATCAGTTATTATTTGGACAAAGACTATACCGGCCACGGATACATTACGGAAGTGATTAAAGAACTACAACAAATGTTTTTTGAACAAGGCGGTCATCGCTGTGAAATCTTTTGTAATGAGACAAATAAGCGGTCTTGTGCCGTCGCCGAAAGATTAAACTATCGTTTGGACGGCACAATGCGGGAATATGAATTGATGGACGGCGTGTATCAGGGCGTTCGCATTTATTCCAAATTATCAACGGATTAAGCATCCGTTAATTTATGCATAATTAAATCCCACAGGATATCCAAGGAAAAATTATGGGATAGAATATATCAATGGCTTCTACCAAGTTTATTGCTCTATCCGATTTATATATGCACTTTTATATATTTAATCCTGACAAATGAAGAATTTAATTATTATCTTTCAATTCGGTTTTAATTAATTTTCAGTCCATGCGTAGCACAATCTCTCAAACCACATAAAACCCACATTTTTCAGAGACTTTTTAAAGGGCAATCAATGAAAAAATATCTAATAAAAAATTTTGTTTTCTTTTGATTAGTCGCGCAATTCTAATATATGCAATCGTATTTATTATGGCTCGCCAGTCAGGATGCTGATCCGAAGGGATTTGTGATTATGATTACACACTTAAAAAAGAGGTATGCCATTTCGCAACTATATGTAATCAGAATATGATAGTGTCTTTAATCTTAATCTTTATTCTTTTATTGGTTCCTACTTTTCTTAAAAAGATATCTAAAAGATGGATTGCCACAATAATTTCTTTTGTTATTTTTACAGTTATACATCAGATTATTAATTATCTATCACAGCATTTCTAAAAAAGATCTCTAATTTAAATACAGAATAATCAGAAAATTTATAAATGACAGAATTAAGCTAATTGCTCTCCATTCAACTCTTTTAAAATTTTTAACAAGAAATAAAAGTGGCAAAAAGGGAATGACATAAAATGCCACATACATTTGCATCATTCCACCTTTTCCCTGATAAGCCTGTGTATAAGCAGAAGAAAAACAAAGAAAAGCCAATAAAGCAGTCCCTAATTCAATTAAAATTGCATATGAAATATATTTTAAAATGTTATTATTAGTTTTTTTCATATTTTTCCTTTCAAAATATAACAGTAATATATTATCATAGCACTCAACATAAGTCAATATCATTCTTAACTTTATCAAGTTCTTTAAGCAATTTGGGAATATACCAGATAAAAATTTAGTTTGCAATATGATGTATTATATGATAATACATATCTATGTATATCACAAAAATATCGAAAATGCAAATATATTTTTTCATTTTAAATAACTTAAGGAAAGGATTGTAATAATGTTTAAAATATCCATTGAAAATCCAAGTTCTGCTGATGCTGAAGCAATAGCCTATTTAAATGTAAATACATGGAAAAATACCTACATTGATTTGCTCCCAAGGGATTTTGTCAAGGGGAAAAAAGTAACTGAAAAAAACATAAATGCCTGGTACTATACTGTGACAAATCAAAATAAAGAAAATATTGTTTTTATTGCTCGTGCAGAAAATTCAGATATATTAGGCTTTGTCTGGGGTGGAAAAGCCAGAGATAATATTCAGAATATCCCTGTGGAATTATATGCCATTTATGTATCTCCAAAATATCAAAGAAGAGGCATCGGCAAGGCATTGTTTACTCATTTTTTTGATTACATTCAAGAACTGGGGTTCAAAAATATGTATTTATGGGTTTTACATAAAAATCCAAGTATCGCCTTTTATAAAAAGATGCATGGCACAAAAACACAGTATACGAAGGAATATATGAATACTTACGAAGAAAATTTTATTTTTTCAGGTCAAAAATCAAACGATTAGCCCAGCTACATCACACATATATAAGAATATCCTATCACAAAAAAATGATCCTGCAGTTGAAAAGTGTATCTTCACATATATCAATAATTACTCAATCCCCAGGTTATGCGGGGTCAGGGCGCCGGTGCCGGACAGAACCGAGAAGAAGGCCTGCGTTTGGCGATGGTGGGCTTGGGTCAGGCTGACCCGCGCGTCCAGAACCTCTTGCTCGGCGTTCAGGACGTCCAGAACCGTGCGACGACCCCGTTCTTGCTCGTCGCGCACACCGTCCAAGGCCAAGCGGCTGGCTTTGATCCGGATTTGGGCCGAAGTAATCGCCGCCGTTTGGGCCTGATAAATATTCCAGGCTTGATTGAGTTTTTCCAACACCGCCCGCTGAGCCCCCGTAATTTGCGCTTTAACCGCCGAAGCGTGTGCCTTGGCCTTTTGTGTTTGTGCCAGAGCCGTTCCCTTGTCATAAAGAGGCACCGTTAAATAGACACCAATGCGGCTGTCGTCCACACGATCGGCCAGCGGAATATCGTCAAAGCGCATAGCAGAAGCCTTGACATCAACCGAGGGTAAAATCGTCTGACGCGCCACGGTAATCTGCGCATCAGCGGACCGATATCGTGCATCGGCAGCCAAAATGCTGGGGTGGTTGGCCAAGGCCTGCTGCTCGGCCTCTTGAATCGTCTTTGGGAAAACGGGTTTCAGGCGATCCGTAGACACATCTGTGTATTGATTTTCGGTCTGCCCATAAATCCGGCGATAAGTCTCCAAGGCATTATCATAATCGGCTTTGGCCGCGATGGCGGCATATTTCGCCAACTCCAAGCGTGCCTCAGCCTGAGCCACATCGGTTTTCGTCAGCACCCCCACCTGTTCTTTTTGCGAGAACAGATTATAGTATTCACGCAACACCTTCTCATTATTGCGCCGCAATGCCAACACTTCCCGGGTATTGAGGACATTCAGATAAGCCTGAACCGCCTCTAAAAACACGGTCTGACGCGTGGCATAAAGGGAAGCCTGCTCGGCTTGCAATTGCCCCTTAGCAGCATCAATGCGCGCATTGGTAGCAAAACCCTGAAACAAATTTTGCTCCACTGATACGCCCAGTTGCTTTTGTGTATAACTCTCATCAATGCCCATTTGATCAGCCTTGGTTTTGGCACGAGCAATCCCCGCCGACACACCGACCGAGGGTTGCCATCCCGCCCATGATTGGCGCACATCGGCGCCCGAGGCTTTGACTATCGACCGCGCGGCGGTAATCTCGGGGTTGGACGCGTCAATCTCACGCAGAGCCGTATAAATATCTGCCCAAGCCGGCACAGCCATCATCATCAATAACGCCACATATTTTTTCATCTTTTTCTCCTATAAAGTTGTTTTAAATCGTTTAATTGCAAAAATCCAGATAATCACACCTGTTACCGCCATCACCCACGCATGCGCCGCAAAATAGCCCCAATCCGCTCCCTTCAACACGACATTGCGTATCAGGTAAGTAAAATGCGTTAAAGGATTGATATCCGCCACCCATTGCAAGACCAGCGGCATATTTTCTTTTGGGAACAAGGCACCTGACAACATCAGAGCCAAGAACGCCACAATCATCAAACCCAGCATAGCTTGCTGCTGAGTCTGGGTATAGGTGGACAGCCACACCGCTATCGCACAGGCCGGAATACAAAATACGGCGAACGAGGCCATAAACATCAAAAACGACCCTGCAAATGGCAAATCAAACATCAGAACACCGACGCCTTGGATTAAAAACATATTGATCAAAGCCACCAAAATATACGGCAAAGTCTTACCCAAGATAATGTCATATTTAGAAATCGGCGCCGAAATCAGCGTTTCAATCGTGCCGTTTTCTTTTTCCTGCGTGATAGAAATTGAAATCAGAATCAAGAACGACATAAACACCAAAGTTGCCATAATTGCAGGCACCAAAAACCACTGCGTATTTAACTCGGGGTTAAACATTAAACGCACCGTAAATCGGATCGGTGGTGTTGCCATCTGATGAAACTCGTTTTGCAAAACGAACATGGTGATCCCTTGTAAATAGGCATCAATACTTTGTGCTTTTAAGACATTTGTTGAATCAATCAAGATCTGCAACCCGCCTTCCCCACGCATTAGGGCTTTTGTCAAACCACCCTTTGGAGCCACGATTGCCACATCGGCGTCCCCCGTTTGGACGGCGTGCAGGGCGTCCTTGGTGCTGTCCTCAGCTCGAACGAACCAACCCGACCCGATCGCGTGATCATAGATTCGCTCCATGACCGTATCTCCCGGTTCGGCATCAATTACCAGACGCAAATTCTCGGCTTCCAGAGTAATCGCCTGGCTGAGCACTACCATCTGCACCACCGGCATAATCAGCACCGCCACCAACATCACCGGATCACGCAACAAGGCCGTCAATTCTTTTTTGATAAATCCCCACAGTGTATTCATTCCAGAGACCTCTTAAACTTGAAAATGCACCCCAGCAACAGGACCCCGGCCTGCACCGCCAACGCCAAAAACGGAATCCACAGGTCCGTCCACCCGCTGCCTTTCAGGAACTGATCGCGCGAAATTTCAACATAAAACCGTGCCGGGAACAAAGCTGAAAACCACTGATATACGCGGGGCATATACTCAATCGGAAAGATAAATCCCGACAACAGTGCCGTCGGCAACAGACCGATAATCGCCGCATATTGAACGGCAACCTGCTGTTCGCGACTGGTGACCGAAATAAATAGCCCCAGCGCCAAATATCCCAAAATAAACAAAGCCGTCGCCGTAATTAAAATCAGATAATTGCCCACAAAAGGAACCCCGAAAATCAGGCGTGCCGCCAAAAATACAATGATAAAACCGATGAAACTTAAAAACGCATAAGGCAACAATTTGCCAATCATAATTTCGGCCGCACTGACGGGGGTAGAAAGCAGCATTTCCATAGAGCCTTGCTCCCACTCGCGGCATACGGTCAAAGCCGTCAACATAATCGCCACCAAGGCGATAATCACCGCCGACAATCCCGGAATAGCAAACCATTTTGTATTTAATTCGGGGTTAAATAAATAGCGTTGCTTAAAAGACAACGGCGTTTTTGGAGCCGGCGGAATATCCAAAATCTTATAAATCGCGGTTGTATTGATGGTGTTCAGGTAATTCATAATCGCCGACACCGACGAGTTATCCGCCCCGTCAATCATAATCTGAACCGTGCCCGTCCGCCCGGCCAAAATTTCCTTTTCAAAAGTCGGAGGAATAACCAACATCATCTTGGCACGCTCGGACACAATATCGCGAATTCCCTGATCGGGCGTTGCAACGCGATAGGGCCGAAAATAACCCGAGCTGCCGAATGTCTCCACCAATTTGCGGGAACTTTGTGTCTGGCTGAAATCCACATAGGCCAAATCTATGGACTGAACATTAAACTCTATGGAATTTCCCAAAATCAGCACAATCAACAACGGCAGCAACAATGCCATCATCAATGTGAACGGATCCCGAAAGATGTGCTTAAACTCTTTTTGGCAAACGGCATGCATACGGCGATAGGAAAAAAATGTCATCTGTTTTGTCCCTCCACCCGGCGGATAAAGACATCCTCCAAAGACGGCGTTATTTCTTCAATATCAAAGGACTGCCTCAGGTTTTTCAAAGAGCTTTCCTCTTTCAAAATCGCGTGATAATGCTGGCCATAGGGCTCCCACATGTCAAACAATTTTTTATCCGGCAAAGGTGTATCGGCATGCTTGGGCGACAGGTTATACAGCGTTTTATGAAATGTCGTTCGTTTCAGGTTTTCGGGCAAATCTAATGCAATCAACTCCCCCGCACGCATCAGGGCAATCCGATGACAGTTTTCGGCCTCGTCCATATAGTGCGTCGTAACAAAAACAGTCTTGCCTTTGGCGGCCAATCGCTTGATCAACTGCCAAAACCGAAAGCGAGCCACCGGGGCCACCCCGGCCGTCGGCTCATCCAAAAAGATAACTTGCGGATCGTGCAACAGTGCCACACACAAGGCCATTTCCTGCTTGATCCCGCCGGGTAAGTCCCGCACCACCAACGATAATTTCTCACGAAAACCGATAAAGTCCAATAATTCCCGCCGCCGATCCAAATATGTTTTTTTGTTCAAGTGCCGTAGCGCCGCCGCAAACTCAAAGTTCTCGGCGATAGACAGGCCGTCATAGAGCGTAAAGTGCTGGGACATATAGCCCACTTTGGCTTTGATTTTATTCTCTTGCCCGGCCCGCATTTCCAGACCGTCTATACGCACCGTGCCGGCACTGGGCGGCAACAACCCGCACAGCACCCGAATGGTTGTGGTCTTTCCGGCACCGTTGGCTCCCAAAAAGCCGAAAATTTCGCCCTGTGGCACCGTAAACGAGACATCTTTGACCGCAAAGAAATCACCGAATTGAACATTCAGGTGTGCTACATCAACCATTATCTTGGACATCGCCTTGCCCTCGTTTCAAAAAATACGCATCAAAATCAGATACCCCTGCCTGATCCAGCAGAGCCTTGGGCTCGCCGCTCCCCAGCACCCGCCCTTCTTCCATCAGAACCACCGAACTGCAGCGCTCGGCCTCGTCCATATAGGCCGTGGACATCAACACCAAAATCCCCTGTCCGGCCGAGGTATTCAGCATCTCCCAGAACTCGCGCCGCGAAATCGGATCCACACCGTTTGTCGGCTCGTCCAGCAGCATCACGCGCGGCGATCGCAACAGTGCACACATCAACCCCAGTTTTTTATACATACCACCCGATAATTTTCCCGCCGGCCGATCCAGAAATTTTTCCAACCGGGTCAAGTGCAACAATTCGTCCCGCTTGCGCTGAAAAGAACGCTCATCTATGCCATACAGATCCTTGAAAAAGTCCAAATGCTCGGCAATAGACAGATCCGCATATAGGCTTTGCGTCTGGGGCATATAGGCAATCAGGGATCGCATTGCCTCAAACCGCACTGTCTGTCCGTCCAGATGATAGGTAATTTGTCCCGCCGTCGGTTGCAGCAGTTGCAAGATCAGGCGAAACAGCGTCGTCTTACCTGCGCCGGCCGGCCCGATAATACCATACAATTTCCCGGTTTCAAAATGCATTGACACGCCCTTCAAGGCCCGGACCCCGCCAAAGTCTTTTTTCAAGAGCGAAATGTCAATACCGGCACTAGTCATGGAACAGCGCGCTTTCAATCGTCATACCGGATTTCAAGGTTAAATCCGGGTTATCAAACCGCACCTTCACCCCATAGACCAGGCGCGTCCGCTCGGCGCGTGTTTGAACATTTTTGGGCGTGAACTCGGCCTCTTCATTGATTTTGATAATCGTGCCGGTAAAGGAGTGATTCGCCATTTCAGGCAAAAATCCCTGAACCTGATCCCCGATATGCAGGCGATACAGTTCATCATGCGGAACATAGAAATACGCCCAAATATCATACGGATTCGCCACCGACAGCAAGGTTGTCCCGGCACCCACAACTTCACCGTTTTCGCGGAACTTGGTCACCACAATTCCGTCAATCGGCGAAGTTACCCGACACCATTCCAGCTTTAAATCATTATCGCGTTTGTTGCGTTCCAGCACATCAAACTCAGCTTGCGACATATGCCCCTTGGCAACCAAGGCTTCGGCGCGTGCATAGTCATTATCAATCTGTTTGGCCAATACTTTATAGACATCACAACTCATTTCCACCAGCATCTGCCCCCTGGCAACGGTATCCCCCTCGGCCACCGGCATATCCACAATATCCGACGCGATTTTAGAGGACAAAATCACCTTGGTTGTTTCCAAAGTTCCGGCATACACAAACGGCCCCGAAAAGTAAGCATAGCGCACGCCGACAGCCACAGCAGCAACCACGGTCAACGCCACACCCCAAGTTATCAGTTTCTTTTGAGACATCATTGTTTATTCTCCACTTCATCAATTAAATATGTCATATTGTTTATGTAGTAATCCAACCCGTGCGGCATCGCCTGGTTTCGCCCCATTAAACCGATACACTGTGAAAATAAAACCGGCATAATACCCCCGAAAAACAAATGCTCGACAATTTCCACTGTTGTCCGCTTTTGCGTCAAGTAGCCCTGCTTCTGCGCTTGCTCTATCAACTCAAACGGTAAGTCCAGCGGCACGATAATTCCCTTTCTCATATAGGATTCGTGCAAGGCTTCATCCATCGTAAAATCGAATAATAATGCCCGCATCAGGTTTGTGTGCTCATAGGCATAGGCGACAGCTTTATGCTGAAAATAGATCAACTGATCGCGCGCGTTTTGGTGCTGCACCGCCCTCATATCCAAGAATGCAAAAAACTCTTCGCGCAAAACGGCAAAGACCTGTTTCAAATAAGTCTCTTTATCTTTGAAAAAATAGCTGAACATACCCAAGTTCGCTTTGGCGGCCTGACAAACGCGCCGCACGGTCAGGGATTTTGTTCCCTCTTGTGCGATCAGGCGTAATCCGACCCGTATCAACTTGATATCCAAATGTGTGCTTTGCCGTGCCATAGAACTCCTTTTTTAACTATACACTTGTCCAATAACTAGACAAGTGTATAGCAAATTATTTTCCCGCTGTCAAGCCTTTTTTGATTTTTTATTTTTTGGGTTTTCCGGTTTTTCTTTTTTGAATAACAGACACGCATATGTTTCCGATAACACCGCACAGCAATCCGACAATCGTAAATTGCGTCAAACCGCTTCCCAGTGTCATCATACCATATCCGACAAACAACAGCATCGCCAGAACTAACGAGCACATCGTGCGCAGGACTTGGCTCTTTATGACGAAGCCTAACTTATTGAAAAATTTTGTCGCAAACACCAAATATAACGGCAACAGGAATATCAGGCCTCCCAGGAACAACCCAAACACACCATTATAAGATACCGCTTGCAAGCGGAACAAAAGCGTGTCTTGTCCACAAAAGCAATCGCCCTCTCCCAACCATTCCGGCAGGCAAAATTCTATCCGGTCGGGACATAATTCCACGCACTTTTCCTTATATGCCGATTTGTAGTTGGTGCTCATATACTCTTCATAGTCTTCCAAACCGTCCCATTCTTCCGGAAAAGCATCGTCATCGGGATAGTGATAGTGCAACACTTTGGGCGTATCACAACTGTAGCAAACGACATAACCGTTTATCGGCCGATTTTCAGGACACACCGCCACCGGTTGCATTTTTGCAAACGCCGGAGCAGAAAACATCAGTAAAAACAATAAGCAAACTATCCGTTTCATTTTAATCACCTCTTTTCTCACTCTATCCGATTTTTGCCACGATGTCAATCACAAAAAACCCCTGCGGGTAATTCCCACAGGGGTTGGATTTTGTCGCTTTTGGACCTAGCCGATACTGGCTGTTTCCTTGTTGCGCGCGTCCACGATTTCTTTATCGCGTTCGGCCGCGATTTGACGCAGGCGTTGCATTTGAGCACCCGTCCCCGCCGGAATCAACCGACCCACAATCACGTTTTCTTTCAACCCGTGCAGCGGATCTTTCTTGCCGGCCACCGCCGCTTCGGTCAAGACGCGCGTTGTTTCTTGGAACGACGCCGCCGAGATAAACGACTTGGTCTGCAAGCTGGCCTTGGTAATACCCAACAGCACCGGTTCGGCTTTGGCTTCGCGCCCGCCGGCCTTGGCTGCCTTGACATTTTCTTCAATCAAGGTTTCTTTGTCCACCTGTTCACCGGCCAACAAAGTCGTATCACCCGGATCAACCACTTCCATTTTGCGCATCATTTGACGCACAATAATTTCAATGTGTTTATCGTTGATACGCACACCTTGCAAACGATAGACGGCTTGAACTTCCTTGATCATATAGTGCGCCAACGCTTCCACGCCCAAGATGCGCAAGATATCATGCGGCACCAAAGACCCTTCCACAATCAAGTCGCCCTTTTGAATAATATCGCCCTCGTGCACTGCCACCGAGCGCCCTTTCGGGATCAGGTATTCGCGCTTGTCTTCTTCGTTTTCCAACGAAATCACAAACACACGGCGGCGAGTCTTGAAATCAGCTCCGAACTCCACACGACCGTCAATTTCCGAGATAATCGCAGCATCTTTCGGACGACGCGCTTCAAACAATTCTGCCACACGCGGCAAACCGCCCGTAATATCGCGGGTCTTGGTGGACTCACGCGGCAACCGAGCCAGCACATCACCGGGCTTGACCGCCTGACCGTTCGTCACCGTCACAACCGCATCCGCCGCCAGGTAATAGCGCGCTTCGGCACCGCTGGCAGACTTGAACACTTTGCCTTTTTCGTTCAACAGAACAATATGCGGTTTGCGTTCGTGCTTGGACGATTGTTGCCGCCAATCCATCACCACAGTTGAGGCCAAACCGGTCGCTTCATCAATCACTTGACGGATTGTTTCACCTTCAATCAAGTCTTCAAACTTGACTGTGCCGGCCTTGTCCACGATGATCGGCGTTGTATACGGATCCCATTCGGCCAACCGAGCCCCCTTGGTCACGGACTGCCCGTCAGCTACCAGCAACTTACCACCATAGGGCACCTTGTGGCGAGCCTTTTCGCGGTTATTGCTGTCCAACAACGAGATTTCACAGTTACGCGACAGCACAATGGTATCTCCGTCCGAGTTTTGAATCGTTGTGCAATTTCCCAAACGAATCTTGGCATCAAAGGCCGCATCAACCGAGGATTGTTCAGCACCCCGTTGCGCCGCCCCACCGATGTGGAAGGTCCGCATCGTCAGCTGTGTTCCCGGTTCACCAATGGACTGAGCCGCTATAATACCGACCACTTCACCCAAGTTCACCGGCGTTCCGCGAGCCAAATCGCGCCCATAGCACGCCGCACAGATACCGTCTTCGGCTTCACATGTCAACACCGATCGAATCTTCACCGAATCAACACCGGCATTATCGATCTTTTCAACATCGTTTTCATCAATCAATTTATTCTTTTGGACAATGATATCGCCTGTCTTCGGATCTTTAATATCCTCGGCAGCCGTCCGACCCAAGATTCGTTCACCGGTTGTCGCAATCACATCACCGCCTTCAATAATCGGTTGAATCGTGATTCCTTTATCGGTGCCACAGTCTTGCATCGTGATGATTGCATCTTGTGCCACATCCACCAAACGCCGTGTCAGATAACCCGAGTTCGCCGTCTTCAAAGCCGTATCCGCCAACCCTTTACGCGCACCGTGCGTTGAGTTAAAGTATTCCATAACGGTCAAGCCTTCCTTAAAGTTAGACCGAATAGGTGTTTCAATAATTTCGCCGTTCGGCTTGGCCATCAAACCACGCATACCGGCCAACTGACGCATCTGAGCCGCACTACCGCGCGCGCCCGAGTTCGCCATCATAAACACCGAGTTCACAGGTTTGCCCGGTTCAATCTTGGAAATACGCTTCATCATCGCGTCGGCAATTGCGTCCGTGCAGGCCGCCCAAGCGTCCACGACTTTGTTGTATTTTTCCAAACGCGTAATCAAACCGTCCTGATACTGCCGTTCAAATTCGGTCGTTTTCTTTTCCGTCTCGGCCAGCAGTTTTTTCTTTTCTTCCGGCACGATCAAGTCGTCCTTACCGAACGAAATACCGGATTTCGCCGCTTGACGATAACCCAAGCCCATAATCCGATCGGCAAAAATACAAGTCTCTTTTTGGCCACAGAAACGATACACCGCATCAATGATGTCCGATACTTCTTTCTTGCGGATCAGGCGGTTCATCAAGCTGAACGGAATCTTGCTGTTATCCGGCAACAGAGAAGCCAGTTTCATACGGCCCGGTGTTGTTTCCACCACACGGGTATTCTTGACGCCACTGTCTTCCATAATCGTCAGACGCACTTTAATCTTGGAGTGCAGCGTCACGATATGATCAAATAACGCATGCTCAATTTCTTGCGGGCACGAGAATACCATGCCTTCGCCCGGTTCCCCGTCCAAAGCCATAGACATATAATAAAGCCCCAAAATAACGTCCTGAGTCGGCACGATAATCGGCTTACCCGACGCCGGCGACAAGATGTTATTCGTTGACATCATCAACACCCGAGCTTCCAATTGTGCCTCCATCGACAACGGCACATGCACAGCCATCTGGTCACCGTCAAAGTCCGCGTTAAACGCCGTGCAAACCAGCGGATGCAACTGAATCGCTTTTCCTTCAATCAAAACCGGTTCAAACGCCTGAATCCCCAAGCGGTGCAAAGTCGGCGCACGATTCAACAACACGGGGTGCTCACGAATCACTTCGGACAGGATATCCCACACCTCGGGCCGTTCTTTTTCCACCATTTTCTTGGCGGCTTTGATGGTTGTAGCCATACCGTATTGTTCCAGTTTGGAATAGATAAAGGGCTTAAATAATTCCAAAGCCATTCTCTTGGGCAAACCGCATTGGTGCAGCATCAATTCCGGCCCCACCGTAATCACGGAACGACCCGAATAGTCCACCCGTTTCCCCAATAAGTTTTGACGGAAACGACCTTGTTTGCCTTTCAGCATATCAGCCAAGGATTTCAGCGGCCGCTTGTTCATACCGGCCACAGCCCGACCCCGACGCCCGTTATCAAACAAGGCATCAACGGCTTCTTGCAGCATACGTTTTTCATTGCGAATAATGATTTCCGGCGCCCGCAGTTCCAACAGGCGTTTCAACCGATTGTTCCGGTTGATCACCCGGCGATACAAATCATTCAAGTCCGATGTTGCAAACCGGCCACCGTCCAACGGCACCAACGGCCGCAATTCGGGCGGAATCACCGGCAGGACATCCAACACCATCCATTCCGGACGCGATCCCGATTCCAAAAACGCTTCCACCAGCTTCAATTTCTTGACAATCTTTTTGCGTTTCATATCCGACTTGGTTTCAATCAATTCCGCGCGCAGTGTTTTCGCTTCGGTCGCCAAGTCAATATGCGACAGCATTTCTTTAATCGCTTCGGCTCCGATTCCGACACGGAAAGTATCCTCGCCGTATTCTTCCAAAGCCTGCTGATATTGTTCTTCGGTCAGCAAATCATGCAATTTCAAGCCCGTCATACCCGGTTCAATCACGATGTATTTTTCAAAATACAGCACCGCTTCCAGGTTTTTCAGCATCATATCCAGCAATGTGCCGATCCGACTGGGCAGCGACTTCAAGAACCAAATATGCGTAACCGGGCACGCCAACTCAATATGTCCCATGCGTTCACGACGCACTTTGGACAGCGTCACTTCCACGCCGCACTTTTCGCAGGTAATTCCGCGATATTTCATACGTTTATACTTACCGCACAAGCATTCATAGTCCTTGACCGGTCCGAAAATCTTGGCGCAGAACAAACCGTCTTTTTCGGGCTTGAATGTCCGATAGTTAATTGTTTCCGGCCGAGTCACTTCCCCGAAAGACCAGCTCCGGATTTTTTCCGGCGACGCGATAGAAATACGAATATCATCAAAGGATTGCGGGTTTGCCACAGGACCAAAGTTTGTAATTAATTCATTCATCTTTTTTTGCCTTTTGTTTTGGGTTAAAGGGGAAAGGGTTCCTTTCCCCCGTTGTCATTATTTGCTTTCGTTTTGGTTAAGTTCTACATCAAGAGCCAAAGAGCGCATTTCCTTGGTCAACACGTTGAAGGATTCCGGAATACCGGCTTCAAAGTTATTGTCCCCGCGGATAATAGTCTCATAAGCCTTGATACGACCCGACACGTCATCGGACTTGATTGTCAACATTTCTTGCAGAGTATAGGCTGCGCCATACGCTTCCAAAGCCCACACTTCCATTTCACCGAACCGCTGACCACCGAACTGTGCTTTACCACCCAACGGTTGTTGCGTTACCAAGCTATACGGACCGATGGAGCGAGCGTGGATCTTTTCATCAACCAAGTGGTGCAGTTTCAGCATATACATATAGCCGATCGTTACCAGACGGTCAAACGGTTCCCCGGTCAAGCCATCATAGAGCGTTACCTGACCCGAGACATTCAATCCCGCCATTTTCAGCATATTATCAATATCGCTTTGATGTGCGCCGTCAAACACCGGTGTTGCAATAGGCACCCCGTCTTTCAGGTTTTCGCTCATCGCCAACAATTCCGTATCGTTCATATCGGCAATTTTGTTTTTGTATTCCCGATCGCCATAGACTTCTTTCAGTTTGGCTTTCAGTTCATCAATCCCGGCGGTTTGAGCCTTGACCTTGTCCACGATTTCGCCGATTTGACGACCCAACACGCGGCAAGCATAGCCCAAATGCGTTTCCAAAATCTGACCCACATTCATACGCGAGGGCACACCCAACGGGTTCAGCACGATATCCATCGGTGTTCCGTCTTCGGTATAGGGCATATCTTCAATCGGCAACACGCGCGAGACCACACCTTTGTTCCCGTGACGACCGGACATTTTATCACCCGGTTGCAATTTCCGTTTTGTTGCGATAAAGACTTTAATCTTTTTCAATTCGCCGGCCATCATTTCGTCCCCGCGTTGCAGTTTTTCCACGCGGTTTTCAAACTTGGCCTGCAAATTATCTTCGGCTTGTTCCAAAGTCTTAATCAACTGTTCAATTTCGGACATTACTTTATCGTCGGCAACACTGATCTTGCGCAGATCATAGTTCTTGACTTCCGCCAAGTTTTCTGCCGTTAACACCGTGCCTGCCTTAAACCCGATCGCTTTGGCCACTTTTTGCCCGATCAGCAAACCCCGAATCCGATCATAGAAACTGCCTTGAATAATGGCTTTTTCGTCATCACGATCCTTGGCCAAGCGGCTGATTTCCGCCTGTTCAATGGACAGAGCCCGTTCGTCCTTTTCCAAACCCCGGCGCGTAAAGACACGCACATCAACCACAGTGCCCGAGATTCCCGGCGGCACCCGCAGCGATGAATCCCGCACATCGGCGGCTTTTTCGCCAAAGATTGTCCGCAACAGTTTTTCTTCCGGAGTCATAATTGTTTCGCCTTTGGGCGTCACTTTACCGACCAGAATATCACCGGCTTTCACTTCCGCACCGATATAGATCACGCCGGTTTCGTCCAGGTTCTTTAACCCTTCTTCACCGACATTCGGAATATCGCGGGTAATTTCTTCCTGCCCCAGTTTCGTATCGCGGGCCGTCACTTCAAACTCTTCCAAGTGAATAGAGGTAAAGACATCGTCACGGGCAATCCGTTCCGAAATCAAAACCGAGTCTTCATAGTTATACCCGTTCCATGGCACAAACGCCACCAGCACATTCCGCCCCAAGGCCAATTCGCCCAACTGAGTGCACGGACCATCAGCGATAATATCGCCTTTATTCACCACTTCACCGGTTTTGACAATCGGTTGCTGGGTCATACAAGTCCCTTGGTTAGAGCGTTGGAATTTTTCCAGCGTGTAAATATCCACGCCCGAGGTTGTCGCCGTCAAATCATCGGTTGCCCGAATAACGATACGTGACGCGTCTACTTGCTGCACCACGCCCGACCGTTTCGCGGTAATGGCGGCCTTTGAGTCCTTGGCCACAACGGCTTCCATACCGGTTCCGACCAACGGCGCCTGCACCTTTAACAAAGGCACACCCTGCCGTTGCATGTTAGATCCCATCAAAGCCCGGTTTGCGTCATCGTTTTCCAAGAACGGAATCAACGCCGCCGCCACAGAAACAACCTGCTTGGGCGATACATCAATCAATTCAATATCTTCGGGTTTGACCAGCACCACTTCACCGGCATGACGCGATGTCACCAACTCTTCGGTGAATTCACCTTTATCGTTCAATTTCGCATTGGCCTGCGCAATGTTATAGCGCGCTTCTTCCATCGCCGACAGATACACAACTTCGTCCGTCACTTTGCCGTTCACAACCTTGCGATACGGTGTTTCAATAAAGCCGTATTTGTTGATTCGAGCATAGCTGGCCAACGAATTGATCAACCCGATGTTTTGACCTTCCGGCGATTCAATCGGGCAGATTCGGCCATAGTGAGTCGGATGCACGTCGCGCACTTCCATCCCGGCACGATCCCGTGTCAATCCGCCCGGCCCCAAAGCCGACAGACGCCGTTTATGCGTAATTTCCGCCAACGGATTGTTTTGATCCATAAACTGGCTCAACTGGCTGCTAGCAAAGAATTCGCGCACAGCCGAGGACAACGGCTTGGCATTGATTAAATCATACGGCATCACCGAGTCAATATCACTGGAAGTCATCTTTTCGCGAATCATTCTTTCCATACGCAACAGGCCCAGCCGATATTGGTTTTCCATCAATTCGCCCACCGAGCGCACACGCCGATTGCCCAGGTTATCAATATCATCAATTTCGCCTTGACCGTCTTTGATTTCCACCAAAGTTTTCAAGATTTTCAAAATATCTTCTTTGCGCAACACCCGCACGGAATCGGGGACTTCTTCATTGCTGAACCCCAAACGGGCATTCATTTTCACCCGACCCACAGCCGACAAGTCATAGCGTTCCAGGTCAAAGAACATACCGCGGAACAGCACATCGGCCGTTTCCACCACCGGCAATTCGCCCGGGCGCATAATTTTGTAAATATCAATCAGCGCTTCTTCGCGTGTTGTATTTTTGTCCGCAACCAAAGTATTACGGATATAGGGCCCCACCGTCACATAGTCAATGTGCAATAACGGCAGCTCTTTTAGCTTCATTTCGTGCAGTTTTTCAAAATCATCTTCGGTCAGCTCATCACCGGCTTCCAAGACCACTTCGCCCGTCTTTTCGTCCACAATATCCGTAGCCACAAAACGACCGGCCAATTCGGCTTCCGGCAACAGGTATTCTTCCAATCCGTCTTTTTTCAGCTTATTCGCCTTGGCCGAGACCAACTTTTGCCCTTTTTCAAAGACAACCTTGCCTGTCTTGGCATCCACCAGATCAAAGGTCAGTTTTTGCCCTTTTAACAACGCCGGTTCATAGGCTGTTTTCCAACCTTTTTTGTCTTTCTTAAACAGAACGGTTTGATAGAAATAGTTCAGGATTTCTTCCTTGCTCATGCCATAGACATCGGCCGGATCAATTTCAGCCCCTTTGGCGGCCGCTTCAATCCGTTTTTGTGCCGTATAGTCGCTGTCCAATGCATACAGGAATGACGACACCGGCAACTTCCGACGACGGTCAATCCGCACATACAGCAAATCCTTGGCATCAAACTCAAAGTCAATCCACGACCCGCGATAGGGGATAATCCGTGCCGCGAACAAAAACTTACCCGACGAATGTGTTTCACCGTTATCGTGATCAAAGAAAACGCCCGGAGAACGATGCATCTGGGAAACAACGACGCGCTCCGTCCCGTTGACGATAAAGGTGCCTTTTTCCGTCATCAGCGGCAAATCACCCATATAGACATCTTGCTCTTTGATATCTCGGATACTGCGCACACCTGTCGCAGCATCTACATCCCACACCACCAATCGTAAGGTCGCCCGCACCGGCGCCGCAAAAGTCAGGCTCCGTTTCAAGCATTCGTCCACATCAAACTTGGGCGTATCCAATTCGTATTTAATGAACTCTAAATCACCCCGACCGGCAAAATCATGGATCGGAAAGATGGACTTAAAGACAGCCTGCAACCCCGCATCCGCGCGCTTTGAGACAGGAACCCCTTCCTGTAAAAAGGCTTTATAAGAATCAGTTTGAACGCCAATCAGGTTTGGCATTTCGGCAACAGCTTCGATTTTTCCGAAATTTTTACGAACTCTTCTGCGATTCGTTTCTTGTTTGATCATGTGTGTTTCCCCATATTAAATAATCAAAAAAATCTGGCCGGTGAGAGGGCGCCGGGACCCATTTGCCTTTATTTACCCGACAGGGTCGCCACCAATTTTCACGAAATTGATGCGACCCGATTCGGATTTGAAGTGCAAATTACTTCAATTCAACCTTGGCGCCAGCGGCTTCCAATTGTTTTTTCAGCTTTTCAGCTTCGTCTTTGGCAACGCCTTTCTTGACTTCTTTGGGCGCACCTTCAACCAAGTCTTTGGCTTCTTTCAAGCCCAAGCCTGTGATTGTCCGGACTTCTTTAATCACGGCGATTTTGTTCGCACCGCCATCAGCCAGAATCACATCAAATTCTGTCTTTTCTTCGGCAGCGGCAGCACCCGCAGCGGCCACAGCCACCGGAGCAGCAGCAGACACGCCCCATTTTTCTTCCAACATTTTCGCCAATTCAGCGGCTTCAATCACTGTCAAAGCAGACAGTTCATCAATAATTTTGTTCAAATCAGTCATTTTATTTCCTTTTAATTTGTTTGTTTAATAGTTAAAGTTTAAGCAGCAGCCTGTTCCTTTTCGGAATAAGCCTTTGCAAGTCTTGCCAATTGACCGGCAGGTGCCTGCAACAAGCCGACCAGTTTGCCACGCAGTTCGTCCAAAGACGGCAGAGAAGCTAATTGTTTAATCTTATTAGCATCTACCTTTTGTCCGTTCATAATACCGCCGACAACCTCAAAACGGTCGTTGTCTTTGGCCATTTTGACCACCGCGCGTGCAGCAGCGATTTCATCTGCCGAATACGCAATAGCCGTCGGGCCAACCAGTAAATCCGCCATGGATTCACACGGTGTTCCTGCCAGAGCCAGTTTAGCCAAACGGTTTTTAGCAACACGATAGCTTGCTCCGTCCTGACGGACATTCCGACGCAAAGCCGTTGTTTCTTCCATTGTCAAGCCCTTGTTCAGGACCACAACAACCAAAGCGGATTTGCTGAAAACATCCTTCATTTCGGAAATCATTTGTTGTTTTTCTTCACGTTTCACGATAATGTCTCCGCATTTTCATGTGAGGCTTGGGTTTCCCCGCCCCTCGGTTTCTACACAGGTCTTTCAAACATATTGATCAACCCACTTATTTGCCTGCCTAGAAACAATCCTCTTTAACTCCCGAAGGAATCACTGATTCATTTCTGTCTATGCCGGCGGAATGCTTTCCCTTAAATCTTATCCCGTGATAAGATACCCGCAGTCTAGGACAGGTATTCGCCGGTCCCGGGTTACCCCGACACCGGCAATTGGTTATCCGACAATTGTCGGAATGGACACTTTGACGCCCACGCCTTGCGTGCTTGACAAAGACACCTGTTTCAGGTAAATACCCGACGCAGATGCCGGTTTCATACCGGCCAATGTCTTGACAAACGCTTTGACGTTTTCGGCAATTTTGTCCGCGTCAAAACTGGCTTTACCGATACCGGCATGGACAATCCCGACGGCGTCCACACGGAATTGAACCTGACCGGCTTTGGCGGCTTTAACAGCATTCGTCACATCCATGGTCACGGTGCCCAATTTCGGATTCGGCATCAACCCTTTCGGCCCCAAGACTTTACCCAAGCGACCCACAATGCCCATCATATCCGGGGTTGCGATCAGCCGTTGAAAGTCAATCTTACCGGCCAAAATGTCATTCATTAAATCTTCATCGCCCACGATATCGGCACCGGCTTTGCGGGCTTCTTCGGCTTTTGGGCCTTTGGCGAAAACGGCAACTCTTAAAGTTTTACCCGTTCCGGCCGGCAAAGACACGGCACCCCGAACCATTTGGTCGGATTGACGCGGGTCCACACCCAAACGCACAGCGATATCAATTGTTTCATCAAATTTGGCAGTTGCACCGGCTTTCACCGCGGCAACGGCTTCTTCCAAAGAATAAACCTTGTTGGTATCAATGGATTCATAAGCTTTTTTTAATCTTTTACCGTATTGCATGATTCTTACTCCACCACTTCAATACCCATTGACCGAGCCTGACCGGCGACCATTTCCATCGCGGATTCCACCGTGTGGCAATTCATGTCCGGCATTTTCTTTTCGGCGATTTCTTTGATTTGAGCTTTTGTGATTTTGCCTGCCTTGCTGCGTCCCGGTTCTTTGGAAGCGCTTTTCAAGTTGGCCGCTTTTTTAATCAGATAGCTGACCGGCGGCAATTTTGTCACAAACGAAAACGTTCTGTCCGCATAGGCCGTAATAATCACAGGAATCGGAGAGCCCGGTTCTTCTTTTTGTGTTTTTGCGTTAAACGCCTTGCAGAATTCCATAATGTTCAACCCGCGTTGACCCAAAGCAGGACCAACCGGAGGAGACGGATTCGCTTTACCGGCTTCAATTTGAAGCTTAATAAAGCCAATGATTTTTTTTGCCATTTTATAACCTCTATAAAATATAATATCCGATTCCTTTTGAAGTTTCGTGGTTCGATGATGGCTCATCTGCCACAACAGCCCCGGGTCCGAATCGGTTCTGCCCCAAGGCCGAATTGCTTATTCGGCGCGTTCTTTTTGCCCCTCTTGTTGTTTTTGAGTCCGACAGGCACAAGTTTTATGCCGACAGATCACACGTCCGCACCGGCACACCGGCTGACGATAGCTTTTTTCAACCGCTTCGGCATATTCCCGACCGGCTTCATTGATTGCTTTTTCCAGTTCAGCACTCAAACCTAACATATTACACATTCTCCTTTTTCACTTGCACACAATCCAAATCCACAGGCGTTGCCCGACCGAACACGGAGACAGATACTTTCAAGCGTTGCTTTTCGTTATCCACTTCTTCCACCGTGCCGATAAAGGACGCAAACGGTCCGTCAACCACACGAATCGTCTCACCCACTTCATAGCGTACCGCCGCCTTGGGTTTTTCCACACCTTCTTGCACTTGATTCAGGATCCGCATCGCCTCGGCTTCGGTAATCGGAGTCGGCTTTTTACCGCCCAAAAAGCCCGTCACCTTGGGCGTTTCATTGACCAGATACCAAGTATCTTCGTTCATTTCCATTTTAATCAGAACATAGCCCGGTAAAAATTTGCGCTTTTGTTCCACTTTGGCGCCGTTACGCACCGAGACCACATTTTCCTGCGGCACCAAGACCTGTTCCACCTTGTCGGACAAGCCTTTCTTTGCTGCCTGTTCCATAATGAAATCAGCAATTTTATTTTCAAATCCCGAATACGTATGAATCACATACCAGCGCATTTCTAGCCCCCTACAACCTGACGAATCAAAAACGCGAATGTCGCGTCAATCACAAACAAGCACACCGACAAGATCAAACAAATCGCGGCCACCGACACCGTACCCATAATCGTTTCCTGACGATTAGGCCATGTGATTTTTGCAATTTCTTGTTTAACCTGACGAACAAATAAAGCCGGCGATACTTTCATTTTCATTCCTTTTTCTATGGCAGGGGCAGTAGGAATCGAACCCACAGCCTTCGGTTTTGGAGACCGACGCTCTACCAATTGAGCTATGCCCCTAGTTTCTTCATTTTTCGGGTTGCACAACGCTCCCGACAAAACTTCGGATGTGCCATTGTATCCGTTTTTACATCAAATGTCAAGTCTTTTTTTTATTTTTCCGATATATTTTTACCGGTTTTCGGCTTTCTTTGGAATTATTTTCGAGGTCTGTCGGATTTATCTTGACAGACGCTGAAAAAATGCTTAAAAACAGAGTCAGTTTTGAAAAGGAGAAGAAATATGGCATTACCAACAAGAAACAAATCTGTCATTGACTGGGTCAACCAAGTTGCAAAACTCACAACACCCGACCGCGTTTACTGGTGCGACGGGTCTCAGGCCGAATTCGATGCCCTGTGTGCCAAACTGGTGCGCGCAGGCACATTCATCAAGCTCAATCCGCGCAAGCGCCCCAACAGCTATCTGGCGCGTTCCAATCCCAAAGACGTCGCGCGTGTAGAGGCTCGAACCTTCATCTGTTGCGAAAAAGAAATTGACGCCGGTCCCACCAACAACTGGGCCGCGCCCAAGAAAATGAAAGCCCGCCTGAACAAATTGATGAAAGGCTGTATGGCCGGGCGGACGATGTATGTTGTGCCGTTTTCCATGGGACCGCTGGGCTCTCCGATTGCCAAGATCGGGATTGAACTGACAGACTCGGCCTATGTGGCGGCGAATATGCGTATTATGACGCGCATGGGGCAAGGCGTTTGGAAACACTTAAAAGGCAACGATTTCATCAAATGTTTCCACTCCGTCGGGGCACCGCTGCGGGCGGGACAGGCTGATGTGGCATGGCCCTGCAATCCCGAGAACACCTATATCACCCACTTCCCCGAAACGCGTGAGATTATCTCGTTCGGCTCAGGCTATGGCGGTAATGCGCTGTTGGGCAAGAAATGCCTGGCGTTGCGGATTGCCTCCACAATGGCGCGGGACGAGGGTTGGCTATCCGAACATATGCTGATCGTCGGTTTGGAGAACAAAAAGGAAAAGCTTAAAGCCTATTTGGCCGCCGCATTCCCCAGCGCCTGCGGAAAAACGAACATGGCGATGTTGATTCCGCCCAAAGCGCTGGGCGATTGGAAGGTATCCACCGTTGGCGACGATATTGCGTGGATTAAACCGGCGACGGACGGTCGCCTGTATGCGATCAACCCCGAGGCCGGCTTTTTCGGCGTCGCACCCGGCACGAATGTCAAGACGAACAAGAACGCTATGGAATCTTGCCGTGCGAACACGATTTTTACGAATGTCGCACTGACCGACGACGGCGATATTTGGTGGGAAGGCATGACCGATACTCCGCCCAAGCACCTGATTGATTGGCAGGGCAACGACTGGACTCCCGACTGCGGACGCCCGGCGGCACACCCGAATTCGCGCTTTACGGCGCCGGCGTGCCAGTGCCCCTCCATTGATCCCGAATGGGAAAACCCGGCCGGTGTGCCGATTTCGGCATTTGTGTTCGGTGGGCGCTTGGCCACCAATACGCCCCTGGTTTATCAAGCCTTTGACTGGTCGCACGGTGTATTCCTGGCCAGCACAATGGGCTCGGAAAAGACCGCCGCGGCCGAGGGTACGATGGGCGAAATTCGCCGCGATCCGTTTGCAATGTTGCCGTTTTGCGGGTATAATATGGGCGATTATTGGAATCACTGGCTAAGCATGGTAAAAACAGTCAAGCACCTGCCGATGATTTTCCGCGTCAACTGGTTCCGCAAAGACAGTGAGGGACACTTTATGTGGCCGGGTTTTGGTGACAATATGCGTGTGTTGGAATGGATTGTCCGACGCACAGCGGGCTGTGCCCACGCCACCGAGACTGCTTTGGGTCTGATGCCGACATACGCGGACATGAACTGGAAAGGTCTGAAAATGACTCCCGAGCAATTTGATGCTTTGATGAGCGTGAACACCGCTTTGGCGTTGCAAGACACCGGTGCGATTGCCGAACATTATAAAAAATTCCGTAAAGGCGACCGTTTACCGATTGAACTGGACGCCGAGTTGATTTTGCTCAGCGAGCGCCTTAAAAAGCGTGCTCGAGATTAGATCATTTTTCCTCCCGTAAAGAAACAGTGGGATAAGCATCTGCTTATCCCACTGTTTTTTACAGGCTGTTTCTAGTCGAGGATCTTCCCGCCGGAACAGGTCTTTCCGACCGGACAATTATAACAGCTGGTTCCGTGATTATCCTTGGTGCTGGCCGCTTTGGCGTATTTCCCATCGGCGCACACCGTGCAAGACGATGCCCCGGCTTTACTCATTTTACCATCACTTGCCCAGCAATCGCCGGCGATTTTTCCGCCCGAGCAATATCGCCCCGCAGGACATCTTGCACAGCTGGTTCCGTTACTGCTCTTGCTGTTGGCAGGTTTAGCATAAGTTCCATCAGCACACACCGTGCAAGACGATGCCCCGGCTTTACTTATCTGACCATTGGCTGCCACACAATCACCGGCGATTTTTCCGTTCTCACAGTATTGTCCCGCCGGACAAGAGGCACAGGAAGATGCTGTCTTGGCGTATTTCCCGGTGCCGCAAATCGCACACGACGATTGCCCGGTCTTTTCGTTTGCCTCACCTTTTGTCGGATCACAGGCTGTTGCCACTCCTTTCACACAGGCAAACCCTTTTTTACAGACATCACAGCGTATTCCCCATTTGCTGGCATCGTTATGGAACGCAAATTTTCCGTCACCGCAGCGTTTACAAACACCTTTTTTCCCGATATAGCCCTCGCTGGCTTTACATCCGCGCCGAACTCCGTTTTCACACTTATAACCACTTGGACAGTCAACACATGACTTACCATCTTTTGTGTATTTCCCATTCGGGCAGGTCGAGCAACTTACAGATCCTGTCTTATTGGTATATTTGCCCTGTTTCGGATCGCAATCATATTTTTTATTATTGATACAATATGATCCTTTCGGGCAGGTTTTGCACTTACCGTCTTGGGAATAGGACCCTTCGGGGCAATTGCGCAAACACCGCTGTTTATCGACCGAGATATATCCGTTATCACAATTCTGGCATTGTTCTGCGGTTGAGTGGCCCAGCCCATACGAAGTTGCACTCTTCCCCGGGCAAGCATTTTGTTCACCATATTTGCAATAATAGCCGACCGGGCAAATTACCTGAGGCACTTCCTTGCCGTGTCCGCCATCTGCTTTACAGCCCTTGGTAAACCTGGATCCGTCTTTACCACCCGGGCAAGTATAACCATCCGGACAGCAGCAACCCTTTGAGCAAACGCACTTATAGCACGTCCTGCCGTCATTCATGCGATACGATTGCATGATCGTGCCTGCGCATTTTTCCAATGTATAACCCGCCTCACAGACTTCTTTTTCACGACATTGATAACAGGTTGTCCCGTCGGCCAATTCCTGCTGATATTCAAAGTCATATTGACTTTCATCACAGGGCGTTTTGCCATTATTATATGTTATGTCCGACGGACAATCACAGTGGCTTAATGTCTGTGTCGGACACCCGTTCTCATCGGTCCCTGTGATATAGGTGCACCCGTCTATCGGTTCGGATAGTTCAGGACACATTTTACATTGATAGCACATTGTATCATTGGGCAGTTTTTCCTCTGCCGTTGTATAGCTTTTTCCAGCTTCGCACGCCTTTGTCGTATACCCTTCATCCGTATCACAGGCACAAGACACGATCGTCCGAGTTGGGCATCCGTTTGCATCCGTCTCATCCTCATAGGTGCATCGCGGATCCGGAGCCTCAATACCCGGACAGGTCTCACACTTGTGGCAGGTTGTCTCATCGGCCAGCGTTTCTTCCACACCGGCATAACTTCCCGCTTCACAAGCATTTTTCGTATATCCGTCAGAGCACGCACACGAACCGATTGTTTGCGTCGGACAACCGTTTGCATCTGTCCCCATTGTATAACTGCAATCCGAATCTTGATCCGGCAACTCCGGACACTCGGCGCACTTATAGCATCGTGTCCCATCGGTCAGGGTCTTCATATCCACCTGATAGTTCGTCCCTGCCACACAAGCGTTCGTTGTGTATCCCGAATCACAAGCACACGGCACTTCATTATAGACCGTCCGATCCGGGCATCCGTTTTGCCCTGCCTCGGTCCTGGCCACAGAACACTTATTTGCCGGTGGTGTCTCGTTTCCCGGACAAGCTGTGCACTTATAACACAAGGTATTACCAAACGTGTCGTTCAATACACCGTCCTGATAGTATCCAGTA